>USDT01000001.1 GCA_900553465.1 uncultured Prevotella sp.
TCTTTTGCGATTTTATTTTGTCAAAAAAAAGTCAAGAAAAACTGTAAGTCCGCCGCCCGGGTTTTCTCTAAAAACGCCTAGATGACGAATAAGGAGACATACGAAAAACGTGTGCTCCTCTCGCGGTGAGTATTTATTTGTCGCGGCAACGTGAATTTGTTATTACCCCAATATGCGTTCCTCACTATTCCTGCCACTCCACATTGTCCGGAATATTTCCTTCATTCAGTGTTGCTTCATGAATAAAACCAATCCTCCACAGGATTTCCACAAAGCCATACAGACGCTTCATTCCATATGCAACTGTAAGCCGGAACAGTAGCTTATCGTCCATACAGTGCGGCCTTCTTGCTTTATCTCCAATATGATGCATCACAATATAGATTGTACGGAAATATGAAATATCGGGCATTTTTATTATTTTTGCAACGGAGTTTTGCTACATTTGTGCATCACTTCCACTGATATTGAACAATAATCGAAGCTTGAATGTATCTGCGACAAGCGCAGAACTAAAAACCATATTACCTGAATTAATTTAAAACATACTTACTGATATGAGCACAAAACTCACAGGACAAGTCTTGGCAGTGCTTCTGCTGATGCTGTCCGGTACACTGTCCGCACAACGAAGCGAGACGTTGCTTGAGAAAAACTGGAAGTTCTCAAAAGGCGATTTCAAGGACGCCGCACTGCCGGAATTTGACGACAGCCGCTGGCAGACGGTATGCGTGCCGCACGACTGGGCCATATACGGCCCGTTCGACATAAAAAACGATTTGCAGGACGTGGCCATCACGCAGAACCTTGAGACTCAGTCGTCGCTCAAGACGGGCCGCACGGGCGGACTGCCCTACACCGGCTGCGGATGGTACCGCACGTCGTTCAGCGCTCCCGAGGGCAAGACGGTCACGCTGCTCTTCGACGGTGCCATGAGCGAGGCGCGGGTATATGTCAACGGCAAGGAGGCATGCTTCTGGCCGTACGGCTACAACTCATTCCACTGCGACGTCACTTCCCTACTCCGTCACGACGGAAAGAAGAACACGTTGGCCGTGAGGCTGGAGAACAGACCGCAGTCGTCGCGCTGGTATCCGGGCGCAGGGCTCTACCGCAACGTGCATCTCATCATCACCGAGAAGACCCATGTGCCCGTCTGGGGTACGTATGTCACCACCCCGCATGCCGACAGCACATATGCCTCCGTGCGTCTCCTGACCGAGATTGCCGGCGCCGCCGACAAGAAGATAAACATCGACACGCGCATCATCTCGCCCGAAGGAAAGGTGGTCGCACACAAGAACTATGAGACAAGGGTAATCGGTGACCGCCCCGTGGAGCAGAATTTCATCATCGACCGCCCGTCGTTGTGGTCGCCTGAGAGTCCTGCGCTCTACAAGGCTGTGTCCAGAATATATGCCGACGGACAGCTCACCGACTCGTGCACCACGCGCTTCGGCATCAGAAGCATTGAGTTCGTGGCCGACAAGGGCTTCTTCCTCAACGGCAGGCAACGCAAGTTCCAGGGCGTGTGCAACCATCACGACCTCGGTCCTTTGGGCGCAGCCGTAAACCGCGCGGCACTGAAACACCAGATTCTAATGCTCAAGGACATGGGCTGCGACGCCATACGTACATCGCACAACATGCCTGCCCCGGAACTCGTGGAGCTGTGCGACGAGCTCGGAATGATGATGATGATCGAGCCGTTCGACGAATGGGACGTGGCGAAATGTGAGAACGGATACCACCGTTTTTTCAATGATTGGGCTGAGAAAGACATGGTAAACATGCTGCGACACTACCGTAACAACCCGTGCGTGGTGATGTGGAGCATCGGCAACGAGGTGCCCACGCAGTGCCGTCCCGACGGTTATCGTGTGGCGGAATTCCTTCAGGACATCTGCCATCGCGAGGATCCTACACGTCCGGTGACCTGTGGCATGGACCAGATAGACTGCGTGCTGTCCAATGGTTTCGCGTCCGTCATCGACATTCCGGGCTTCAACTACCGCACCCATCGCTATGAAGACGGCTACCACATACTGCCTCAGAACCTGCTGCTCGGCAGCGAGACGGCATCGACGGTGAGCTCGCGGGGCATTTACAAGTTCCCCGTCGAGGACAAGAACGGCGCGACATACGAGGATCATCAGTCGTCGTCATACGACGTGGAGGCAGGAGGATGGTGCAATCTGCCCGACATCGACTTCGCACTTGCCGAAGACCATCACTGGACTCTCGGTCAGTTTGTGTGGACAGGATTCGACTATCTGGGCGAACCGTTTCCCTACGACACCGACGCATGGCCCAACCACAGTTCCATGTTCGGCATAATAGACCTCGCGAGTCTGCCCAAGGACCGTTTCTATATGTACCGCAGCATATGGAACCGCAACGATGCGACGCTCCACATACTGCCCCACTGGACGTGGCCGGGACGCGAAGGCGAGGTCACTCCGGTGTTTGTCTATACGAGCTATCCGGCTGCCGAGCTGTTCGTAAACGGCAAGAGCCAGGGCAGACGCGAGAAGAACAACAGCTCGCTGAAAAGCCGTTACAGACTGATGTGGAACGATGTGAAATACGAACCGGGCGAGATTCGCGTGGTGGCTTACGACAAGGACGGTCGCCCCGCCGCCGAAAAGACTGTCAGGACGGCAGGAAAGCCGTATCGCATTGAACTTGAATGTCACCGCACGGAGCTGTCGGCCGACGGCAAGGATCTGGCTTATGTCACAGTGAAAGTGACCGACAGGGACGGCAATCTCTGCCCTACGGACAACAGAACCGTGCGATTCAGCGTCAGCGGAGCCGGCTCATTCCGTGCCGTAGCCAACGGCGACGCCACTTGTCTCGAACCGTTCCAGAAGCCGCGGATGCACGCTTTCAACGGCATGCTCACGGCGATAGTACAGTCGGGCGAGCATTCCGGCCGCCTCACTCTCAAGGCAAAGGCTTCCGGTCTGAAGTCTGCCGAGATAAGTATCGACGTGAAATGACCGGCCACAGACATCATAACGGCCGGCAAATCCGGCCATATCTTTCGAAAATTACTGCAAAACAACAATATCATTCACTAATAAAACCGCTATGAGAAAAATCTTTTCATTCATCTTCATTGCTGCTATGACGGCTCTGACGGCAGGCAATGCCTGTGCGCAAAACGCCATAACAGTGAGCGAAACAGAACAATCGGGCAGCTTCCCGATAGTCGGTGACGACGGAACAACCGCCACCATCGTGTTCGACAAGAACGACGCTCAAGTTGTTGAGACCGCTGCCACGGCACTCGCAGGCGACATCAAGGCCGTGACCGGTAAGGAAATCAAGGTCGGAACAGAGCTTACTGCCGGCAGTTCGCCAATCATCGCGGGCACCATAGGTTCGTCCGAACTCATCGACCGACTCGCTGCCGAAGGCAAGATAGACGTTTCCGACGTCAAGGGAAAATGGGAGGCATACGGCCTTCAGACCGTAGATAATCCCGCAGAAGGCATTGACCGCGCACTGGTTCTGTTCGGTTCGACACCCCGCGGCACGGCTTACTCCATCTTCGAAGTGTCGCGTCTGATGGGCGTATCGCCTTACATCTGGTGGGCCGACGTCGTTCCGGCGCATAAGGACAGGCTTTATGCCTCGGCAGGACGCAGCGTAACGGGTGAGCCTTCGGTGAAATACCGCGGCATATTCATCAACGACGAGGACTGGGGATTCCAGCCGTGGGCTGCCAAGAACATGGATCCCGACCGCAATAATGTAGGTCCAAACAGCTACGCCAAGGTGATGGAGCTGCTCCTTCGTCTGCGTGCCAACACGCTGTGGCCCGCCATGCACCTGTGCTCGGAGGCTTTCTGGGCAAACAAGGCAAACCTTCCCGTGGCGAAGAAATACGACATCGTGCTCGGCTCGAGCCACTGCGAGCAGATGCTTCGCGACAATGAATGGGAATGGAGACGCTGGGGTGACGGCACCGGAACATACGAAAACTGGAACTATGTGACCAACAAGGAGAAGATACAACAGTACTGGGAGGAGCGCGTTATAGAAAGCAAGGGCTTCGATGCAATGTATACTACCGGCATGCGCGGCGTACACGACTGGGGCATAAGCGGATATCCTACCACCCAGGACAAGGTGCGCGGACTCACGGAAATAATCGATTTCCAGCGCCAACTGCTTGAGAAGCACATCGGCGACCCGACCACCGTACCGCAGATATTCATACCTTACAAGGAAGTTCTCGAGGCCTACAACGCCGGACTTCAGGTTCCCGAGGACATCACTCTGACATGGGTGGACGACAATCATGGCTACATCAGACAGATGCCTACAAAGAGTGAGCAGGCGCGTTCGGGCGGAAACGGCATTTATTATCATCTTTCCTACTGGGGAACACCGCAAGACTATCTGTGGCTCTGCTCCACATCGCCTTCGCTCATAAGCTATGAGCTGAGCAAAGGATACGACTACGGCATACGCACTCTGTGGATAATCAACGTGGGCGACATAAAACCAGCCGAGGCAGAACTGGAATTCTGCATGGACCTGGCGTGGGATGTTGAACGCTGGAATCCGGAAGAGGCTCACAAGTACAGCCGCTATTGGGCAGCGAAAACCTTCGGTGAGGAATATGCCGACGAGTTGAGCGACATCAAACAGGAATACTATCGTCTCGGCGCTGGCGGCAAACCGGAGCACATATTCGCCGTGAATTACACCGACGAAGAGAAGGACCGCCGCATCGACGACTACAAAAACATCGTGGACAAGGTGGACAATCTCAAGGCGAGAATACCGTCGGAGCTGCAGGATGCTTACTTCGAAATGATAGAATATCCTGTAAAAGGCGCCTACTATATGAACGTAAAGACATTCCGCGCAGCGCAGAGTCTCACGCTGGCAAAGGCCGGACAGCGCGACAAGGCGCTGGAGTATGCGGCCGAGGCACGCAAGGCTTACAGACAGATAGAGCAGATAACAAACAAATACAACAACGAGATTGCAGGCGGCAAATGGAACGAAATGATGGACTCAAAGCCACGCCAGCAGTCGCAGTTCTACATGCCTGAGACCGCAACGCTGTCCAACATAAGCAGTGTGCAGAAGGAAATAGAGAAAGAACAGACCTTCGCCGTGGCTGCCGACAAATACACATCGACCCGAGGCAACATCGTTACTCTGGAAGGACTGGGCGTAGGCGGCAACAGCGTCACCGTATGGCCGATAGACGAAACGGTGTATTCTGCCGACAAGGCAGGCAGCGCTCCCTACGCCGAATACGACGTAGAGGTGAAGAGCGGCGCCAACATGATTTCGGCACGCTGCCTCCCCACATTCCCGATAAACAGCAGTTTCGACCTGCGCGTAGCCATATCTGTGGACGGAGGTGAGCCGCAAGTGTGCTCGCTCAAGACCACAGCGACCGAAGGCAAGTGGAACACGACAGTGCTGCAAGGCTTCAACGACGCCACCGTGACCTACAACGCCGACGAAGACAAGACCGTCAGCGTGCGTGTATATATGCTCGATCCGGGCGTTGTACTGAGCGAAATATACAACCGTCTGCCCGAATCGGCCGACAATTCGCTCACCGTGAAGCTGATAAAGAACAACGACTTCGAGCTCCGCACCGACGGAACGCCCAACCCGCAGGGCAACACCGACCGCGGCATACCATACGGATGGGACCACACCGGCGAACTGACACTCGGACAGAACGGACTGCCGTCATACGGAATAAACCAGGATGCAGCCAACCTGCACGGCTCAAACGTGTGCTGGATAAACTCGTTCCCGATGCCGGAATTCTTCGAACTGTCGCAGACAATAACCGCATCGGAGATAGAACCGGGCATCTATCGCGTGTCGTGCATGATGTGGATGGAAGAGAACAAGAAGACTTCTGGACGCCTCTTTGCCAACAACAACGTGCAGTATTACGGCAGCGAGAGCGACTACACCCGGTTGCTGACACCCGGTGAGGTGAACACCTACGCCGGACATGCCGGACAGAACGGCGCAGGACCGTTCAACCTGATGCCAATGGAGGTATATGTCACCGTGGCCGAGGGCGAAGATCTCAAGCTGGGAATACGCTCCGGCAACAAGCGCAACGACGGAACCACAGCCACGGACAATGCCGGATGGTTCAAGGTGGACAACTTCCGCATAGAGAAAGTGAGCGGTATGCCAGAACCGCAGGAGGAAGATCTCACACTGACAAAGCAGCTGATAACCAACTACGACTTCGAACTCTACGACGACAACGGCACGATAAAGGAGAACACATCGGGCGATACGCGCCGCGGAACCATCTACGGCATACACGGATGGAAGGTGGCCGGACGGTTCCCGGGCGACTCTTACGGCATAAACAAGGACGCATCGAACCCTCACGCCACCAACGTGTGCTGGTTCCAGGCAAAGAACGGCAACATGCCCGACGACTTCGCGCTCTATCAGACAATACCTGCCGACAAGCTCACTCCCGGCCGTTACATGATATGCTGCCGCCTTTGGGCCGAAGAGGGATTCCTCTCCACGGTGCGACTGTTCGCCAACGACAACGTGCAATACTACGGAATGGACATCGACTACGACAAGAACCTGACACCGGGCGAGCACAACACCTTCGCCGGATACATAGGCGGAGCGCCCAACACGTTCGTGCTGCAGGACATGTATGTATATGTTGACATAGAAGAAGGCGACGACCTGAAGTTCGGCATACGCTCGAGCAACACCAACGCCGACGGCACCAAAGGCACCGACGTGAAGAACGGATGGTTCAAGACCGACTTTTTCCGCATACACAAGGTGGACGACACCAACGGCATCGGCACACCGACAGCAGGCACAGGCCGAACCGCCAAGGGCGTGTACAACATAAAAGGACAGAAGGTGGGAGCCGAACTGAGCGACAACCATAACCTGCCGAGCGGCATATACGTGGTGGACGGACGCAAGACAGTGGTGCGCTGACCACGGGCGTATGGCTCCGGACAACGGAAAAACAAGGAAGGCGGTCTCCCCATGGAGGCCGCCTTTCGTGTTAATTATGCCCAAAACAGTTGCGCGGCACGCAACATATAGATAACTTTGCAGACCGAAAACAACAAATCACTATGATACAACTGAAGGAAAACCAGGGCATACCACGGCAAATACTGCTGATGATGTCCATCATAGCGGGCCTTACTGTGGCCAACCTTTACTACAATCAGCCATTACTGGAACTCATCCGCGCCGACATCGGCGCCACGGAAGTGGAGGCCAATCTCATCACCGTCATCTCACAGGCGGGATATGCCCTCGGCCTGTGCTTCATCATTCCGATGGGCGATCTCTACTCACGCCGCCGCATAATAGCCGTCACTCTGACCACGGCAGCCGTGATGGACCTCATCATCGCCACCTCGGGCAGCCTCAGTCTGATATGGGGCGCATCGCTGCTCATGGGCATGTGCTCGGTCATTCCGCAGCTGTTCATACCGATAGCCGGCCAATACTCGCGTCCGGAGAACAAGTCGCGCAACATAGGCTACGTGCTCAGCGGACTGCTGACGGGCATTCTCGCCTCACGCGTAATAAGCGGTTTTATAGGCGAACGACTGGGCTGGCGCGCCATGTTCTTCATATCCGCCGCACTGATGGTGGTGTGTCTGGTAGTGTCGATGGGCATGATGCCGGCCATGAAGTCAAACTTCAGCGGCACCTATCCGCAACTCATGCACACCGTATGGCGCATAGTGCGCACCCGTCCGCGCATACGTCTCAACGCCGTGCGTTCGGCGCTGGCCTTCGGTTCGATGCTCGCCATATGGTCGTGCATGGCCTTCCATCTGGCCGGTGAGCCGTTCCACGCCGGTGCCACAATGACCGGAGTGCTCGGACTGTGCGGCATGGCGGGCGCAATAGCGGCAAGCGGCATGGGCCGTCTGGTGCCGCGCTACGGCACACACCGCTTCAGCATAGCCGGCGCACTGCTGCAACTGGCAGCATGGGGCACGGCTTTCTTCCTCGGCAACAGCTACGCCGGACTCATAGCAGCCATCATTCTGGCCGACATAGGTGCACAGTGCATACAGCTGAGCAACCAGAGCGACTGCATACAACAGATGCCAGAGGCTGCCAACCGCGTGAACACCATATTCATGACCGTATATTTCATCGGCGGCTCGCTGGGCACTCTCAGCGCCGGCGTGGGCTGGGACATGTGCGGATGGGGCGGAGTCTGCCTCACGGGCGCGCTGTTTGCGCTTCTCTCGCTCGTAATAACGCTTGTGGCAGGACCAGCCACAAGCAAAGGCCGCAAGGCTTGAGCGGAGGACAGGCGCGGCAATGCACGACCATGCAGAAGCACTCATCTGCGGATGAATGGATATACGGCGCAAGTCCGCGATACAACCGTCTGCCCGCACTACAGACCATACGGCTGCAAACACACGGACTTTGAGCCATCAACATAAGCTGCTGACCATCAGCAGCTTTTATTTTTTCATGTTCCGACGGTCTGCATACGGCAGCGCGAGAAAGGCTTCCAGACCTTGCATAACGGCTTTTTACGCACCGCAGCAAAGTCAGTATGCCACAGACGAAGAATCATCCCCACAGACCGTGCAAATGTTTCCGGTGTTATCTATCACGCCTGATATAGGCGCTTTTAAAGAAAACCCGAGTGGCGGACTTACAGTTTTTCTTGACTTTTTTTTGACAAAATAAAATCGCAAAAGAGATGTAAGGAAATGTTAAATATGGTATTATAAAGCCCATTTCAGTCCGAACGGCTTTGCAGTATACCTTGCGATGAGGTGCCGGCATATTCATTATGCATCCCGATAATGCCCATATCAGCCTCCGGTTTCGTCTGTTTCATGGTGTGATATCGTGCATATCAGGCAATGAAACGGGCCATATCACGTGCTGAAACGGTGCTTATTGCATGACGAAGAAATATCTCTCGGACGTAAATATCTGATATTCAGTATATTGCACAAAACTGTTATTTCTCGCGAATTTGCGTCCGAAGGAAAGTCCGCGCGCAAATTCTCATTTATTTTTCGGGGTAGAACAGAAAACTCTGGCGAAAAAACCGCATGATACTGAAAATCTGTAACTGCCCCGATTGCGTTCCTTTCAGCCGAAGGCAACAACGCCGATACGGTCTTGAAACTGCGGGCTTCTTTTGCCACCGCTCACAGTTGAGTTTCTGCTGAGCCCGAAAAGCAATAATAACATTTACCGGGAAACACGTCGTGACATACATTATGCCGCGACGGAAGCAATATCAAAATCACGGATTGCCGTGGCTACAACAACATGACACAGGGCTATCTTTGCAAAAAAGAATTAAAATCATTACCTCACAAACCAAAAACCGAAAAGACATGAAAAGAAACATCATCCGTACACTCATCATTGCCGTGGCTGCCGTATTTGCAGTGCCGCAGACAGCCGACGCACAGATAGGCAACCTGCTGAAGAAAGCAAAGAAGGCCGTGGAGACCGTGACAGGAACCACCGACGCAAAGACCGCAGAGGCAAAGGACGCCGGAACGCAGGCGGCTGAAGTGGCAATAGCATCGGGCGGCACAATGATCAATCCCTTCTCCGACGCTGCCGACATTGAGCTGGTGGGCTGCTACGGCAAGAGTACGTCCGAAAACTTCGGTACGGCCTACCTTGTTCTGAAAGTGAAAATGAAACTCAACAAGAACCGTATCATCCTGAGCGGCAACGAAAACGGCAACAAGACCATGGCCATCGACGCCGACGGCAATTCCTACGGAACATCGGCCATGGGCGGAATGGGATGCGACGTGACCGAAGGAGTGTTCGTAAAACTGAAAGTGGACGCACCGCAGCAGCAGTTCAAGGACGTGAAGAAGTCGGTGAAGGAGTTCCAGCTGATAAAGATGTCTATCTACATCGACCCGCAATACCGCGGCGCGCTGACGTTCAAGAACGTGCCGATACAGTGGGATGTCGAACCGGAATAAGTCCCGAATCTCTCTCATAACTATGCAATATCGGTGACAGCAGAGTCACAGGTGGCACAATCACTGCCGCCTGTGACCTCTGACAGATAAGGATAATACGGTCTGCGCCGGCATAACAGAAACCGTCAGGCAAATCCGGCAGCCGCCAAGGATGCCACAGGAAAGCCTCCACTGGGCATCGTCAAGCCCGGTATGAGCGGCCAATCATCCGCTGCCGCACATGGCAGCACACACATACAATCATTCATCCAAAAGATTTCGACGCAGGGCAGAATCCGGTGTGAACCGTGTTCAGCCCTTACCTTTTCCCGCAGCAGCGGCCACAACAGCCTTCCGCACAACGGCATACACAGCCCCGCACACATGCATAAAATGAGGAAAATGCAGGAAAAAGATGCGTAATTCGGAAAAAATTCTGTAAGTTTGCAGATATTTACAACCCGTACCGCACGCTCATTGCGACGGCACGACAAACAGAAACATCATGGAACAGAAACTTTTCATATACAATACGCTTTCAAGACGAAAGGAGTTGTTCGAACCTCTGCACGCGCCAAACGTGGGAATGTATGTATGCGGACCTACCGTTTACGGCGACCCGCACCTGGGACATGCACGTCCGGCAATTACGTTCGACATTCTCTTCCGCTATCTGAAGCACCTTGGATATAAGGTGCGCTACGTGCGCAACATCACCGACGTGGGCCATCTGGAGCACGATGCTGACGACGGCGACGACAAGATAGCAAAGAAAGCACGGCTCGAACAGCTCGAACCGATGGAGGTTGCGCAGTATTACACCAACCGCTATCACTCGGCAATGGAGGCTCTCAACGTGTTGCCGCCAAGCATCGAGCCGCACGCAACGGGCCATATCATTGAGCAGGAAGAGCTGGTGAAGCAGATAATGGACAATGGTTTCGCCTACGAGAGTAACGGAAGCATATACTTCGACATCGCTAAATTCAACGAGAAATATCATTACGGAGTGCTCTCGGGACGCAATCTTGACGACATAATCAACGCGAGCCGTCAGCTCGACGGCGTGGGCGAGAAGCGCAACCAGGCCGACTTCGCACTGTGGAAGAAGGCACAGCCCGAGCACATCATGCGCTGGCCGAGCCCCTGGAGCGAGGGTTTCCCGGGATGGCACTGCGAGTGCACCGCCATGGGACGCAAGTATCTGGGCAGTCACTTCGACATACACGGAGGCGGACTCGACCTCGTGTTCCCGCACCATGAGTGCGAGATAGCACAGGCTGTAGCAAGCCAGGGCGACCAGATGGTGAAATACTGGATGCACAACAACATGATAACCATCAACGGACAGAAGATGGGCAAGTCGCTCGGAAACTTCATCACGCTCGAACAATTCTTCACAGGCAACCACCAGAGCCTCGACAAGGCATACTCGCCGATGACCATCCGCTTCTTCATACTCTCCGCACACTACCGCGGAACGGTGGACTTCTCCAACGAGGCACTGCAGGCAAGCGAGAAGGGTCTGGAGAAACTGATGAACGGAATAGCCGCTCTGAAGCGCATAAAACCGGCTGCCGAGTGCGACGAACAGACAAAGAAGACCGTAGAGGCACTGCGTCAGAAGTGCTACGACGCAATGAACGACGACATGGCCACACCGCAGGTGATAAGCCATCTGTTCGAGGCATGCAGCGTGATAAACAAACTCGTGGACCACAAGGCCACAATATGTGCCGACTGTCTGAAGGAACTCACAGAGACGATGCATCTCTTCACCTTCGACATCCTCGGACTGCGCGACGACCGCAGCGGCTCATCCGACGAGCGCGAGGAAGCCTACGGCAAGGTGGTTGACATGGTTCTCGACCTGCGCGCCAAGGCAAAAGCTGCGAAAGACTGGGCAACCAGCGACCGCATACGCGACGAATTGGCCGCTGCCGGCTTCGAGGTGAAGGACACCAAGGACGGTGCAACCTGGACACTCAACAAGTAACAACAACCCCGCCGGCCCCTGTGGCCGGCATAACAACAAAATAAAACACAAGAAAGGAACAGCTATGATAAGACTCAACTGCTTTGTGAAACTGAATGACGCCGCACTGCGCGACGAAGTGATGGAACATGCCAAGGCTCTCGTGGCCGCAACACTGGCCAACGACAAGGGCTGCGTGGCTTACGACTTCTTTGCAAGCGCCACACGCGAGGATGTGTTCATGTTCTGCGAGACATGGGAAGACGAGGCTTCGCTCGAAGTACACTCCAACGCTCCGCACTTCAAGGAGCACGTCAGCGCAATAGAGAAGGCTGCCACAATGAAACTGGAAAAGATGGAACTGTAACGCGCGCGGCGGGCACAACCCGCCACGACGACATAAAAAGAAGGCCCGGCCTGCAGCGTGTCATGATGCTGCGGGCCGGGCTTTCTGTTGTATGGTGTGTCACCCTTATGCCGTATTACTCAAAATAGTAGAGGAATGTGGCAATGCCGGTGAGCGCCTTTTTCGGGCTGTCCTTTATCTCGATGGCAAACTTTATCTGTGCTTTCGTCACGCCGCGCAGATTCTCTATTGCGTAAAGATCCGCCGACAGACGTATGGCCTGTCCCGACTTAACGGCCTGACCGAACTTCATCTTGTCCATGCCATAGTTCACCATCATCTTCAGATTCTTCACCTCGATGATCTGGTTCCACAGATAAGGAAGCATCGAAAGCGTGAGATAGCCGTGGGCTATTGTTGTGCCGAACTGGCTTTCACGTGCCGCACGCTCTGTGTCCACGTGTATCCACTGATGGTCGAGTGTTGCATCTGCGAACATGTTGATGCGGTCCTGTGTCAACTCCACATAGTCGGAGACACCCAAGTTCTTGCCCAAGTAAGCGGCAAACTCATCATAACTGCTTATTACTAATTTATCCATTGGATTTTAATGTTTTGATTATATAAATTTAATTGATTCTGTGTATGCCGCTCTCCTGTGCCATCAGATACCGTCGGGACTGTAGAAGAAGTCGCGCAGCGGATAAGGATAGTCGAATATCTCCTCCTCCTTGAAGAAGCGGCGAAGCTCTATCTCGGCATTCTCCTTACTGTCTGAAGCGTGTACGATGTTCTCCTGTCCGCTCATGGCGTAGTCGCCTCTGATAGTGCCGGGGGCAGCCTTACGGCCGTTTGTGGCTCCTGTGATGTTGCGCACCACCTCAACTGCGTCTGTACCTTCCACGCACATTGCCACTACTGGAGTAGCCATCATGGCGTCCTTCACCCACTGGAAGAACGGACGGTCGGCCAGATGGGCATAGTGTTCGTTGAGAATGTTTTCGTCGAGCTGCATCATTTTAAGACCTTTGATGCGCAGGCCTTTTCTCTCGAAGCGATGTATAACCTCGCCAATGAGACCTCTCTGCACGGTGCAGGGTTTGAGAAGAATAAGTGTCTTTTCCATTTCGATTAAGTTTTTATTAGTTATTCAAGTTTAATGCCTGCCGTAACGGCTTTTTATGGCAGCCTTACCGGCAATGCTAATATAGCGAAAGGCGAGTGCAACGGCAAAGAGGAGAAACCGTGTTTCTTCGGATTTGACATTGCCGAGCCGCATCCTATATTATGCAAATATACTAAAAAAAACTTACAACCAAATAAAATGACGACCTATTTTATCGCACGTCAGTCCTCCGCCCCACGCTCTCCGCGGACGAGTGCCTCGGCCTCTTCGGCGGTGCGGTCGAACGGTCCGTTGTGCTCGAGTTTCAATGTGCACATGGCAGCAGCAAAACGTCCGGCCTCAGCATAGCCGGCACCGAGCGCACGGCAGTACAGATAGCCGGCCGAGTAAGTGTCGCCGCAGCCCGTGGCATCCACAATATCGCGCGGCGCATAGGCCGGTATCTCGTGGAAACATCCATCGGCATATATCAGCGAACCCTCGCTTCCAAGTGTAACGACCACTTCTTTCACGCCCCATCCGGCAAGGCGCAGAGCAGCCTCGCGGGCGTCGGTCATACCTGTTATGACCTGCATCTCGTGTTCGTTCACCTTTATTATGTCGGTCATGGCAAGTATTTCGAGCTTGCCCTCCCAGTCAACTGCGTGCACATCGTGGCCGCGCACGTCGCGCAGATAGCCCTGTGCGTCGATGGATATGCGTCCGCGCTGCGAAAGATACTTCACCACCTCAGGTGAGAAATCGTCGGCAAGGAGCGAACCCAGATGGTATATTCCGGCGTCCAGTCCGCTCACATCGTCGATGGTGAACGGGTCGGCCTTCTCCAGAACACGCTGTGTGCGCTCGTTCTGGTTCTCTCCGTATTTGTTCTCGAAATAGACAGTATGGCGGCTCGGCCTCACTTCCACATCGATACCGGCATCGCGCATCAGTCTGACGGCCTGCATATCTTCCTCGCCCAACTTCGTGACGAGCTGGAACGACACTTTGTCCGGAAGACAGTTAAAGGCGTAAGAAAAATAGAACGACGTGCCTCCCGACATGTAAACGGTCTTGCGCGGTGTGATGATTTTGTCTTTTGTGATGTGGCCTAAGCAGCAAATATCTTTCATTATCGATTTGTTATTATTCAGCAGAGTTTATAAAATGTGTGCAAAATTACTGAATTTAAAGCAAATAACAAAGAACACACGGCATAATGACACTGTAATACAGCATATTATAGGCATACGGCATGATACTTGAGAAGTGCGGAACACCGTATGCAGGACGCTGCGCATTGTCGATAACGGACACCGCCTTTGCTCTTCGGGACATAATGATGGCATGTTGGACGTGCAAAATATAAAAAAACGAAAAACTGAGCCGGAGATATTAAATAATCGCGGTAAGAATCCATGAAAAATCGCTCTGGAGCGGACGGAGAGCTGTTTAGCGCGAAAAAACGCGAATTTTCAGAACTTTTACAAAATACTGATAATCAACCGTTTATAATATACGGGACTTTGACTGATATTTCTCCGCCTTGCGATAATGCCCGTTTCAGCCCATGATATGGGCTGTATCAGGTGATGAAACGGGCTGTATCATGCCTTAAAACAGTATTTATCACACCATGAAAAAGACCGTTTCGCACCGCCAACCCGCCTCCGATGGTTCGCCGTTCTGTACAAACAGGCCTTCCGGCAGCCGGATACGGGTCAGCATTTTCACAGAATTGGAAAAACAGAATGTTAAATACAGCCCCGCGAAATGCAAACAAAAGTTAACACACACTTGCAAAAACGTGCGCGGCTCGGGTGGAGAGCCTCAGCCCTTACATGCAGCGACCCATTGCAGTATATGGGGAATAAACATTCTGCCTTCGTCGTTTTCACGCCCGGAAATACGGCGACGGCACAGGTCTTATGGCAGAATCATAAAAAAACAAATCGGGACACACGCCCTGAAGCGTATGTCCCGACCCTATATACATAGTGGAGAAAAAACTTATTTCACAACTACCTTATGTACCGAACCGTCGCTCATGCGCACGATATTGACGCCTTTCTCAGGTGTCTGCAGTCTGCGACCGTCGAGCGAATAGCGCGATGTCTCATACGGTTTTTCAGATACGGCAGAATCGCCGATGCCTGTTGTGTCGAAGCCTTCGATGATTTCGAAACGGTTCCATTCGGCAGCGTTTCTGTAAGCATCCTCACTTCCTTTCGGAACATACAGTTTGACACCGGACAGATCGTACGGGAACGTGTACTCGCCAATCTCTATCGGAGTGCTGTTGAACACGCGGCACTCTTTCAATTCACTACAATTCGTAAATACGTCATAACCGTATATATTCTGCAGAGTAGATGGCAGTGAGATTGTCTCGAGCTTCTCTCCGAATCTGACATTAGGCATATCCTCGTATGCCGATGCCTTTACAGCCGGTTTTGCCAGTGCAACCGGAGCCATACCTATCGATACGCAACCTTCCGGTATCTCGGCATTGACCATAGCAGGCGGAACCATAAGCACAGCAGTCTTATCCTTGTCGTAGAGTATTCCGCCCTGCGAAGCAAACACTTTGTTGTCCGGAGACACCTCTATGCTCTCAAGATCGTCGCTGAATGACGTTGCTTCCCATTTTTCTACTGATGCAGGAACATAAACATTCTTAATGTTGGCATCACTGAAAATGTCCGGCATGAATGTCAGTCCTTCACCCAATGTAATTTCAGTAAGAGGACAGTGCTCGAATGCATCGTATTCTATAATTTTCAAAGTCGAAGGAATATTGACAGACTTGAGATTGCCACAGTCAAGGAATGCGAAACGCTCAATCTTCTCAAGTCCTTCAGGCAGTGTGACTTTCTCAAGTGATGCACCTCCGACACTCATATCACGTCCACCGAACGGAGTAAATGCTTCCTTACCAATGGTTTTAGTACCGTCCTTGATAACTATCTCCTTAGGTGTTCCGGCCAGACCTATCGCTGTTGTTCCGGCATAAAGTACGCCAGGCTCATGGTTGATAAGCCACGGAGTTCCATAGAAAGCTGTACTCTCGGCTGAAGCATCACCTGTGAAAATAACCTCAGAAAGACTCTTGCAGTTTGCGAATGCAGCATAAGAAACCATACATCCGTCCGGTATTGTAACAGATGTTATTCCTGTGCCATAAAAAGCCAAGCTTGTAACATCCACAACACCTTCGGGCAGAACAACCTTACCTTCGATAGCAGGAGGTACACAGTCTACACACCAACCGAGTTCGCCTTCATGTACGTCCATATCTGTGAGCATTCTCAACAGCACACCGTCTACAGTCATATAATTTTCATTTGGCACCGGCATGCTTATAGATGCAAGTTTCTTCATTGCATACATTACGGGCACACCCTGACGGGGTTCGAACGAATCGTCGTCAGCATCCTCCACATTGGTACCTTTAATTCCTCCAAGGTTTGAAGGAAGAACAAGTTCCGTTAAACCGCCTGCCACATCAACAAGAAAACGCCCCTCTATTCCCTGTACTTCTTCATAAATTGCATTTCCTTCAGATTCGAATATCACGTTGGATGCTTCTACAGAAAGAGAAACCAGATTATCACGAGTTACGAACAACTGGTCCGGAATGGAAACAACATCAGAAGGCATGACATATTCTGTTCTGGTTTGCGGCAGGAAAACGATTTCACGACCTTTGACATATCCATCATTATGATATACCTCTGTGTTTTTATAAATCACATTATTCGTTGACGAATATACACCACCGCTATAAACGCTTACCTTATCGAGCACAGGACATTCTTTTATGTCAAGCGATGACACAGAAGAAGGGAATGTTGCCGATTTGAGAGACGCCATACCGTTCATGGTAATGCTCTCAAGACCTCCCGCAAATACAATCTCCTCGACATTAGGCATTTTTTCAAGAGTCAGATATTTGCTGCCATAGTCAACGGTCATACCATCAACCAGTGTCACCTTACCGCGTACGCATTTAGGCAGACGGATAAGTGCCAGAGTATTTTTATCATAAATAGCACCATCCTGTGAGAAGTAAGATTCGTTGCCTTCGTCTACTGTGATACTCTCTAAAAAGTCACAATCCTCAAAGGCATACATCTGATCTGATATCTTTATCACTGTAGCAGGTATAGAAACTGTCTTGAGTGATGAATTATAACTTACACTCTCACCACTGACTCTTGTCACGGTGTAGTCAGCTCCTCCATAATTAACATTGGCAGGAATGACCACATTTTCAGCATTTTTAGGAATCTGAAGCAACGTGAGAGTATGCTCACCATCCTTATTCACACTGTAGATAAACTCATCTACCTTAATTGTTTGTCCCATAGCATGCAATGACCATAACGAAAGACAAAGCATGAACAATAAATAAGTAATTCTTTTCATAAAATTTTTTTATTATAAAAGACATTTAATGAAACAATAATCCTTCATCCAAAATATACCTGTTTTCATGACAAAAATACAAATGCAAAGTTAGTTAATAACTATAAACGAAGAGTCTTATATGTGTAAAACAATGTTAAATAAGGGTATTTGATTTTCAAAGTGAACCGAAGTGATAAGATATCATTATTTTTTCAGAATAAAATCCGTAAGTTTGCAATGCAGTTGCAACACCATATTATATTATGAACAAGATAAATTACCAGCTGAAACTCGACGAAATAATAAAGCGCCACACGGCAGCCGGTGAGACGCCGACACTGTTGCTGCACAGCTGTTGCGCTCCGTGCAGCAGTTACACGATAGAATATCTGTCGCAGTATTTCCGCATCACGGTGCTTTATTACAACCCGAACATATCGCCAGAATCCGAATACATGCACCGCATAGAGGAGCAGCGACGATTCATAAGCGAGCTGAAGACGGTAAACCCCGTGAGCTTCGAGCCGGGCGAGTACGACCCGCAGACGTTCTACAATGCCGTGCGCGGACTGGAGAACGAGCCGGAGGGCGGCGACAGATGCCTGGTATGCTACAGGCTGCGCCTGGAGGAAGCGGCGCGGATGGCTGCCGAACGCGGACTCGACTACTTCACTACAACACTCACCATAAGCCCGCTGAAACGGGCGGACAAGATAAACGAGATAGGCGAAGAGATAGCCGCGCAGACCGGAGTGAAGTTTCTGCCGTCCGACTTCAAGAAGCGTGGCGGATATCTGCGCTCCATTGAGCTGTCGCGCGAATACGGACTCTATCGTCAGAACTATTGCGGCTGCGTGTTCTCCAAGCGCCAGGCCGAAGAACGCAACAAAGAATAAGCATGGACAACTCTTCACCAATACTGGAACTGACACGGCAGCGCATGCTGCTTCAGGTGGAATATGCCTGTGAGAAGGAGAACTTCCGCAGACAGACCGAAGCCTTCGGCATACAGCGGAAGGTGAAGCGCGGCGACGCGTGGTATCCCATAAAGACGGGACGCACATACTATAACTCGCTCAACCAGGAGGTGCTCGAAATAATAAGACAAGACGAGAGCGACATAGAACACAACTTCGAATATGGCCGCCCTGTGTGTTTCTTCACCATAAACGAACACGCCAAAGGCAACGAGAAAAGCATACGCTACCTGCCGTTCACGGCTACTGTGAGCTACGCCGAGGCCGACCGCATGGTGGTGGTGATGCCCGACAGCAGCCGCATACTCGAACTGCAGCGCAGCGAGATGCCCGTGGGCATACAGCTTTCGTTCGACGAGACGTCGTACAGACTCATGTTCGAGGCGCTCGACCGCGTCATCAACGCACGCTCAGGACGCCTGGCATATCTGCGCGACCTGTTCTATTCGGGCATGAAGGCAGGACGCTTCACGTTCGGTCCGACGCGTTTTCCGTGGCTGAACCCTTCGCAGGAGCACGCCGTCAACGAGATGATGGTGGCTAAGGACGTGATGGTGGTGCACGGACCTCCTGGTACCGGCAAGACCACAACGCTTGTCGAAGGCATCTACGAGACGCTGCGTCGCGAGAACCAGGTGCTGGTATGCGCACAGAGCAACATGGCTGTGGATTGGATTTCGGAGAAACTTGTCGACCGCGGACTGAACGTGCTGCGAATAGGTAATCCCACACGTGTGAACGACAAGATGCTGTCCTTCACCTACGAACGGCGCTTCGAGGCACATCCTGACTATCCGCAACTGTGGAGCATACGCAAGGCCATACGCCAGATACGCAAGCAACGCCGGCGCGGCGACGACCTGCACCAGAAGCTGGAAAGGCTACGCAGCCGCGCCGTGGAACTGGAACTGCGCATCAACAACGACCTTTTCGGCGAGGCGCGCGTCATAGCATCGACGCTCACCGGCTCGGCCAACCGTCTGCTTGAAGGCATGAAGTTCGGCACACTGTTCATAGACGAGGCAGCGCAGGCGCTCGAAGCAGCATGCTGGATTGCCCTCCGCCGTGCCACACGCGTGGTGCTTGCCGGCGACCACTGCCAGCTTCCGCCCACCGTTAAGAGCATCGCCGCGCTGAAAGGCGGCCTGGGCACAACGCTCATGGAGCGCATTGTGGAGCGCAAACCCGAGGTGGTGACACTGCTCACTGTGCAATACCGCATGAACGAGGAGATAATGCGTTTCCCCAACGAGTGGTTCTATCAGGGCCGTATAACTTCGGCACCGCAGATAAAATACCGCGGAATACTCGACCTCGACTGCCCCATGACATGGATAGACACGTCCGCACTCGAAGGCAAGGAGGAGTTTGTGGGCGAGAACTTCGGCCGAATCAACCGTCAGGAGGCCGAACTCACGGTAGCCACTCTCACCTCTTACTTCAACAAGATAGGCAAACAGCGGCTGCTTGACGAGAGCATCGACGTGGGCGTGATATCGCCCTACCGCGCACAAGTGCAATATCTGCGAAGGCTGATAAAGAAAGACGAGTTCTTCAAACCCTACCGCCACCTCATAACAGTCAACACCGTTGACGGATTCCAGGGGCAGGAACGCGACGTGATAGTAATCTCACTGGTGCGCGCCAACGACGAGGGTCAGATAGGATTCCTGCGCGATCTGCGACGGATGAACGTGGCAATAACCCGTGCAAGAATGAAACTCATCATACTGGGTGACGCGGCAACCATGACGAGACATCCGTTCTATAAAAAGCTGTACGACCACATCATGAAGGCAAACCGTCCATACGGGGCGGCAGACGACGGAGCACCCGTAGACAGCAACGACAATGCCGTAACCGCAGACAGCCCGAAGACTGACACACAAACACAAGACATAACATAAAACATACAAAATATCATGCTTCAACGTGACTATATCCTGCGACTGATACGCGAATTCATGGCCGCGCTCGAACGGATGCTCGAGAAAAAGGAAGTGGCCGACCGGCGCGAGGAAATAAAACAACTCTACGAACAATATGTGGGCCCCTACGCGCTATATCACAACGCAACGACCGAGGAGGTGCTGCTCGCACTGGCCGGACTGGACGAGGAACAGCGCCTGCCACGCATGGAAATGCTCGCCGAACTGTTCTACGCCGAGGCCGACACCGTGTCGTCACCGGAACGCGAATTTCTGTTGGAAAAGGCTTTCGCGCTGTTCAGCATTATCGAACGTGAGGGAAAGACCTACTCGCTGAAGCGCAGATGGAAAATGCAGGACATACGCGAGAGAACATCAAACGCACAAAACACCGCCGCCGCAACAAATGAAAATATTCTTCAATCATAAGGAAGAACTGTGGAACTCGTGGTCGCACGCGGCAGGAATTGTCATAGGTGTGGCAGCAGGCGCGGTGTTCATAGCATGGTGTCTCCACACCGACAACATCTGGGCAACCACCGGCATCATTCTCTATCTGTTCGGTATGCTCTGCTCCTATATTGCCTCCACCGTCTATCATTCGCTCAGTGCATGGTCGAAATGGAAGGAACGGCTGCGCCGATGGGACCATGCCGCCATCTACTGGCACATAGCCGGCTCCTACTCACCCATCACTCTGATAGCCCTGCGTGAGTGCGGTGCGTGGGGTTGGGCGCTGTTCGCATTCATATGGACGGCTGCAATAGCCGGCACCGTAATGAGTTTTCTGCGGCTGAAAGACCACAGCAATCTGGAGACCGTATGCTTCGTGGCAATGGGTATGAGTGTGCTCGTGGCGTTCAAACCACTCATTGACAGCGTGAGCGGCATTTCGTTGGCATGGATAATAGCCGAAGGCGTGAGCTACATCATCGGCGCACTGTTCTACAGTCTGAACAAACGGCGGTTCATGCACACGGTGTTCCACTTCTTCGTGTTGCTTGGTTCCGTGTGCCACATATTCGCCGTGTGGGACATTCTCATGACTTATCTATAAACAAAATCATCCTGACAGCTTATCAGTTCACAACCTGTGTATAATAAAAAAACTAAAACAATCTTCTCAGACATGACAAAAACAAGAACTCTGCTGCTCATACTGATACTGACAGCAGTCGCAGGCACTGCTTGTGCAAGCGGCAAAGGCAGGACATCTGCCGACGGACAACCAAGAATAGTAAACATCATCAACTTCATACGTCAGACCGACTACCGCGTGGAGGACGCCGACCGGAAACTCTACGAGACGGTATGCCGACAGGTGGAGCTGGTCAACCGCTACAATCTTCCGACAACATTCCTGCTCGAGTACGACGCACTCATTAATCCGCTATATCAGGACCTGCTGAAGACAAAGCTGAAAGAAGGTTCGGAGATAGGCGCATGGTGGGAGCTGACTCAACCGCAAATTGAGGCGGCAGGCATAAAGTGGCGCGGCGAATACTCGTGGGTATCGCATGCAAATATAGCTTTCAGCACCGGCTACACCAAGGAAGAGCGCGAGCGTCTGGTGGATGTCTATATGCAGAAGTTCAAGGAGATATTCGGCACATATCCCAAATCTGTCGGCTCATGGTTCATCGACGCCCACACTCTGGCATATATGTACGACAAATATGGCATCGAAGCGTCGTGCAACTGCAAGGACCAGATAGGCACGGACGGCTATACTCTGTGGGGCGGCTACTGGAATCAGGCCTATTATCCCAGCCGTCTCAACGCATACATGCCTGCCCAGACGCCCGAAGGACAGATACCTGTGCCCATCTTCAGAATGTTGGGCAGCGACCCGATATATCAGTATGACGACGGACTGGGCAACGAACGGCAGGGCGTAATATCGCTCGAACCGGTATATCCGCACGCCGGAATGAACCGCAAATGGGTGGACTACTTCTTCGACGCGCTCACCGAAGGTCCGTGTCTTGCCTTCGGATATGCGCAGGCCGGACAGGAAAACTCATTCACTTGGGACAACATGCGTGCGGGACTCGAGATGTAGATGCCGCTCATAGACTCGCTCCGACGTGCCGGACGTCTGCGTGTGGAGACGCTCGGTGAGTCGGGACGATGGTTCAGAAAGCGTTTCAAGCTTACTCCCGCCACATCTGTCACGACGGTGAGCGACGTACGCGGCGAAGGCAACAAGACCGTTTGGTACAACAGCCGCAACTACCGCGCCAACCTACTATGGGAGAAGAGTCGCTTCAGATTCCGCGACATCCACATCTTCGACGAGCACTTCAAGTCGGAATATCTTGACAAACCGGGCACAGGCAACCAGTTTCTGTTCTACACACTGCCCTTTGTCGACGGATTCATGTGGAGCAAGGGCGACGACCGCGCAGGCCTGATGCTCGTAAAAGTGGGCGGTGACGGCCATGCGGAAGAACTCAGGCTCGACAATCCTACGGTGAAAGAACACGGCCGGAGTGTGCTCGAAGTGAGCGGCACCGACCAGTACGGCCACACATACCGTATCACTCTGCGCGACGACTGCATTGAAGTTAGCTCACCCGACGCCGGCAATGACGACACCTGGGCACTGCAACTGCACGCCGCTCCCGAAGCTCCGCTGCCCTTCACGACAATCAACGACAAGTCGGCCGAAGCCGTATTCCGTAGCTATGCCTACTCCGTCGGCTGCTCAAAGGGACGTTTCGAAAAAGCAGAGGACGGTGAAAGCCACGTACTGCGCATCTGTCCCGACAAAGGCCGGATAGTTATCAACTGCGCACAATAACCTGCATCAGTGTCTTCACGCGCCACGTACGTGATATTTATGTACGCGTATGCGACGCGTGAAAATGCATAAAACATGGTTAAACAAACAATTCGCCGACTTTTCTTTGCAGTATCTGCAACTTGAACTATCTTTGCACAAGATATAGATGCATTCGGAAAACTGAAAGCAAACTTTCTTTCCACCCGTATGCAATATCATTACATAATGATATAACTGCACTCGGGAAATCGAAAGCAAGCTTTCCTTTCACTCGTTTGCAATATCTTTGCATATCAAATAACAACATAATACTATGGATTGGATAAACGGGCTTTTCAGCATAAACCCGGCCGCACAGACAACCATTGTGCTTTCGCTGATAACTGCTGCCGGACTTGCACTTGGCAAGTTCCATATACGCGGCATTTCGCTCGGAATAGCTTTTGTGTTCTTCGTAGGCATTGTCGCTGGTCAGCTCGGCTTCAGCGCCGACGCCCAGATGGTCAAATTTGCAGAGACATTCGGCCTGCTGCTTTTCGTCTACACCCTCGGTCTGCACGTAGGACCAAGCTTTGTGGGCATGATGCGCAACGAAGGCGTGTCGCTCAACATGTGGAGTCTCGCCGTCATTATCACCGGTACTGCACTGGCACTTCTTCTCTGTCCGCTGACAGGCATAAGCGTTGCAGACATGACCGGCATCCTCTGCGGCGCCACAACCAATACTCCTGCCCTTGCCGCGGCACAGCAGGCACTCACCAGCGCCGGGCTTCCCAGCAGCGGAGCAGCACTGGGATGCGCCGTTACCTATCCGCTCGGAGTTGTCGGAGTGATACTTGCCATGATATTCATACGCCGTTTCTTCGTCAAACCGGCCGACCTCGAACCACGCGACAAAAACAATGAAGACAACACATACATTGCGCAGTACATCGTGGTAAACCCGGCACTCGACGGCAAAACTATCTACGAGATATCGCAGATGACCCACCGCCACTTCATCATATCGCGCATCTGGCGCGACGGTAAGGTGATAGTGCCGCTGGCAGATACAAGAATGCAGCAGGGCGACAACGTGCTCGTTGTGACAAACATCGATGAGTCTGACGCCATGAACATACTCTTCGGCAAGAAGGTGGAAAAGGACTGGAACCGCGACAAGGACCGTATAGACTGGAACGCAATAGACAGTAACGTGGAAAGTCGCGTCATACTGCTCACACGCACCGGCCTCAACGGCAAGACACTCGGAGCACTACACATGCGCACAGCCTACGGAGTGAACGTCAGCCGTATAATGCGCGGCGACATAAAACTGCTTGCAAGCGACGATCTGCGCCTGCAATACGGCGACCGTCTCACCGTTGTCGGCGCACCGGAAGACATAAGCCACGCCGAACAGTTCCTCGGCAACGCCGTCCAGGTGCTCAACGAGCCAAACCTCGGAGCGATATTCTTCGGAATGATACTCGGTCTGGCGCTCGGCATGATTCCTATCCATCTGCCCGGAATGAGCGCACCCGTACACCTCGGCATTGCCGGCGGCGGCATCATAATGGGAATTCTCGTGGGCGCACTCGGCTCGCGTGCCCATTTCATCAGCTACACCACACGTTCAGCATCGCTCATGCTGCGCAAGCTCGGACTGTCACTCTATCTGGCATGTCTCGGTCTTGAGGCGGGCAGCGACTTCTTCAGCACCATCATGCGCCCCGAAGGTCTGATGTGGGTTGCCACCGGATTCATAATCACAGTGCTCCCGCTCATCATCGTAGGTCTGCTTGCACTGCATACACGCAAGTTCGATTTCGGCACCATCTGCGGCATTCTCTGCGGCTCGATGGCCAACCCCATGGCGCTGAGCTACGCCAATGACACACTCAAAGGCGACACCGCCGCCGTGAGCTACACATCGGTTTATCCGCTCGGAATGTTTGTCAGGGTGATCATTGCACAGATAATAATAATGTTCTCCGTCTGACGACGGCATTTGAACCGCAGACATAAAAAACGCAACAACCCCGGCGCCCACCAGAAACGGCGCCGGGGTTGTCCTTTTATAAGGCGCGGTCCGCACACCGGCAGACCGCCTTTTACATAGATTACTTGTTCATCACGCTGCGTATCTCCTCGACAATCTGCTCGTCGGTGAGCTTGTTGTCACGCATGAGCTGCTGCACGTCGTAACGGTCGTAAAGTGCTTTCTCCACACCGAAGTTCATTGTCTTCATGTCCGACGGACCATAGAAGCGGCTTATGCGCTCGCCGAAACCGCCGTCCACACAGCCGTCTTCCAGCGTTACAACCAGCTGATGGTCTGCCTTCAGGCTCTCAAGCAGCTCCTCGTCGGTGCCGCTGATGTAGCGCGGATTGATGACGGTGGCGTCGATGCAGCACTCTTTCAACGCGTCTGCCACACGTTCTGCCTTGGCAAAGAAGTTACCCAGACCTATCAGAGCCACTCCACTGCCGCGACGCACCACCTTGTAACGGTTGAGCTCGGAGTAATCGGTGTCGCACGGCTCCGTGCTATGATGCACCTCGCCCTCCGGCACACGCAGCGCCACAGAATACTTGTCCTGCTGTATGGCCCACTTCTCCATGGCTATCATCTCCTCCACCGTTGCCGGCGCAAGGTAAACAAGATTAGGTATGTGGCTGAGCATCGGTATGTCGAAGAAACATATATGCGTGAAATCATTCATACCGAAGATAGATGCACCCACCACGTTTATCACGGCCGGATTGCCGTTCACGCAGAGATCCTGCGCTATCTGGTCGTATGTGCGCTGCAGGAATGTTGCGTAAGTGCTGAACACCGGGTGCGCACCGCGGCGTGCCATACCCGAAGCCATTGCCACAGCCTCCTCCTCGGCTATGCCCACATCCACATGCTGTGCGCCTGCCTCGCGACGTTCTTCCGGTCCAAAACCTATCGATGCCGGCACAGCCGCAGCTATGCACACCAGCTTCTCGTCGCGCTTCATCTCCTCTCTGAGCCATCCGCCCAGAATCTGTGCCGCACTCTCTCCGCCGCCACATGGTTTCAGTTCGCCCGTCTCCACGTCGAACGGCATGTTCCAGTGCCACTTCTCCTTATTGTCCACAGCCGGCTGCCATCCGTGTCCCTTCTCCGTGTGCAAGTGCACCACCGTAGGATGCGGCGTATCCTTCACCGATGCGAACGCCTCGATGAGCGTCTCTATGTTGTTGCCCTGCTCCACATACTTGTAGTCGAAGCCCATAGCCTTGAATATGTTCAGCTCGGCGTTGCCCTTTGTCTCGCGCAGCAGCTGCAGGTTACGGTAGAGTCCGCCGTGGTTCTCGGCTATAGACATCTCGTTGTCGTTCACCACTATTATTATATTGGTGTCCAGCTCGGCAGCCATATCAAGGCCTTCGAAAGCCTCGCCTCCGCTCAGCGAACCGTCGCCGATGACAGCTACCACGTTCTCCTTGCCTCCAAGAATGTCGCGCGCCTTCTGCAAACCTGTAGCCAGAGCAACCGACGTAGATGTATGACCTATCTCGAAGCAGTCGTATTCGGGCGATTCCGCCGGACTGCTGTAGCCCGACACCTCAGCCATACGTGTGCTGTCGATGAATCCGTAAGCACGGCCTGTCAGCATCTTGTGCGGATAAATCTGATGCGACACGTCGAATACTATTCTGTCTTCCGGCATGTTGAAGACATAGTGCAGGGCTATCGTCGCCTCAACAAATCCGAGATTCGGGCCCACGTGTCCACCTATCATACTGTCACGTTTGAGTATGCCACCGCGTATTTCTGCGGCAAGCAGTCTGAGCTGTTCGGCCGTCATGCTCTTGATGTCGGCCGGAGATTTTATATTTTCCAGTAACATATCAGATAATTATTTGTGAATTTGCTGTTATGAATAAGACTTCTGCGGAATGCTCCATGCAGCTAATCTTCTGCAAAGATACTACAAAATCACTTCTTCCCGAAATATTTGTATTTACCATTTTTACGGTAAATATTACCTTCATCAACGCCGGCCGTGCACTATACGCGCAGCCATACGGCAGTGCTGTGCCGTCGCCAATGCCCCCATAAAACAAAAAGGTTGTATCTGAACTCAGATACAACCCCGCATAACTCTAACCTCACGGCCAAAAATTATCGCATGATGAAATTTCTTTGTTACTTTACTTTCTTTGTATTTGTATTTGTCATTTTACAACATGTTTCTTACCGTTCACGATATATATGCCCTTTGGCAGACCTTCGAGCGATGTGTCATCAGCCACCTTCTGACCATTGATGTTGTAAACACCTTCCATTGCCTTGTCGCCAGGCACTTCTGTCACGATGCCGTTGATGTCGGTTGTTCCACCTTCACCATCGATGGCAAGAACTTTGGAATTGCTGCTCGTGCCCATATCTGTAATGTACCAGCATGTACCGAGCAGGCCACCCCACGCACCTGTCAAATGATACATCTTACCGCCAGACATAACGTATGAACCTTCGGGCACAGGTGTAGCACCTTGTGCTGCTCCCGGACGCTGATAGAAGTATGTGTAACTCAATTTTCCGGTTGTTGTCGTTACTTCTACTGTATTATTACCCGGAGTGGCCATACCCTCTGGACAGCTTACACCCGTAATGGTGTAGATATTTCCGTATGGGAAAGTCACTTCCTGTGAAGGTACATCAGGGTCGTTTTCTTTTTTCACAGTGAATGTGTGTGGGGTATTTTCCGCAACCACAGGATCTTTTGTAACCCAGATAAGATAACATCCGCCACGCACTATTGCTGGTGTATCATAATTGTCGAAGAGGTTAACAGTTGAGAAAAGTATCTGATCCTTGTTCTGTGGGTTAACACCCTCGAGCTTGCAGAGCTTGGCGTCATCACCGAATGTCTCCATTATCTGAGAACCTGTTACATCACAAGGTAATGTTATGGCATTCCATGCATCCAACACGAACTTGCGGCTAAGGTGGAACGGATATGGCTGTTGGAATGTGTACCGATCAACTTCACTTACCGTACGGTTGTAAGCGTCAAGACCTATTTCGTTCTGTCCGATATAATACAGACCGAAGTTGTCTACATATACACGACCTTTCGTACCTTTCTTATTCACACCCAGCTTCAGCTTACCGTCAGCTCCAACATTCACGTATACTCTTACTCTATGATAAGACTCATTCGGTTCAAATGCATCTCCCTGTGCAAGGAAATAGGCAGCTGCCACGTTACGACGGAAATAAATCTGATTGTCTGTATTAAGAGCATTCTTAAGCGTAGCTATATTTCCTTCAAAAGTACCTTGGTCTGTACTATTGAGAACCGGTATCAGTGTTTCTTCTCCGTTTGCAAACAGATATGCATTTGAACCTTCTGTTGCGATATTCTCATGATCGTATGCACCGTTCTTATATGTTGCATAGTCATTCTTGTCGAAGAAAGCCTGTGCCTCCACCATATAAAGTCCAGGTTTCAGACCCGTGATTGTCTGATAGAACTCTACAGGTGCACTTTCACTTGCTGTCACAGCACCAATCTCCACACAACCGAAAGCTCCATAATTCGCTGCATATCCATCGTTTGCCTGTGTCGTTCCCAAGTTAGGATCTATGGTTGTGCAATAGTCATCAGTGCCATATTCCAGATTTGTCACAGACCAGAACAGGTTCGTCGCATCACTTACATTTCTGAGGAAGCGTGAGTTTCCAATAAGTCCGGTGATATTGTAACGTCCTTGTTCCGCAACTTTCTGCAATATTGCATTGTAATCATCGCGCTTAATCAGACACCATCTGTCCTGATTATCCGCAGTACGTCCTTCTCCTGCATGAACGTATTCTTTATCGAAATGGTAATAATAATTTGTAACAGTTGGCATAGGATCCCACCATCCATCGCGTGTTGTTATTGTAGTTCTCAGATAATAAATATTATTCTGACCACTTACAGCATCAAATTGCAAATTTGCATATTCATCATCCGGTCTGTCAACAAATGTCTTATATGAATCATTCGCTTCAGTAGCCCCCAGGTCTACTGCCAGACAGCTTCCTTTAGCTGAATTATAAATAGCAGACTTAAGATAATATCCGCCATCGTCTGCAGAAACCACCTTGAAACGGATGCCTCGTTCGCTCAATACCGACTGCATACCATATGCTCCACCACCGTGCACGAACTTCTTTTCATCTACGTTGTACAGAAAGACATAAATATCCTTATCTGCAACATCCGCAGGGCTGACAGCTTTATCCAGCAGCAAATCGTCAATGGTCTGGGCCATGCCGCTCTGTGTTCCACCCAATATCAGGAACAGTATCCCGACAAACAATTTTGTAAAATGCTTCATGTTTTTTCCTTTCAAAAATTATACACCGTTATTTGTTACACATTAATCCCACACGGAATGAGACTTCACACCATATCTATTCCCGTATTTGTCCTCCAAGTCCGTTCCGTCGCCACCGGGCATACCTTCTTCAATGTCAATGCCGGGATCTGTCGGATCACCGCCGGGATTATACGATGAAAAACTTGCCATAACCGGCTCAGCCTCCATACCCAATACTTTGATGGAAGGCTTCTCATACATTTTCTTTCTCATTTTCTAATTGTTATATACTGATTCGATTTCGTAAACTCAATTTTCAAACTGCCTTCTACATTCACAGAGGCCGGAAATGCTGTTCGCGTCCCGGTCGTGTTGTGCGGAAAATTAACATTCTATAAGAAAAATCATACCTGAATAGGCACAGTGGTTTGCTTTAGTGTAATAATCTTATGTTCGGTTGTTTTTTGCTTAATTTATGTTTATATTACATACACCTCATTCAGAGAGGTACAACGAAATATCGTTTTTTTTAAATTATTGCATATCACATTTGTTATATATGTCATATTATTTGTATTATTCATCCGTTAAATTTTGTAAAAACTTGCATTTTTGTAAGCCGATAATTTGGGTATAATGCATATAAGTCATATCTTTGTCACCGAAATCGAACATAACAATACGTACTTTGGCATACCTCTCTGAATGAGGTTTTATATACCATCCATCCACTTTTTATCCACATAAAACAGGGTTGCCAAAATTCGCTCACCCCCTTTATACAAACGGTTTCTCACTCATCTGCGCCGCCCATAAAGCCCTTCATTTTCCACCTGTGCCGCATAAGCGATATGTAATATTATGAACATGGCATACGGGAACGGCATGTAGGGCTTACAGACAGTCACACCTTCATGCATCGGCAGTACACATCTGCACACCTCTTCGAAATATAATCCTGACACACCCGCCGACGTATAGCCATCACACAATTCTTTTTTCCACATCCGCGTAATCGCCGGAAAAAGCGGATGTTTACGCATTTGCGCAACAAAAAACGGTCCGGCAGAAATTCTGTGATTGCCGGTCGCAATAAACAGTCTGCGGTTACGGTCCTGAAGAGGCGTTGTTTTTTCTATCGGAGTGAAAACAATATGGGGCACTTACAGATTTTCAGCATCCTGTGGTTTTTCCGTCCGAGTTTTCCGTTCTACCCCGAAAAATAAGCGAGAATTTGCGCGCGGATTTTCCTTCGGACGCAAATTCGCGAAAAATAAGAGTTTTTCCCAACACCTTGTATATCAACAATTTACATTTAGGAGTGACTTTTTCGTCAGACGAAATGCACCGTTTCAGCACGCGATATGGCCCATATCAGGGCCCGATATGCACTGTATCACACCATGAAACAGACAAAACCGGAGGCTGAAACGGGCTTAACCGGAACGCCAAACCAACCATGCGCCACTCCGCAGCGGGGTATACCGCAAGGCGGTCCGGCATGAACAAGCCTCCATAAGGCGGGATTTAACATTCCTTCACATCTCTTTCGCGATTTTATTTTGTCAAAAAAAAGTCAAGAAAATCTGTAAGTCCGTCGCCCGAGTTTTCTTTAAACATACAGACTTGAGGCGTGAGAAGAAACGCGCTGAAGACTTTTGCACAAGGCGCTGAAGACAGGGCAAAGGTGCCAGCGGGCGCACAATTCTGTAAAAATGGTTGTCTTATCTGTAATTTTATTGCCTCAACGTACGTTTTATTTGCGTAACTTTGCCATCGTGGAAGGGTATGCCCACGCCCAAACTCCGCCTAAGCCATGCGACGACACCCCGCCGGACGGGACGTGACACATGCGCGACATGACGACAGAGCGGCGCAGGACGTATGCTGACAGAGCCGCCGACACCACGGCAGAACGGGGAATGAGCACGCAGGGGCTGCATTTTTTAGGATGCGGATTGATTGAGTTTTACTATTTTTCCGTATCTTTGTATAAGATAACCTGCATTCGGGAAAGTGAAAGCAAGCTTTCTTTCCGCTCATTTGCATTATCTTTGTATAAGATAGGATGCGGTTCGGCAATGCCACGTATGGTAAAACTTTGTTTTCCCAACTTGTCACTGCGCTCACCTTTCACTATCTTTGTATAAGATAACCTGCATTCGGGAAAATGAAAGCAAGCTTTCTTTCCGCTCATTTGCATTATCTTTGTAAAAGACAGGATGCGGTCCGGCCACATCAGACATTCTAAAAACCGACACAGCGGACACAACCATTAAAACGATAACAAGATATGATCAGAAAACTATTGCTTTCAACATTTGTCTTCATACTGGCGGCGGCAGCAATGGCGCAGTCGAAGGTTTACGTGACGCGCGACATCTCGCCCGAATCTCTCATAAAGATATACGAGGCGCTCGGACGCAAGGCCAAGGGGCGCGTGGCGGTGAAGGTGAGCACCGGCGAGGCCGGCAATCCCAACTATCTGCAGCCTTCGCTCATAGGTCCGCTGGTGAAGAAGGTGAAGGGAACCATCGTGGAATGTAACACAGCCTACGGCGGACGGCGCAGCTCGGCAGAGGAACACATGCGCGTGGCAGAGGAACACGGATTCACCAAGATAGCCAAGGTGGACATAATGGACGCCAAGGGCGAGTTCAGAATACCGGTGCGCGACACCACCAACATCAAGTACAACCTTGTGGGAACGGGCCTGAAGGACTACAACTTCATGATAAACCTCGCCCACTTCAAGGGCCACCCCATGGGCGGTCTGGGCGGAGTGATAAAGAACCAGAGCATAGGTGTGGCATCGGCCAACGGCAAGGCCTACATCCATACGGCCGGCTATCAGGACAAGGTGGAAGGCATGTGGGCGCACACCAAGAACCAGGACGGTTTTCTCGAGTCGATGGCTGCGGCGGCACAGGCCGTGGCCGACTACTTCGGCGACAAGATACTGTATATCAGTGTGATGAACAACATGTCGGTGGACTGCGACTGTGTGTCGAAGCCTGAGGCTCCGACTCTGAAGGACTACGGCATCCTGGCATCGCTCGACCCCGTGGCCCTCGACCAGGCTTGCGTGGACATAATATTCAACATGACGGCATCTGAGGGCAACGACAACGCTCCGCTAAAGGAGCGCATCAGCTCGCGCCACGGCACACACACCATAGAGCACGCCGAGAAGATAGGACTCGGCAGCCGCAAATATCAGCTCATAAGCATAGACAAATAAAACAAACACTACAATAACATTATGCAACACGAAGCCAAACTGTACACACTCTCGCTGAGAGAACAGCGCACCTATGCGCTCACAGCTCTCTTTGTGCTCGGCAACATAGCCTTGCCGCAGCTGTGCCATCTGGCACCTTACGGCGGACAGATGTTTCTGCCGATATTCTTCTTCACGCTCGTCGGAGCCTACAAATACGGTTTCACCGTAGGTCTGGCCACCGCCGTGCTCTCACCCATCGCCAACTCGCTGCTCTTCGGACGCCCCGCCGGCGCCATGCTTCCGCCGATGCTGTTGCAGTCGGTGCTGCTCGCCGCAGTGTCGGCAGCCCTCGCCCGCCGCATGGCCGACAGGGTTACGCCCGCCGCTCTGGCCTGTGTGGCCACAGGTTGTCTGCTTGCCGGTCTGCTCATAGAGCGCGCCATGATAAGTGTCGACCACAGTGTGCTCACCTCGATGGTGCGCGCCGTGCCGGGACTTCTGCTCCAGATATTCGGAGGATATTATCTCATCAGAAAACTATAAAACCACTGAAAGATGCTGAGAAAGACAAGAATAATACTCGCAGCGGTGTTCTATGTGCTCATCACGCTGCTGTTTCTCGACTTCACGGGCACGCTGCGCTTCTGGCTCGGATGGACGGCCAAGATACAGTTTCTGCCGGCGCTGCTCGCCGTAAACGTACTGGTGGTGCTGGCACTCATCGTGCTCACGCTCATCTTCGGACGCATCTACTGCTCCGTCATCTGCCCTCTGGGCGTCATGCAGGACATCATAGCGCGACTGGGACGCCGCGGACGCCGCAACAAATACAGCTATTCGCCTGAGAAGAAGTGGCTGCGCTACGTCATGCTTGCCTTCATGGTGGTGACGCTTGTGGCAGGACTGGTGCCGCTGGCGGCGCTCATTGCCCCCTACAGCAGCTACGGACGCATGGCCGCCAACCTCATGCAGCCTGTATATATAGGTGTGAACAATCTGCTGGCCATGGCTGCCGAACACTTCGACAGCTACGCCTTCTATGAGCGCGACGTGTGGGTGCGCTCGTGGGCTACGTTTGCCGTGGCTGCGGTGTCGTTCGTTGTCATTGCCGTTCTGGCGTGGCGCGGAGGCCGTACCTACTGCAACACCATCTGTCCTGTGGGCACGGTGCTCGGCTTTTTGTCACGTTTCTCGTGGCTGAAGATACGCATCGACGAGAGCAAATGCACCAGCTGCCGCCTCTGCGAACGCAACTGCAAGTCGGCATGCATCGACATAAAGAACCACAAGGTGGACTACAGCCGCTGCGTGGTGTGCGGCGACTGCGTGGGCAAATGCAAGTTCGACGCGCTGAGCTACACCGCACGCAAATCCAAACCGGCCGTTGCCAAGGCGGCAAAGGCTGAAGGCGGCGCAAAGGTGGATACCTCGAAGCGTGCCTTCCTCTTCGGAGCGGTGACAGCAGCTGCATCAGCCGCCATAGCCGAGGAGAAGGTGAAGCTCGACGGCGGACTGGCAAAGATAGAGAAAAAGGTAAGCCCCGAACGCCAGACACGCATCACTCCGCCGGGATCTTTGTCGGCACGCCACATGGCTCAGCACTGTACCGCGTGCCAGCTGTGCGTGGCCGAGTGTCCGAACGACGTGCTGCGCCCATCCACAAAGCTCGACAACTTCATGCAGCCCGAAATGTCTTACGAGCGCGGCTACTGCCGTCCGGAGTGCACACGCTGCTCTGAGGTGTGTCCGACGGGTGCCATCAAGCTCACCACAAGTGCCGAGAAGACAGCCATCCACTTCGGTCATGCCGTGTGGATAAGAAAGAACTGTGTGCCTGTAGCCGAAGGACACTCATGCGGTAACTGCGCACGCCACTGTCCGGTGGGCGCCATCACCATGGTGCCTCTCCATCCCGAGGCACAGGAAGGCGAGGAGAAGGACGAGAAGAAGGCACGCCTGATGATTCCCGTTGTCAACGAGGAGATGTGCATCGGATGCGGAGCGTGCGAGAACCTCTGCCCATCGCGTCCGTTCCCGGCCATATACGTGGAAGGCCACGAGGTGCACCGCAGAAGATGACCGGCCGCGCACCATTCATAAAAAGCATTGCCAACACACAATAAAGAAACATATATGACAAACATAAAAGACAAGATATCACGAAGAGGTTTCCTCAAACTCATGGGCGGAACGGCCGCCGCGGCAACGGCAGCAATGACGGGATGCAAGGAGAAGGACCTCTCGACAGAAGACGACTACAAGAATCAGGTGGAGCCGCCGAAAGGAAAGATGACCTACCGCACCGACCCGAAGACGGGCCAGAAGGTTTCGATACTGGCCTACGGCATGATGCGTCTGCCGTCGGAAGAGCGCGGTTCGGCACGCGAGAACGCCGATTCGCCCATCGATCAGGAGCAGGTGAACCGCCTCGTAGACTACGCCATAGAACACGGTGTGAACTATTTCGACACGTCGCCCATGTACTGTCAGGGCATGTCGGAGCGCGCCACGGGCATTGCCCTGAGCCGTCATCCGCGCAGCTCTTATCTCGTGGCAACAAAGATGTCGAACTTCGCGGCCGAGAACCAGACACGCGAGAAGTCGATAGCAATGTTCGAAAACTCGCTCAAGGAGCTGCAGGTGGACTACATCGACTATTATCTGCTCCACATGATCGGCGGCAGCGGCATGGAGGAATTCCACCAGAGATTCATCTACAACGGCATTCTCGACTGGCTGCTCGAGCAACGCGAGAAGGGACGCATACGCCATCTGGGATTCTCTTACCACGGCGACATAAGCGTGTATGACTATCTTCTGGCCAACCACGACAAATATAAGTGGGACTTTGTGATGATAGAGCTCAACTATCTTGACTGGAAACACGCCAAGGACATCAACGACAGCAACACCAATGCCGAGTATCTCTACAACGAACTCGACAAGCGCAAGATTCCCGTTATGGTGATGGAACCGCTGCTCGGCGGCCGTCTGTCCAACGTACCTGAGCCGATTGCCGTGGAGATAAAGCAGCGCGCGCCGGAGAAGACGGTGGCGTCGTGGGCGTTCAGATATGCTGCCAGCAAGCCGCGCGTGCTCACAGTGCTGAGCGGAATGACCTATATGGAGCATCTGAAGGACAATCTGCTCACATACAGTCCGCTCGTTCCGCTGAAGGAGGAAGAGGAGGACTTCCTCGAGCAGGTGGCCAAGAAGATACTGACATTCATGCTCATACCGTGCAACGACTGCAAGTACTGCATGCCGTGTCCCTACGGTGTGGACATTCCGGGCGTTCTGCTCCACTACAATCTCGTGAAGAGCGAGGAGCGTCTGCCCGAAGACAAGCGCGACCCGAACTACGCACGTTACCGCCGCGAGTTCATCATCGGACAGAACCGCGCCGTGGACGAGGAGCGTCAGGCCAACCACTGCATAGGCTGCGGACAATGTATTCCGCACTGCCCGCAGCGCATCGACATCCCGGCACGACTGCATGAGATAGACCAGTTTGTTGACAGATTAAAGCAGAAGCTATGAGACTGACAGCAATCTGCACAGCCCTCATGGCATCGGCGGCGGCCCTTGCCGGTACAACACAGTACAATGACTCCGTCAGACAGAACATAGCCGAAGTGGTGGTGACGGGCACACGCTCCACAACGGACGTGCGTCATCTGCCCATGACAATATCCACCGTCAACCGCAAACAGCTCACGGCCGACTTCCGCGAGTCGGTATTGCCCACAGTCAACGAGCTTGTGCCGGGACTGTTCGTCACGAGTCGCGGAGTGATGGGCTACGGAGTGTCCACCGGAGCTGCGGGTTCTATAAAGCTGCGCGGCATAGGCAGCGGAGCATCGATGCTTGTTCTCGTGGACGGACAGCCGCAGTATGCAGGCCTCTACGGCCATCCCATACCCGACGCGTGTCTCACCATGACGGCGGAACGTGTGGAAGTGCTGCGCGGACCGGCCTCACTGCTATACGGATCTAACGCTATGGGCGGCGTGATGAACATCGTTACGCGACAGGCAAAGGCCGACGGCGTAAGGACAGACATATCGTTCGAGGGCGGATCGTACGGTTCGCTGCACGGCGAAGTGGGCAACGAGGTGAAGGCGGGACGTTTCTCCAACGCCGCCGCACTGTCCTACAGCCGCACCGACGGCCACCGTCCCAACTCGCAGTTTGAGCAGTTTGCCGGATTCATCCGGCCCGTATGGACATTCAACGACAACTGGAAAGCGAGCGGCGAGGCCAATGTGACTTACTTCAAGAGCTCTAACCCCGGACCTGTGTCGGCTCCGCTGATAGACAACGACATGAAGATAACACGCGGAACGGCTGCCCTGGCGCTGGTGAACGACTACGACCGCACATCGGGAGCACTGCGGGTGTATTACAACTGGGGCCATCACAACATAAACGACGGCCACACAGCCGACGAGAATCCGCGCACATCGCTCTATCTGCACGACGACATCATGGCGGGCGTGTCGCTCTATCAGAGTGTGGAACTCTTCGGAGGCAACCGCACAACGGTGGGTTTCGACTACCAGCACTTCGGCGGAAAGGCATGGAACAGAGCCATTGAGGGAGGCGCCGAGACGGTGATAGCCGACAAGACGCAGGACGAATTCGCCGGATACGTGGACTTCAGACAGGACATAACGTCGTGGCTCACGGCCGACGCAGGACTGCGTGTGGACCATCATTCGCGCTCGGGCACACAGCTCGTACCGCAGGGCGGTCTGTCGTTCCGGCTCTCACCGGACGCCGAGATAAGGGCAATGGTGAGCCGCGGATTCCGCAACCCGACCATAAAAGACATGTATATGTTCAATCCGAAGAACCCCGATCTGGAAGCGGAAAGCATGACCAACTACGAACTGTCGTGGTCGCAGCGGTTCATGGACGGCAGACTGAAGGCCGGCATAAACGTGTTCTACCTCAAGGCCGACAATCTTATAACAACAGTCTTCACCGACGGACGCCCGCTGAACGTGAACACCGGCAAGACCGAAAACAGCGGTGTAGAGGCTGAAATGGCGCTGCGCGCATCGCAGAACCTCACCGTCAACGCCAACTACAGCTATCTTCACACGAGCGCACACATCACCGGCGCACCCGAGCACAAGCTGTACGCCGGAGCCACATACACTCTGAACCGGCTCACACTGAACACCGGACTGATGTATTTTGCCGGTCTGCTCACCAGCGAATCGACCAATGACACCTCGCACGCAGCCCTCTGGCACCTCACGGCGAGCCTGCGCGTGGGCAAGGCTATCAATCTGTATGTAAGAGGCGAGAACCTTCTCGCACAGAAATACGAGATAAATAAGGGTTTCACAATGCCGCGAGCTACTGTAGCGGCGGGCTTGAAACTCAGTCTGTAATAATTTTTATACAATCGGGAGCGCAGCATTTTGAAACTTCAAAATTTGCTGCGCTCCTTCTTTTACAGTATCTTTGCATGACATAAAAAATGCCCAGCAATGTGAAAACAAGATTTCATTATGCCGTCTTATGTTCTCACGAACACTGAGGACGAAGCGTACCGAACAACCAAAAAAGGAAAACTGAGATATATTATGAAAACATTTGGGAAAAACATTCCCCTCATCGCAATCGTTGTCATAGGTTTGGCAACGCTGTTACCGTTTCTCTGGCAAAACGACTTTTTCAGCATGGACGAGCCCCGGGAGGCTATGGTGGCCGTATCAATGCTGAAAGACGGAAACTTCATACTGCCCTTCACATCGGGTGGCGACCTGACGGCTTGTCCGCCACTCTATCATCTGTGCGTGGCGCTTGTGTCGCTGCCATGGGGCCACGTGAGCGAGTTCAGTTCGCGACTGCCCGCAGCCCTGTCGCTCATAGTGATGTGCGCAGTGGTCTTTGCCTTCATGCGTAAACGCACAACAACACTGCGCGCAATGCTCGCTCCGTTCGTAATGCTCACCGCCTACGGACTGCACCGCGAGGCAATGGCATGCAATCCCGACATAATGGGCGTGGCCTTCGCCACAGGAGCGATGCTGCTGCTCTACCGCTGGCATGAGAACGGCGCGCGCCGTCTGCCCCTTGCAGCCACACTCTGCATGGCTCTGACAGGACTGACCACAGGTCCGCTCATGATGTTGCTGCCACCGGTGGTGATGTATGTCTATCTTCTTGTACGCGGCGAAAGCGGAAAAGGTGCGGCTGCAAGACTGGCGCTGTGCACCGTCATCGCACTTGTTGTGCCGGCACTGTGGTACACCGCAGCATTCATGCAGGCAGGAGAACGCTTCGGCGAACTGTTCATGGCCTACCACTACGGTTCGCTCAAAGGCATAACCACGCAAAACCTGTTCGACCATAACTTTGTAGGCAATCTGGCATACGCAGCCACCGGTTTCGCGCCTTGGCTCATATTCATCGTGTTCACACTCTTCGCACGTCCGTGGCGGAGCGCCGGCATAGAACCGACATTCCACGCACTGATGCAGTATATGCGCACGGCGTCGCCGCTTACAGCATTCACCTGCACCGCAACGCTCACACTTCTGGTGCTCTCATGGCTGCCCACGGGCCATCACGACATAAGCCTTCTGTGCTGCCACGTGTTCCTTTCGATGTTCACGGCGCTCTACATAGCATGGCTCTCACGCCGTCACAAGAGTCGCACGGTGGCCGCATTCGCTGTCTTCACGGCGCTTGCAGGCATACTGTTCAGCGTGGCTTTCCAGGTGTTGCAGTCGGGAGTGTTCTCCGGAATATTCTTCGGCGAGCGCAAGGCCAATGCGCGTCTGTCAATGATAAAATCGCTCTACGACATCACACCCGACACAACTGAGACGACACTGATGGTTATTCCGGGCATAATAGGAATACTTGTGGTGGCCGTGCTGTTCATAAGACGCCTGCGCCACAACGTCCGCACGCTCACTCTCGGAACGCTCTGCGTGATATTCTCCGTATATATCGCTCTCGACGGAGTGTGCCGTCCTACGATGCTCAACGTGGTGTCGCTGCGCCAGATGACGGACGTGGTGAACCAGGTGTTCCCGAAACAGAAACTCTACTCGTATATCTCAAAACCAGGCATGCAGATGTTCGGAGCCGACTTCTATATGGGCGGACGCATACAGGCATTCGAAAATCCGGCCCCCGACAGCCTCGGACGGGTGAAGAAACCGTCAAGCGGCATACTGCTCATACCCGAAAAGGACAGCGAGGCATTCATAGCACGCCACAAGGACTACATATTCCAGCAGCGCATGCGCTCGCTCGGACACCCCACAGAGGTGCGCGACAGAATAAAGTTCTATAAGTTCATACACAACTCAAAGAAAAATTCGGCTGAGGACACCTACGACCCGATGTCGATAGAAATAAAATAAAACTCACCAGATGCCGCCGGAGGACATGAAACAGCAACCATACGTGAGGCTCGAGAGTCTGTGCATAGGCTACCGCACGGGCAGGCACGGGCAGCGCATAGTGGCAGAAGGAATTGACGCCACACTGCCTGAGGGACAGCTGACATGCCTCATCGGGCGCAACGGAACGGGAAAATCGACCCTGCTGCGCACCGTAGCCTCACTGCAGCCGATGCTCGGAGGAAAGATATTCATAGGCGGCGACGACAGCGCAACACTCTCACAGAAGGACATGGCACGGCGGGTGAGCATAGTGCTGACGGCTGCTCCGGACGCCATAAACATGGACGTGGCACAGCTCGTGGCACTGGGACGCACACCCTACACCGGTTTCTGGGGTTCGCTCAAAGGCAGCGACCTGCGCGCCGTACAGCGTGCGCTGAGTCTGACAGACACCTCGCATCTGGCCCACAGAACCGTGAGCACCCTGAGCGACGGACAACGGCAGAAGGTGATGGTGGCCAAGGCGCTCGCACAGGAAGCGCCGCTGATGCTGCTCGACGAGCCCACCGCCTTTCTGGACTATCCGTCGAAGGCGCGGCTTATGCAGCTGCTCGGCCGGCTGGCACACGAGGAAGGCAAGACCATACTGCTCTCAACACACGACATAGAGATGGCCCTGCGCACGGCAGACAGGCTGTGGCTCATGGACGAAGACTCGTTCACAGAGGGCACGACGGAACAGATGATGGCCGACGGAACGATAGACCGCTTCACCGACGGACTGATGCCGCACGATGTGATGTGCCCGCAGCGGTGACCGGCAGCGCACGCCTACCGAAACAACGACAACAAAACACTCTAAAAAAGAAACGATATGGAAAACGAATTTCTCAATCTCATCCGCACACGGCGCAGCTGTCGCAGATACAAAGCCGAACAGGTGGACGACCAACTGCTCGAAGAAGTGCTCAAGGCAGGCACCTACGCACCGACCGGACACGGCTCTCAGGCACCATTCATCGTGGCTGTGCAGAACGCCGAACAGCGCGCTGTGCTCACAAGAATGAATGCCGAGGTGATGGGCGTGACGTCCGACCCGTACTACGGCGCACCGACAATAGTGCTGGTGTTCGCACCGTCCGACTATGCCAACGCGTTTCAGGACGGAAGCTGCGTGCTCGAGAACATGATGCTCGCCGCACACGCCGTGGGACTGGCTTCATGCTGGATAAACCGCGAACACCAGATGTTTGCCACCGAAGAAGGCCGGCAGCTGATGAAGCAATGGGGACTGCCCGAAGGTCTTATGGGCATCGGTGCACTGTCGCTGGGTTATGCCGACGGCGAGCCGAAGGAACCGAAACCGAGAAAAGAAGATTATTACCGCGTGATACGCTGACAGGCGGAGGCTGCAAGACAGCCCGTCTGAGCACGCGAGAGAGTCCGTTTCACCGGCTGAAACGGGCCGTTACACAGCATGAGAGAGCCTTTCCTGCACAACAGGAAAGGCTCTTTTGTTTTTCCATAGTGTAAAGACGGGCGGAAAGGCTTGCGCGGACCATTCTGCAACACCGCGCCAAGCACCGTCCCGTCAGTCGGGGAGTATGACGACAGACACCGGAACATAGTCGGCCGGACTGAAGCGGCGGAGGGCTTGCGAGGCCGTGTAGGTGCCGCGATACTGTGTCAGTCCGCCGAAGTTGTAGAGCCGTCCGTCAACACACTCCACCGCGCCATACCACTCGAACGATCCGAGCATGCGCAGCGGTTCGGGCGAACTTAAGCCTGCCGCGTAGCGGGTCACGGCACCGCCGTCCATGGCGTATATCTGATTTCCCACAACACCGATGAACGAGAACTCGTTGCTCAGCGAGTCGGTTGGTGTGCAGTCGGTGGTGCGGAGCGTGCCTCCGCTCAGAGCATGGGCACGGTGGAAAAGGTCGTCGAGCAGCCATGTTGTGCCGTTACCGTCGGAAGTGACAGTCGGTTCGGCGAAATACTGTCCGTGGGCAGTGGTGCCTTCGGGCGTGGCTGTCATGTTGCCGTTGCCGTCGTAGGCCAGAGCATAGGTCTCTATGTTGTCTGCCGTCACCACATACAGGCTGTTGCCCTCGACAGAAGCCGCGAGAGGCGTGGTCGAACGCAATGCAGCCGTGTGCCATTTTCCGCCGGAGAGAGAATAGATGCCGCTCGGGCCGACTATCAGCGGCATGCCGTCCCACATAGCGCCGGCACCGTCTTCGGGTATGTCGGCGTAGGTTTTCTCCTCGCCCGTGGCCGTGTTGTACGAACGGAACTCGTAGCATGGCGTGGTGCTCACATTGCCGAGCGTTGTGCGTTCTATTATTCCGCCACCATAATATATTGTGCTGCCGTCGGTGAAATGGATGTTGGCGGAGCCTTCGTTGGCGAGGTCGTCAAGGTCGTGGAACACTATGTTCTGCTTCACACGCAGGGTGTTGACCGACGCTTCGCCGGCGATGGAGAACTTGCCTTCGGCCACTCCGTCGGCATTGAGCACCACATACGGGTTGGCTGTGTAGGTCTGGCCTTTCTTTATATAGACAATCGGTTCTTTGGAAGGCGTCGATGCATTGGGATCGGTGAACGGAAAAGCCGCGCTCTCCGAGGCGAGCTGCTGCATGGTGCTGGTGGATTCGCGGCCATTGTATATGTCGACGTATATGCCGCCGTTCTCATAGCGCGCCGCCGTGAGCACAACGCCCGGAGCCTCGTCGGCCTCGCCGGCCGGCTGATGAACCACTATCTGCGACGAGTCGGCCGCCGCACGGGCATGGGCACGGCTGCGCATGGCACTGCCGAAACGTATGTATCCGGTGCGGGCCACACCCGTAAGGTTGCGCGCTGCCACTATCTGCACGCTCTCGCCTCCCTTGCCGCCCATCTGCGAAAGCTGCAGCCAGTCGGCCGACGAGGTGGCTTCCCACGGCTCGTCAACAGGTATGGCGATGGTCTGCTGCGCTCCCACAGCCGCCAGTTCCACCGCATCTTCCACAGGAGGAACAGGGTCGGGGCCGGGCACAGCGTCGCCGTCGTCGGCACACGAAGCAAACATCATGACGGCCAATGCTCCTACTGCCGTCATGGGAAACAATGATCTGAACTTTTTCATAGCGTTTATGTTTTTTGTATTGTTGGTTGATGCAATATCGGCAGATGCGGCAAGGACATGCCGGAAGCTGCAAAATACAGCATTGCGGCCGGCATACCTTGTCGGGAACAAAGAAAACATATTTACGCACACTGCGCATAACTGCTTTCCGTGATTTTGAAGAAAGGACGTATTACGGGCTCCGTGGAAATTCCGCGAGGATTGGTTGCAATAAGAAAACAGTGGCATAAATAGTGTATCGTCGCTGTTGTTGCAGGCAGAAAGGAAAGCAATCTGGGGCAGTTACAGATTTTCAGCATCGTGCTGTTTTTGCGTCCGAGTTTTCTGTTCTACCCCGAAAAATAAGCGATAATTTGCGCGCAGACTTTCCTTCGGACGCAAATACGCGAAAAATAAGAGTTATTCTCAAGACCTTGTATTTCAAGAACTTACATTCAGAAGCGATTTTTTCGTCAGACGAAATGCACCGTTTCGGCACGTGATATGGTCCATATCAGGGGCTGAAACACGCAATATCACACCATGAAACAGACAAAACCGGAGGCTGATATGGGCATTATCGGAGTGCTGTATGAATTTGCCGGCACTCCACAACAGGGTATGCGATAAGACGCTTCGGATGTAAACGGGCTTTATAATACCGTATTTAACATTTCTTTACATCTCTTTCGCGAATTTATTTTGTCAAAAAAAAGTCAAGAAAATCTGTAAGTACACCGCCTGAGTTTTCCCGGAAAAAGCCGACACGACAACTGAGAAGACACACCGGTAACATGCGTCCTTCTTGCACACGGGATTTATCGGTTGTGGCGACGCGGATTTATCGTCACGCGGGAGATGCGCCGTCGCTGTTCATACAGTTCCGCTTTGTCCGGAGGTTCTTCTTCATTACGCGATGCTTCATGTATAGAACCAGTCCCCACCGGATTTCCATAAAGCCGTCTTTCGGGCTTCTCCACATGGCGCAGAAGCGACTCTGGCAGTACAAATACAGGGTAGAACCAAGGCGTTTTAGCCTAAATTAACGCGGAGTTACAGAAATGGAAAAGTTACTTCCACGCTATGTATTACTTTTGCCGCAGTAAAAATGATGATAAGAAAAACCGGGCAGCAAACATGACTGACTGCCTGATATATTAAATAAGGTATGACTATGAAGACTTACAAACCAAACATTTCCTCCCACTACGTAAGCGGAGGACAAGGCGAACTGACCCGGGAACAACGGGACGAAGGCCGGAAAATGATGGAAGACGCATTCGTAAGACTGATGAACGAAAGCGAAAAGGGACACATCCGCTGGACTGGCACGCAGAAGGATCTTATGGAACTGACTTACATCGCGTACAGAGGATGTGTCGTGAGACACACCGACGGCAGTCCGGCACTCATGTCCGAACTGGCAAGGACAATATGCACGCGGCTGGGCATGCACATGCCTGCAAATCCGTACAAGGTGGCGGCAAAGGCTATGGCGCGCAAGGGAGTGAAGCAGCTGGCATATCTGGAACGCTTCTGCTGGCTGCACTTCGTGGCGGGAGTGGCCGATCCGACGGCCGCGGAGATAGGACACGCGCAATGAGAAACTTTCTCACACATGGAAAAACACAGACTTCTTAATAATCATTTATCAGAAAAAACACACAAAAAGCAACATGAACACAATCGATCTTAACCAGAATCTCAGTCCGCACTTCACACTCGAGGAGTTCGTGAGGTCGGGCACAGCCGTAAGACACAACATCGACAACACTCCGAAAGAGGAACATGTGGAACGCCTGAGGGAGCTCTGCACCAACGTGCTCGAGCCTCTGCGGCGACGTTTCGGAGTGATAAGGATAACCAGCGGCTACCGCTGCGAGGAGCTGAACAGAAAGGTGGGAGGCGCCGATGGCTCGCAACACCTGCGCGGCGAGGCTGCCGACATCAACGTGTCGGGAAAGGACGGAGGAATGAAGATGTATGAGTACATACGCGACAACCTGCCCTTCGACCAGCTACTGTTCGAGAACAAGGCGAAGAGCGGCATATACTGGCTGCACGTGAGCTACAGAAGCGACGGACGCAACCGCCACGACTGCGGCATAATAAAGATGTGATTCATTGAAAAAGACGGAGCTCCATGTCACTGACAACATAAAAATACATAGAGAAAACAAGCGTTAAAAACACAAAAAGCGACTTGTTTTAGCTCCGTCTTTACTTTGCATTTATTTCCATAATTATTATATTTGTGTCATACATCTCAGAACAAACCATAAAACCATCATGTCATGAATACGAAAAAACTAATCGTGGCAACAGCGACAATGCTGTGCTCTCTTACTGCGACAGCGCAGGACAGGGCCGACCAACAACATCTGACCGACCCCAATTCGTTCTCTATGATTCTGCTCGGCGATCCGCAGGGCTACGTGAAATACGACATCAACCAGCCTATATTCGAACTCACCACAGCATGGTGTGCCGACAACATCGACAGCCTCAGGATAAAGGCGGTGCTCTGCACGGGCGATATGGTGGAGCAGAACGAGAACATCGTAAGGAACAGAGCCATGCTCAACCAGACCAGCCGGCAGATGTGGGAATGGGCATCGCACTGCATGAAACGTCTGGACAACAAAGTGCCGTACATCATCTCGACGGGAAACCACGAATACGGATACGTGAGAGGCGACGAGGGATTCACTCATTTTCCGGAGTATTTCCCCTTCGAGCGCAACAGCAAATGGGCGGAATGTGTGGTGAGCGCCTTCCCCAACCGCGAAGGAAAAGTGTCGCTCGAGAACGCGGCATACGAATTTGAGGACAAGGCATGGGGCAAGATGCTCGTCATAGCAGTGGAATGGGCACCGAGAGACGAGGTACTGACATGGGCGAAAGACCTTGCCGACAACAAGTACAAAGACCATAAGATAATGCTACTGCTCCACTCCTTCCTGTGGGAACGCACTGCCGAGCGCACCGAGAACGAGGCCTATAAGATAAATCCGCGCAACTACGGACAGGACGTATGGGACAAACTGGTGTTCCCGTGTAAGAACATCGGACTGGTGATGTGCGGACATACGGGCAAACCGGGCGAGTTTGAGGACAACGTGGCCTACCGCAAGGACAAGAATTCTGCTGGAAAACACGTTCATCAGATGATGTTCAACGTGCAGGCTCTCGGCGGAGGATGGGAAGGCAACGGCGGCGACGGATGGCTACGCATACTGGAGTTCATGCCAGACGGAAAGACAATAAAAGTGAGAACATACTCGCCGCTGTTCGGAATATCGCCGGCAACCAAACATCTGGCACACCGCACTGGCGAGTGCGACCAGTTCGACATGGTGTGGGAATGAGCCTGCTCACACACAAACCTCTGCCACATCAGCGGCACTTCCACAACACCGCCGCGACGCATGCGCAAACGTGCTTTCGGCAGACCACGTCACCATCGTCGCGCGACAAAGCCCATACCGGCTTGCGAAAGAGCCCGTTTGAGGGTCTGAAACAGCCCGTTTCATGCCCTGAAAGAGCCCATTCCGCACCCTGAAACAGGCTGTTCCGCAAGCCCGAAAAGCCTGTTCCGCAGACCACCCGGTGCACCGACGGCCGAAACAGTGCTTATGACAGACAAAACATGCCATTCTGCAACAGCAGCCGGACTGCGCCCTGCACGCGCCGCTGTCGTGGCTCATACAGTATGAACAGCAAGAAAATACGCTATATAAAGGATGAGAAAAAAATTAATACTGCTATATATAATAATGTGTACGGCATGCGCCGCAGCAGCGCAGGATGCCGACCGGCGTGCGGGAGAGCTGATAAACGGTTCAAGATATTTCGAACTTGAACAGATGATGCGCACGCCTGATGCCTCGCAACTCTCGCCTTTCATGCGGCGACTGGCGTCAGTTCTGACGGCCCACTACTTCAACCGCCCGTCGGAAGCATGCCTCTATATCGACTCGCTGCTACAGGAGAACCAGGCAGAACTGGGCACAGAGAGTTCGCTGAGCATGGCTTTTCTTATGGGCCGCGACCTTGCCTACGCCGGCAGATACGCCGATGCGGCAGCATTTATGGACGACATGACGACGCAGATAAGAACCATTGCCGTGCAGCATCAGGCAGCCGACACTTCGTCACTGAAAGCTCTGACAGCCGAAGCCGACATGTATCGCGCCTACGCCACCGAGGCTCCGCTGTGCCGGCAACTGCACAAGCCGGGAACATACAGCACTTCGTTCTACATAGACGGGCGACTGCACGGCTATCGCAGAGGCGGATTTCTGACGGTGAACGGTAACGTGAACGGACAGCCCACAGCCGTAGCCATAGACACCGGAGCGGGAGTGAACGTCGTTTCGCCCGAAGAAGCGGAGCGGCTGGGACTGCGCTACATAGACGCCGGCATGAGTGTGATGGGGATGGGCATGCAGACAGGGCGCATAGCCATTGCCGACACGCTACGCATAGGACGCGACATGGCGTGGGCAAATGTGCCGTTTGTGGTTGTAGATATAAGGACTGGCAACAGTGAGGCCGACAAAGTGCTGGAGCGTGGATGGCCGCTCACAATAGGTGTACCGATGCTCAACGCCATGAATGAGCTGCAGATAGACTGCGAGAAACGTGTCATCACCGTACCCGAAAAGCCGACACCGCAACCCGCGGACGGTCCGAACATGATGATGAAGGACTCGCGCAACATGACCGTAAGGATAGAAGACGAAGAGGGAAAACCGCTTTTCATGCATCTTGACACGGGCGACTACTACACGTGGATGAACAGCCGCTGGTATATGGCGCACGAGGATGAAGTGAAAGCTAAGGGGAAAGCAGACTCGCTACGCATGGCAGGAGTGGGCGGAGTGGAGATGCAGCACAGCTACATCCTGCCGTCCATACGCCTAAAGATGGGCGGCACGGCAGTCGAAATGGACTCTGTAGCCGTGCAGACAGGCATCGACCTGCACACCGGCAAGCAGCTTTCATACGACAGTTCTACAGTGGGCGGCAACGGACAGACCGAAGACGGATGCATCGGTCTGAACATAATAAACCATTTCGGAAAGATTACGATAAACATGTCCGACATGTATCTCCGCTGTGAGAAGCCGGGCAAAGGATATAGGCGCGAGTGGCTGTTCGAATAAAAACGGACAGCCACTCTTCCGTTATTCAGTTCCGAGCAGAGCGCACAGTTCCTTCATGCCTTCGCTCGCACCCTTGGCTATGTGGGTGACAGCGCGACGACCGGAAGTCATAACAGGTTCTGGGTCGATTATATAAACAGGAACTCCGGGACGTACATACTGCACCAGTCCGGCAGCTGGATAAACATTGAGCGACGTGCCCACGATGACAAATACATCGGCTTCGGAAGCACACTCGGCAGCAACCGATATCATGGGCACCGCCTCGCCGAAGAACACAATGAACGGACGCAGCAATGAGCCGTCGCCGGCAAGCGTTCCGGGCTTCACCTCGCAGTTGTCCGGTCCGAGCTCCACCTGCCAGCGCGGATCGTCGGGATTGCGACTGGAGCACACCTTGGTGAGTTCGCCGTGCAGATGTATCACCTTCGACGATCCTGCACGCTCGTGCAGATTGTCCACATTCTGCGTTATGACAGTCACATCATAATCTTTCTCCAGTTCGTGGATGAGCTTATGACCCTCATTAGGCTGCGCCGTATAAAGTTTCCTGCGCAGCATATTGTAGAAATTTGTGACGAGCTCCGGATCAGCCTCCCAACCTTCGTGCGACGCCACCTGGTCAACGGGATAATTCTCCCACAGCCCGTCGCTGCCACGGAATGTCTTGAATCCACTTTCCACAGACATTCCGGCTCCTGTAAGAAACACCACCTTTTTCATAATAGTAATATTTTATCACAAAACGCAGATGCCGCAGCCGTCTCCAAGCCTCCGCACGCATGCTACCGGACATACGCGTCAGCCGCAAACTGCATGATAATCAAAAGACAAGCTCCGGCAACTAATTATCTACAAAATTAGTATTTTTCACAGAATTATGACAAGGCTGTCAGATAAAATATGTAACTTTGCGCACTTGAAAGGTAAATAATATTATAATATTACAACAACATTCTGATATTTTATGGATAAAGTAAGTTACGCCCTGGGCCTCGGCATAGGCCGCCAATTGTCACAGATGGGCGCGGACAATCTGGACATAGACGATTTCGCAAAGGCTATTAAAGACATCCTCTCCGGCAACGAACCGGCAGTAGGCGACGCTGAAGCACAGACACTCGTAAAGGATTTCTTCGAGAAACAAGAAGCAAAACAGCGCGCAGCAGCAGCCGAAAAGTTCAAGGACACAAAGGAAAAAGGCGAGAAATATCTGGCCGAGAACGCCAAGAAAGAAGGCGTGGTGACTCTGCCCAGCGGACTGCAATATCAGATAATAAAAGAAGGTAACGGACGCAAGCCGAAGGCCACCGACAAGGTGAAGTGCCACTACGAGGGCATGCTCATCGACGGAACACTCTTCGACAGTTCCATACAGCGCGGCGAACCTGCCACATTCCCGCTCAACGGTGTCATCGCAGGATGGACCGAAGGACTGCAGCTCATGCAGGAGGGTGCAAAATACAGATTCTTCATACCTTACAACCTCGGTTACGGCGAGCATGGTGCAGGCGCATCAATTCCTCCGTTCGCAGCTCTCGTGTTCGATGTAGAGCTCATCGAGGTTATCTGATAACAAAGAAAAGAACAAAGAAAACAAAATAACGAAAAACAAGAAAATGAAAAAACTTACAATCGTAGCCGCAATGGCTATCACAGCCGCAGGCTTCATGACATCATGCGGTGACTCCGCATCAAAACCGAATCTCAAGAGCGATGTGGACACAATGAGCTATGCGATGGGTATCGCCCAGTCACAGGGACTGAAGGAATATCTCGCACAGATGGAAATAGACACAACCTACATGGACGCTTTCGTCAAAGGTCTGAAAGACGGTGCCAACGCCGGCGACGACAAGAAGAAAGCTGCATACTACGCAGGTATAAACATCGGTCAGCAGATTTCAAACAGAATGGTCAAGGGTATCAACCGCGAACTGTTCGGCAATGACTCTACAAAGAGCATCTCTATGAAGAACCTCCTCGCAGGATTCATCACAGGTGCTACAGGCAAGAAGGGGCTCATGACAGCAGAGCAGGCTCAGCAGGTTGCACAGATCAAGATGATCGAAATCAGAACAAAGGCAGTAGCCGAGCAGTATAGCGACAACAAGAAAGCCGGTGACAAGTGGCTCGAGGCCAACAAGAAGAAGGCCGGAGTGAAGACTCTGCCATCAGGACTGCAGTACAAAGTGATAAAGGAAGGCAACGGAGCACTGCCTAAGGACACATCACTCGTTAAGGTGAACTACGAAGGCAAGCTCATCGACGGTACTGTATTCGACAGCTCTTACAAGAGAAAGAACCCTGTAACAATGCGTGCAAACCAGGTGATCAAGGGTTGGACAGAAGCTCTCGTACGCATGCCGGCCGGCTCTGTATGGGAAGTTTACATTCCACAGGACCTCGCTTACGGCGACCGCGAGCAGGGACAGATCAAGCCTTTCTCTGCTTTGATATTCAAGATCGAGCTTCTCGAAGTAGATCCTAAGAAATAAAAACGACAAACGTCAGAGAAGACTATAAGAAAACGGGGCGGCACTTCTTTTTATCAAAAAAGAGTCCGCCCTTTTACAACATACAACCTCTGATCAGAACATAAACATCTCAGAAGAAAATGAAAAAGATTTTATTGCTCGCCGTGATAATGATGGCGACAGCAGCCTACGGAGCAACTCCTGACAAGAAGAAGAAAAAGAAGAAAGACAATACAGAGGTGAAAGCCGAACCGATAAAGCTTGTATCACCGGCCGACTCTCTCAGCTATGCTGCCGGTATGGCTGCCACACGTGGCCTGGTAAGCTACATACAGCAGCAATACGGCGTCGACACAGCCTACATCCAGGATTTTGTCCAGGGCTACAAGGAGGCAGTGGCCTCTGCCAAGGACCCGAAGTTTGCAGCACGCAGCGCCGGCATGCAGATAGCACGCATGGTGGAAGAGCGCATACTTCCCTCTGCCACAAAACAGTTTGAGGGCACACAGTACACAATAAACCCAGAAATATTCAACACCGCATTCATCGCCGGAGTGACAAACGACACAACAGTCATGGACGTGAAGTCAGCCGCTGTCAAGTTTACAGAGATAAGCGAGACAGAAATGAAGCGCAAGGAGGAAGCCTACAAGAGCGAGAACGAGCAGTGGCTTGCCACCAACGCCACCAAGGAAGGCGTGAAGACCACAGCGAGCGGACTGCAGTATAAAGTCATAACTGCAGGTACAGGCGAGACTCCGAAGGCCACCGACAAAGTGAAGGTGAAATATGAAGGTAAACTCATCGACGGCACAGAGTTCGACAGCTCATACAAGCGCAACCCCGATACAACAACATTCCGCGCCGATCAGGTGATAAAAGGATGGACCGAAGCGCTCACAATGATGCCTGTTGGCAGCAAATGGGAGCTCTACATACCGCAGGAACTGGGCTACGGCGCACGCCAGGCCGGAAAGATACAGCCTTACTCTACACTTATCTTCACCGTAGAGCTCGTGGGAATAGAAAAGACTGAACCTGCAGCCGACAGCACCAAAGAAGGCAGCGAAAGTGCGAAGACTGCCAAACCGGCAACAAAGAAACCTGCTGCAAGAAAGAAGTGACAACACACATCCGGCGTAAGCATTACATGCAGCCGGCAGACAAATAATAGCCCGGCCACCGTCATAATCAATAGCGGTGGCCGGGCTTTTTATTTATAAGAAATATACTGTGCGTGCCGTATCCGGAAGGTCGCGTATCATATGCTATCGACAGTCAGAACCGGTGGGCGGCAATCATGTCGGAACAACCATGCGGAGTGTCCGCATCATGAAATGACATGAGTTCTATTGAATTAAAAATATTTATCTGAGCGCGATACAACACAACAATAAATGTGTTGTATCGCGCTCATGCCATAACACTTGAATGTCAAAGGACATTATTTATTGATCCAGCGATTCAGATGATTATTTTCTGTCTGTACCACTATCTTATAGAATTTGGAGTCAGGCAACTGCCCGCTTTTTATTCTATACTGCTCCTGTCTAGCCGGGACAGTTGCTATCTTTATCCATTCATCTTTCTTGCCATTCCTGTATTGGTTGTCCGTCGCTACATAAATATTTGCCTGTGCCTTTGTATTCAGACATGTCCAAGACACAACAATATCATCGTCATACGGTGATGTTTTCATTTGTGAGATGTCAACAGAACCGATAAACGGCATTCCGTCCTGTTCCCACAAAACGTCCTGCGGCACCTCAAATCCCATAAAACGACAGATAGAAGGTGTTATATCAGTAATGGAAAGCGTATTTTCATTGAAATGCTTGTTTACCTTCCGGTTAGTGGCAATCCATGTAGTTCTTTCTCTTTCAGACTGTCCTCCATGACCGTATCCGTTTTCTGCCCTGCCGTGATCTGTAGTGACCACCACCATCCATTCTTCATCAAAATGCTTTTCTCTGTATTGAACGGCTTCCCAGATACGTCCTATCTGCAAGTCTGCTTTTTTAGTATATTCATCAAAAAAAGCACCATTTCCCTCTATGTGGCCGGCATCATCGGTATACCACAGATACACCCAACTTAAATCAGGAGCATCCTCACGTATGCCCCGGGCCGCCTCTTTGCTTACATGCTCATCTATATCGAATATATGCAGTTCCTTTTCTTTATGAGGAAAACGCGCCGTGTCCAGATCAAACCCGTCACACACATAATCTATCTTCAAGTGTCCGGTTTCTTCCTTTCCTTCTCCCAACAGCACCGTACGGTTGTCTGTCCAGCTTGAATATATGGCTGTTTTATAATCTGTTTTCTGTTCCTTGGCAATACGAAAAACGGTCCAATAATTATAATTCGGCTTTAAATTGGAGTTACCGTCCACATTATGTTTATTCAACCATGTGGCCGTCAGCAGGTTTGTATATCCTATAGCTGAAATAGTCGGCGTTTGTGAATATCCGCCGATTTCGCCTCCGGTATACGCCCGTGAGTAAGCTCCTTCAGAAGCTATTGCATCGATAGACGGAGTGTTCAGCCGTTCAATCATGTCTGCCGGCACACCATCTATAATTATAAATACGGTCTTTCTTGTCTTTGAGAAGACTGTTGTTGCCGATAAAAGCAAAAATATAATCAACCACTTCAGTTTCATAATATTCTTTTTTTAGTTATAGTTCAATTATCTCTATTTTAGAATTGCAGAAAGGTGCACCCGAAATGCTGCTCTGCCGACATACAGTCGGTGATTCCAATATACACCTTCCACCTTCATCCATATCAGAAATTCTTCTTTGAAAGAACACCTTCTTTTGACAGAAGCAAACAATGGTAATTATAAAGAAGAAACGAAAAAGACTACAAATATACGAAAAGACTTGCAACTGAAAAAATATATGCCCAATCTGATAGCACCGCACATCAGCCCGTATTCTCATTTTGTCCGGACAACATGTATCAACATTACAGTCCCTAACGCCAGAGTCTCACACATCTTAATGTCAAAAAAGCAGACGGACTTTACGTCAGCATTAAATCCGAACAATCAGTTCATCATGAGCAATGTGCCCATTTCTCCTTTAATTCATATAACAGATACTCACTGTCTCCTTAATAGAAGGAACAATTCACAAATCCCGGAGCGTTGTCCTCAAACTGTATGTTCACAATATTTAACACGATACCGGCTATCGGAAATATCGATGTCAGCCTATAAAAACCTATGGAACACATCCTCCATACAATCGATTTCACCGAATCAAAGTCAAAATAATTTACCGTGAAAAGGTTTGCTACTGACCGGAAAATCAGAATGAGGCGACGGTATTTCCGTCTACAAGACGGCTGTCTTGGCACTGCTACGGCTCCGGAAAACCAAATCAGAAAAGCCCCAAATCCCGTTCCGCCAGCGTTCCTCACCGGAAATGTTACGCAAAAGAGCCTGTTTCATCATGCAATAAAGACCATATCACACCTCAAAAGAGGCTTTATTACACGACGAAATGGACCATTCTGCACAACGGAAAAGCCCCTTCCACAAGTCAACAAAAGGCATAGCACGTCATCATCCATACAACAAACTGACTGTCAAGCTATTAGAGCACATGTATAAGATTCGCATATTTCACATCGGCAGACACAACTTCGGCAAATAACGGAGCTACAGGAAGGCTGGTGTAAAGATTTTTTACCATCGCGGATACCCTGTCTCCGCCGTACGGAAAATCCGTGCGCGGTGAGCCGAATGGTCTCCGCCACTACCCCACACCGCCCGGTCCGTCTCATCAGCAAGATGTCACAATGTAAAAAAATAATAGATTTTTATTACAAATATTGTTGTATATATCATCGGAATTAACTACATTTGCTATCTAAATGTAAATTTAAAAACATATCATAATGGAAAAGATAGACAAACTCGACAAAAAGATACTTGGAATACTTTCAAAAAATGCCCGTATACCTTTCAAGGATGTAGCAGCCGAATGTGGCGTGTCAAGAGCCGCCATACACCAGCGCGTGCAGCATCTTGTGGAGGACGGAGTGATCACAGGAAGCGGTTTCGACGTCAATCCTAAGAGCATCGGCTACACCACATGTACTTATGTCGGCCTCAACCTCGAGCGCGGAAGCATGTATAAGAATGTCGTTCAGCGTCTGCTCAACATACCCGAAATCGTGGAATGTCACTTCACCACCGGTCCGTACACCATGCTTGTGAAACTCTACGCACGCGACAACGAACAGCTCATGGACCTGCTCAACAACCAGATGCAGGGCATACCCGGAGTGGTTTCCACCGAAACACTCATTTCGCTCGAACAGAGCATCAAGAGAGAAATTCCTGTACACATCGACGAATAATACCTTCGCCGCCTGCGGGAGGATGCCGGCAATGCATGCCCGACACTTTTACGCCCGCAGGCAGCGCACCCCACTTCCTTACAACTGCATGCAAAACCCTCTTCGCAAGAAATGAAATCATTTGATCTCAACGCGATAACACACGACATTTATTCGGTTTTTCCTGAGGCGACACGCAAGCCGCTTATAGGAATAACGTCCAATTATACCGACGGTGACGCATCGCTGCGCGACCGTTACTACACACAGATCGTAGCTGCCGGAGGCGTGCCGGTGATTATTCCACCCGTAGCCGACAGCGACGTCATCATCAACACACTCGACAACATCGACGCGCTGCTCCTCACAGGAGGCGCCGACCACAACCCGCTTTGGAGCGGACAGCAGCCACAACCGGGCCTGCACAACATCAACGCAAAGCGCGACCTGCCCGAACTGCTCGCCACACGGTTGGCCTGCAACCGCCAGATTCCCATTCTGGGTATATGCCGCGGCATGCAGACCATAGCCATTGCGCTGGGCGGTGAGGTGTGTCAGGACATTCCGCACACACCACAGCTCATAAAGCACTCGCAGGATGCCGACCGCACGGAGCCCACCCATAGCGTCAACATCGAGCAGGATTCGTGTCTGCACACGATATTCGGCGCAGACACCATATACGTCAACTCCTTCCACCATCAGGCAGTAGCGTCGCCCGGCAAAGGCATGCGCATAGTGGCAACAGCACCCGACGGCACGGCCGAAGCCATGGAGAGCACCGGCCACAAGGCCATTATAGGCGTACAGTGGCACCCTGAATGGATGGGCGAAGACGGCCTGCCGCTGTTCAGATGGCTTGTGGACGAGGCGCGTCTATTCAGCGAAGCCAAGCGCACTCACGCCACTACACTCACCCTCGACACCCACTGCGACACGCCGATGTTCTTCTCTCAGGGCATACACTTCGAAGAACGCGACCCGCGCATACTCGTCGACCTGCACAAGATGGACGACGGACGCCAGGACGCCGTGACAATGGTGGCCTATCTTCCGCAGCCCGGCGACGGCCAGAGCTTTGCCGACGTGTCACAGTTCGGCACAGAGAGCCCCAAGGCTTATGCCGATCTCATCTTCGACAAGATAGAAGACATCGTGGCACACAATGCCTCACACATAGCCATAGTCCGCACACCGGACGACCTGTATGCCAACAAACGCAGCGGACGCAAGTCCATAATGCTCGGCATAGAGAACGGTCTGGCCATTGAGGACAACCTCGACAACATCAACCACTTTGCCCGCCGCGGCATAGTCTACATGACTCTGTGCCACAACGGTGACAATGCCATCTGCGACAGCGCACGCCGCAGCAAGGCCACAAACGGCGGAGTGAGCGCCTTCGGAGCGGAGGTTATACAGCGTATGAACGACCTCGGCATAATGGTGGACATGAGCCACGCCGGCGAAAAATCGTTCTACGACGCGCTCTCCATAAGCCGTGCGCCGATAGTATGCTCCCACTCCAACTGCCGCGCACTGTGCGACGTGCCGCGCAATCTCACCGACGACCAGCTGCGTGCGCTCGCAGCAAAGGGCGGTGTGGCACACATCACGCTCTACCACGGTTTCCTGCGCACCGCAGGCGAGGCGTCCATACTCGATGCCATGGACCATCTGGAGCATGCCATAAACATTATGGGCATCGACCATGTGGGCATAGGCACCGACTTCGACGGCGACGGCGGAGTGAGCGGAATGGCCGACAGCAGCGAGATAATCAACTTCACGCGCATGCTGCTGCGCCGCCGTTACTCACAACAGGACATCGCACGGATCTGGGGCGGCAACTGGCTGAGAGTGATGAACGAGATAAAAGCCATGGCCACCACATCCGCATAAACAGAATACTGACCGGCCGCACTAAGGCCGCATCATGACACATAACAAACATTTCAAAATGAAACACATTCGCATAACACTGGCAATAACTGCCGCCATCATCATCACAGCAGCCTCGTGTGCTTCGTGCAAGAGCACTAAAAAGACCGCCGACGAAGCCATGACGGACTCGGCCGCTCTCGTAGGACCTGAATTCAACGCCGACTCGGCGTTCAACTTTGTGGCCATGCAGTGCTCGTTCGGCCCGCGAACAATGAACAGCAAGGCGCACGACCGCTGCGAGGAATGGATTGCAAAGCAGTTCGAGAAATACGGCATGAAGGTAGAACGCCAGCGCGCCGACCTCAAAGGCTACGACGGAACAACGCTGAAGTCGTGCAACATCATAGCGCGCTACAACCCCGACGCCGCAAAACGCATAGTAATCTGCTCTCACTGGGACTCGCGCCCATGGGCAGACAACGATCTTGACAAGAACAACTGGCACAAGCCTGTCATGGGAGCCAACGACGGAGCGAGCGGCGTAGGCGTGATGCTCGAGCTGGCACGCCTTCTCCAGAACGACAGCACACTGAGCCTGGGCATCGACTTCGTATGCTTCGACGCCGAAGACTGGGGTACTCCCGAATGGGCCGACAAACCGTCAGACAACGACTCCTGGGCACTCGGAGCGCAGTATTGGGCAACACATCTGCCCGAAGGCTATCAGCCGGCGTACGGCATACTGCTCGACATGGTAGGCGGACAGAACGCCAAATTCTATCAGGAGGGAATATCAAAAACCTATGCTCAGGACGTGGTCAACAAGGTATGGGGAGCTGCCCACAGCATAGGCTATGCCGACTATTTCCCTATGACCGACGGCACAATGGTGAACGACGACCACGTACCACTCAACGAGAAGACCGGAATACCTACCATCGACATCATACCTTACTATCCGGACTGTGCACAAAGCACCTTCGGTCCTACATGGCACACCGTGTACGACGACATGGAACACATCGACATCAACACTCTGAAAGCTGTGGGACAGGTGATGGTTCAGGTGATATACACCGAGACCGGCGAACAATAACGCCGCGACCGCAGCAAAAACGCCTGCCGGAAGGCTCACGGACACCGTGCGCCATCAGGCCAGACGACGAAAATAATCAATGGGAAACAAGACCTATTGCGCCGGAAACAACAACAGGAAAGCGCATGAACGATAAAAGGCGGGCAGCACAGAGCTGTCCGCCTTGTTTTATTCATCACTGCCACGGCACGTCATTCGGCACGGTCCAACGCCAGCGTCAGCCTCACGCACACCGCCTCGCCGTTCTTGCTGCCCGGTGTCCACCTCGGCATGTTCTTCATGAGACGCTCAACATCGAACTCCTCGTCTTTCGCGAGTCCTTCGGACATGGTCGCACTCTCCACCCAACCGTGGTTGTTCACTGTCATCCTGACCACAGCGTCGCCCTTATCGCCTTCGGCCAGACGCCACTTATGCAGCATGCCGCACTTTGCCACGTAGTCTGCCAACGCTGCCCTGCCGCCCTTGAATTCGGGCGCCTTAACGCCATTGCCCGGCTCATACACCTGCAACTTCTCGACACAACTGTTGCAGTAAGGCACAACAGAGTCTATCTTCAGCTCACCGTTCACCTCCGCCAGCTTCAGCAACACGAACGTGCCGCCTCTGAACTTCCCGTTATCGCGCCACACATGGGTCATCGAATACCAGTTTTTCTCCTTTTCCTCTATCAGCATCGACGATACATCCATGCCTCCGTCGTCCTGCACCTGCGTGAACAGGTCACAGTCGCAACAAATCGATTCGCCGAGAGAATCCACCGCGTAGTATCGGGCGTAATAATCTCTCATACCGTCTGTCAGATTCTGCCGGAGGAAACTGTCCAAAGCCTTTCTGGCGTCATCCTTCGACACACCGGGCTCAAACCGCATGTACTGTGCTTTCAGATACCCGGCATAAAAATCTCTGATAAAAGCATCGCTCTTGTCGTCGTCCGATACATTGCCGCAACATGCAAACACAGTGCACAGTGCGATGAACAATAATGCTTTTCTCATACGATAAAATTTAAAAGTCCTGAATAAGATATCATAACTCTCTCTTATGATACTGACTGTGTCAGGGCGTCGGGCTTCCGCTGTCTCATCCGGCACATCACGCCGCGCCATGACCTCCGGCATCTGTCAGTACTTCACTTCCTCCGCCTGCTCAAAGGCCTTGTCAAGGTCGAGTTCAGCAACGATCAGCCGCTCACGGTTCTTCCAGTCATAGCCCACCTGGTAATAATGGTTGCCCCGTATGAACCCCATCTCCTCCGAACTGATGTGTGTCTCCACGTCTACATTCTCTGTAAGGACGTTCAGTGGAAAGACATCAAAATCGAAAGTCACAGCTTCCATCTTATACATCTTCCTTACAGTGCCGTACATATCGGCAAAGGCGAAATCATCGGAATCTATGCGGAACACATTATAATTCCTGTAAACGCCTTTATAATAGACATAGTAACGGTCCATGCCGTATATCTCCGGTATCGGGAGCATGTATGTCTCGTCTATCTCGCCCATCACGGTCTCCTTCCACAGAAGGCGCGGCTCATAACTGAAGATGCTGTAGTCACGCCTTATGCGGTAATGTTCCTCACCGTCGATCACCACCGGAACCTTGTACCACAAGACGATGCAGTCAGGTCGCATGTAGCCCTTGCTCACGCTGTCAACGGGCAGCGGCACATGGCGCACGTCGCCCTTGCCGTCCTTACTCAGGATGATAAGCTCGCGACTGACGTCCTGCACCAGATACAGACTGTCGCCGCGCAGACGGAACAGGCCGCGGGTGGTGGCGGCATCTGACACCTCGCGCCGCCACTGAAGTTCCGTTCCCTTGAAGCACGACACGCGCAACGGACAGCCTCCGGCAAAATAGAACGTGCCCTTGCCGTCGGTGTCGAAGCCCGAAATGAACAGTTCCTTATTCTTCGCATTGAAAAGACAATCTACAGAATCTGCCGAACCGCTGTATCTGAAATCCCAATAACGCAGTGCGGGATAGCGGTCGTTTGTGCGCTGTGCGCACATCGTCTGGGCCGCGCAAAGCAACACCAGCAAATAGAAGAATCGTCTCATAGGTCTCTGTCTGTTAATTAATATGCACGCAAACAATCACGCGGACCGCCCACCATAAGTTTACGGACAGTGCACTGCCGACTATTTATTCTTGTCTCCTATATAATTATACCAGTTCTTGACTTCATCCCTGACTGTCGGGAATATCTTGTCAACATCGAAATCGGCCACCATCAACCGTCCGTCGTGCCAGTAACCGGCATAATAGACATGCGTTCCACGCAGTATGGTTGCCTCCGGAAGACCGGTGTGACACATGTAGTCTGTAATGTCGGTGAGTACCTCCAGCGGTATAACCTGGTAATATTCTTCCGCGTTGATTCCTACATCAATCTGTCTTATCAGCGGCTTTTTGTCGGCGCCGTCCATATTCAACGTAAATCTACAGCCGGAAACATACAACGGCACTCCATGGAACATGCCCTTATAATGCTGACACGGATTCACAGAATTTGCATATCTGTTGCCATAGGCATCAAGGGTGTGCTGATCGTAGAAGTCAGGCGCAGGTCTCATATACTTGTCACGCAGAAGCGTATACACCGTGTCTCTCACCATCAGCGAGCCGTTGTAGTTGAAGTAAGTCAGCTCGTAATAGTCATCCCAGTCACCATGTTCCACCATATTGCTGCACAACACGAAATATTTATCATGCAGCACGCCATCCTTTATGCTGTCAACCGGAAGTTTGACACGGCGCACATCGCCCTTGCCGTCCTTGCTCAGAGCGATGAGTTCGTGCGTGACGTTCTGCACAAGATACAGACTGTCGCCGTGCATACGGAACAACGCGCAGGTGGTGCCGGCTTTGGAAACCTCGCGCCGCCACTGAAACTTCGTGCCCTTGAAGCACGACACGCGCAAAGGTTCGCCTCCGGCAAAATAGAACGTGCCCTTGCCGTCGGTGTCGAAACCGGACAGATAAAGCTCGTTGTTAGTCGGATTATAGAAACAGTCAACCGAATCCGCTGCATTGCAGTAGGTAAAATCCCAGTAGGTCATCTCCGGGTAACGGCTCGCGCGCTGTGCGTCAGCCGTAAAGGCAAACAACGACATCATGGCCGTCAATGCCGCAAAACGAATAAAATTGTTGGTTCTCATAGTATTTATATCTTACTCTTACAATTTATTATAGAAGTATTTAAACCCGTCAAAAGGCAACTTCACTTAATCACAGGATTGCATTCAGAATCGGATCACAATACATTTCCATCGCCGTCATAGCGTATCAAACGTTCCTCAATACAATTCACATGAATGCGGTTCTTGTATTTGTCTTCCATCTTACGGTACGTTATCTCGCACTTGCGGATAAGAGGCACACACAAACGTTCTTTGACATCAAGGCACAACTCCAGTTTGCAGACAATCACACCTTCCGGATATTTGTCAGTATTCCACAACGGAAAATGAGAGTCTGCCAGATAAAGCTCCACATTCTTTTTGAAGACCGGCCCCTTTACATCGCCGAAATAGAAGGCATGTCCTTCCTTTCTCATCTGGTACACCGAATCACGTTTCGTGATAATCATGATTTCGAGGTTCTTGAAATCAACGCTGTCCTGATCATGAAAAACAACCGCCCAAAATCTTATCGGCTCCTTATTCTTCTTATCCCATACATCTTTGTAACAATATATGGCATCTTTCTGAACAACCTTTGGCGGCTTCGTAGAACTGACAGTGTCGGTCTTTGCACAGTCATCACCCTCTGTCCACATCTCATGTCCGGCCATTACTGACAATGGAAGGGCAAACAGCAAAAATGCTGCAATCAGTCTTACCTTGTTCATAATCATATTTTTTTATGTGTTTTCCCCTTATTTGAAAGTATAAATATGATAAAGATATTATGGCATGAATTTACAAAAAGTTACAATACGGACAAATACCCGCAGATTAAATTTATACATTTATAACACTGGCTCATGCACATACAACCATCATCCATATAAAGAAAAAGACTGTTCGTCATTCTTTTTGCTTATCGACAACGATGATATAAAAAAACAAAAATCGCAGTCGGAGATGTTAAATTATCGCTGCGTAGATCGCGGAAAAATCGCGTCGGAGCGGACGGAGAGCTGTCTCGCGCGAAAAAACGCGAATTTTCAGAAATTCCACAACAGTCTGACAATCAACGGTTTATAACATATCACATTTCGACAGCTATTTCTCCATCCTGCAATAATGCCTGTTTCAGCCCCTGATATGGGCTCTATCGGGTGCTGATAAAGACCATATCAGGCCCTGAAACAGACTTAACCGCACCCTGAAAAAGGTAATATCGCAAAGCAGTCTGCCCACGACGGCTCCGCCTAAAAGCCGGAACGGGATGATAAAGGGCGTTTTGACGGCCGACGGTTTTCTGGAATGAGAAAAATGATGTGTTAAATGCGAGGGAGGAAAAGCTAACGGATGTTAAAAACAATTTGCAAAAACAAGCGCAGCCCGGGTGGTGTCCGCTCCATGCAAACAGTGGTTACGACATAGCGTGCCATAGTGCGGCAGACTGCATATAAGAAGCGCGTAGCGGCCGTGAGAATGGCTTAACGGACAACATACTGTCTGCAGCCGGTGGTACAACAGTATGCCCGTGACACAATTTGGGCACCGGAGACAGTGAAACACCACTGCCGGCATACATATCAAAAAAGCAAAGCCCCGGCTTCGAAGAGCCGAGGCTTTGTAGAGAGGCTGAATGTGTCGTCGTCCGATTCACATTCAGCGAAGATATCTGACGCGTGCCGCAACCGTACTGTCACAGCGCGGCACACGTATATTCTTACAGCATCACCTTATAGATTCGTGACTCGCCGTTGACGAATGTCACCTTCACAACATATACACCGGAAGTCCATCCTGCCACAGAAATCTCCATTCTTGAGTTGTTGGCAGCCGAACCGGCATATCTCTGCTGGCCTGTAGCGTCGAACACACCGACCTTTGAGACAGCGCCTTCGCTCACTACGACGATGGCATCACCGTTTACAAACACGCGTGTGCCCTCTATTTCGTCTATGCCCAGACTTGGGTCGATGTCCTCGGCCACCTCAACAAGACAATCAGCACTGAACTTGCGGTCCTCGGTTGAAACGGTCACGATAACCTCGCCTTTCTTATGGCCTGTCACAAGACCGTTCTTGTCAACATCGGCTATGCTTGCATCCTCGGTCTCCCATATCAGCACCGCGCCTGCTGTTTCGGGCACGAGATGTGCCACGAGCTGATGGCTCGGAGTCTTGCTGTCGAGAGTTATCATCGTCTCTTCGAGATAGAGGTCCTCCACCGGAGCCGTAACCGTCACAACGCATGTGTCGGAAACCTTACCGTCTTCAGTCATCGCGATGACACTGGTAGTGCCCGGAGCCACACCCACGACATTGTTTTCCAGCATATAAGCCACGTCGTTGTTCTCCGACTTCCATACTATATTCTTGTTTGTAGCATCCTCAGGCAATACCGTTGCAGACAGTTGCGCACGCTCGCCAACACCTATTCTCACATTCTCCTTGGATATAACTACCTTCTCTACAGGTATCACCACCGTCACATGACATACGGCCTTGTAAAGTCCTTCTTCCGTTGTCACGGTGATGTCGGCAGAACCTACACCGCGAGCAGTAATCTCACCGGTGGCCGAAACGCTCGCAACCTTCAGGTCGGAAGAAGCATAACGCACGTTCTGGTTTGTGGCATCGGCCGGCACAATCTCCGGCTTCAGTGTGTACTTGGCACCTTTGTCCATAGTGAGTTTGTCGACGTCGAGTTTCACTCCTCTTACTATGAACTCATACCAGAAGCGCGGATAACCGTCGGTCATCACCCATGGGCTCTCGCTGTCCTTACCGAAGCTCCATCCCATTGTCTCATAGAACTTCTGGTCGAGCTCCTCTTTGGCTACAGACTTGCCGTGCACCTTGTCAGCACCCACTGTGGTTGCGTCCGATTCATTGACTGTCGCCAGATTATCAGAATCAGGACCTATAAGCATAGAAGCAAGAGCGTAGTTGTCTGACAGCGAGCCTTCGGTCTCTGTATATGCCACTCTGGCAAGATTTGACGGCATCACCACTTTTTCGTTCAGAGCCACGTTGTGTGCCACAGAGTTCTCGCTCATCATGTTAAGACCGAGTATACCTACCACGCCACCGGCGTCCATGACATACTGTTCGCCTTCGCGCATGTCACCGCAAACGCTTCCCGAAGCATAGTTCTTCTCGATGACGCATCCGTGTGCCGCACCGGCAATACCGCCGATCTGTGTCACACCGCTTATGTCGGCACTGCTGTAATTGTTTGATATCACCGCACCGTTAGCCGAATATCCTGATATACCGCCCACACAGTCGTTGCCTGCGAGCTTTCCCTTTACGTAGCAGTTTGATATCTTAGAACCGGTCTGTCTGCCCACGATTCCTCCTACAATACCTGCACCGGGCAATACCACCTCTCCTTCGAAGGATGAATTTGCTATTACTGCGTTGAAGGATATCTGTCCGGCAATGCCTCCGAAGTCCATGTTTGACGGCATCGTGGCACCTGCCTCATATACATTGTTTGTCACATGACAGTTTTCTATAGTAGCTCCACTGAGATTTCCTGTGACGGTTCCCCATGAAGATGAAGCCAGATTAGACCATTTCACATTCTCCAGTCTCAGGTTCTTCACCTCTCCGCCATCCATAACTTCGGCAAAGAGACCGGCATACATGCCGTTGGAATTCACCGCAAGATTCTTTATCACGTGGTTATTTCCGTTGAAATTACCAGTGAACGAAGGTATCGGAACAAAACCGTTGTTGTTCACTCCTGTGTAGGCAGCCATGTCGATGTCACATGTCAGCTCGAAGTATGCGTCCTGATGGTTTCTCATCATGTCCAGTTCCGAGGGATTGGAAATGAGATAAGGACTTGCCTCCGTACCGTCGCCTTCCAGTGCAACAGCCTGCAGCGGAAGATCGAAGAACACCGTCTTGCTCTCCGACATGTCGCTCTTAGACACGTATGTCAGATACATATTCTTCTGATATGTCTGTTCTGAGTTGGCCAGAATGCCGCCGCCAGAGAGGCTGTAATCGTCATTATCGGCCCAGCTGTATATCGTTTTCTCGTCGTTAGCGATACCGAATACACTGTAAATGCTCTCATAATCGTCAGTGTATTTCTTGGCAAAGAACACATATTCCGACTTGTCGTCAGGCACAAACGTATAAGGATTCATTGTGCCCGCGTCCAGAAGAGGAGTGAACAGAGCCGCTGTCGGACCGAGATCTATTCTTACTTTTTTCGTTCTCTTGCCGTTTACGTCATAATGAACAATGCCGCCATATACTGTGTTATCGGCATTTTCGCCGCGTCCGAGACCGAACACGTACTCATAAGAATCGCCCACCGGCACTCTTCCGAAGTTGAGTGAAAGGTAGTCGCCGTTGTGTGTTGCGGGGAAGGTGAACACTTCCTTCATCTCCGGCATCTTGTACATCATGATGCCAGAAACGCCTCCGTTGCCGCTCAGAAGCACTGCATATTCGTCGCTCTGTCCCGGAATCTTCTGCAGATTCATGATGTCAGCCGTATTTGTGAACATTTCCTTGAGTATCTCTCCGTCCTCGTTCACAAGATAATAGTCCATCATTTCGCTGTCGGTCTCAGAGTAATATCTGCTCATTCCGTATACAATCTCGTACTTGTCGTCGCTGTTGAAGACATGCTTCGTAATCATATACTCACCGAATGTTCCTATCGAGCTCATGCTTATCTCATGCTGGTCCAGACCTATCAGAGGCAGTTTCATCTCCTTCACAAGATTGAACGACATGTCGTAAAGCTGTATTATGAACTTGTTGTTTTTCTCAACCTCAGGGTCGTATATGTCGTCATTGGCTATGAAAGGTTTCTCATAGAAGGATGACACGTAGAATTTCTCGCCCTCGATGTCTATCTGATTGAAAAAGAGTCCGTGCGTATAGGACAACAGATTCTGAGGTATTCTTTTCTCAAACACCGGTTCGGGCAGTACGTCCAGCTCAGTGCCGATGGATCTCGGCGAGTAATATCTCACCACCTGCTCATCATTTGCGTCGGCATGTTCGGCCTCGTAGATTCCTAAATTATAGGAGCTGAAACCGTATTCGTCTGTCTTTTTATCCAGGACAACACCCGAAGACCACGCGAAACGGTTAAGTATCTGGCTGTTTTCGTCAATAATCACAATGGTATCGCGACACGATTCAGGACCGGAAGCCTGTCCGGCGAAACCGTGAATCTGAATCAGAAACTCCCATTTGTTGTCGCTATTGAACACCTTTGAGGAAATAGTCTGCGCCAGATTGAAATACATTGTCGTATCCGATGACGAGATCTTGAACGACTTTATTTCCTCAAAATCATCATTATATATCTTATATGTAGCTGACCTGTAATATGTTCCGTACACTCCACTTGGTACTGACTTCTCCATCTCCTGAGTGAAGATGTATTGCTTTCCGTCCTCAATCGTACTTACAAGTCCCCATCCTAAATTCAGTTCCTTTACAGAAGCAGGACCTCCATCGCCTTCCGCTTTCGCGCCACCGTTCTGTTTTTTGATAGCGGCTGCGAGTTTAGGATTGCTCGACATGGGATAAACCTTGGCAAAGTTATCCGTTTTCTGTTTCTTGCCATCCCTCGTATCCTTGTATATGGAACGTCCCTCTACAGGAATGGTCCTTATTTCCGGATCAGAGAAAGCCTTGATTTCTTTTTGCGTAAGAGATTCTGACCTCTGTTTTTGAATAAAAGACTGTGCCGAAAGCACACCGTTGCCCAAAAGCAACATGGCTATACAGCCCACCGTTTTTTTAGTAAATCTAACCATAATTTTTCATTAAATTAAACACAATTTCAAGCTTCATTAAGTTTCTATATCTACATTAGGTAATAAATCCAAGTGAAAGTAAAACTGGCGTTTATCTTTTATTCTGCGATGGCTTCATGGCATTTAATTTACAGAATATTACAGCCACAAAAAGATACTGCCGTGTTTTACGGCGGCAAAAGTACATAAATTTTATTTAAAATAAATATTTTTCGTCACTTTTTTAACAAAAACCGATACAAAATGACATATTAATGACTTTTATAAACGAAAAGTCCTGCTATCTCATACATATAACACCATGCGAGCGATAAAACCGTCATACCACCGGGCTAAGTGGTTTTAACCTGATTATTGGCAATATGGAACACTATAAGGAATCTGTCACAGGGTTGCGGCGCTACCATTACGTAATGATAAAAAGATTATCTGAATACAACATTCATCACATAGAGCAGCACTACATGCACTGTTCTATTTTTCGCATAAATCGATACCGCTACTGACATAACGGTATATCATATATATAAAAACATTGTGAAACTGAAGCAGGCACTGCTTCCTGTAACTAAATCTGTCCCGACTCCACCATCAGCACCACGCGCTCCGTCAGACGGTCGATGCCTTCCGGCTCATACTTCTTGGTAAGACTCGCGCCGAACAGAGCCGCGAATGCCTGATAGAATCCGGCACGTATCGGTCCGAGAAAAGCCTGTATGAGCTGATACGACGACGAGTTGCACTCGCGATAGACAAGCTTTATGAGCAGTTTGCCCTGTTGGTAGGACAGTTTCTTCATGCGCGGCGTGTACTCCTTGCGTATGCTCTTCTCCACCAGCTTCATGTGTTCGTCGCGCGCACGCTTGTCGGGCAATGTCTGCAGATACTCGTATGTCTCTATGATAATCCGGTTCACCTCCTTGGCTATGGGCAGCACCTTCTTCACGTTGGCCACAAGACGGTTGTAGGCCGCACGCTGTTTGGCATTCTTGAACACCGGCTGCGGATAGACATACACACTGTTCATCTCCACATACTGTATGCTGTCGCCGTTGTCGTCGAGCACCTTGCCCACCTTCACCATGGGCTCAAGCGCACCTTCCTTGGCGGCCGTGCCTCCGTCGTCCTGTGCCGCGCACTGCGCCGTCCACATCAGACAAAGTGTCAGAACTATGATAAACCTGCTCATATACTGAGCGCAAAAGTACATATAAAAAATCATTCCGCTCTGATATCGGGCCCGATTTTATTTCTTTTTTGCATGTATCAGCCTCATTATCAAATATTATCTTTATATTTGTAAAATATATGAGGCGGTTCGGCTATGGATGCAACGATGGTGCTTCGTGACTATCATGCACCATCGCTCTCACCTTTCAATATATTTGTAGAATATATTATGCCATAAGACCGCATCGTCCCGTCAGGACATTCCACCGGTGCCAGCCCTTTGATATATCAGTACACTCATCATAACCAAAAACCGCAGACCTATGAAAACATTATCCCTACACCTCAATCTCAGCAGGAAAGCCATCATACTGCTTATTTCTCTATGCTTTGCCACCGCACAGGCTTTGGCCGACAAACAGACAGAAGAACTGCGCTCCAAGGCCGACATGCTGCACGCGCAGGGCAAGAACGACTCGGCTATGATTGTGGCCGGAAAAGTGCTCGACACGGCCGTGCAGCGCAAGGACACTGTGCTGATGATGGGCATACACTCGTCCATGGGCGTATATCTGCGCACATCGGGCAAGACAGACGAGGCACTCGAACACTATAACGAGGCAATGCGCCTGTGCTCCACACCGGGAGTGGTGGCCCGCGGAGGCGAGGAGGCAGTGCAGGAGGCCGCCATACTCTATCTGAACATCGCCACACTGCACATAGACATGAAGAACACGAAGCAGGCGCTGTCGTGTGCAGCCACATCAGCCGGATGGGCAGCGAAGAGCAAGGACAAGGCCCTGCAGGCACAGCTCTACTCGAACATCGGCTCAATATATCTGATGGCGGGCGACGCACACTCGGCCATGAAGCATCTCGAACGCAGCTACACTCTGTCGGAACAGACCGGACAGCACGACGCCGCCCTCACTGCCGTGGCCTACATCATGGGAGCCGCACACAAGGTGGGCGACGCGGCGGCTGCCAATAAGTGGGACGCCGTGGGCGAACGACTGCTGCCTGTGACCACTGCGGAGACGTCGCGGCTGGTTTATTACCAGGTGAAGTGCGCGCTGCTCATGAACAACAAGGAATACAAGGCCGCGCTGCCGGTGTTCGACAAGATACTTTCGATGAAGTGTGTGGAAGGTATGCCGTTCGTGCAATACGACTGCTACAACAACATGCACATGGCCTACGCCGCCCTGGGCAGCTACGACAAGGCATACACCTCGCTGCAGAAGGCCACCGCACTGCACGACAGCATAGCCGACAAACAGAGTGCCGACAACCTGCGCGAGCTCAACGTGAAGTATGAGACCAAGGAGAAGGAGCTCGCACTGGCACAGAGCGAGACACGCCTGGCACACATGTACACCTACGCCATGCTTGCCGCCATACTCGTGATTGTGGCCGCAGCGGCGATAATAATATACATACAGCGGCAGCGCCGACGCCGTCGTGAGCTCGAGCTTGACTTCGCACGGCTCAGAGCCGACACCGCACGCCGCCTGACCGAACGCTATATCAACGGTCTGGAAAGCGAGCGCACCCGTCTGGCACGCGAACTGCACGACGGTCTGTGCAACGATCTCTACGGCGTGGAGATGAAGCTCGCGCTAACCGATAACGCACAGCCGGCCGTCAGCATGCTCACCGAGTGCCGCGAGAAGGCTCGCCGCATATCCCACGAACTGATGCCGCCGGAGTTCTGCTATGCCACCATCGACGAGGTGATAGCCGACTACGTGGAGCAGTGCGCCACAGAAAGCTGCGCCACAGAGTACTCATCCACACCGGAGTATGCCGACTGGAGCATCATAGACGACTCCACAGCGCTCGAGATATACCGCATAGCACAGGAGGCAGTGGGCAACGCCGTGCGCCACTCAGGAGCCACAACAGTGAGCGTAAGCATGCGTATGGAGGACGACCGGACCGTCATGACCGTGACCGACAACGGACGCCACACCACCCACAAGCCGCAGGGCATAGGTCTGCGCACCATGAACCAGCGCGCCGAGGCCGTGGGAGGAAGCGTCAGCATGGACGCCGGCGAGCAGGGAACACGCGTCACACTGACCATTCCTTTGAAAAAACAAGCGTGAAAAATTACGGTTTTCCGTGAGTGATATTATTCATGCACCTCTTAATTTTGCATGCATGAACGACATTTACAAATATCTGTTAGAGGATCTGAAGATAGCAATCACCGACGATCACGATCTTGTACTCGAAGGATTCAAGAGTTTTCTCGAGAAGAAGAACATCAGACATGTCGAGACATTCACCACGGCACAGCAGCTCATAAACACACTGCCGGCACGCGACTTCGACATATACATCATCGACATCGGCATGCCCGACATCGACGGATTCACACTCATCGACGTCGTGAGAGAACATAAACCCGACGCAAAGATAATTGTCAACACCATACATCAGGAGGTGTGGATAATAAGGCGCATGCTCGACAAGAACGTGAACGCCATACTAAGCAAGTCGACCGACTTCTCCAAAATAACCGAAGCGATAGAAACCGTGATAAGCGGAAAACAATACTTCTGCCCGGAAGTAAGAAAGAAACTGAACCGTCACCGCCAGCTGCTCGAGCATCCGTCCGAACGCGAGATAGAGGTACTCAGGGCAATGGCGCGCGGACTGACCTCGAAGGAGATAGCGGCACAGCTGTTCATCTCGGAAAACACGGTGGAGACACACCGCAAGAAACTGTTCATGAAACTGAATGCACGCAACATTGCCGACCTCATAGTGAAGGCGATAGCGCGCGGATACATCAATGCCTCAGAGTTCGACAGGAATGCCGAAACCTGAGACATCATAATACGACCCTACTGAAACTCTGAAAAAACACACTCCCTACAAAGCTCCCGGCATGCAGGAGCGCGCCATCAGAGCACATCAAGAAACTTTTCGAGCGGTATGCCGCGATTCTTGTCCTCATTGTCCTTGTTCAGGTCGATGAGCGTATAAACGGCATCCATGGCTTTGCGCGTGCTCGGCTTCAGCATCTCTCCGTCGAGCAGATGGCCTATGAGCACCGCCGAGAATATGTCGCCCGTACCCGGGAAATGCACCGGAATCTCTGTATAAGGCAGCGAGAAATATTCGCCGTCCATGTGGTTGTAGCCTACTACCGACGGCTGGCCGTCCACAGGGATACTCGTGATGAGGACCGACTTTGTGCCAAGAGCCCGCAGTCCGTCTATCAGCCGGCGTGCTCCGTCGCTGTCAACGCCGCGTGCGTCGTACTCCATACCAGTCAGATAGCATGCCTCCGTATGGTTGGGGAACACCAGATGGGCCACGCTCACCATCTCGCGCATACTTTTTATGGCCTCATCGGTCACACCGTTATAGAGTTTTCCCTCGTCTCCCATTATAGGATCGACGAATATCACCGTGCCGGCTTCCGCCTGTTCGCGGCAGTAGGCTGATATCATCCGGGCCTGACTCTCCGAAGCCAGGAATCCAGTGGCTATGGCGTCGAACGTGAAGCCAAGCTCACGCCACACGGGGAAAACACCTTTTATATAGTCCGTTGTCTCAAGAATGTTAAACTTGCCGTAGTCGAGCGTGTTGGACACAAGCGCCGTCGGCAGATTGTATGTGGGATGGCCCATGTACGAAAGGATGGGAAGCATGGCGGCCGTAGCCACCTTGCCATATCCGGCCATGTCGTTTATAAGCAGTATCTGTTTCTTTTTCATCTTATTCGCGTTTCGCCTGCAAACTTACACAAAATCGATGAAATAAGCGAATATTTACGCCGCAGCATGATTGTCGGTCGGAAAATGACCGGATGAACCGACATTTATTGATACGTCATCACCATATTTCGTATATCCCACTCCGTTTCCAGCGGAATGTGAATATGCACATTTTTGCATATTTAACCGTCGTTTCTGTATATTTATACAGTTTTAGTGCCTTTTTGAATGAATTTTTGCAAATTTATGCAGAAAATCATATGACGGAATATGTTTTCTGCATTAAAATGACTAACTTTGCCACCCGAACAAATCACACATACATAAGGAAATGGCATACACACGCATAACGGCTGCCGAAGGCGCAGCGATGATAAAGGACGGCGACAATATCGGATTCAGCGGATTCACCCCCAGCGGCGTACCAAAGGCCGTGACACGCGAACTGTCTAAACGTGCGCTGAGCGAGCATGAGGCCGGACGTCCGTTCGCCGTGGGAGTGATCACGGGCGCATCGTCGTGCCAAAGCCTCGAGGGTGACCTCGCTGCGGCACACGCCATAAAGTTCCGCGCACCGTTCTCTACCAACGCTGACTTCCGCAACCATACCAATCTGGGCGAGATAGACTATGAGGACATGCACCTGGGCCACATGGCCGAGCGTCTGCGCCGTGGCTTTTACGGTGAGATTGACTGGGCCATCATAGAGGTGTCAGCCATAGAGGACGACGGCGACAAGTGCCGCGTGTATCTCACGTCGGCCGACGGCATCGTGCCGACCATTGCCCGCATAGCCAAGCGTGTGATTCTGGAGCTCAACACATTCCACAACGCCGACGCACGCTATCTGCACGACGAATACGAATGTCTGGAGTATCCATACCGCCAACCGATACCGCTGACACGCGTGGGACAGCGCATCGGTACACAGTATCTGGAGATAGACCCGAAGAAAATAGCAGGTGTGGTGGAATGCTGCATACCTGAGGAAGCGCGTACATTCAAGCCATCCACTCCAGAGACCGACATGATAGGCCGCCACGTGGTGGACTTTTTCCTGAGCGACATGCGTGCCGGACGCATTCCTAAGTGCATGTTCCCCATACAAAGCGGTGTGGGCGTGACGGGCAACGCCGTGATGGAGGCCATCGGACGGTGCGACGACATGCCCGTAGTAGAGGTGTTCAGCGAGGTAGTACAGGACGCTATAGTCGACCTGATGCTACAGGGACGCATATCGCAGGCATCGGTTGCAGCCATGACCGTGTCTAACGAATGTCTGAAAAAAGTGTATGACAACATGGACTTCTTCCGCAGCCGCCTCACACTGCGCCCGAGCGAGCTGTCCAACTCGGCAGAGCTCATCCACCGTTTCGGTGTTATTGCCATGAACACGGCACTCGAGTGTGACATCTACGGCAACGAGAACTCAAGCCACGTATGCGGTTCACGACTGATGAACGGCATCGGTGGCTCGTGCGACTACGAACGCAACGGCTCGATAAGTATATTCTACACGCCTTCGACAGCAAAGGGAGGAAAGATAAGTGCCATAGTTCCCATGTGCAGTCATATCGACTCTACCGAACACGATGTGGACGTGATAATAACCGAACAGGGCATAGCCGACCTGAGAGGAAAAGGTCCGGCACGCCGCGCTGAGGAGATAATAAACAACTGTGCCCACCCCGACTACCGTCCACTACTGCGCGAATACCAGCGCATAGCCACTAAAGGGCATTGTCCGGGTTCGCTGCGCGCGGCCTTTGCCTTCCACGACACGCTGACGCGCAAAGGCGACATGAGACTCACCGACTTTGCCGAATATCTGTAAATGACGTTTCAGTCCGCAGCCATACACGCATAGGCCACAGACGGACGCAAGCATAGAAAAAACACTAACCGTGCCACACGGGTGTCAGAAACGACACTACTGTGTGGCACGGTTGTTTTCGTTATATTTTATTATACTGATATCTGTCATCCTACAGCAGGACACTGCGGCAACGCGTCTATGAGTTTGTCAACGTCGCTCTCACGTGTAGCCCATGAGGTGACAAACCGTACGGGAGTCTCCTCGGTACGGCGTGGTCCCCAAAGTTCGAAGGTGGCCACATCAGACAGGGCGTCGATGACACTGTTGGGCAGCACAAAAAACTGCTGGTTGGTGGGTGAGTCGATGAACAGACGGTAGCCACGACTCACAAAGGCGCGGCGAAGCTTGTCGGCCATGAGACATGCGTGGCGTGCCAGACGAACATAAAGATTGTCTGTAAAGAGTGTCTCAAACTGTACACCGAGCAGTCGGCCCTTGGCAAGAAGCGCTCCGTGCTGTTTCACTATGGAGAAGAAATGAGGCAGAAGTTCGGGACGTGATGTCACGACGGCCTCGCCAAAGAGTGCTCCGACCTTTGTTCCACCTATATAAAATACATCGCACAGACGTGCCACGTCGGCCAGACTCACATCTGAAGCGCCCGAAGCCAACGCATAGCCAAGGCGTGCACCGTCCATGTAGAGCGGGATGCCGGCCTCGTGACACACGTCGCTCAGGGCAGTGAGTTCATCGAGCGTGTAGAGTGTTCCAAGTTCGGTAGGATGAGATATGTAAACCATTCCCGGCGCCACCACATGTTCGTAGGTTTCGTCGGCATAATAATCGTCAATATATCTGCGCACATCTGCCGCACTTATCTTGCCGTCGTGCTGTGGCAGGGTGAGCACCTTATGACCCGAAGCCTCTATGGCTCCGGCCTCATGCACATTGATGTGAGCTGTCTCAGCAGCCAACACACCCTCGTGACGTGCCAGAAGAGCGTCTATCACCGTGGCGTTGGTCTGTGTGCCGCCCACAAGGAAGTTCACCTTTCCACGCTCCAACGAGCAGGCATCAAGAATGAGCCGTTCGGCACGACGGCAATATTCGTCGAGTCCGTAGCCCGGCGTCTGCTCAAGATTTGTCTCTGCCAGGCGGCGCATCAGCTCCGGATGCGCACCTTCCATATAATCACTGTCGAAATGCAACATATCTTATTATTCTTTTATACGTATTCTTCTGTACTGTTACTCCTTCTCAGACGCTCCACTGCCATGCGAACATCGGGCGCTTTGCGGGAAGAAATAACCAGCCGCAAAGGTAAGTATTTATTTGCAAACAGCTTTCAGCAGAAGCAAAGATATGGAGTCAGTGACACATGAAAAGCCGATAAGTATGATGGCATCACAGCCACACACCGTCATGATATGGCGCATATCACGACAACACATCGCGAATAACACCTGGTGTAGTGGCCATTTCTGCAGGCATAGAGTGTATATATAATATTGCATTCCGGCCAATATTGACATATTATATAAAACATAGTGCTATCCGTATGCCGTCAAGCAAGCCTTGCATTATCTTTGCATAAGACAGGAGGCGGTTCGACAATGACAAAAAGAAAAACAAAGTCTTTCCATTTTTGTCGTTGCTCTTACCTTTCACTATCTTTGTATGGAAAAAACATAACAGGGATGAACACAACAGAGAATAACACCTGTACCACGATAACGATGCTCGGTACGGGATATGCCACAGCAACAGAATGCTACAACACATGCTTTCTGCTGAAGACCGCCGAGGGCATGCTGCTCACCGATGCGGGCGGAGGCAACGGAATACTGACACAGATGAAAAAAGCCGGGGAGGACCCAGCGCGGCTCGACCACATGTTTATCACACACGCACACACCGACCATATACTCGGAGCGGTATGGATAGTGAGGACCGCCATACAACACACACTGAACGGACTACGCACAAACGTGCTCTGCGTTTATGGTCACGACCGCGTCGTCCGGGTGTTGCGAAGCATCTGCGAAATGACCCTTCCGGGTAAATACATACCGTTACTCGACAGCGCGGTGCGCTTCATCATTCTGTCCGACGGCGATACATTCAACGTAGGAGACATGAAATTCACGTGCTTCGACATTCATTCCACAAAAGAAAAACAATTCGGCTATCGTGCAGAACTGCCGGGAGGAATAAGTCTGGTGTGCCTGGGTGATGAACCGTTCAATGAGACTAACCGAAGCATGGCGGCCAATGCCGACTGGCTGATGTGCGAGGCATTCTGCCTGTATGCCGACCGCGAGGAGATGAAACCCTATTCCAAACACCACAGTACCGTACTCGATGCGGCACGGACAGCCTCAGATCTGAATGCATCCAACCTGCTGCTGTTCCACACCGAGGACAGAAGCATGACTACACGACGGCAGACCTACACGCAGGAAGCCGCAACAGCATTCGCGGGAAACATATTCGTGCCCGACGATCTGGAGACAATCATCGTAGTAAAAGGGAAATGAAAACAGAAGCGTACGGTCATGACCGCCGTACGCACGACTCATTCGTCCGACGTGCCGGAATCTCGGCCACACGACCGGTATTCGTGAGGTGTAAGTCCGGTGGCTTTCTTGAACATACTGTAAAAGTGCTCAGCGGAGCCGTAACCCAACGCAGCAGCTATCTCCTTGACCGATGACGATGTGCCCACAAGCATCTGTTTGGCACGCTGTATCCTCAGTTCCTGAAAATATTTTGCCGGTGCGTATCCTGTGTATTCCCTGAAAGCCTTTCTGAACCATGAGTAGCTGATGTTGAGATGTTCGGCAAGTTGCTCGGCACTGACGTTCTCGCCGACATGCTCTTTCATGTATATACGTGCCTTTTCTATCTTCTGCCGTATGGCGCTCATCTCAAACTGTCTGTTGCGTGAAAGTGATATGACCATGCCAAGCATGTGCATCACAATGCCAGCAAGATACTGTTGGGACGACACTGCGTCGGCCTCGGCTATATTAAGAGCACGCGTATAAAGCGAAACAAACTCCTCGCTCAACCCTATATCGATGACGGGCTGGTCCTCACTGAAAAAACCTTCACTCACAAGTCTGTCGACAACAGGACCTTCAAAACCTATATAATACTCATTCCAGCCCACATTACGGTAAGGGCGATAGGTGTGCCACCGACCCGGAAATACAAGCATGAGTCTGCCACTACACACATGCTTGTTGCCGACACTCTCCGAAGAGAACTGTCCGCAGCCCTTGGTTATATATACGAGTTGGTATTCATTAAGTATGCGTCCCTTATCCGCATTGAAGAAATAACCGGATGGATGTTCCTTCAAAGGATATGGAGAGTTGGGGGCTATGAATTCAAAACCAACGGTATTTACCCACAGTCCGAACTTCCTGTCCGTATCATTGACAATGAGATACTTGAACTCAACACCGTCGTTGTTTAAATCGTTGGGCATAATCAGGAATTTATTATCAGGTTGATGGCAAATATAGTGATTTTAAAATCAAAAACAGTATATTCTGATTTACTTTTATCAAATATTTTAAAATATGTTATACTGACTGCATACAGAACATCCCTGACGGACATTCCGCATACAATCAGTACATGAAAATTCCAATAATAAACATTACCCGCATGACACCGGCCGGCATTATTTGGGCAGACCGAACGCCTCGGACATCTCACGCATCTGCTCCTGAGTCATGCCGTCGGGTTCGAATCCCATGTTTTTGGCGGCTATGTAGATGAGGGCCGACTTGTTGAGCACGTCCACCTGGTCGAAGGCAGCCATGATGTCGGTATCCACAGCGAATACTCCGTGCTTCTCCCACATCACCACATCGTAGTCGGAAAGCTCACTGATGGTGGCTTCGGCCAGCTCAACAGATCCCGGCAACTTGTATGGCACAATGCCCAGACCGCGCGGACAGAACGCCTTGGTTTCGGGAATCATGCTCCACAGCAGGTTTGTAGCCACATCCTTCTCGAGGAAACGGCGGCAGTGACTCATGGCAACGAGCTCTATGGGATGGGTGTGGAGCGACGCACGGTAGGGCGAGCCTATGGACAGCAGATAGTCGTGCACGCTGAGATGCGAGGGCAGCTCAGAGGTGGGACGCACCGGATTGTCGGCTATGATGACATAGCTGGCGCAGTCGTCAAGTATTCGTATCACCGAGCCATTGTCCATCGGACGACGCGCAAGGTCGCGCATACGGCGGTTGGTACCTTTGCAATAGAAATAGCAGCCGCGCAGATGGGGCAGCGTCACACCGATGGGCATCACGTCGCTGATAGCCGGCATCTGTCTGATGGCGTCATCCACATATTCGGTGATGTTTATGGTTATGTTGCCACCATTACGCTCGGCCCAGCCTTTCTGCCACAGATAGCCGGCTGTTTCGGCAACTTTCTCCACTTCGGCAGCAAGTGCCGGACGATTGTTCAATATAGATTCCATATATATTTTTTATTGCCCGACCCAGACAGATCATATTGTCTGCCTGATATCAGAGCAGGTTTATCATTTCTTTTTTCATCTGACGTTTCCGCCATACATGACATATTCCTCACTGCGGTGCGCTCCGTCTGACAACCTAACGCACTGCCTTGAAACGGTAAGTGCCTGATCCTATTTCGCAGACAACATATCCTCCCTCAACCTTAGACGTGCTGATGCCGGCTTCTGAAAGACTCTTTCCGCTTTCGGTCACATTGTCCAATGCCGTGGCCGGGATGCATACGGTAGCCGAGGAGTTGGCCGGTATCGTGATATTCCATTGGAACGACGCCCCGTTTTTCTTCCACGAACTGGTTATCTGTCCGTGAACAGAGTGGTAGGAACAGTCCACATGGCTCAGTCTGTCGATGAGCAGAGGCTTCATAATCAGTTTCTTGAATCCGGGATGAGCATCATCACTCTTTATGCCTGCCATATTCTCATAAAACCAGATGAGCAGATCGCCCAGCAGCATGACATGATTCTGCGAGTCTATCCAGCGTTCCATTCCGTCGCCGTTCCAGTGTTCCCACACGGTGGTGGCACCTTTCTTTATCATGTATCCGAAGCTCGGATAGTCGGTCTTCTGCAACATTCCGTAAGCAAGGTCAGGACGTCCTATCTCCGTAAGCCCGCGCATCAGCCACTGACATCCTATCACTCCGGTGCTTATGTGTCCCTTAAAGTCGTTCTCTATGAGCCTTACCATGTTGTCGGCTATGTCGTTACGATAGTCGTCGGGCACGAGTCCGAAGCTTAGCGCCAGCAGGTTCGACGTCACGGTGTTGTTGCTGTATGAGCGTTTCTCCTTATCCAGGAACTTATTGTTGTAGGCTTCCTTGACCACAGCCGCCTGTTCGTCGAACTCGTTACGGTCGCCATCCTTGCCCATGAGAGAGGCAAACCAGGACATGGTCTTGAGCATATAATAATAGTAAGCCGTACCTATCACCGCCTTGTCGGTAATCAGCGACGGTATCTGCGGGTCGTTGGCGGTGAACACTTCGGGCGGCGTGCACCAGTCACCGTAAACATCACGCGGCATGATATGGTCCGGGGTCAGATACTTGTCGCGCATATAATACAGCCACTTCTTCATCGAAGCGTAATGCTCGGTTATCGGTTGTATGTTGCCGAACTGTGTGTAAAGCATCTTCGACACCGTGAGATAAGTGCCGGGCCACGTCATGTTGTCCGTGTAAGAGCTCCAGTAGCTCGGAGCGATGTCGGACACGCTGCCGTCCTCGCGCTGGGTTATGCGTATGTCGTGCACCCATTTCGCGTACAGATTATTGTTGTCGAAGAGGAAGCTCTCGCCGTACGATCCGATGGCTCTGTCGCCTGTCCACCCCATTCTCTCCGTACGTTGCGGGCAGTCGGTGGGCATGCCGCGGTAGTTGCTGCGCACACTCCAGTAGGCATTGTGGTAAATCTGATTTATCAGAGAGTCCGACGTCGCGAAATATCCGGTCTGCCGCATGTCGTCATAGAGCACTTGTCCCTCGAAGTCATCTGTAGAAGGCGTACCGGGATAATTGGTTATCTCCACATATCTGAAGCCATGAATGGCAAAGCATGGCACCCACGTCTCCGTTCCCTCGCCCTTCAATGTGTATTTGTCGGTGGCGAGTCCGCCGCGCAGATTGTCCAGATTGACGCTTCCGTCATCGTTAAGGAACTCCGCGAAGCGCAGCTTCACTTCCCTGCCACGCTCACCCTTGACTTTCATTTTGAGGCGTCCGGAGAAGTTCTGTCCCATATCCAGAATATAGGTAGTGTCGTTAAGTCGGGTGACACCTGTCGGTCTGATAACGTCCATCACCTGTATATTATTGTTTATCTGCGCGCCGAGCTTTCCTTCCGGTGCGGCGGTCATGTCCACAGGCAGCCACGCGGAGTCGTCGAATCCGGCTTTGTCCCATCCCGGCATTTCTCGACGTGCGTCATACTCCTCGCCGTCATACTCGTTGTTAGCGCCTATCGCTCCGTGTGATGTCACCTTCCACGACGCGTCACTCACCACATATTCGCGGCTGCCGTCGCCATACTCAAGTTCCAGCTGGGCGATGAGCTTTGGAAATTCGGCCCTGTCGGTGCGGCGCATATGGAAGAAACGGCCGTTGCCCACAATCACTCCGATGGCATTGTCGCCCTTGCCTATCTCGCCGGTCAAGTCGAACGTATTGTATTTCACTTCCTTTCTGTAATCAGTAGGAGTGGGTGCCAGCTCCTGACGGCCAATAGTCTTGCCGTTGATATGCAGTTTGTAAACACCAAGTCCGCAGATATACAATGTGGCTTTCGCCGGACGACGAGTCGTGCGGAAATCCTTTCTGAAATATCTGGCCGACAGTCTTGTGCAGTCGGCAGTTGGATTGTCCCACTCGAAAGCCTTGTCTAGCCCTATCCACTGCGCCTTCCATTCGCCGCCGTCGAGCAGTCCCATTGTCCAGCGGGCAGGCTTGCTCCATTCCGACTTGCCCTTATTCGTGGTGACGCACACCTTCCAGTAGCACGTCATACGGCTCTTCAGAGCCACTCCGCCATACGGTATGTACGTCGAATTGTCCGAACTGACTTCTCCCGAATCCCACAAATCTGCCTTGCCGGGCTTCAGTTTATCCATCGTAGAAGCCACGAGTATGCGATAAGAAGTCTGCATCACGTTGCGTCCCTTGTCGTTCAGTTCCCAGCTCAGTCGCGGCGACACGATGGCTATTCCCATAGGATTGACAACCATCTCGCAGCGCAGATTGTCCACAGCCATGAGCTTGCTTGCGCCGGTCAGACACATTACAAGGATTAGAATCAATGTCTTTCTCACTATCACAGATTCGTATGGTTTCATCATTCTGAAGTTTAAAGTACGCAGGATAAGCGGTATTTTGTTAATGTCTTAAAGTTCTATGCATAACAGAAGTAACGTCGTGACAGTCGGCACATTGCGTCACACCTGTCAGATAAAGAACCAATGATGTTGCCGGACAGCGTGCCCAGTGTTTCCACATCCATCTGTACATGGCCACACCAGACACTGCGACGGCGTCCGCGGCAGACAACCGCCATCCGACCCGGTCTTTCACTTATGTTATGCTCACGGGAGACAACGTCACCCGTGAGCACATCTATAAGTCGAAATTAATCAAACAGAAATAACAATATCGTAGCATGACCGGCACACATCCGGCCAGAAAACATGTCACTGCTGTGCCATGGCCACCACAATGATGGAGGCTATGAGTATGAGCAGGCCGGCAACAAGCACTCCGGCAGCCTTGCGTCCGCATCCGCGCCACTCTTTCAGGATAATGCCCCAGACGTTGCTGAATATCACATTGAGCGACATGAGGATGCTCCACGAGAATGCCAGCAGCACCGGACTGTCGGTGAGGAAGCTCTTGCCCGTCTCAAGGCCGAAGAACTGCGAGTACCACAGCAAGCCGGCAAGGGCACAGAAAAGCACGTTGTTGGCCAGCACACGGCCGCTGCATGCGAAATATTCGCGGCCGGTATAGTTCTTTATGTTCTGCCGGATGCAATATACGGCGTTGGTGCAGAAACCGCCGAGCGTAACGAGCAATATGACGGGAAGGCCTGCGAAGAGCGGATCCACGCCACCGTTGAGGGCTGCCTCCTTGATCGGTCCGCCGGCATCGAGACCCAGAGCGAAGCATGCGCTCATCACTCCGGCAAGCAAGGCCACGAGCAGACCCTTGGTAAGGGCGAAATCTTTTACTGCCGCCTTCTTCTCTTCCTCACTCATATTGGCCGAGCGCAGGCTGCCTGCATAACCTATAACAGCAATGCCTGCAATGGTGATGCACACGCCACAGAGCAGCATGAGGCCGTCGCCGCGGAGCAGGTCGGTGCCGGCAAAGAGCGCCGGAAAGAGAGTTCCGAACGCAGCACACGTACCGAGAGCTATGCTCTGGCCCAAGGCGACACCGAGATAGCGCATGGAGAGGCCGAACGTCAGGCCGCCAACCCCCCAGAGAACACCATAGATGACGGCCTGAAGCGCTCCGCCCGAACTCCACAACTGCCACAGACTGCCGCCCGCAGGAACGGCGAGCAACGCGCCAAGCAAGGGGAACACAAGCCATGCGAAGATGCCCTGAACCAACCAGAAGCTCTCCCACGACCATTCCTTAACCTTGTTAATGGGCACATAAGAACTGCTCTGACCGAAACTGCCGACCGCTATTATCAATAACCCTAACAAAACGTCCATGACAAAACAACCTTTTATTTATTTACGCTTTGAGGTCACGTCGGCCTCGTATTTATCAACCTCAGCTATGAACTCCTCGCCCACAGGCACACCGTTGCGCAGACAGAACATGTCCCATACGGCATTCCATGGCAACGACTTGCACTCCTCGAGCAACGCCAGACGCTCGAAGCCCTTGTCCTCGGCTTCGTAGCTGCGCAATGTATGGAGCGGTTCGAGCAGCGCCTGGAGCAGACATTTCTGTGTGGCGCGGCTTCCGATGACATAGGCTCCGATGCGATTGATGGACGCGTCGAAGTAGTCGAGACCTATGTGCACGCGACCGAGGGCTCCGCAACGCACAATCTCCTTGCAGAGGTCGAGCGTGTCGTCGTTCATTATCGTTACGTGATCGCTGTCCCAACGCACGGGACGGCTCACATGGAGCAGCACCTCCGGCACGAACAGCAGGAGCGAAGAGAGTTTGTCGGCCACACTCTCCGTCGGATGGAAGTGGCCTGTGTCGAGCGTGACGAGCTTCTGATGCTGCACGCCGTAACCTATATAGAAATCGTTTGAACCCACGGTGTAGCTCTCAAGACCTATGCCGAACACCTTGGACTCGATGCTGTCCTTCATGTTCTTATACTCTGTTGCGAATATGCGGTCGAGCGAATCCTTGAGCAGTTCGCGATACATCATACGGTTGACCGTTATGTCCTTGCTGCCGTCGTGTATCCATAGGTTCATTATGCAGGGGTCATTCTGGCGGCGTCCCATCTCTTCGGCAATAGCACGGCAGCGCACTGTGTGCTCCACCCAGAAGTCGCGTATAGCCTTGTCGGGATTGGCCAGCGAGAGGTTTCCGCTCTTGGGATGAGAGAACGAGGTGGAGTTGAAGTCGAGCTTTATGCCGTTTTCAGCAGCCCACTGCATCCAGCTCTCGAAGTGTGACGGCTCAACCTGATCGCGGTCGACAAACTGTCCGCCGAAGTCACCGTATATCTCGTGCAGGCTCAGACGGTGACGGCCGGGAATGAACGACATGGCTTTCAGTATGTCCATGCGCACTTCCTCCATGTTGCGCGCCTTGCCGGGATAATTGCCCGTGGCCTGTATGCCGCCCGTGAGCGCGCCGCCCGACTCGAATCCTGTGACGTCGTCGGCCTGCCAGCAATGCATTGAGAGGGAAATATTCTGCAAGGCGTCCATCGCCTTGTCTGTATCGATGCCCAGAACGGCATAGCGTTCCTTGGCTATCTCGTAGGCTTTGTTGATGAGTTGTTCTTTCATAATCAGGTTTTTTGTTTAAAATGGTTGTATGTAAATTATCGGTCAAGACGCAACGGCGGCCCGTCACGCCCGCCTAAAGCCGGCATAGGCCGGTATGAAAACGCTCAGGCGGTGAACGGCGCCCTGCGGTATGCTTCTTCCCATGCGGCGGTGTCGGCCGGCATGTATGTCTTCAGGCTTACCGACCCGCGCACCATACGGCGCATGCCGGCTACGTCGGACGAATGTCCGGCAGCTACTGCCTGCATCATGATGTTGCCTATGGCTGTTGCCTCGGACGGGCCTGCTACGACAGGCACACCGATGGCATCGGCCGTCCACTGGTTCAACAGCTCATTGCAACTGCCACCGCCGATAACGTGCAGAACGCTGAGTGGTCGCTCGGACAGCTCGCGCAGACTGTCGAAGACATGACGGTAGCGCAAGGCAAGACTCTCGAAGATGCAACGCACCAGACGTCCGCGCGTATCGGGCACAGGCTGGATGTGACTGCGGCAGAATGTCCGTATGGCCTCAACCATGTCGGACGGATTAGAAAAAGAAGCTGCGTCGGGATTGATCAAACTACGGAACGGCTCTGCGGCACGTGCCTCGTCTATCAGCACGTCGTAGGGCACCGCACCCCATTGGGCACGGCAGCGCTCAAGTATCCACAGGCCGCATATATTCTTCAGCAGGCGGATGGTACCGTTGACGCCGCCCTCATTGGTGAAGTTCAACTTTTGAGTGACGGCGCTGATGACGGGTGCATCAGTCTCGATACCCATCAGCGACCATGTGCCACTGCTGAGATAAGCAAAATCGCGGTCGGATGCCGGAACGGCGGCAACGGCAGAAGCGGTGTCGTGGCCGGCCACTGCTATCACCGGCACGGGGCCGAGCCCTGTCTGGCGCTGCACCTCTGGCGTGAGCACACCCACCTGGTTGCCCGGAAAGACGAAACGTCCGAAACTCTCCTCCGTCAGTCCCGTGGCCGCAAGAAGCGACGGCTCGAAACGGCGTGTGGCCGCATTGAGCAACTGGGAGGTGGAGGCTATGGTGTATTCGGTCACCATTTCGCCCGTGAGCATGTATGTTATGGCATCCGGCATGAACAACAGTTTGTGTGCGGCGGCCAGCGCACTGTCTGACGAACGGCGCATGGCGTCGAGCTGGAACAGAGTGTTGAAGTCCATCACCTGTATGCCGGTCTGACTGTAGACCGTCTCGCGCGGCACTTCCGAAAAGAAACGTTCTGCAGCTCCCGAGGTGAACGGATCGCGGTAGGCACGCGGAAGACGCAGGAAAGCGCCGTCCTCGCCGACACACACGAAGTCCACACCCCATGTGTCAACGCCTATGGAGCATATCTCACAGTCGTCGCGACCGGCAACCAGCCTCAACCCTTCCACAACATTGCGGAACAGTTCGTAGATGTCCCAGTAGAACCGTCCGCCGTTCTCTATGAGATGGTTGGGGAAGCGGTTTATCTCCTCCAGCTCCAGACCGGACGGGAGAAAACTGCCGACTATCGTACGTCCGCTCGTTGCTCCGAGGTCAACTGCAAAGAAACATTTTCTTTTGTTGTTCATTTGGTTATATAGCTTAGACTTCTAAATTGGCTGAGCAAATTTAGCAATAACAACCATTACGGCGCGTATGTTTTTTGACTTAAAACATTCACTTTTTGACACAACACATAAAAGAGCATACAGAAAGCCATATATTAAAGGTATGAACTGCTCATAAGAATGTCACAATACGCATAAAACAAGCACGATACGCTCGCAGAAAGCCGTCTTGGCAGAGTAGCGGCGCATGGTGGAACACGGCTGTCGGATATATAAAAAGTGACATAAACCGCATATCGTCAGCGTCAGATCACACATAAGAATGGCATAATAATACATTATCCACCGTGATATGAAATAAAATATGCAACCGCGGAAAAGTTCTCCGGAGAAAAATATACGGCGACACAACGGCATGAAGCAAGAAGTGTGCGGACGGCGGAGATAATAACGGCCGGATGCGGAATAAGCCCCATGGCAGAGCGACAATGACAGCGAACGGCATACAGGCGACGGGCGCGGCACCAGGGAAAGCAACACACTATATATGACAAGGTTACGAAGCTCATATAATAAGGCTGAGAAGGATTGTCTAAGGGTCTTAAAAGCATCGGCACACGGAGCCGGAACTGCCCAAAAGAAACAGGCATAGGCGTGTGGAGCAAGAATAATACGGAATGGTGCTTTTCGCCTTCAAGACTGTATATTTATGCAATATCAAAAGTAAAAAATTTTGACAAAAAAAATTTTCAAAATAGAAAACGGAGCGCGACGGAACAGGCTTTATCAGACGGATTTTTCTTTTGCTCACCGTCGTATTTTTCTTCACGAATGACATAAAAAATCAGACGGCTCTGCGAAACAGCCTTTATCACCATGCGATATGGGCTTGGTTATGGTGTGATATTGAGCATATCAGGCCCTGATATGGGCAATATCAGAGGCTGAAACAGACTGTTTCATAGCGCCATACAGAAGCTATCGGATTGTCATAAAGCACAAGTGACTGGCTGTCAACACAATACGCAACCCTCTCAAAACTCGAGAATTTGCGACCGAGGAGACCGCTGCTCGAAAATATCGCCGTATTTTCGAGTTATCGATGAATATTTATGCAATTATGAGATCTGATTTTTGCATAAATATACAGAGACGTACTTAGAAATGAAAAGAGCACAAACAAAAACAACAGAGACTTGTCATAGTGTACTTTATGCTTATTATCTTTACGATATAAACAACAGCTGCAAAAGTCATAGATTTTTGCAAATAGGATTGTATTAACCATTTGTCCTTCCTGTCTGTATTCATCATTACATGACATTGCACAACAGTGCTGCGTAGTACAATATACGCCACAATGCCGTACTATACAGAATGATACTATTAATATGCTTTTTGAGAGAAACAAACAATGTAATATCAAAATAGCAGTGTTTAGTTTGAACGGGTTATCATTAATTCTTAAATTTGCATAAATACATTATTATAAAACTGACACTAACCACACCAACCGATAGTATCTATTTGTTTGTTATGACTTTGGTCAGGTCATGAATCCTCCCATGCCACAGGCGACAAAATAAACATGGCAACCTGTATGCGTAAAGTGGCGGACGATGACACAGAGAATATTTATCATTAATATCAATATAATAACTATTAATCATGAAACAAAACTACATTCTTACACGCAATCCACGATTATGGTTGCTGATGTTAGGCGTATTGTTTGCAGGAGTAGCTCATGCTCTGACTGTAGAAAAGCTGCGCACCCTGTCGCTCACCAATCCAGTGGGCATAGACAAGGCGCCGACGTTCAGCTGGATATTGCAGTCGGACGAACGCGGAGTGATGCAGAAGAGCTACCGCATCATGGTGTGTTCAGACAGCGACTGCTCCAACATCGTGTGGGACTCCGGCGTTGTGGAGTCCGACCAGTCGGTGATGGTAAGTCCCAACCACACCTTCGCTCCTTCGACACGCTACTACTGGAAGGTCACAGTGACCGATAACAAGGGCAACGAGGCCACTTCTACAGAGAAGGCTTACTTCGAAACCGGACTCATGGGCACAGGATGGGACGGAGCCAAATGGATAAGATATTCCAAGAATCCGCTAGGATATATCGACGAGAACGAGATATCCGACTACTCAATAAGCTGCAAATTCGAGATCGCCAAGGTGGCAGCCGGCCTGTGCTTCGGTATGACCGACGAGAACAACTACTACATGTGGCAGTTCAACACCGAGGGTGACTATCCGCGCTTCCGTCCTCACCGCTGGCTGAACAACAGTCCGTCATGCCTCGAGGACGTAGACCTCACCGGAATCATCGACCTGAAGAACAATGAGGAATACACCCTGCGCATCGACATAACCGACAACGGCATGCTCGCAAAGACATATATCAACGACATTCTGATAGACGAGCGCCGCGGCGACTTCCCCTTCGGACGTATCGGATTCCGTGCTGCACGCTCCGAATACACCGAAAACCTGTATGAGGCCGCCTACTACGACGACTTCGACATAAGCGTGGACGGTGTGTCCGTATTCACCGAAGACTTCTCTGAAGGCAACTCCACCTTCACGGCAGGAAGCGTGAAAGGCGGACGCCTCTACTTTGAAGGCACGGAGTCGGCACAATACTGCTGGCAGAAGGAAGGTGCCAAAGGTTCGGCCCGCGCACGCCTCACCAGAGCAGCCGACAGTGCCAAAGGATATGCCATCGAGTCGGACATCACTCTGATGAAAGGCAATGTGGGCGTAGTGTTCGCCTATACCGCATCGAACAATTATTATATGTGGGCGCTCAACTGCAAGGACTACGACTATCCGGCCATACGACGCCATGTCTACAGCAACAGCACAACGCCATCCTACAGCGACACGCGCATCGACGCGTTCACAAAGGATGAAATCCTCGGCAAGCCCCACCGTCTGCGTATCGAAGTCATAGACAACACCGTGAAGACTTACATCGACGGCCAGCTCGTCGACACATACACCGCTTCCGGAAAGATTGTCGACGGCTACACTGGCTTCCGCACACATGCCGACGACGAGGGTCCGGCCTATGCCGACAACGTAAAGGTGACCACCATCGGCGCTGACGGCAATGAGACCGTGCGTCTGTCAGAGGACTTCGAGGGCAATGCTCCTATGTTCGACGGCACAATAACTGAACACGACGGTTCTAACCAGCTTTATGTATACACCGCCAACGGCGAGCAGAGATTCATGGAAAGCTCCATGGGAGCAGCCTCTATGTTCAGAAAAGAGTTCACGGCCAAGGCACCCGTCAAGTCGGCCAAGCTCTACAGTTCTGCCCTCGGCATATACGACGTATTCATCAACGGCACCCGCGTAGGCCACGTTCATGACGACGGAACAACCATCTACGACGAACTGAAACCGGGATGGACCGACTATGCAAAGAAGGTATTCTACAACACACACGACGTGACGACACTCGTTAAGGAAGGCGGCAACGCCATCGGAGCTACCGTAACATCGGGCTACTGGGCCGGCGGCATATGCCACGGACAGTATGGCGACAAGCCCGTGGCATTCATGGCCAAGCTCGTCATCGAGTACACTGACGGCTCGAAGGAGACTGTTGTGACCGATGCCTCATGGGCAACATACGACAACGGTGCACTGCGCAAGGGCGACATATACAACGGCGAGACCTACAACGCAACTCTTGAGGACGGCTGGACAAAGGCCGGCTACGACCAGTCTGCATGGCACGCCATCGTGTCGAGCCGCGACTTCACCGGCGAAATATGCGCCTTCGAAGGTCCGGCGGCACGCATACGCACCTCGCTGACACGTCTGCCGGAGCACATCACCATCTACGAAGGCATCAAGCAGACAGGCACAGCCTATGGCATGGTGAACGTTGTGTCCGAGACAAGCAGCAACTCACCCGTGAAACTGAAGAAAGGCCAGACCGTAATCTACGACTTCGGCCAGAACATGGTGGGCTGGGTGAGAGTGAACGTCAAGGGTAAGGCCGGCTGCACTCTCCGTGCGCGCTTCAGCGAAATGCTCAACGACAAGGGCGACACCAACCGTGGCGACGACGGCCCCGGCGGCAGTCTGTATCTCATCAACCTGCGTACTGCCAAGGCTTCCATGTACTACACACTTCGCGGCGACGAGGAAGGCGAGACCTACAGTCCTACAAATACCTACTACGGATTCCGCTACTGTGAGATAACTGCCGGCGACGACATCGAGATAAACGGCATCGAAGGACTTGTCGTAGGTGCCGACAACGAGGAAGGCTCGTCGCTCACCACAAGCCACGACGCCGTAAACCAGCTATACAGCAACGTCATCTGGGGCCAGCGCGGCAACTTCATGAGCGTGCCGACCGACTGCCCGCAGCGCGACGAACGCCTCGGATGGACCGGCGACACACAGATATTCTGCCGCACGGCTGCATACAACGCCAACACCGCAGCCTTCTATCACAAGTTCATGGGCGACATGCGCGACAGCCAGCGTTCCGACGGTGCCTATCCAGATGTGGCACCGATAGCATGGGTGGGCTACGGAAACGGCGCATGGGGCGACGCAGGTATCATTGTACCCTGGACCACTTATCTCATGCACGGCGACAAGAGCATCATCGAGGAGAACTACGAATCGATGGAGAAATACATGGACTGGATGGCAGCCCAGGCCGGCGACGGCTACAAATATCAGGGAGCCGGCACCAACTACGGCGACTGGGTATCGTTCGTACCGACCGATTCGCGCTACGTCAGTGTGTGCTACTATGCTTACGACGCACTGCTCATGAGCAAGATGTCGCAGGTTCTCAGCAAGGCACCCGGCGACGAGTACGCCATAAAGGCAGCCGAGTATGAGCAGCTCTACAACAACATAAAGGCCGAGTTCGCCACACGCTACATCAGCAATCGACTGCCCAAGCAGCACACACAGACGGGCTATCTGCTCGCGCTGCGCTTCGGTCTGCTGCCCGACGAAGCATCCGAACAGGCCACAATAAAGGCGCTCGCACGTGCCATAAGCTCCAACAACGAGACACTCAACACCGGATTCGTAGGCACAGGCATCATCAACACCACCCTCTCGCAGGTGGGACTCATCGACAAGGCCTACAACCTGTTGCTCCAGCGCAACTGTCCGTCATGGCTCTACAGCGTGGATCAGGGTGCCACAACAATATGGGAGCGCTGGAACTCCTACACCAAGGAGACCGGATTCCATAAGGATATATCCATGAACTCCTTCAACCACTACTCCTACGGAGCCGTGGCCGAGTGGATGTACAGATACATGGCAGGCATCGAGGCCGACGAACAGAACGCCGGATTCAAGCACATCATACTGCAGCCCTACCCCGACACACGCACCACACTGCCACAGGGACAGGAGCGCATCACCAGCGTCGATGCCACAGTAGCCTCCAACTACGGCAGCATAAAGAGCGCATGGCAGCTCGGAGCAGACGGTAGCCTCAGCTACAAAGTCACTGTTCCGGCCAACACCACCGCCCGTCTGCTCATGCCTGTGGCAGAAGGCAGCAAGGTGTATGAAGGCGGCAGACCGGCAGAAGAGTCGGAAGGCGTGAAGTATGAAGGCACAACCGACGACCGTGCTGTATTCACTCTCGGTTCGGGTAGCTACTCCTTCACCACCAACATCTCCACCGACATCAGCGCAGTAGAGACCGAAAACGGCATAAGGGTATATCCGAACCCCACCGACGGAGTGCTCCACATAGAGAGCGACGAGCCTGTGACCGGTCTCACACTCAACGACATGGCCGGCCATCTCGTCAGCAAAGCCGAAGGCAAATGCGAAACCCTCGACCTGTCTTCTGTGAATACGGGCATGTATCTGCTCACAGTGAATACACAGAACAGCCAGAAGACATCAAAGATAATAAAGAAATGACTGCATCCGGCATAATGTGAGATCATACAAAATCATTGCAGGAGGAAAGACATACTGCTTTCCTCCTGCTTTTGTTTTGTATTCATCCATCACAACTTCATGATCGGACAACTCATGCAATGGCACCGAAAGAATCACTGTTTCACGCCATCCGTACTGCAGTATACCTGACTGCCGCACATAGACGTCGACATAACCAATAATGATATCGCCAAACAAGAGTTCTGCAATATAATATTCATGTCTGGCATAAACTGTAAAGTCAACTTTTTCATTCCACAAAACCATATTAACAAAAAAATTGTTTAATATTGCAATAACATACAAGCGCAGCCCGCCATTGCCCACACCTTAACGACGCATACGGCCACAGGCTGTGCCTTTCACGGCCACAGGACGGTCGTCACAGTGCATACACGAATGAGCTATGCGCTGCCTATACTGACCATAATCCCAATAACTGCGGTTAACCGCCTGCATCCTTTTACCTAATATTAACGATATGGATTACAAAAGAAACTGTTTTGGAGCATTGCTGTCTGTGCTTATGTGCGTGTGCCATAACCTAAACGGCATGTCACACAATATGAATTTCCACGATAAATACGATGAACTCAAGGCCAACTTCAAACAGCCTGCTCAGAAATATGGAGTGAACTGCTGGTGGTGGTGGCTGAACGGAAACGTCACCAAAGAAGCCATCAGAAAGGATCTGGAAGCCATGAGGCTTAAAAACTTCCAAGGCGCCATGATATTCGATGCAGGTGGTCATAACCAGCGCGGGAACAAAGACATACCATCCGGACCGACCTTCGCTTCAAAGGAATGGATAGAACTTTTCTCTTATGCCTTGGACGAAGCGAAACGACTTGGACTGGTTATGGGATTTAACATTCAGAGCGGATGGAATCTGGGAGGACCATGTGTCACTCCACAATATTCCGCAAAACAACTGACATACACCGAACGGCTGGTTACTGGCGGAAAGACAATCAGCATACAACTGGACAACCCGCGAAAGCATAATGATTTCTACAAAGACATTGCCGTACTTGCCTTTCCCGCAGAAGAAGAGAACAAGACACTGAAGCGCATATCCAAGCTGGATCTGAAGATGGGATACCATGAATTGGGCGGCTCGGCTCCCGATTGCCGTTTCCTGCTTGAAGACGAACCTCAAGACAAGCCTGCCGGAAACGCTAAGGACATCTTCATGGTTAGTCTGAAGAATGTCCTGAACATAAGCGACAGAATGGACGATAAAGGTGTTCTGCGATGGGATGCTCCCGAAGGAAAGTGGAACATACTGCGCATCGGCTACACCTGCACGCGCTCGGTTGTCTCGACATCCAGCGGCAAATGGCAGGGCAGCGTACTGGATTACATGAGCAAGGACGCTTTCGACTTTTACTGGAACACCGTAGTAGAACCCATCTTCAGCGCAATAGGTGAAGAACATCTGGGGACAACACTCAAGTTCATGGAAACAGACAGCTGGGAATGTGGAGGCATGAACTGGACCGACTCCTTCGCAGAGGAATTCCGTGATTACTGCGGATATGATCTGACCGCATTTCTCCCCGTCTTCGCAGGACACATCATCGAGAACATGGATGTATCAAATGCATTCCTTGCCGATTTCAGAAAGACCATGGGCCATCTGGTTGCCATAAACCATTATGCACGCTTTGCCGAGCATGCCCACAAATACAACATGGGCATACAGCCCGAATCGGCAGGACCGCATGCAGGGCCGCTGGACGGTATAAAGAACTACGGCTTCAGCGACATCATGATGAGCGAGTTCTGGGCTCCTTCTCCACATCGTCCCAAACCTGAAAACCGATTCTTCATAAAGCAGGCTTCGTCTGCCGCACACATCTACGGAAAAAGGATCGTCGGTGCCGAATCCTTCACAACGATCGGCCCGCACTGGAATGACGAACTGTGGCATGACCAGAAGCCTTCGTTCGATCACGAAATATGCGCGGGCCTCAACAGGGTCTATCTCCACACATTCACCTGCTCTCCAAAAGAACAGGGCCTGCCCGGACAGGAATATTTCGCCGGGACACACATCAATCCTCAAGTGACATGGTGGAGCAAGTCTTCTCCTTTCTTCGACTACATAAGCCGCGTTCAATCGCTTGTACAGGAAGGCGACTTCGTGGCGGACGTACTGTATTATTACGGAGACCATGTTCCTAACGTGTTTCCTTACAAGCACTCTGATCCGGCGGGCGCGATGTTCGGCTTCGACTATGACGTTACGGATGAGACCATTTTGCTTAGGCTGGATGTCAGAAACGGCGAGATAGTCACGCCAAACAAGAGAAGATACAAAATACTTGTGCTGCCCGACCACAGGGTTCTGTCGTTGGCCGTACTGCGAAAACTGGAGAATCTGATAAGTAAAGGTGCGACAGTTCTTGGATACAAGCCTGTGAAGGCAGTGTCGCTGGTTGGAGGAAAAGACGGTGCAAAAGAGTTTGCCAGACTCTCCGAACAGATATGGGGAACGGCCGAAGACTCCGTCGGACAACACGTATATGGCAAAGGAAAAGTGGTATGGGGCATGACCTCCAAGGAATATCTGCTGTCGCAGGATGTCCGGAGAGACTTCTCTATTCAGGGAAACAACAGCAAAGACGATTATGACTACATACATTATACAATCGGAGACACTCACATATATTTTGTAAGCAACCAGACAGGACTCAGCCGTAACGTCATGGCCGACTTCCGTGTCTGCGGTATGCAACCTGAGATATGGAACGCTTTGGACGGCAGCATAAGCGAGGCCAGGGCTTTCCGTCAGGCAGACGGCATCACAACCATACCGCTGACGCTCGACCCTTACGGCTCCGTCATAATCGTATTCCACAAGAATATCAGCAAGAAAAGACAGGGAGACAGACAGCGCAACGGTTTGGAATATAACACCATTCAGACACTGGAAGGAGCATGGACGGTCGATTTTGATACAGAATGGGGCGGTCCTGGAGAGGTGACATTCAGCGAACTCACCGACTGGACCTCACATCCGGATAAGGGAATAAAGTATTATTCAGGCACCGCTGTTTACAAAAAGAGCTTCAAGACAACCTTCGACAAGAAAACGGACAAGCGCTACTTCCTGCAACTCGGCGACGTAAAAGATGTAGGCATCGCCTCCATACGACTCAACGGCAATGACAATGGCATAGTCTGGACCAAACCGTTCCGCGTCGAGGTGACCGATGATCTGACCGACGGAGACAACATACTGGAAGTGGAGGTTGTCAATTCATGGTATAACCGTGTTGCCGGCGACGAGATGTCGGCCACTCCACATAAATACACAAAGACGAACATTGTGCTGGGCCACGACTTCAGAGGCGCTTCATTAAAGGACATTCCGTTAGAACCGTCAGGACTTCTCAGCCCTGTTACCATATCGACAGGCGAAGAATCCGACTGACAGCGGCATAACCGTACGGCCATATCTCGCACATGACAGGTGACATACCCGCTTAACACATACCGGCACCAGAATCTTCTGCATATTTATGCACATTGCCCTTCACGCTGTGTATAAATATGCAGAAGTCTTTATCGCAACTCTCCTATACCGCCGTTTTTACGTACGGATGAACTTTCTGGCGCAAATACCCGACTCTCAGACACATCACGCAAACTACCGGCAATTATCGGTTTAAACCATTCACATCATCCGTATGACATGTCATGCACTACGGAATGGGCCGTTCCGCAGTGTGAAAAAGTACATATCATGGCATGATATAGCACATATCGCATGATCATAAAGCCCGTTCTGCACCATAAAAAAGACGTTATTACACATCAGGAAACCACGCAATGCCTTCACACACACTTGTATATGTGTATGTAATTTTTGATATTTGCAAATAAAATATTAATTTTGCATGAGGGCATTGCCGCAAGCGTCCATAACGGTATGTATTTCCACGATTTGCGTCAAAGCCATTCTCTACTGACACCGGGACACCTCCGGCAGTCACGGCCCTACAACACCGTGGCTGAAGAAACAAAAACCTAAAAACCAAAATGATGAAATCATCCTTTCTACGCACCCTGCTGCTCGTGGCCATAATGGCATTCGCGAGCCGCACTACATGTGCCGCCGACAACGATGGCGGTACGTTCACCGCCGGCAACAAGACGTTTCTGCTCAACGGCAAACCCTTCGTGGTAAAGGCAGCCGAACTGCACTACCCGCGCATTCCGCGCCCTTACTGGGAGCACCGCATCAAGATGTGCCGCGCACTCGGCATGAACACCATCTGCCTCTACGTGTTCTGGAACATACACGAACAGCGTGAAGGCGAATTCAACTTCACCGGACAGAACGACATTGCGGCCTTCTGCCGCCTGGCACAAGAGAACGGCATGTACGTCATCGTGCGCCCCGGACCTTACGTGTGCGCCGAGTGGGAGATGGGCGGACTGCCCTGGTGGCTGCTCAAGAAGAAGGATATACGTCTGCGCGAGCAGGACCCTTACTTCATGGACCGCGTATCCAAGTTCATGGCGAAGGTTGGCGAACAGCTCGCTCCGCTCACCATTCAGAACGGAGGACCGATAATCATGGTGCAGGTGGAGAACGAATACGGCTCCTACGGCGAGGATAAGGCTTACGTGAGTGCCATACGTGATATCGTGCGCCAGTCGGGATTCGACAAGGTCACGCTCTTCCAGTGCGACTGGGCAAGCAACTTCACACGCAACGGACTTGACGATCTGGTGTGGACAATGAACTTCGGCACGGGCTCCGACATCGACAGTCAGTTCAGCCGTCTGCGCGAACTGCGGCCCGAGTCGCCGCTGATGTGCTCGGAGTTCTGGAGCGGATGGTTCGACAAATGGGGCGCCCGCCACGAGACACGCCCCGCATCGGCAATGGTGGCAGGCATAGACGAGATGCTGTCCAAAGGCATTTCGTTCTCGCTCTACATGACCCACGGCGGCACATCGTTCGGCCACTGGGCCGGCGCCAACTCACCGGGATTCGCTCCAGACGTGACATCCTACGACTACGACGCACCCATCAACGAATACGGACAGGCCACACCAAAATACTACGAGTTGCGCCGCACAATGGAGAAATACTCCGACAAGCGTCTGCCCTCCGTACCCAAGCCGGCCGCAGAGCTGATAAGCATTCCGCGCTTCAGCCTCAACGAATACGCACCCCTGGTGTTCGGCACCGACAGTATGTGCGTAGCACGCAGTCCGCTGACCTTCGAAGAGCTTGACATGGGATGGGGAACGGTAATCTACTCCACCTCTCTGCCTGAGATAAACACACCGTCCACGCTCGCCATGAAAGACGCTCACGACTACGCCATGGTTTATGTGAACGGCCGCTACATAGGCCGCACCGACCGCGTACGCAACGAAACAACAGTCAGTCTGCCGCCAGTGAGCCGTGGCAGTAGGCTCGACATCGTTGTCGAAGGTATGGGACGCATCAACTTCGGCCGCGCCATAAAAGACTTCAAGGGACTCACCGGCGAAGTGACACTCATGGCCAACGTCGATGGAGACGACGTGACATGGAAGTTGAACGACTGGACCATGCGCACCCTGCCCGACTCCTACGACCACACCCTACGCGTCTTCACGCGCTGCAATAACGGCGCGTCGATGGGACTGAAGCTCGATTCGCGTGCCGGATACTACCGCGGTTTCTTCAATCTGAAGAAGACCGGCGACACATTCATCAACATGGAAACTTGGGGCAAGGGCCTCGTATATATAAACGGACACGCCATCGGCCGCTTCTGGAGCATCGGTCCGCAGCAGACTCTATACGTTCCGGGATGCTGGCTGAAGAAAGGACGCAACGAGATTGTGGTGCTCGACGTGGCAGGACCTGTCATGACTGAAATATGGGGACAGGACCGTCCCGAGCTCGACAAGCTGCAGACGGAGAAGAGCAACCGCCACAACAATCCGGGCGACCGCCCCGACCTCAACTCGGCAACGCCCGCAGCGGCAGGCCAGTTCGCACAAGGACGCGCATGGCAGACCGTGAAGTTCAATGCTCCGGCACGCGGACGCTATCTGGCCATTGAGTGTTCGTCAACCCACGACGGCAGCGAGATGGCGGCAATAGCCGAAATCTACGTGCAGGATACCGACGGACGACGCATCGACCGCAGCTCATGGAGCACGAAGTATGCCGACAGCGAGGACGCCGACAACGGCAACCACACGGGCGACAAGGCGTTCGACCTTCAGGAATCCACATGGTGGAGCACCACCTACGGCGCATCCATGCCACATCTGCTTGTCATCGACATGGGTGCCGAACAGACCATCGGCGCGCTGGAGTATCTGCCCGCCACAGGACAGGACGCCGCCGGACTGACCAAGGACTACCGCATATTCGTATATTGACAACGGAATATGGCCGTACACATGCGGCCATACATGAAACTAAAACAACCAAAAACAGCATATAATGAGGAAAAGACTATTTGTAATAATTGCGGCCATAATCTCTCTGACAACGGCCACCACACGCGCAGCAGCCGTTGAGGAGAAGGACATGGCCGGCTATCTTTTTGTTTATTTCACAGGCAACGACATAAGCCAGGAGGCCATCTGCTTCGCCCTTAGCAACGACGGACTGTCGTGGCACAAGCTCAACGGCGGCCGCCCGGTGATCGACTCGAAGGTCATCAGCTCCACAGGCGGAGTGCGCGACCCGCACATCCTGCGCGGCGAGGACGGCCATACGTTCTACATGGTGGCCACCGACATGGTGTCGGCCAACGGTTGGGACTCCAACCGCGCCATGGTTCTGCTCAAGTCGGAGGACCTCATCAACTGGTCGCACTCCATTATCAACATACAGCAGACCTACGAAGGACAGGACGATCTGAAGCGTGTGTGGGCACCGCAGACCATCTATGATCACAAGACTAACAAATACATGATATACTGGTCGATGAAACACGGCGACGGACCGGACATCATCTATTACGCATATGCCAACGACTCGTTCACCGGACTTACGGGCGAGCCGCGTCCGTTGTTCATCCCCGCCGACCGCAAGTCGTGCATCGACGGCGACATTGTGTATAAGGACGGGAAATATCATCTGTTCTACAAGACCGAAGGACACGGCAACGGAATAAAGGTTGCCGTCACCGACGAACTGACATCCGGCCGATGGACCGAAAGCCCCGACTACAAACAGCAGACCGATCAGGCCGTGGAGGGCGCGGGAACATTCAAGCTGTCGGGCAGCGACAAGTACATACTGATGTACGACATGTACATGAACGGCCGCTACCAGTTCACTGAAACCACCGACCTGGAGCACTTCCGCGTGATAGACAGCGACGTAACGATGGACTTCCATCCGCGCCACGGCACGGTGATGGCCGTCACACGCGACGAGATGAAGCGCCTCACCGACAAGTGGGGACTGCCCGAAGGTGTAACAATTCCGCGCAACCCGGTGCTCACCGGATTTCATGCCGACCCTGAGATTCTCTATTCCGAACAGACCGGCCGCTACTACATCTACTCCACTACCGACGGCGTGCCGGGCTGGGGCGGTGCTCATTTCACTGTGTTCGAGTCGTCCGACACCCGAAACTGGACCGAAGCTGGCACCGTACTCGACCTGAAGGCGGGCGACGCCGTATGGGCCGACGGCAACGCATGGGCACCGTGCATCATCGAGAAAAAGATAAAAGGCCGGTACAAATATTTCTTCTACTACAGCGGAAACTCCAAGGACGGCAAGGGCAAACAGATAGGCGTGGCAACCGGCGACACACCCACAGGACCGTTCAAGGACTCGGGCAAGCCGATGATAACCGATTCGCCGGTGGGCCACGGACAGCAGATAGACGTCGATGTTTTTACCGATCCGGTGTCTGGCAAATCGTATCTGTACTGGGGCAACGGCTATATGGCAGGCGCGGAGCTCAACAAGGACATGATGTCGATAAAGAAAAAGACTCTCACGGTGATGACTCCGCAGGGCGGAACGCTTCAGGATTACGCCTACCGCGAGGCACCGTATGTGTTCTACCGCAACGGAATATATTACTTCATGTGGTCGGTCGATGACACCGGTTCGCCCAACTATCATGTGGCTTACGGCACATCGCGCTCGCCGCTCGGCCCGATAGAGGTGGCCGAACAGCCGGTGGTGCTCAGCCAGAAGCCTGAGCAGGGCATATACGGAACGGCACACAACTCGGTGATATGCCTGCCGGGGAGCGACGAATGGCTCATCGTCTATCACCGCATCAACCGCAACTATCTGAACGACTCGCCGGGAACGCACCGCGAAGTGTGCATCGACCGTCTGGAATTCAACGCCGACGGCACCATACACCCGGTTGTTCCGACACCCTGAAACGCCTCCGCGTCAGCAGTACACGCACCCCGTCACTGCCACGGAAGCCGCCGCACACCGCACCAAAATGCACAAAACGCCACAACTGCGCACTGCGGCGACAATAAAATAAGCGAAAAAGCATACGGTATTTGTTTTTTTCGTATATTTGCACCAAGAATTTTAAGCAAATCACAATAAGGATTATTCCGTTGTGAAAACATCAGGTATGCCCATCGACCTTAACGGTGGGCACTTTTCATGAAATGCCGGCTGCGGCGCCGGTATGTCTTTATAAATCAGGCAATAACAATTCATTCTTCCCATAAACGCTATGGAACATACAATCAACGACTTTGAAATAATGGCTCCCGTGGGCTCACGCGAAAGTCTGGCGGCTGCCATACAGGCCGGAGCCGACTCTGTTTATTTCGGCGTGGAACAGCTCAACATGAGATCGCACTCGGCAAACCACTTCACCATCGACGACCTGCACGAGATAGCTGCCACCTGCACCGAGCACGGCATAAAGAGTTATCTCACGGTGAACACGATAATCTACGGCGAGGACATCGACACAATGCACCAAATAATCGACGCCGCACACGAGGCGAACATCACCGCAGTGATAGCCAGCGACGTGGCTGTGATGACCTACTGCAACAAGAAAGGCGTGGAGGTGCACCTCTCCACACAGCTCAACATAAGCAATGTCGAGGCACTGAAGTTCTACGCCCAGTTTGCCGACGTGGTTGTTCTGGCGCGCGAACTCAACATGGACCAGGTGGCGGAGATATACCGTCAGATAGAGGAACAGGACATCCGTGGACCGAAAGGCGAGCAGGTGCGCATAGAGATGTTCTGCCACGGCGCGCTGTGCATGGCCGTTAGCGGCAAGTGCTACATGAGTCTCGACAACACGGGACGCTCCGCCAACCGCGGCGAATGTATGCAGATATGCCGCCGCTCGTACACCGTAACCGACAACGAGACGGGCTGTCAGCTCGAGATAGACAACAAGTACATCATGAGTCCGAAGGACCTGAAGACCATACGTTTCATCGACCGCATGATGAAGTCGGGCGTAAGGGTGTTCAAGATTGAGGGACGCGCACGCGGACCGGAGTATGTATATAACGTGGTGAAGTGCTACAAGGAAGCCATCGCCGCCGTCCTCGAAGGCACATTCACTGAAGAGAAGAAGGACGCATGGGACGAACGGCTCGCCACCGTGTTCAACCGCGGATTCTGGGACGGCTATTATCAGGGCCAGCGCCTAGGCGAATGGAACAAGAACTACGGCTCGAATGCCACCGAACGCAAGGTTTACGTGGGCCGCGGAGTGAAATACTTCTCCAAACTCGGTGTGGCTGAGTTCTCATGCGAGGCCTGCGAGTTCTCCGTAGGCGACCAGATGCTCATAACAGGTCCTACGACAGGAGTGATGTATGTCACCGTTGAGGAGATTCACGACGACACTCACGCCGTGCAGACAGCGCAGAAAGGCACACGTGTGTCGTTCCGTGTGCCGGACAAGGTGCGTCCGAGCGACAAGCTGTTCAAGCTGGTAAAGGTGGAAGGAAAACAATAATCTGACAACCATTCAAACTCTACATATACAGTATAATATTCATAAATAAAAGAATATACAAACATACAACATGAGAAAACTGTTTATATTTCTTTTTCTGTCGGTATTTTGTATGGCCTACGCCCAGGAAGAACACATAGACGGAACATTTGTAGCCCACATGATGAATACCGACGCCGAAGACCTGAAATGTGATATACGCCAGGGAAACATAACGGAGTCTGACATACAGGAGCTGATGGACAACGGACGATACGTACTATCCGTCACACACACAAAGTTCGGAACAATCATCTTACATAAGAAGAACACTGACTCAGTAGAACAGTGTTTCGCAAAAATCCCTGCATGGAATCTGAAAAAAGAGAGCAAGAAGTGGCAGAAGAAAGGCTTCGTCTTGGATTACTATAATGACGAACAAGAATACGCTGTATTAAAGAAAGACCCGAAAATAACAGAGCAGAAGTTCTTCGGATCAATGAATAATAAGAAGCTGAAGAAGCTGAATAAGAAAGGTTTTTATGTATTCGCAGCTTCTTTTGCGACTTATTATGCCCAGAACGGACATGACGATATTGTGGAACAGAACATGGTTTACTGCAGGGATAACAAGAAGATGTATGATGATTTCAAGAAAATGGCAGCGGATTCATGGGTTGTAGGAAGTGTCAGTAAATTCTATAACCGGTTCGGAAACTCGACAAGCTATCATGTAATATACAACAAAATGAGGAACGGATATGACGGAATGCAGGCCATTTCCTGCTCCGACACACAGGAAGACCTTGCGGAGTTCCTCAAACCACGCGTAAAGGAAGGATACAATATAAGCCGTATATGGTGCGGATGGGAGAATCGTGACTACGCTGCACTGGATGCGCGGGTAGCTGCTGCCTACGACGATGAGTACAATGTATTTGACATCCTCACCGGACTGACAACGTCCGTCGTCAACCTTGCTACGGGCAATGTCGGCACAACATCCGTGCCAAGCAGTGGAGGCGAAGCAACCACGAGCTCCGGCAGTACAGCCAACGGAAGTAGCGGAAAAACAACTGCCGGCAAGTGCAGACGCTGCGGCGGATCAGGCAAATGTTCGCCGACAAGCGGAGGAGGAAGAAAGAATGCATGCCACGGAAGCGGATTGTGCGGATATTGCAACGGCACAGGATGGATAAAAGCCGGAGCATCTGAAACAAAATGTAATGCATGCAACGGAAAAGGAAAATGCAAAACGTGTAACGGAACCGGAAAATGTCCGGTATGTCACGGAACCGGACACTGACAATAGAAACTGTTTTTCTTAAGAATGCATGCGCCGTTATGCTATCACAAGCAGCGGCGCATGCATTTTTCATTTCCGGTTTTCACATCGCGTGAACGTATCTTTTTAATACCCCACAAACGGAAACCGCTATCTATTACTTTGATGTTCATTAATACATAAATCCCCGCGCACATTACGCCCGATACCATTATGCCATGAAAGATAACACATACGGCTGTTCATCATGGATATACCGAAAGCCGGAAACAGCCTTTCGCGCCATTCCCAACACCACCCGCGCTGCGCAGATTTTTGCAAATTTATCTTAACATCTGTTCACATTCAGCAAGTTTCATTTAACGTTTCATTTTTCTCCTTACAGAAAATCGCGGACCGGCAAACACGCCTCTAACAGCCCGTCCGAACCGAATGGCGAAGCGGTTGCGGGCAGACCGCTTTGCGAAAGAGACTGTTTCAGGGTGCGATAAAGACTGTTTCAGGGCATGATATGGACTGTTTCAAGGTGTGATATAGACTTTATCAGCACACAAAATGGCCTGTTTCATGAGCTGAAACAGGCCATTTCGCAATATAGAAAAATATCAGTCAAAAAGCGTTATGGTATAAGCGGCTGAATGTCAGAGTATTACGCATAATCAGAAAATCCACGTTTTTTCGCGCCAAACGGCTCCCAGTACGCTCCGAAGCGATTTTTCCGCGATTTCCGCCGCGATTATTTAACATCTCCGACTCCGTTTTTCGTTTTTTTATATTTCGGTACTTGATGTCTTCATCTTGTCGAATTCATTCCGTAAGCATACACGCAGCGTGCTCCGCAAAAGACCGTCACTTACCCAGTTTTCCCGTGGTCCACAACAGATAGACCATGCAGACGAGCAGCGGAATGAGGCCGGCCACCTGCCCGAACGCGTCGGACAGCACACCCATGAAGGGCATGACGACCGCTCCACCCGACACTCCCATTATCATAAGCGCCGATATCTCGTTGGCCTTGGCGGGCCTGTGCTGGAGCGCATAGGAGAATATGATGGAGAAAACGTTTGCACATGCGAAGCTCACAACGACTATGAGCACCGACAACAGCCACAGCTCGTGCACGAAAAGCATTGCCACAAACGCCACAATGGCCACCACCATGCTGACGCGCATGAAGCGTTTGCCGGCAATCCTGGCAAGTATGAACGTGCCGGCGAAGGTGCCGACGGTCTTCGCTACGAAGTAAAGACTCGTGCCCAGTCCTGCCTCACTCAGAGGCAGACCGGCTTTCTCCATGAGCAGTTTGGGGATGCTCGTGTTCAAACCCACGTCGATGCCCACGATGGCGAGGATGCCGATGAAAAGCAGAAGTATGATTTTGTCGGTGAACAACGACACTGCTGAGCGGAAACTTGCGGTCTGTTCCTTCTCCGGAGTGTCGCGTTCGATGGACAACAGAAGCCACAGACCAGCCAGCACCGTGACAACAGCATAGGCCGCGAATATGAGTTTCCAGTTGCCGAAGAACGATGCCGCCACACCGGCTATCACCGGACCGAGGAACGAGGAGATGGCTTTAACGAACTGACCGAGCGTCAGTACGCTTGCCACTCTGTCGCCTGCGACCACCTGAGCCACCATAGGATTGAGCGACACTTGCAGTATCGTGTTGCCTATTCCCAGCAGAGCGAAGGCCATGAGCGCACAGGTGAAGCTGTAGGACAGCAGCGGCATTATCATAGCCACGGCCGTCATGGCCATCGACAGCAGCACTGTGTTGCGGCGGCCTATGCGGCTCATCATTATGCCGGTGGGAATGGAGCACACCGCAAACCACAGGAACACCATCATGGGAATGAGATTTGCGAGCGTGTCGGACAGCATGAAGTCCTTCTTCACATAGTTTGTGGCAATGCCGACCACATCGACAAAGCCCATGACAAAGAACCCGAAAAGAATCGGGAGAAGCCTCAGCCATGAATATTCACTGTTCTTTCCCATAGCGTCTTAGTTTTTAACAGTCTTGTCCATTATCACTTCCAGCTTGCCACCCTTCACCACATCGCTGAACGGCAGGTGCACTCCGTCCATACGTTTGCCGTTGAGCACATAGCTGTTCACGTAGGCATCGCTGCCCGTGTTGCCTTGGGTGGTTATCGTGAATGTGCGGCCGGGATAATATTTTCTGTTGAGATGTATGGTTATCTTGTCAAACAGAGGTGCTCCCAGACTGAACGACGGGTTGGTGTCGGTGAGTCCCTTCACGTCGAACAGACCCATTGACGAGATGACATACCACGCTCCGAGCTGGCCCTGGTCTTCGTCCTGACCATAGCCATAGCCGTGAATGCCGTCTGTTCCGTAGAATTCGTTGAGTATGGCGCGCACCCATTTCTGTGTGAGTTCGGGGCGTCCGGCCTCGTTGAACAGCCACGATATGTGCAGACACGGCTGGTTGCCCTGGTTGTATAAGGTCTGAAGACCGGCAAACGCGCCCACTTCAGTTCCGCCGCTGAATATCTTTTTCTGTGAGAGAGTGAAGATGCTGTCGAGCCGCGCGTTGAATACGTCTGCGCCGACCTTTGCCACCAGACCTTTCACATCGTGGGGAACATAGAACGTGTATTGCCATGCGTTGCCCTCCTGGAAACCGCGCCACACCTCCATCGGGTTGAAGTTGTCGATGAATTTGCCGTCGGCCTTCTTCGGACGGATGAAGTCGCACGACGTGTCGTACAGTCTTTCCCATCCTTTGGAAAGATACATCAGCCGGTCATAATTCTTTTTGTCGCCGATGCTATTGGCCCACTGTGCCATCACCCATGCGCTGTAAGAGGCCTCCAGTGTGTGCGATGCCGAGAACGAATAGGTATCGGCGTTCTCCTCTCCGCGGTCGCGGTGGGGCACATATCCGTATTTCAGGAAGTCGGCCGTGGTGGCCTTGCCTGCTCCCAACGGTCGGTTCTCGCCGTCAAGTTCGTTTTTCAGACACGCCTCATACGCCAGTTTGGTGTCAAAGTCGCGTATGCCGCACTGATAGGCTGCGGCTATTATGGTGCTCAGAAGGTTTGTACCCACACCCGAAACGTAGCGGTTGTTTGCCAGACCGTCGGCCAGCCAGCCCGCGTCCTTATAGGCCTGGAGATGCGTGCTGACATATTGCGTCATGTATTCCGGATAAGCCAGGATCCACAACTGCGACAGATTCCACTGCGCTCCCCACGCCGCGTCGGTGTTATATACGTTATACAGCGGCTTGCCGTCCTTCATAGGGAGCTGCCCGACAGTGCCGTCGTTGCGCGGATAGGCACCGTTGGCGTCGCTCGCCAGTCCACGGCCGAGCAGCGCATGATACAGTCCGGTGTAGAATTTCACTTTGTCTTCCTTCTTCTGAGTCTCCACCTCGATGCGTCCCAGATAGTCGTTCCATGCCTTGTGCGACTGTTCGCGCACCTTGTCGAACGTCATTTTCTCCGCCTCTGCCGTAAGATTGGCGCGGGCGTTCTCTACAGATGTGTAAGAAAGACCTATCTTCACCGTCACCGGTTCGGTCTTGTCCATGGCGAAGGTGAAATACATTCCTGCGCCTACACCCTTGCTTTCGCCTGCTCCCTGCTGTTGGTTCTCGCCGTTGTAGCTGCCGTATGCGGCCGGTTTACTGTCCATCACGGCCGAGAAATAGAGCGGGACGGTGGCTCCGGGCTGGTATTTCTTCACATACTCAGGTTCTGTTATGACCCATCCTTCCACACGTCCGTCGGCAGTGTAGCGCACATAAGCATCCTTCACCGCGCCGCTTTCGCCCTGCCGGTTTCCGATGTTGAACAGTATGTGGTTGTCCTTTCCTGCCGGGAAAGTGAACCGCTGGAACGCCACGCGAGGCGTAGCCGTAACCTCAGCCTTTATATCATAGTCGTCGAGCAGCACCGAGTAGTAGCCCGCCGTGGCCACTTCGTTCTTGCGGTCGAAGCGCGAGCGGTAGCCCTTCTTCTCCTTGTCGGTTGGCAGACCGGGCACAGTGACGAGTCTGCCTTTGGTAGGCATGAGCACAATTCCGCCCACCTGGAACTCGTGAAGACACGGAAATCCCTCTATCGTATTCTCACGATAGTCATATCCTGTGGCCTCCCATCCCGACGGGTTGCCGAGACTTCCGTTGGTGGAAGGGCCCGGCTTGGCCAGTCCGAAAGGCATTGCACCGGGTGCGAAATGAAACCAACGGCAGTGCGCCGTTCCTATTCTCGGCTCCACATATCTGGTCCAGTCCTCATGAGAACGTGCGCCGGCGGTGGAGCAATTCATGAATACGGCGCCAAGGAACAACAGTCCCGATAATATCTTTTTCATAGTCTTATCCTTCGTTTTCATAATAATCCTTTCTTCTTCAATTCACTTACGGCAAACCAATATGCGCCGAGCGCGATGGCACGGCTTGCTCCCAGACGCGAGACGGCAACGCCTATGCGGCTGTCGGTACGGTATTCCACGGTGCGTCCGGTGCCCGGCACTGTCACCATCTTGCTGCTGTTCCCAAGAAAAGCGGCCGCTTCAGTCGGGTCTTCCAGATTATACGGCTTCGCAATGAGGCGGTTGAAGCGCGCTCCGGCGAACGTTCCTGTCTCGGCGCGGAGCTCCTTCATCAGCGCGGGAAGTATATACTTGGATGCTCCCGCCAGTCCTCCGCCTATGACGACAAGGCCGTCTATGAGCGTCACTGCCGCCGCGATGGTGTATCCCGCCACCTCGCCCAACTCGGCAAAAGCGGCTTTCGCTGCCTCGGCATCGCCCTCGCGGGTGCCTTCGGCTATGTCGAATATGTCCTTGGGAGTGAGTGGTGAACGGTCGCCGGAGAGCGAAGCGTATATCCGTTGTATGGCGCGTATGCTCACACTTTCCTCAGCTATCATGCCCTCATGCCTGTTGTTGGGCATGCACCACAGATTGCCGCCCACCTGATTGTCGCCACGCAGCAGCTCGCCGTCTATCACTACGCCGCCTCCGAAGCCTGTGCCCAGCGTCACACCGACAAGATTCCTGTAGCGGCGCGAGTTGCCGGCGGCCTGCAAACGGGCGTTCACCTCGGGCAGCATGCCTGCCAACGCCTCACCGTAGGCAAAGAGACAGCCGTCGTTGTTAATGAATACGGGAATGCCGAAATGGTCCTCAAGAAACGGACCGAGCGCCACACCACCGCGGAATGCGGGGAAATTGGGCAGGTCGCCTATGATGCCTGCCTCGTAGTCGGCAGGTCCGGGAAAGGCGAAACTTATGGCTTTGGGCGGTTCGGGCAACAGTGTGCGCACCGTCTCAAAGCCCTTTTTAATGACTTCCAGACACTCGTCCAGATTGTCGGTGACCGAAGGCAGCGTCACGGGAGCGACTATTTCCTCCGGTCCACGGCTGGCGGAGAACACCAGATTGGTGCCTCCCGCGTCCAGCGTCATGACTATAGGATATTGTGTTTTCATAATGTTACGGTTTCTGTTATCGGTTTATGGTTTAAGTCTATTGTCTGAAGCGCACGTAGGCTTTTATCGTTCCGCACTCCGTTCCCTCGGCCTCGCCGTAAGGACGGATGACATATTCGCCCACCGACGCGGGGATGATGAACGTCTCGGCGTAGTGAACCACGAACGGTTCGAACGCATCCGACGGGCTCTCCACCACCGCCTCTCTGCCCTCAACGAGGTTGAGCACCTGCACGCCTCCGTCGGTATTGTGGGTGACAGGGCCCGTGAACCAGTGGCGGCGGGTCTCTATGAACTCGTTCTCATGCAGTCCGGTGCGCTCCTCGCGCCATCCGTCGCCCTGCCCTAACGGCTCTATGTGGTTTACAAGATTGCGGCGCACGAAGTCGGTCTGCCGCTCCCACTGTATCACGTGCGACCCGTGGCCGATGTTGATAGGCCGTGGCAGTCCGTCAAGACCGAGGCGTCCCCAGTCCCACAATTTGAATGTGAAGATGCTTGGCGTGGCACTTATCTCCAACACCATGGCCTCAGCGCCCGAGCAATGGATGGTTCCATTGGGTATGAGGAAGTGGTCGTGCTTCTTCGCCGGCCAGCGATTGACATACTTCTCGGCATCGAACGGCCGGCCCGTCTCCTGCGATTCGTTGAGCGCGGCTATCATCTCGTCGGGATCAACACCCGTCTTCAGACCGAGGAACACCGTCGCGCCTTCCTTCGCATCGAGCAAATAGTAGCTCTCGTCCTGCGTGTAATATATGCCGAACGTGTCGCGTATGTATTGCGTTGTGGGATGAACCTGAAGGCTGAGGTTGCCTCCGCCCATGGTGTCGAGGAAGTCGAAGCGTATCGGGAAATCCTGACCGAAGCGCGACTCTACAGGTCCGCCCAACAAGTCGCGGGTGTTGTGGAACACCAGATTGTTGGCAGGCATCTCGAAAAGTACGCCGTTCACGTCGAAGTAGAGGCTGTTTTCCTCAGGCACACAGTCGAAGCACCAACCGTAGTTCTGGCGTTCCGGGTCGAGCCCGCACACACGCTTCATCCACTGTCCGCCCCATGGCGCAGGGTCGAAGAACGGTACTACGCGGAACGGACGGTGCGCAGTCTTGTCCAGTCCCTCACGCAGCAGACTGCCCCTTATCATCTTCGGCTCGCCCGCCGTGTGCGTATCCATCCAGTAGTCGGCCTTGCCGAGCAGCTGTTTTTTCAGTCTGTCGCATACTATCCAATCCACGAAATATCCGCGTTTGTACTGATACGACGCGCCCTCGGCCTTGTTCTCCACACCCAGACCGTTTATCTCATGACGGCGCGAACGCAGTTGTATCTCCCATCGTGCCATATCCACATACACCGTGCGGTCGGCATCGGGTGCCACCAGAGCCGCTCCGTGACCGTAAACCACCGTGAATCCATCGGCAGCCCTCACCTTGCGGCGCGCCTCTTCGGTCTTTTCAGGGTCGAGAAAATCGGCATACGAGAAGTTGGAACGATAGCCGAACAGCCGGTCGTCCGTTACATACGGATATGTCATACGCTCTATTTCGGCCACCGGTTTGAACAGCTCTGCCGTATCAATCCAGCAGTCGGCATGGAGCGCTTCGAAGCCTTTGCGCAGCTCGTCATGATATACTCCCTGATAACATTCTATCACCATCGTGCACCGTCCGGCGGGCATACAGTCCCTCAATTCGCGGCAAATGTTGTCCCATCCTTTCCACAACTCACCGTCGAGCTTCGTTGCCGGCGACTTGTCATAATTGCTTTTATACATAAGAAATAACTGTTTTCTAATACATCAGCGCCTTTCGCGGCGTCTGAAAGATTGTTTACCGGTAATAAATCAGTGTGTCTTCATTGTATCAGACTGCGGCCAACCGCCGCAGTGAACACCAAAAGCAAAGTTAAACATTTATTTTATACGACACGCAATTTTGCCCCGCGGATTTGCTCCTACCCACTTTTTTAATTGCCAGCGGTGCCGGAGAGACTGCAAAACACACGGTATGCCGCATGACCGACAGGCCTTAGCCAAGGCACAGAGGACAATTAAATAAGCTTAATTGCGTAAAACATTCCTCATAGTTCGATTCTTTTAGATACTTTTGCATACAATACGTGCTGGACGCAGTGCGTTTATATCAACAGATAACTAAAACCGTAATACTATATGAAACGAATTTTTACGCTCTGCCTGTCGGCTTTGCTCATGACAGGACACAGCCTGGCGCAGAACGCCGACATGACACTCAACGTGGACATGGCGTCACGTGGCGCAGAGGTACCGGCGTCGATGTACGGCATATTCTTCGAGGAAATAAACCATGCAGGCGACGGCGGACTGTACGCAGAGATGCTCATGAACCGCAGTTTTGAGGAAAGGGTGATGCCGGAAGGCTACAAGGTGATGAACGGCGAGCTGGTACCGCCCGACGTGAAGAACCACCTGACGGGCAAATCCACGCCGGGCCGATACAGATGGGGCACCGACCCTTATCCCGGATGGGAACTGAGAAAGATTGGCGAAGCCGAAGCCGAGGCGACACTCGTGACCGAACAGCCCAACTTCGCCACCGCACCCACATCGATGAAGATAGACATCAGTCGCATGGGCAACGGCGTATCACTGATAAACAAAGGCTACTGGGGCATAGCACTGAAGCAGGGCGAGAGCTACAAGTTGCGTATGTTCGTGCGCTGCACGGCCGGAGGAGGAAACATGAAAGTGAACCTCACCGACGGCGGAAGCCGAACGTTGGGCGGCAAGTCGTTTAAACTGAAGGCCGACGGCAAGTGGCACGAATACAAGGCCACGCTGAAAGCCACGACCACCATCTCCACAGCGCAGCTCGCCATCAGCCTGCCCGCCGAAGGAACTTACTTCTTCGACTACGTGTCGCTCTTCCCAAAAGACACCTACAAGGGCCGTCCCAACGGCATGCGCAAGGATGTGGCGGCCATGATAGAGGGTCTTCAGCCGGCATTCATCAGATGGCCGGGCGGATGCATCGTGGAAGGCATAACGCTCAACAACCGCGTGGAGTGGAAGAAAACACTGGGCGACCCGGCGTCGCGACAGGGACAATATGACACGTGGGGATATCACAACACTTATGGTTTCGGCTATAAGGAGTTCCTCGACTTCTGCGAAGACACCGGCACCAAGGGCATGTACGTGTGCAATGTGGGCATAGGATGCCAGGCACGTACCGGTGAGGCGTGCTCAGACAAGGAAGCAGAAGAATATCTTCAGGACGCACTCGACGCCATAGAGTATGCCATCGGCCCGACCGACAGCCAATGGGGAGCACGCCGGGCAGCCGACGGTCATCCGAAACCTTACCCGCTCGCCTACGTCGAGATAGGCAACGAGAACTCCGGTCCGCTCTACGACCGCCGCTTCAACATGTTCTACGATGCCATCAAGGCGCGCTATCCGCAGCTCACGCTCATCTCCAACCACGGACTGGGAGGCATAGGCGGAGCACGCAAGACCGACATGGTGGACCCTCACTGGTATGTAGCGCCTGAATTCTTCTTCAAGAACGCCGGTATATTCGACAATCACGAGCGTGGCAAGTACAAGGTTTACGTGGGCGAATATGCCTGCAACCAGGGCGTGGGCGGCGGCAACATGCTGGCCGCACTGAGCGAGGCAGCGTTCATCACAGGCATGGAACGCAACTCAGACCTCGTGACAATGGCGTCGTACGCGCCGCTGTTCGAAAACAGGAACGACCGCGCATGGCCCACCAACCTGATATGGATGTCGAACGACGCCGTGGTGGGACGCTCGTCATACTACGTGCAGAAGATGTTCGCGGAGAACCGTCCGTCGTACAATCTCAACACCGACTTCACGGCAACGGCCGAGGAAGTGGAGCCGTTCATCGAACAGGAGGGATACGTGGGATTCGGTACATGGAGCACGCAGACGCGCTTCCGCAACCTCACCATAACCGATCCGCAGGGCAACACAGTGAAGGCCGACATGACCGACCCGTCACAATGGGCAACCGGACTGGGCAGCTGGCGGCAAAAGGACGGCGAGTATGCTCAGACAGGAACCGAAAACCGCACGTCGCTGATATGGAAAAACGGCAAGGCTGGCAAGGGAAGCGTCATAGAGTTTGAGGTGAACAAGACGTCCGGAGCAGAGGGATTCCTCTTCTATTTCGGCCTCACCGACCCGAGCCTGAAAAAGGGATGGATGCTCAACGTGGGCGGATGGGGCAACGTGGAGACTGCCATCGAAAACCTCTTCGACAACAACTCTACGGTGGCATCGGCCAGAATAAAGGATTCGCTCGACAGCGGACAGTGGCACAAGGTGCGCATAGTGATAACCGACCACGGCGCCGACTACTACATGGACGGCCGGCTGACACTCTCGCACAAGAACGAACCGCTGAAGCGCAAGTTCTGCATAGCCGGATACGACAGCAACAGCGACGAGATAATAGTAAAAGTGGTGAACGCCTCCGACCGCCGGTGCACCACCCGTATAAACCTGCTCAACGGCGACGTGGAGCCTGAAGGACGCGTCATAACACTCAGCGCGGAGAGCAAACGCGACGAAAACTCGTTTGAGCAGCCGTTCAGAATATCGCCCGTGGAAAGCACGTTCGGCGGATTCGCACGCTCGTTCAGCTACGACTTCAAGCCCAACTCGCTGACCATACTGCGCATAAAGAAGAAATAAGCGACGCCCTCAGCGCTGACATAAACCGCAGAGCCATGCCGCCGGAAGAAAATAAAACCCGGAGGCATGGCTTTTTCCGTTACGCACCGCTGAGCCCGTCATATCATAAGAAACAACGCAGGACACTGCGCCTCGCAGTTTATGCTTCTCCGTTGCAGAAATGAATAAATATACAAAAATACGGACACGGAAATGAATAAATATTCACCCATAACTCGAAAATACTCGCGTATTTTCGAGCAACCGCATCTTCGGCCGCAAATTCGCGAGTTTTGAGAGGGTTGCGTACGGCTCTGACAGTCAGCCACTTGCGTTTTATTGCAGTCCGACTGTCTCCAAATCGTGCCACGAAACAGCCTGTTTCAGCCTCTGATATTGCCCATATCATCCCCTGATAAGCTTAATATCACGCTCTGACTAAGCCAATATCAGACCGTGATAAAGCCTGTTTCGCGGAGCCGTCTGATTTTTCATGCCGTTCTTGACGGAAAATACGGCTGCCCGTGAAAGAGACATCCGGCTGATAAAGCCCGTATCGTCCCTCTCCGTTTTTCTATTTTGAAAATTTTTTTTGTCAAAATTTTTTACTTCGGGAATGTATAAATATGCAGTCCGGCGACATCGCGTCAGCCGGGCAGACTCCCATAACATCACCTCATAACCGCCCGCCACGCCACCACAACCGCAGCCATGCGCCGCGGCAGGACAATTATTCGGGACAACAGGCCGGATATTGGAAAAAAATCACTAAGTTTGCATTATATATCCAACAAACATAAACGTACACAAGACAATGACAATAAATGAAGCACAAGACGAGGTGATAGAGGAATTCTCCGGATTCACCGACTGGATGGACAAGTATCAGATGCTCATAGACCTGGGCGGCGACCTTGAGCCGCTGGACGAGCGCTACAAGACAGAACAGAACCTCATAGACGGCTGCCAGAGCCGTGTGTGGCTGCAGGCCGACTACGACGGCAGCGTGATAAACTTCACTGCGGAGAGCGATGCGCTCATCGTGAAGGGCATCATAGCACTGCTCATACAGGTGCTCAGCGGACACACACCGAAAGAGATACTCGACGCCGACCTGTATTTCATAGAGCGCATCGGACTGAAAGACCATCTGTCGCCCACACGCTCCAACGGTCTGCTGGCCATGGTGAAGCAGATACGCATGTACGCACTGGCGTTCAGCGAGAAGAACGGCGGCGCGCAATGACCACCTGACTGCCTGAAGAAACCTACGAACTGTTATTCATAAAAAACTACCTAAATAAAAAACAACGATGAAAAGATTTCTCATACCGCTGGCTCTTGCAGCAATAGCAGTTGCCGCACCGGCACAACAGAAGCGAGAGAAAACGACGTTCCAGACGTCAGGACAATGGAAACCCGTGACGGACATCAGAGCCGACGTGGTTATGGTTTACGGAACAGACGACCGGCCGGGCATGACCTTCAGGCAGAGAGTGCAGTCGTGGCGCGACAGAGGCTACACCACGCATTTCATGACAGGCATTGCCTGGGGCGGCTATCAGGACTACTTCACCGGCAAATGGGACGGCAAATGGCACCTGGACGAGGGACAGAAGACCATGCGTGGCGACACAATATGGCACGGACACCTCATTCCCTACATCGTACCGACAAAGAACTATCTGAAGTATTTCAAGGAACGGCAGATAAAACCCGTTATAGATGCGGGCATAGACGCCATATTCCTCGAGGAACCGGAGTTCTGGGCGCGCAGCGGATACAGCGAGTCGTTCAAGCGCGAATGGAAGGACTACTACGGATTCGACTGGCGGCCGCAGCACGAGTCGGCCGAGAACACGTATCTGTCGAACAAACTTAAATATCATCTCTACTACCGTGCGCTCGACGAGGCGTTCACCTACGCCAAGCAGTACGGCCGCGAGAAGGGCATGGACGTGCGCTGCTATGTGCCCACACACTCGCTACTCAACTACTCGCAGTGGCAGATAGTGTCGCCGGAAGCGTCGCTCGCATCGATGGAAAGCTGCGACGGCTACATCGCACAGGTGTGGACCGGCACGTCGCGCGAGCCCAACTACTTCAACGGCAAAGCGCGCGAACGTGTGTTCGAGACGGCTTTTCTGGAGTACGGATGCATGGAGTCGATGACACGACCCACTGGCCGCAAGATGTTCTTCCTCACCGATCCGATAGAGGACCGCGCCAAAGACTGGCAGGACTATAAGCGCAACTATCAGGCCACATTCACCGCGCAGCTGCTCTATCCGCAGATTGCCGACTACGAAGTGATGCCCTGGCCCGACCGTATATACGAAGGACTCTACCGCGTAAGCGCCAACAGCAAGGAGAAAGCACGCATCCCGCGCTTCTACTCAACGCAGATGCAGGTGATGATAAACACGCTGAACAACATGCCGTTGTCCGACAACCGCGTAAGCGGATCACAGGGTGTGAGCGTGCTCATGGCCAATTCGCTCATGTTCCAGCGCTCTCCGCAACCCGTGGAGGGTTATGACGACCCGCAGCTGAGCAACTTCTACGGCGAGGCTCTGCCGCTTCTCAAGCGCGGAATACCGGTTTCGGTGGTTCACATAGAGAACACGGGATATGCCGATACGTGGAAGAACACAAAGGTGCTGCTCATGTCTTACTCGAACATGAAGCCGCTCGACGCCGAATATCACAAGCACATCGCACAGTGGGTGGCTGACGGCGGACAGCTGATATACAGCGGACGCGACGATGATCCGTACCAGAGCGTGCTGGAATGGTGGAACCAGAACGGCAACGAATACAAGGCTCCGTCCGAACATCTGTTCGAGTTGATGGGCATGCCGCGCAATGCTGCCGAGGGAACTTACGAATATGGCAAGGGCAAAGTATATGTCCTGCGCCACGACCCGAAGGAGTATGTACTCGAGAAAGGCGGCGACGCCAAACTCATGGAGACCGTGCGCGAGGCATACGGCAAGCTCGACATAAAGAATTCGTTCTATCTCGAACGCGGATGCTACACTCTTGCGGCAGTCGTTGACGAGAGCGAGGCGGGCGACTCTCCGCTCACTCTCAAAGGCAAGTTCATCGATCTGTTCGACCCTGAGCTACCCGTGCTGCGTGAGAAGACCGTAAAACCGGGTGAGCAGGCGTTCCTTTTCGACATCTCAAGAGTGAAAGACAAGAAACAGCCACAGGTTCTTGCCGCAGCGTCGCGCCAGTATGACGAGCAGCGTACAGCCAACAGCTACTCGTTCGTGGCAAAGAGTCCGGCACAGACATCCAACGTAATGCGCATACTCCTGCCCAAGAAGGCGAAGAGTGTGAAAGTAGAAGGCACAAAAGATTGCACATGGGATTGGAACTCCAATGACCTGAACACACTGCTGCTGAAGTTTGAGAACAACCCCGACGGCGTGAAGGTGAACATCACATGGTGACACGACAGGTCACATGAAGCAACATAAAAAACCATATAAACATACATAACGCTACGAAGCCGGCACCCTGCGCGCCGGCTTCGCTGCCTGAAAACAACAACGGAAAATGAGAAAACTCAGAACAATAGAGATGCAACGGCTCACGATAGATGAGTTCAAACAGTCGGAAAAACTACCGCTCACGGTGGTGCTCGACGACGTGCGCTCGCTCCACAACGTGGGAGCTGTGTTCCGTACGTGCGACGCCTTCCGTGTGGAACGCGTATGTCTGTGCGGCATAACGGCCACACCACCCAACGCGGAGATACACAAGACGGCACTCGGAGGCGAGGACTCAGTGGACTGGACCTACTATCCCACAGCCGTGGAAGCCGTGAAACGCCTGCACGACGAGGGCTATGTCATCGCGTCGGTGGAACAGGCCGAAGGTTCGACAATGCTCGACCGGCTTACTCTCGACACGTCGCGCCGCTACGCAGTGGTGCTGGGCAACGAGGTGAAAGGCGTAAACCAGGAAGTAGTAGATCTCTCCGACATGTGCATAGAGATACCGCAGTTCGGCACAAAACACTCGCTCAACGTGAGCGTTGCGGGCGGAATCATAGTGTGGGAGTTTGCAAAGAAACTCATGGAAACGTCGATAGCGCGCGACTAACAGAACTGAACCTCACCACCATAAAGCCGTACACGTACATGTGCGGCACACCGTCCGCAACACAAGCGCGGCGGACGGATGCCTTGAACAGCAGGCCGACTTACACAGAAAAAGCCTGAACTGACCGCATTCAACACTACAATCATACAACGACTATGAAGAAACTATTCCTTTTGATCGCGTTGGCCATGCTCACATTCAGCACAGGCCACTCGCAGACAGCATTCGACATGAAGCACATCCCCGCACCGTTGTTCCGCTGTCCGATATACGACGGCGCAGCCGATCCGGCCATACAGTGGAACCCGGAACGCAACGAGTGGTGGATATTCTACACACAGAGAAGGGCCAATGTGCCTAACCTGCCCGGCGTGGCCTACTGTTACGGAACGAAGATAGGCATTGCCGCAAGCTCAGACAACGGCCGAAGCTGGTACTACATAGGCCACGCCAACCTGCCGGAACCCGACCAGGGCGAGAACACTTTCTGGGCTCCGGACGTGTTTGTGGACGGAGACACATATTATATGATAGTCACTTACATCACTGGAGTGCACCTGAACTGGGGCGGAAAAACAAGAATGCTCTTCTACAAAAGCAAGGACCTGATAAACTGGGAACTGGTGGAAGAGATAAAGAACACTGATGGCTGCATAGACGGACAGGCATGGAAGATGCCTGACGGAAGCTGGAAGATGTGGTACAAAAGCCCTGACGCCCAGACATATTCGGCCACAAGCAAGGACCTGAAAAGCTGGACCACAACAGGAAACTGCGAAATAAAGGCTAACGGACACGAAGCACCGATAGTATTCTATTGGAAAGGGAAGTACTGGAACATCATAGACGAGTGTAACCTGGGCTACGTGGGACTGCACTGTTACGAATCGGACGATGCGACGAACTGGACATACAACACATCCATACTCAACACTCCGGGCATGCGTCCTGACGACAACGACCAGGGACGCCACTGCGATGTAGTGGTAGTGGACGACCGTGCGTTCATCGTTTACTTCACTCATCCGGGACGGGTTTATGCTTCCAACGGTGTGGAAATAGAAGAAAACACATGGGAATACAAGAGGTCTTCACTGCAGATGGCCGAACTTGAGCTTGTTGACGGAAAGATTGTGTGCGACAGAGACAAATCTTCCGTACAACGGCTGAACTCTAAGAAATGAACCGGAAACATCTGGAAGACTGACAGAATAAAAGAAACGACTCCCCATAGGCAATGTTCTTATGGGGAGTTTTTGTGTATCAGAGCATGCCAACAAAGAGATTCATCTGCATAATTGTAATAAAACAATAGAAATATACAGTAAAATATTGCATTTCGGAATTAAATATATACTTTTGCATGACAAATGTTCAAACACATCGCGGAGTGCTCCGCACTGTTAACTAAAAACAAACCGACCTATGATAACTTTTCTTATCAGCGTGATAGCCCTTGTTGTGGGCTATGTGATTTACGGACGCGTGGTAGAGCACGTGTTCGGTCCCGACAACCGTCCTACGCCTGCCGTGAGCAAGGCCGACGGCGTTGACTACATCGTTCTGCCGGGATGGAAGACATTTATGATACAATTTCTCAACATCGCGGGCACCGGTCCGATATTCGGAGCAATAATGGGTGCGAAGTTCGGACCGTCTGCTTATCTGTGGATTGTCTTCGGATGCATCTTCGCCGGAGCCGTGCACGACTACTTCAGCGGCATGCTCTCGGTGCGTCACGGAGGCGCCGGTCTGCCCGAACTTGTGGGAGTCTATCTCGGCAAAGGAACAAAAAAGGTGATGCTTGTATTCTCGGTGTTCATGCTGATGATGGTGGGTGCGGTGTTCGTTTACAGTCCGGCACTCATCCTGGGCGACATCTGCGGCGACTCGCTCACGTGGGTTTACGCATGGTGCATCATCATCTTTGCCTACTATTTCCTCGCAACGCTGCTGCCGATCGACAAGATAATCGGCAAGATATATCCACTCTTCGCCGTCGCGATGCTCTTCATGGCGGTGGCACTCATGGTGGTGCTGATAGTGAAATGGCCGTCGCTGCCCGAACTGACGGACGGTCTATCAAACATGAATCCAGCTGCCGGACCGATATTTCCGTGCCTGTTCATAACCATTGCGTGCGGAGCGGTGAGCGGATTCCACGCCACTCAGAGCCCGCTCATGGCGCGTTGTGCCGGCAGTGAGAAGCAGGGACGCCCGCTGTTCTACGGAGCGATGATAACAGAAGGCATCGTTGCGCTGATATGGGCCACGGTTTCGATGTACTTCTTCTACGGCGGTGCGGCGCAGGAACTGGGCGAACCGCTCACGCTTCAGGCGCCGGAGGTAGTCACTTCGGTATCGTCGGGCTGGCTCGGACTGCTTGGCGGCGCACTGGCAATACTCGGTGTGGTGGCCGCCCCGATAACAAGCGGCGACACGGCACTGCGCAGCGCGCGACTCATCATAGCCGAAGCGCTGGGCATGGAGCAGCACAGTGTGCGCCGGCGCATATACATCTGCATCCCGCTCTTTGCCGCCACGCTCGGTCTGCTGTGGTTCAACATAGCCGACGCCGACGGTTTCAACGTGGTGTGGGGATGGTTCGGATGGGCCAACCAGACGCTCGCCGTGTTCACACTATGGACCATCACTGTATATCTCGCCATAAAGTCGAAGCCTTACATCGTGACGCTCATCCCGGCAATGTTCATGACTGCCGTGTGCACGGCGTTCCCAGCGGTGTCCAAGAACGCACTTGGCATGAGCCCGACGGGCGGATACGCCATAGCTGCAACGGCCTTCGTGCTCTCAGGAGTGCTGTTCGCCATATGGATGTCGCGCCGGAAAAAGACGCAGACGGCAAAGGAAGGAGAAGACCGGGAATAACCGGAAAGACAACGGAAAGAAGAAAACAACGGCGGCGGAAAACCGCAGAGCCGATAAAATATAAACCCTGCCACGCTATGATAACAGTGTGGCAGGGTTTCTGATTATGCTACGACGTGCGGCGTAACGGCGCATCATGCGTCAGCGGAACGCCGCAGTGTGATTTTATAACGGGGAAAACTACTCAGCACCGTCACAGAAAACGCAGCGTGCCGAAGAACGCAGGACAGTGGAAATCGGGACGCGGCAGACTGATGGCGTTCCACGACAGGAAGTGAGGACGGGGCAGAAGGTCGCCGCACTTGTAGAAATTGGCACGCATGGTGCGGCCGTCGAGCGGTGCGGCGGCGTGCATGAAGAATGCCGACACGGGCACTCTCAGTGCCACCTGCCACGTCTGTTGTCCGGCGCGGGTGTCGAAAGGAGCGCGTCCGAGCGACGCCCAGCGGTCCACACCGTCGAGTATCTGCCGCGGCGCATGGCTTCGTCCGTTCCGTCCCTCGCCGCCTCCTATGAGCAGCTGTCCGGCACAGTTGCACTCTACATTGTAATAAATGCCGTCGTCAACGGGCGACACGAAGAACTCCACGCAAGAGTCTTCCCACACGCGGCCGTTGTCTTCAGGCGCCACAGCGCGCACAGCCTCCTCACTAACCACGTAATGCAGCAGTATGGCGTCGCCCGTATGGGCTATGCGGAACGCCGCCTCAGGACGGTAGGGCCAGTCGGGCCAGTTGAGCGAATCAATCTTCTGAAACTCCACTCCGGCCTCATCCATCAGCGCGGGAATGTCAGCAGCCGCCACAACCGCGGCGTCGAGCCGTGTCACAGACAATTCTTTCATATCTTTGTTCATTTAAAACCGTTTGATGTGTATTCCTTTTTCATCCGCGACAAACGCCGCAACAGCCCTGCGACGCCTGTCAGCCACCGGCAGAAAGAACCACCCGTGGCGCGCACGTTTTTGCAAATTTCTGTTAACATCCGTTCACATTCCGCGTATCGGATTTAACACTTCATTTTTCTCATTCTGTAAAAATCTACTGCCTCTTCCGCCTCTCAAACAGCCCGTTCTATATAAACTGCCGGGCCGGCAACCTGCGAACGATTTGCAAGAATGCCTTTTTCGCACCCTGAAACAGACAATATCAGGGGCTGATATGCACTATATCAGCACCCGATATGGACTTAATCAGAGTGCAAAACAGTCCGTTTCGCACAGCGGAGGAGAAGACATTGGAATGAATTATTCCGCAAATGGCTGTTTATCAACGTATTACCTGAATCGCGAAAAATTGCGATTTTCCGCACAGAATTGTTCTCCGTGGATTTCAGAGCGGTTTTCGGGCGTTTACGACGACGAAAATTTAACTTCTCCGACAGCGATTTATGTATTTTTATACAACGGCTGCGCGGCCTTATGCCGCCGTCATATCATCATACGTCACAGGCACGACTCCACGAAGGCACGCATCTCTCCGGCGTGCTCCTCGGCGCTCTGCAACAGCTTCAGCTGAGCACGTGTACGCACAAGGTTGTGCAGTTCGTACTGTGTTTTGTAGTAAGTGTCGCCGTTGATGTAGTCGGTCAGGAACCTCACGCACTGCATATAGGGGAACAGCGCAGCGGCGTATGGCAGATGGTCGGTCTCGACAGGCAGCAGGAAACTGCGCGCCGACTCGATGTATCCGCGCGTGAATGCACGGAATATGTCCATATTAAAGCTGACGTTCTCAAGGTTGGGATCGTCCTCAAGGCCCGTGTTCGCAGCCGAGCGGAGGAAATCGCCGTAGTCGGAGAAGATGTAGTTGGGCATCACCGTGTCGAGGTCTATCACGCAGAGCACGCTGCCGTCCTCGTCGAACATGATGTTGTTCACCTTCGTGTCGCAGTGGCACACACGTTTGGGCAGCACGCCTTCGCGGTGAAGACGTTCGGCCACGCACATGTCTTTGGCTCTTCGCTCCACCTCGCCGAGTATGTCGCGCACACCCTTCACGCGTCCTGCGGCGTCGGCCTCAACGGCATCGCTCAGCTGACGCAGGCGGAACTCCATGTTGTGGAAGTCGGGAATAATCTCGCCCGGCATCTCCGGTATGTCGGCAAGCATGGCTTCGAAGCGTCCGAAAGCCAGACCGGCACGCTGCGAGTAGTCGGCGTTCACGATGTCGAACGTCTTGGCGCGCGGTATGAACTCCGTCATGCGCCAGTAGTTGTCGCCCTCGCGGCGGTAGGTTTTTCCGTCGTCCGCAGCCACCACAGTGAGCGTCTTGCGGCCGATGTCGCCCTCGCCCGCCTCGCGCAGTTTGCGGCGTATGTGGTCGGTCACGGCCACGATGTTGCGCTGCAACATGTCAACGTCGGTGAATATGGCCGTATTGATGCGCTGCAGAACATAGTCGGGCGCATCCTCCTCGGCGGTCTTCACCCTGTAGGTGTCGTTTATCAGTCCCGCCCCGAGCGGCTCCACACTCACGGGTGTGCCCTTGGTAAGGAAATGTGAGACAATCGATAAAAGGTCATTCATAATCAGACTGGTTAATGGTTATTTGGTTTTGGGTTTCGTCCTGGCGTGTTGTTCATGAATGCACGCCTCATTCTTATGTCAGGGCCATGGCCTCCGCCGTCCGCGCGGTGCTCCGTTCCGCCAGGTTTTCAGGTCGTCATCGCGACGGCTGAATCCGTCAGTTTCACGTAGCAGGACGCACAAAACGCCATGAGGCACATCATCACGACCGCCCCGAAGGCCGGCCGCTGTCCGATGCCCGTCCCGGGGAGCACGGACCGAAATAAAAAACACGCGATGCCGTCTCCTTGCGGAGAGCCACGCGTGTTATACTGAACTAAAAATCTTTTTCCTCGTTTATATGTATAGTATTAATCCTCTGCCGGAGAGAAATCGTCTGTTCCTACTCCACAAAGCGGGCATACCCAATCTTCGGGCAGATCCTCAAATGCTGTTCCGGGAGCTATGCCGTTCTCTGGATCTCCCACCTCAGGGTCATATACATATCCACATGTATCACATACATACTTCTTCATAATTCTCTTTTCTATTAATTTGTTATCGCGACAGCGACCGCCAACCGTTGGCGTCGCCCGCATTCACAAAGATAGTTATTTATCGCTCATCATCATCCATACCGTCTTGTTTTTTGTATATTTTAACCAAAATATCATCATCATAATAAAAATATATTATATAAAATAAAAACTTTCATGAAACACATAACACTTTGTAAAAAAGTTCATATCACACAATAAACTTCATTGTTATCTATCAAATAAGAAATGGTACATAGATGTACCGTTTCTTATATATAATATATATTTTTGATATATTTTTTTATATCTCACAGTTTTCATTGTTTATATTTTCTGCAAAATATAATATGGAAAATCTCATTTTTAACTGTACTATTATTATCTAATAATTACATTTTTTCAAAATATCATCAATTATTTGTAACTTTCTTCTGATTCCATGATTCCAGTTTTTCGAAGCATATTCCTCATTTAACCATTTTTTTGATATTCTTAAATAATATATTGTTTTTTCATTATTTACTTTATAAAAATATCTGATGGCTTGATCTGCAAACGTTATTGCATGGAATGTCTTACGTTGATCATCTTCGTAACATTTATGCAAAATATTCATACTTTCATCTAATATTTTTTCTGTTTCAGAAGTCAATGAAATATCATAATTAGCTTCAAAAAGAATAATGGCATGTGAATTCCTAATAGAAAAATATTTATTATTTGTCATAATTTTAGCTCTATCTATCCATTCAAAAGCAGATTTATATTGTTTCTTACTAGACAAATATAATGCACCTTGTTGAAGTACATACGGATTTTCATAATCATACAAAAAAGCTTGCTCATAAAAATTTTTTCCTTTCTTCCAATCTGGGAATGCCAATAATATTAATTCTTTATCAAACGCATACTTTTTAAACTTACTGTAATTACAAATTTGAACTTGAGGTACATTATTTATGACACCATTAATTACTTTTGATAACAAATTCTTACTTGAATATTTTAATATTATATCTGCAAAATAATATGATCTCGGATAATAATAATCCATATTAATATCATATATTGGATCTTCAAATTCATTTAATAAATCTTCAAGTTGTTCTTTTATACTATAAATATACTTATAATCTATACTTTGATTATCATTAAAATAACTATATGCAACCTCCATGGATAAAGGAACACGACAATAATGCATATAGGCACATAAGATAAGAAATTCCGCTAAAATTTCATTATCTTTTTCCATCTCCTCTATAATACTTTTATATCTTTCTTTTATAGTTTCTCCTTTTATATTTCTAATTACAAATTCAAAAATGGAATCATCTTTATATTTGTTATTCATTTCCTTTTTTAAGGAATTCCCTTTTATTTCAATAGGCAACATGTCATAAACTCCCTGAATGTCTATATCTGAAAGTTCTGTAACATTTATAATTTCAAACAAATTACTATTAATATGATTACTTACAATTTCAAAGTTATGACTTCTATCTATTCCTATTAATTTTATATTCGTTGCTTTAGATAATATTAAAAATGCATCTACTGCATCTGTAAAATCCTCAATAACTATTAGAGCTTTTTCTCTTCCTAACAATTTTAAAATATAATCAGCCTTTGTAACTGTTAAATCAGAAAAAAATAACTTTATTGCAAAACCATTAGCTGAATAAACAGACTGCATCACTAAAGTAGATTTTCCAGAAAGAGGAGCTCCTATAATCACAAGATTTTTATTAGGGTTATGAATTGCATTTAGTATCTTTTTATAATAAGACGTTTTATAAATATTATTACTCATTATATCACTCCAAATAGGAGGCATTCCTTTAAAAAAATCAATAATGGGTCTTGTTAATAACCCTTTATTGGTTTCAGGTACAAGATTAGATTTAAATAAGTCTTGTAATATTTTATGTCCTGTTTTTGAAGTTTTAATTTGAGAATTGTATAAATTGGGGATAGATTCTAAAAACTCTTTAATATCTGAATTTATTATACTAAAACCCATTGCATGAAAATACTCAATATCATCAGCTGATGGTTCATATAATAAAATCCATTTTTCTTTTTGTGCTTTCTCAAAAGTATTATGAGAAGTTACTGCCTGTATTACAGAATTATCATTAAAACTATATCCTATGAATAATGTTGGATATTTTTCTATAGAATGAGAAACATAATTCCAAATTCTTGGTACATTATTATATATATTAGCTAAAGATGAAGTATCAAATATATATGTATTTGATCCGCTATCTACATTACCATGTAAAGGTAAATAATTTATAGCCCCGAAATCTGGCGACTCGCCATTATTACGTTGATCATTTAAAAAAGCATTACTATTTTTTTCTATAATTTTAGGTATTAAATTATCAATATTTGTTGTATAAATTGCTTTTATATTTACCAGATTCATATTATAATATAAATCTGGTAAATACTTCACACTAAATCTTTCTGTTAGATATTCTCTATATTCTTTCTTTTTTGTCTTATCTAGAATGGTACATAATTTTGATAATGTATCCATTTTTTTTCCAAATTTTTCATTTAATTCTTCTAACAATTTATTACCTAAAGGCAACTCCCTATCAAAAGCATCCTTTGCATAAATTGAAAAACCAGCTCCAACAAAAATATTAATTCCATTACTAATGGCATTAGATAAAGAATATTTATTTTCTATTTTCATATATTAATTATTTAGTTATTCTTTGTATAAAGTATAAAACAAAATCACAAATAGCGGTCAACGCTCAGGGATTCACCGTCACATTATACAGTTCCTCGTTCTTGTCAACACACGCCACGGCCTGTATGACGGCTTTAGGATTCTGTATGGTGAAAGGCGCATCGGCCGTGTAGTTTCTCATACGGCAGCCGAAGAGCGTCACCGTCAGCTTGCGGTCGCCGCGCACGAGCATGAAATCGTATGACGAACCGATGGTGGTCAGCGCACCGTTGCCGCCCGAGAAAGCCTCAACATTGACGAACGACGTGTGGCCCTCGCCCTCAACTATCAGCGGATGAACGTCCTTTATGTCTGCTCCTGCGTTGGCTATCACTGATCCCTGGGCTATCTGCCAGTTGCGGTTCTTGGTGTTTGCGCCGGTCTTGTGTATGCCAACGGTCACGCAGTCTAGGTTGAAGTTGGTGAGTTGTCCGTAAGACTCAGGACCGAGAAACACCCCGCCGTAGGTGCCGAAGGTGAAAACGTCGATGAGCTGTGCGTTGTCCGTATGGTTTATAGCGTAGCAGAACGAGCCCCGTCGCATCACGGCGTCGATGACATCACGGCTGAAACTGCGGCCGAACTCGCGCATGTTGGACGGATTGACATGGCAGTTGAGTATGCGCGGAATATCGTAACAATAGTCTATCCTTATGAATTCGCCGCTGAGTGGGTAGCCGTAGCAGTGCTGAAATATCATCTGCTCGCAGGGATGGGACGGCACGGCGTTGAAGTCCATAGCCACATACTCACCGTAGAACGTGAGGTCGGTCATGTTCACGGCGTTCACACTCTGCGTATGACTCACCTGTATTGTGGGCGGATAGGCAATGATGCGCGACGAATCGTTGTATGTCTGCTCGGGATACCAGAACTGTATACCGCGTATCTGCGTGGCTGACTCAACGGTGATGAATGGCCTTTCGGTATCGGTTATCCTGAAGAGCGAGCCAATGGGATGCGGCCTATCGGGATGGCGTGTGCCTCGTCCCACGGGCGCATGGCTTCCTATGAGCGACACGTTGCGCCTCAACACTATGCCTCCGTCCACGGCATAGCCGTCCTCCACAGGCTCAACCCACAGCGCCTGTCCCGATCGTGAGGCCCAGTCGATGGCTTTCTGAAGGTTCTGACGGTTAGCCTCGGGTGTATTGCCGGGCAGCACTCCGAACTCCTGTATGCTCTTCATAGTGCCGGTCTGTGCCGGACAACGGCCTGCCACGAGCATGAGGCAGACCATGAGAAACGAAAGTATGCGGGCGTGTGTCATAAGAAATGGTTTAAGGTTTATGAATGATTAGCGTCAGACGAGAACCGTACGGTAGAAGTCGACGTTGTATTTTGTGAGTATGTCCATAGGCACGAACGTATCGCGCTGGGCCGGACGGACATGATATATTAGATGGTCTATCACGGTCTGGGCACACAGCGACAGTACGTTCTCCGTGTGCTGGGTGATGAGAAACTGCACGGTGCCGTCCTTCAGTCCTTCGACATTTCTCGGCAGATGGTCGAAACCGATGAGCACTGTCTGTCCGCTTCGCCCCTCCGACTTCAGATATTCGGCCACGAGATGCACACGCGAGGTGAATGTTATTATATGGTTCACGTCGGGATGCTCCATAAAGAAGCGGCGCAGCACGGTGCGGTTATATTCCTTGTCGTAAGGATGTATGTGCTGATGAATAAGTTCCGTTTGCGGCGCATGTTCCTCAAGATACTGTCTGAAGCCAGCGTAGCGGCTCTCGGCAGAGTTGTTTGCACTCTCCAGATCCTTGTGTATGTGGAACACCGCTATCTTTCCGGCGCTGCATCTGTCGGTGAGCAGATGGGCCGCCAGATATCCGCTGCGGAACATGTGCAGGCCGAAGTAGGCCAGATAATTGCAGACCGGCAGACACGAGTCTATCAGAAGGCAGGGTATATCCTTGCTGTGTAGCGTTTCCATAATGGCACGAGCACGCGTCTGGAAGGTAGGAGCCATGACCACGGCATCAGGCCTTTGCTCCATCACACATGTGAAACACTCGTCCATAGAGCGTTCGGAGAACAGGTCGTACTTGAACATCTGTATACTTATATGGAACGGTTCGGCCTTCTTCTGCGCCGCCGTGATGCCTTTGGCCACAAGATCCCAGTATTCGCCCGGAGCATATTCGGGAATCATGCACGCCATGAGATATTTCTTCTGCGAGGCGAGCAGCGATGCGTGCACGTTGGGTTTGTAGCCTATCTGCCGCGCAATCTTCATCACCTTCTCGCGGCTTGCCTCCGACACTTCGCCCCGATTATGGAGCACACGGTCCACCGTGCCCTTCGACACTCCGGCCAGCGTCGCTATGTCTTTTACTGTTATGCGTTTCTCCTCATTCATGTCAGAACGGTTTTGTTGTATGTGTTATCAGGTTCTGCAAATATAATACATAATTATCATAAACCGTATCAAAAGCCGCAAGTAGTTTCAGTTCATTTTCAATAAGACCACAACGGCACACCAATCATATGTCATAGAGTGTAAGGAGTGTGCATTTTCCGTGCACGGGCACGAAACACACCAAATGAAAGCCGCCATATACGTCACGGCATAAGGCCGAGAGGCTTGCATCAGCCCGTATATATCACATTATCAGCCGTTTATATCAGTACATCCATATTCCGTCATCAGCACCGCAGAACAGTGATATACGGACGATGGCAAATATTAAAGTTCTTTAAAATCGGATAAACGTGCACGAACACGGAGAAATATATTTATATTTGCCGGAGCTTTAGTTAATTTACCTCACAACCATCCGTAATGTTTATAAACAAAGACTTCATGCTGACGAACGACGCCGCCAAGGAACTCTACCACACCGCGGCGGAGCATCAGCCCATCATAGATTATCACTGTCATCTCGATCCTAAGATGATAGCCGAGAACCATCAGTTTGACAATCTGGCCGAGATATGGCTCGGAGGCGACCACTACAAGTGGAGGGCCATGCGTGGCAACGGCATCGACGAGGAATATATCACAGGCGGCAGGAGCGACTACGAGAAATTCGAGAAGTGGGCGGCGACCGTGCCCTACACCATGCGCAATCCGCTGTATCACTGGACTCACATGGAGCTGAGCCGGGTATTCGGCATCGACACGATACTGAAACCGGAGACAGCACGCGAGATTTACGACGCCTGCACGGCCATGCTGCATACCGAGGAGTTCCGTGCGCAGAACATAATGAAGCGTTTCAACGTCGAGGTGGTGTGCACTACGGACGATCCGGCGGACAGTCTGGAGCATCACGTCTATCTGAAAAACCATCCCATAAGCACACGAGTATATCCCACATGGCGGCCCGACAAGGCGCTGGGCATTGACAATCCCGCAACGTACAGGGCTTACATGGAGAAGCTGGGCGAGGCTGCCGGCATGGAAATACACTCATACACCGACCTGCTGACGGCACTGCGCCGGCGTCACGACTTCTTCGCGTCGCTGGGATGCCGGCTGTCCGACCACGGCATGGACAACTTCTACGCCGACGATTTCACCGAGACCGAGGTGAACCGCGTGTTCAACAAGGTGATGGAAGGCCATACTCCGGACGCCGCGGAGGTATCTTTATTCAGAAGCGCATTGCTCTACGAGCTCGCCATAATGGACTGGGAAAAGGGCTGGGCACAGCAATATCACATCAGCGTGGTGCGCAACAGCTCGACACGTATGTACCGTATGCTCGGACCGGACACAGGATTCGACGCAATAATGGAGGTGAACTGCTCCATCACCGGACACCGTTTCTTCGACCGGCTCGACCGTGAAGGCAAGCTCACAAAGACTATTCTCTACAGTCTTAATCCGAAAGATAACGAGGTGCTTGCCACACTTGCCTACACATACAACGACTCGACGGTGGCAGGAAAGATGCAACTAGGTTCGGGATGGTGGTTCCTCGACCAGGAGGACGGCATGCGCAAGCAGATGAACACACTGTCGGCCATGGGACTGCTGAGCCGCTTTGTGGGCATGCTGACAGACTCGAGGAGCTTCCTTTCATATCCGCGCCACGAGTATTTCCGCCGCATACTCTGCGACATGATAGGCAAAGACATAGAGGAAGGCAAGCTGCCAGGCAGCGAGATGGACTTCATCCGTCAGATGGTGGCCGACATTTCATACAACAACGCGAAACGATATTTCAACTTCTGAACAGAAAATATAAACACAAATATATATGGCAAAGATCGTGACTTTCGGCGAGATAATGCTTCGTCTCGCCACTCCGGGCTACCTGCGTTTCAGTCAGGCCGGTGAGTTGAGCGCCACTTTCGGCGGTGGCGAGGCCAACGTGGCGGTGTCGCTTGCAAACTACGGCATGGACGTTGAGTTCGTGACACGTCTGCCCGAGAACGACATAGCACAGGCATGCGTTAAGGATCTGCGCAAGCATGGAGTGAAAACGGACAATATAATATATGGTGGCACGCGCCTGGGAATATATTTTCTTGAGACGGGCGCAGTGGCAAGAGCAAGCAAAGTGATATACGACAGGGCTCATTCTGCGGTGTCTGAGATAGAGCCGGGCATGATAGACTGGGACAAAGTGTTCGAAGGTGCCGAGTGGTTCCACTGGACCGGCATCACACCGGCAATCAGCCAGGGTGCGGCGGACGTATGCCTGGAGGCCATAAAGGCCGCCAACAGACTGGGACTCACAGTGTCGTGCGACCTCAACTACAGGAAGAACCTCTGGAAATACGGCCGTACGGCGGCAGAGGTTATGCCTGCACTGGTGGAGGGATGCGACGTCATACTCGGCAACGAGGAGGACGCCGAGAAGGTGTTCGGCATAAAACCCGAAGGATTCGACGCCACGGCAACGGACGGTGACGTGCGTGCAGCCGAGTTTGAAAGCGTATGCGAGCAGCTCATGCGCCGCTTCGGAAAGGCCAGGAAAGTGGTAATCACGCTGCGCGGATCGGTGAACGCCAACCACAACACGTGGGGCGGAGTACTCTACGACGGCAAGACGCTCTATCAGTCGCCGCGCTACGACATAACACACATCGTCGACCGTGTGGGCGGAGGCGACTCGTTCATGGGAGGACTGATATACGGTCTGATGACACATCCGGGCAACGACCAGTACGCACTCGACTTCGCGGCAGCGGCATCGTGCCTCAAGCATACCATATACGGCGACTACAACGAAGTGAGCGTCGGCGAAGTGGAGAACCTGATGAAAGGTGACGGCTCAGGAAGAGTTTCAAGATAAGAAAATAAAAAACATTATTATATATGGCAACATTCAGCAAAATGCAGGTGCTGGACACCATCTGCCGCACAGGCATGGTGCCTGTATTCTATAACAGCGACACGGAAGTGGCGTGCCGCGTACTGAAAGCATGCTACGAGGGCGGCGTGAGAGTGTTCGAGTTTACCAACCGCGGCGACTTCGCGCTTGAGGTGTTCACCGCCCTGATGAAGTTCTGCCGCAAGGAGTGTCCGGAGATGATTCTGGGCGTGGGATCGGTGATCGACGCACCAACAGCCGCACTCTATCTGCAGAACGGCGCCAACTTCGTCGTCGGACCATATCTCAACGCCGAGGTGGCGCGGCTGTGCAACCGCCGGCTTGTGCCCTACACTCCCGGCTGCGGATCGGCAACCGAGATAGGCGAGGCACACGAGCTGGGCTGCGACCTGGTGAAGATATTCCCGGCAGGAAGCGTGGGCGGTCCGTCGTTCGTGAAGAACGTCATGGCTCCGCTGCCCTGGTCGATGATAATGGCAACGGGAGCCGTAGAGCCGACAGAGGAGAACCTCACGGCATGGATGAAGGCCGGCACGACATGTGTGGGCATGGGTTCGAAACTGTTTCCGAAGGACCGCATAGCTGCCGGCGACTGGAACTACATAACAGAGAAGTGCCGTTATGCGCTCGACATCATAAGCCGGGCAAGACAATGACCTGAAACAACAAACCGAAAACCTGAAATATGAACAAGACCAGCAATCCACTCACACAGAAAATGACCAACTACAGATGGACCATCTGCATAATGATGTTCCTGGCTCTTACCATAAACTACCTCGACCGACAGGTGCTATCGCTCACATGGGACGAATTCATAAAACCTGAGTTCCACTGGAACGAGATTCATTACGGATATGTCACGGCAACATTCTCCATAGTATATGCCATCGGCATGCTGTTTGCCGGCCGTGCGGTTGACTGGCTCGGCACGAAGGCGGGCTTTCTCTGGTCCATCGGCATATGGTCGGCCGGAGCGTGTCTGCACGCATTGTGCGGCATTGCCACGGAGTTCTGCACCGGTCTGGAGGACAAGACACAACTCATAGCAGCAACGGGCGACATGGCAGTGATGATAGCCACAGCGAGCATGTACTTCTTTCTGGCGGCGCGCTGCGTGCTTGCCATAGGCGAGGCGGGCTATTTTCCGGCTGCCGTGAAGGTGACGGCCGAGTATTTCCCGAAGCGCGACCGCGCCTTCGCCACATCCATATTCAACGCCGGAGCATCCATCGGCGCACTCGTGGCACCGCTCACCATACCGCTGCTGGCAAAGCACTGGGGCTGGGAGATGGCGTTTGTCATCATCGGTGTGATGGGTTTTGTGTGGATGGGCTTCTGGGTGTTCATGTACAAACCACCGCGTGAGAGCAGGTTCGTAAACGATGCCGAGCTCGAATATATCGAACAGGACAAGAAACTGGAAGCCGAAATGATGGCCGAACAGAAGGCCGGCAGCGAAGAGAAGAAGATGCCGCTGTTGCAGTGTTTCAAGTACAGACAGACGTGGGCGTTCGTACTCGGCAAGTTCTGTACGGACGGTGTGTGGTGGTTTTTCCTCTTCTGGACACCGTCATATCTCAACACCCAGTTCGGCATAAAGACTTCCGAAGGTCTTGGCATGGCGCTCATCTTCACGCTGTATGCCATCACCATGCTGTCGCTCTGGGGCGGAAAGCTCCCCACGATATTCATCAACCGTACCGGATCCAATCCTTATGCGGCACGCATGAGAGCCATGCTCATCTTCGCGTTTGTGCCGTTGGTGGTGCTCTTCGCGCAACCGTTGGGCACACTGTCGCCATGGTTCCCGGTGGTGCTCATAGGTCTTGGATGCGCCGCACACCAGTCGTGGTCGGCCAATATATACACAACCGTGAGCGACATGTTCCCGAAGAAGGCCATCGCCACCGTCACAGGCATCGGCGGAATGGCGGGAGGCGTGAGCTCGATGCTCATGCAGACATGTGCGGGCAACCTGTTTGTATATGCCGACAACGTGCAGCTCGAGTTCATGGGATTCACAGGCAAGCCGGCAGGATACTTCATAATATTCTGCATCTGCTCGGTGGCTTATCTCGTGGGATGGACCATCATGAAGACGCTTGTGCCGAAATACAAGCTCATAACCGACTGACGCACACAGCAGCCGACGTCGCGCCATGCACCGACGCAGGCATTGCGGCGACGGCAGGACATAGATAAAAGGAATAAAAGAAGAGTGAACAATAAATGACATGATATGAATTTGTTTAGCGTAAAAGACAGAGTGATCGTCATAACCGGAGCCACCGGCGTGCTGGGACGCGCCATGGTGAGCCATTTTGCCGGGGAAGGTGCGAAGGTAGTGATACTCGGCCGCAACACTGAGGTTGGCAACCGGCTGGCGGAAGAGGCACACACCAAAGGCGGAGAGGCAATGTTTCTCGCCACCGACGTGCTCGACAGGGCAAAACTGGAAGACAACTACGCCACCATAATGGACACATACGGACGCATCGACGTGCTGATAAACGCTGCCGGAGGCAATATGCCGGGAGCGACGATAGCGCCCGACAAGACTTTCTTCGACCTCGACACCGAAGCCGTGCGACAGGTGGTTGACCTCAACCTCTTCGGCACAGTGCTGCCCACGATGGTCTTTGCAGAGGCCATGGTGAAACAGCAGTCCGGTTCGATAATAAACATTGCGTCCGAAGCCGGCCTGCGTCCGCTGACACGTGTAGCAGGATATGGCGTGGCAAAGGCGGCAGTGATAAACTTCACAAAATACATGTGCGGCGAACTCGCATCGAAGTTCGGACCGGGACTGCGCGTGAACGCAGTGGCTCCGGGCTTCTTCCTGACAGAACAGAACCGCACACTGCTCACAGACAAAGACGGTAACCTTACGAAGCGCGCCGAAACTATAATAGCCCACACTCCGTTCAGACGGTTCGGCGAACCGGAAGAACTGCTGGGCACACTGCAGTGGCTGGCCAGCGATGCATCACGGTTTGTATCAGGCACAGTGACTGTGGTGGACGGCGGTTTCGACGCTTTCTCAATATAAACACACAAAAACCGTACGCGATATTCTTCCTGCCGCATAAACGATATACAAGACACTGTTCCCTGCGAGGAACAATGCGGCGGAGGAATATCGTTTTAATGAAACAACAAAACAGAACGATATATGTATTTATGCAAGCAGTCATGGCGATGGTACGGGCCGGACGACCCTGTGAGCCTGTGGGACATACGCCAGGCAGGAGCCACCGACGTGGTGCACGCTCTGCACCACATACCCAACGGAGAGGTGTGGACCATAGACGAGATAATGCGTAGAAAGACGCTCATAGCCGAGACAGGACTCGTGTGGAGCGTTGTGGAAAGCGTGCCTGTGCACGAGGACATCAAGACACAGACGGGCGACTACCACCGTTATATAGACAACTACAAGACGACACTGCGCAACCTGGCGGAGTGCGGCATAAGGTGCGTGACATACAACTTCATGCCCGTGCTCGACTGGACCCGCACCGACCTGGCCTTCAGAATGCCCGACGGCTCGAGGGCTCTGCGCTTCGAGAAGGCGGCGCTGATGGCTTTCGACCTGTACATTCTGAAAAGACAGGCAGCCGAGAGCGAATATACTGACGCGGAGAAACACACGGCACGCCTGCGCTACGAGCAGATGTCGGACGACGAGAAACAGCAGCTCACGCGCAACATCATAGCAGGTCTGCCGGGAGCGGAGGAGAGTTTCACGCTCGACCAGTTCAGAGAGGCGCTCGACCGTTACCGCGACATAGACGCCACACGGCTGCGCGACAACCTGGTTTACTTCCTTTCGGAGATAGCGCCCGTGGCAGACGAGACAGGCACAAGCCTCGTGATACATCCCGACGACCCGCCGTTCCCGCTCTTCGGACTGCCGCGCATACTCTCGACAGCCGACGACTTCAGACAGCTGACGGAGCGTGTGCCCAACCCGTCGAACGGACTTTGTCTGTGCACAGGCTCGTTCGGAGTGCGCGCCGACAACGATCTGGTAGCGATGATGTATGAGTTCGGCGACCGCATAAACTTCGTTCATCTGCGCAGCACATGCCGCGACGAAGAAGGAAATTTCCATGAGGCCAACCATCTTGAGGGCGATGTGGACATGTATGGCATGATGAAGGCACTGCTCGAGGTGGAACAGCGCCGCAAGGTGTCCATACCGGTGCGTCCCGACCACGGCCATCAGATGATAGACGACCTACGCAAACACACCAACCCCGGCTATTCGTGCATAGGCCGCTTGCGCGGACTGGCTGAGCTACGCGGACTGGAACGGGGCATCGCGCTGTCGCTTTTCAGATAGGATATACAGAACGGCGTGCTGCCACGGCAGCATCGCTCCCGACAAATAAAGACACGGGGCCATGCACATAACAATAAGTGCATGGCCCCGTACATATTATAATATGTCCTGTAGAAATTCCGTAAGGACGGTTTTTTATTCATAAATCACCATGGAAGGACGAGGAACATCCAGACAACACGGAATGGCACAGACAGCGACGGACTTTTCCTCACGTAGTAATAAATTCACATTGCCGCAAACAGAAAATCTTCCTCCCACGGCAGACGCAAACTTCCCGTGGCTTTTCTCACACCTCATGAAGGGCTTTTTAAAGAAAACCCGCACGACGTACTTACAGATTTTCTTGACTTTTTTTTGACAAAATAAAATCGGGAAAGAGATGTAAAGAAATGTTAAACCAAGGGTTATAAAGGCTGTTTCGCTCAGTATCGCCTTATGGCATACCCTATACCACAGTTCATAACAGTCAGTCCTGCTTTCCGATAATGCCCGTTTTATGGTCTGGTTCAGCCTGTATCACGGTGCGGTTTGGTGCATTTCAGCCCATGAAACGGACTTAATCGCATGCTGAAACGGTGCTTATCGCAGGGCGATAGAATATCCTTTAAACACAAGTCTCTGATATTCAATATTTTATATCAACCTCTCATAATTCGCGAATTTGCGTCAGACGGAGAGTCAGCGCGCAAATACTCGCTGATTTTTTGGGGTAGAACTGAAAACTCAGACGGAAAAAACACAGGATGCTGAAAAACTGTAAGTGCCCCATATTGTTTTCATTCCGACAGAAGAAAACAACGATTATTCGGGATAGGAACCGCAGTTTCTTTTATCGTAGCAATCCCCGACGGATTTCTACCGGGCCATTATTATATAACCGTACGAAACTGAAGGCTGCGGATAAAAACAATAAGGAGATGTCTGATCCGGCATCTCCTTATTATATATATGTATAATCTATGTCTTGTCTGACATGCGTCGCCTTATCGAACGAGCACGCGGTCCACTCTGTCGGCAACGCTGACGGGTTGTATGGAAGTAAGGCAGGCGTAGTCGCCACGCAGACACGGACGGTTGCCCGATATGCTGCAAGGACGGCATGGCATGTCGGTCTGCACCACATCGTCGGGACGCTGATGCCATCCCATGTATCCTGCAAGCGGATGAGTGGCTCCCCAGATGCTCACAACCGGCGTTCCGGCAATCGAGGCGAGGTGCATGTTGGCACTGTCCATACTGAGCATCACGTCGAGATGACTCATGAGTATGAGTTCGTTGTATATCGATCCGAGCGCGGCCGAAGCGTTGATGCAGTTCTTTCGGCCCTCGGCAAGTGCATCGAGCGCACGGCGTTCCTTGTCGCTGTTGTTGCCGAAGAAGAATATACGGCACGAGGGATGGCGTCGGGACAGTTCGTCTATCACTCTTTCCATGAGCTCCAACGGATAGGCCTTGCCCTGATATGCTGCGAACGGCGCCACACCTATCCATTGCTGGAAAGGCTTTTTCTCGCCCACAAGAGCGGATATGAGGCGTATGTTACCGCCTGCGGGCGGAAACATCGAGGTGAAATCCAGATCTATAGGATAGCCGAGGCGTGCCAGAACGTCGGCATACAGCTCGAACACCGGCGGCAGCTGCACCATCTGTTTGCCTGTGGTGGCCACAAGCTGTCGGCGTTCGCGGCGGTGCTTGTCGATGTGTTCCACGCGGTAGCGGTCGATGTTGAAACGCATGCGCAGATATCCGGAGCGCAGCACATTGTGCAGATCGGCTATTGCGGTGAACTGCTTTGCGGTGAGGCGCCTGTAAAGCGCGTTGAGACCTTTCACTCCGCGGTATTCGTTTTTCAGGTCGGCCTCCATGAAGCCTACATTCGGCGCGATTCTATCGAAGAACACTCTTGCGAATGGACTGCTGAGCACCGTGATGCGCAGATGCGGATAGCGGCGCGCCAGCGACCATACCACGGGTACTGTCATGGCCACGTCTCCGAGGCCCGAGAATCTCATTATCAGCAGGTGGTCAGTTTTCATGACGTCTTGGATGATGAATTTTTATTGGGTGAGAACGTGTTTATTTCTTGTAGAACACAGGATTTGTAGAAGGATCATTGTACATTTTCATCTGTCTGTACACCTTCATGTGCTTGCGTCCTGCAGCAATGTCATCGAGCAGAGTGTCTATGGCCGAGGACAGGTCACGCTTCTGTTCAAGCAGCACGGCGAGCCTTGCCTTGCATTTCTCGATATGTTCGGCCGATACGTCGGTGCGCATGGTCTGCTCATGCATGTGGTATATCTTGAGTTCAAGGATGGACAGACGGTCTATTGCCCACGCCGGACTCTCTGTGTTTACGGTGGCATCGGGCAGCGCTTTCACGTTGCTGTACTTGTGCATGAAGTACGAATCTATCTGCTCCACAATGTCCGTGCGGTCCTGACTGGAGCGGTCGATGCGCCTTGTGAGCGACAGTGCCTCCACAGGATTTATGTGCGGATCGCGTATGATGTCCTCGAAATGCCACCGCACGGTGTCAATCCAGCATTTGAGATAGAGTCTGTTCTCAATCTCATCTCTGTCGTAAGGATTGCTGATTGCCGTATCAACGTTGTCTTTCACGTGATAGTCGTTTATCGCCTGACAGAACACGCGGCTGCAAAGTTGTGTAAATGACATTCTGTTTAGATTTAAATGTAATCAGTTTTGATACACGGCCACAGCGTCACGCACATGACTTTTCTGTCCGCGACACCGGCTCATGTACATGCAAATATAGCTTAAAAGGGGCAAACATGCAAATAAATAGAACGATTTTTCGCACCTTGGCACCGCTGAAAACGCTGTCACACAGCGTTGTGCATGCCGATATGCGCCCGTAGTGTTATGATAATCAGACTGAAAGAAGGAAAAGGTGGTCTTTTTTTGCACAATTGTTATGTATTTGTGCAAAGATGCGTCGATTTTTCAAAAAAATATTTGTCCATGTAAATAAAAAGTTGTTCCTTTGCAACGATTTACAAAAATAGGATATTATTTACAAACACTTTAAAATTTAAAATTATGTCAGAAATCGAATCTAAAGTAAAAGCCATTATCGTTGACAAACTCGGTGTTGATGAAGCAGACGTAAAGCCTGAAGCAAGTTTCACAAACGACCTTGGTGCAGACTCTCTGGACACCGTTGAGCTCATCATGGAATTCGAAAAGGAATTCGGTATCTCTATTCCAGACGATAAGGCTGAAAAGATAGCAACTGTTGGCGACGCAATCAGCTATATCGAGGAAAATACAAAATAAACTTTCCTGAAGTTTATTCTTTATGGCTTATGGTTAATGAGCTGTAATTTCGTTTCGTTTTTGACATATGCCGGTGTTTGTCGTTTTTTATGACAAATATTCAAGACAAATGCCCTGAAGAATGAAATTATCGGAACTCATTCACCATAAACCATAAATTTTTTATTCTAACATAATCAAAATCAATATAATGGAATTAAAAAGAGTAGTAGTAACAGGCCTTGGTGCTGTAACACCGGTGGGAAACAGCGTCGAAGAGACATGGAACAACCTCATTGCCGGTAAAAGCGGTGCCGCTCCTATTACACAGTTTGATTGCTCTAAGTTCAAATCCCAGTTTGCATGCGAGGTGAAGAACCTCAACATCAACGACTACATCGACCGCAAGGAAGCGCGCAAGATGGACCGTTACACACAGTTTGCCATCATCTCGGCCATGCAGGCAGTGAAAGACAGCGGCATGGATCTGGAGACAATCGACAAGAACCGTGTCGGCGTGGTATTCGGTGTAGGCATCGGTGGTATCAAGACATTCGAGGACGAAGTGTCTTACTACGCACAGAACAAAGAGAACGGACCTAAATTCAATCCTTTCTTTATTCCGAAAATGATTGCAGACATCGCGTCTGGACACATATCAATCATGTATGGTTTCCATGGTCCGAACTATACAACAACATCGGCATGTGCTTCTTCTACAAACGCACTGGCCGACGCATTCAACCTCATACGCCTGGGCAAGGCCGACATGATTGTCAGCGGTGGTGCCGAAGCAGCTATCTGCGCATGCGGTGTAGGCGGTTTCAACGCCATGCACGCACTCTCCACACGCAACGACGATCCAGAACACGCATCACGTCCGTTCAGCGCAAGCCGCGACGGATTCGTAATGGGTGAGGGCGCAGGATGTCTCATCCTCGAGGAACTGGAGCATGCTAAGGCACGCGGTGCTAAGATCTACGCCGAAATGGTAGGCGAAGGCATGAGCGCCGACGCTCACCACATCACAGCATCTCATCCGGAAGGACTTGGTGCAAAGCTCGTGATGGAAGCCGCTCTGGCCGACGCCGGACTCAAACCGGAGGACATCGACTACATCAACGTGCACGGAACATCAACACCTGTAGGCGACGTTTCTGAGGCAAAAGCCATCAAGGAAGTGTTCGGCGAGGCTGCATACAAGCTGAACATCAGCTCTACAAAGTCAATGACTGGCCACCTGCTTGGTGCTGCCGGTGCAGTAGAAGCAATGGTTTCTGTTCTTTCTGTAAAGAACGACATCATTCCTCCTACAATCAACCACGACGAGGACGACAAGGACGAAAACGTGGACTACAACCTCAACTTCACTTTCAACAAGGCACAGAAAAGAGAAGTAAGGGCCGCACTGAGCAACACATTCGGTTTCGGCGGTCACAATGCATGTGTAGTATTCAAGAAATATGCTGAATAATATTATAGACCGGATAAAGCTCCCCTTCCGAAAGGAAAAGGAGCTTTATTTGTCTTTATACCGGATCATCGGATTCTATCCGCACGACATCTCGCTCTACAAGCTCGCGCTCATGCACAAAAGCATGTTCAAACGCAATGAGAAAGGCAAGCCCGTGAACAACGAAAGGCTCGAATTTCTCGGCGATGCCATACTCGATGCGACCGTCGGCGACATAGTCTATCGCCATTTCCCGGGCAAACGCGAAGGCTTCCTCACAAACACAAGAAGCAAACTCGTGCAGCGCGAAATGCTCAACAAGCTGGCACAGGAAATGGGGATAAACCAGCTGATATGCTACAGCAGCCACGGTTCTTCGCACAACAGCTACATGGGCGGCAACGCTTTCGAGGCTCTCGTGGGAGCAATATATCTCGACCGGGGCTACGACGCCTGTATGCGATTCATGAAAAAACGCATACTCAGTGAGATGGTGAACATCGACAAGGTTGCCTATCGCGAGGTGAACTTCAAAAGCAAACTCATAGAGTGGAGCCAGAAAAACCGCGTGATGCTCGAGTTCAAGATCATCGAACAGAAGAAAGACGAGCAGGGAAGCCCGATGTTCAGATATGCCGTTGAGATAGAAGGCATTGCCGGATGTGAGGGCACCGGATACAGCAAGAAGGAAAGCCAGCAGATGGCATCGAAGCTCACACTGGCAAGACTGCGCAAGGAACCGCAGTTCATCGACGAGATATTCGCGGCCAAAACCAACCGCACAAAGATGGAGGAAGAGCCCACCGCAGCACTGCCCGACACAGGCGACAACAGCACTCCACAGCCCGTAGAAGACAGACCGGTGAGCACAAACACCACAGACACCGCTGTCGACGACAACGAATTCGACCTGAGCAACATAAGCATGAAACGCCTCGGACGCGAGGACATCATAGCACGGGCCGAAGCACTCGCCTACGCCGACACAAAAACATCCTGACACAGCCGGACAGAATCATTTAGGAAGCAGCAGAGATACAGCTCTGCCACACCAAAAACAAATATAAAAAAGAGGATATGCTTATTGACACATCCTCTTTTATAACCTTTATTATATAATACGCATCAGCGAATTTATTTTTACCAAGGAATCAATATATCTTTTGGTATTGTTGTTCTCCCCAGAAAATATAACCGCCACGATATTCAAGAGTTGTTGTCCAATTCGGATCAACAACACCATCTGTATTCATCTTCACTCCTTTCAGCTTTATTGTATTGCCTTTGAACGAATAAGTATACTCTGCATAAGAAGAAGTAATACCCTTCTTGTTTACTAATTCATATCGCCCCGTTTTATCTCTGTCAAATGTATAATACAAATAAATATTATCATAAGTATAACAATAGGTTCCGTAAAAATCTTCTCCTATAGTTGTACCTTCATCTTCATCATCACTTCCACATGCAGCCAAACAACCTGCAATAAAAATTACACTAAGCATTACATATAACGCTCCTCTTAATTTCAATAACTTTTTCATACGATAATTAATTTGTTATACGTTGGTGAAATTAAATCCGCATAAATCCAATTTCACCAACATATAAAGAATACATTTCTAAAATCTCAACCTATCATTATTTTTGCAACACAACGTTATTGCGTTTCTGCAGATGTTTGAGCATTCTAAACAGTTTTGTTCCTGCTTTCTTTGCTTTGGGACCTGCATAATGCTTTGCAGAAGATGAAGCCATCTTACTTCTCACATCATTGATCGCAGTATAGGCATAATCTTGTATCTCCCCGTCTATATTTTCACTCTTTATTGTGCCGTCGCTGTTCAGTTCATAGCTTACGTTAGTTTCATACGGTTCATAGCTTTCACCGTCTTCTGTATATTCGTTAATTATTATTTCCGGCAAGTTCTTAGGACCGACACCGAACAAACCGACAATTGCTACAGAAGAAATATCGTAATCTATCAGGTAATAACTCAAGACAACAGGAATCTGTCTTGCTTTGTTTTCCATACCTTCATTATATGTTATGTCATATTTATCTATGGTTTCAGACTTTTCTCCATTTTCATAATCTACATATTTGGTTGTTATGTTCACGAGATTATCATTACTCCAGGTATAAGTCGATTTTCCGGTGCCTGAATATTTAAATTCAATTCCTTCATATATTTCTTTCTCGTCAGAAGTAAGAGTCGTAGATGTAATATGGTTGCTTTTGTCATAAGTGAACGATATGCTCAAACTGCCGCTTGATACTTCTCCTTCTTCATTCTCGTTCCACGAACCGGACAATTTTGTAATGTATCCTTTTTGATTGAAAGCAACCTTCATTCCCATGCCTTCAGAATCAAAGTAAACGGAATTATCACTATAATCTATTTCCACTTCCTTGAACGGTCCGTCATAATAATCGTATGTTTCAACAACGTTGCAACGTTTCTTTTCATCATAATGGAAAATGTACTGACCTGCCTGAGTAAGCAACTTGTCAGAGAAGGTCACAGAAGGCCCGCCGGGATTAGAGCCACCGCTGTTTTCTTCTTCATCATCACCACATGAAGAGAATGCCACCGAACACAGTGCCAATGCTATGCCTGGCACAATTGAAAAGATAAATTTTTTGTTCATTTCTAATCTGTTTTTTCGTTAAATATATCGACAAATTATTGAGATTAATATGCAATAGAATACTTCTGATATTTTCAATTATTTCTTGAATCCGACAGCAGAAGTCATGACTGTCATAAGTAAAATTTATTAACTGTTTCGGCAGCAAAAATAAATAAATGTAAACACAGCCACAAATGGCAAATTTGCAGATTGGTATCAGACATCGGAGAATATTGTCCAACTGGTAAAAATATGATATTAAATGGTTAAATATTTTCCGATACACATTTCAATAATAAAACATGCCGCATCCGACAACGCCATACTGCATACCCTTATATGAACTCCCTGCCACTATTGACCGCCCAATCGCCATTGCATACCTTTGCATCGCATTCAGGGAAAATCCCATGCGGAGGACACTCTTTCATGCAAAGAACAGCCACAAGGAGGCAGAGCCCGCACCTTATATAATATGAGGCGCACACGGAGCCAGGGCCGGCAAGGCTCCCACGCACACCGTCCGGACGGAACAAGGGCGG
>USDT01000002.1 GCA_900553465.1 uncultured Prevotella sp.
TGGGGTAGAACAGAAAACTCAGACGGAAAAACCGCGGGATACTGAAAATCTGTAAGTGGCCCATATTGTAATTATTCCGGCAAAGGAAAAAAGACGGTTTCGGGATTGAAAACGCAGTTTGTTGATTGAAGCCATAACCACTGGATTTTCTATTGATAGAATCATAGAGTCGCCTTATGGATATGTCATAAAATGTGATGCATGTGTTCAGAGTTTATTATATCCAGTCGGCTTGCCGCGTTATGGCTGTGTGACGTCACAGGCGGTATTTTATGTTTCATGTCTGTGGTTGCTTCTGTCGTGCAATATAACAGAAACAGACATAAACGACAAAAGGTTTTGCTGCATCGTAGCAGCAAAACCTTTTATTCCTTTTGTTAGAATGTAATCCGGGAAAATACGTGTATGTATTATTCGCCTGTGATGACCTTCTTCTCTTTGATACGTGCTTTCTTACCTGTGAGCTTGCGCAGATAGTAAAGTTTAGTGCGACGTACCTTACCATGCTTGTTCACCTCGATGCTGTCGATGTTCGGTGACTCGATCGGGAAAATACGCTCAACACCTACAGTGCCTGACATCTTACGAACGGTGAAGCGCTTCTTGTCGCCATGACCGTTGATTTTGATAACAACACCACGATAGAGCTGGATACGCTCTTTGTTTCCCTCGATAATTTTGTAAGCGACAGTGATAGTATCACCAGATTTGAACTCCGGGAACTTCTTGCCGGTTGCAAATGCTTCTTCAGCAACTTTAATTAAGTTCATTTTTTGATAATTAAATTTGTTTTATCGCCCAACGCAACATGACCAGCGACTCTTCCGTTGTCAGCGGTTACGCCGAAAAGCGCTGCAAAGTTACTACAATAAATCAGAACAGGCAAATTTCTGTCTGTCAATTTGTTCGTAAACCGCTAAAATATGAATAAATAGCGGTGTAAGAAGCTGTTTTTCAGCTTTGTCACTCTTTCTGTGCTGTGTTGAGAAACACCAGTTGTCCGGGTTTCACGGCAATGATTTTGTCTCCTGTTTTTATGATGTCCTTGGTGTCTTCGAAAAAGTGTCGGTATGGTGTTCCGTCTGATTTTACCAGCCAGAAATCCTGTTTGTCGGTGCATGTCTCCACACATGAATAGTCGGCTGATTCGAACAGACTCACGTACATGCTGCTTAAAGGATAGCTGCCGGTGATGTCGTATGCCTGATTAAGGACGAACACACTGTCTTTTTCGGTTATTACCCATAGTTCGGAGCAGTCGGAAGCCGGCATCTTGAACATGGTGCCGTCCGGTTTTAAAGCACAGCACGATTTATTCAACACGGCTTTTATGCGTCCATGACTTTTATAGTCCCACATTGTTGTGGTGGAGGCTGTGTCGTTGCGGGCTATGTGTGTTATCATGTTGTCGAACACAATGTTGTCGCCCGACGGGCCGGCGGCTGTTCCTACAACCATTTCTTTCTTGTCTGCCAGCATGCGGAACGACAGCTGACGGCCTGTGGCGGCATCGAACTCGGCAACGAACGGCCGTCCGCTTTTTACGGGAGCATAGCCCATGGCCATGCCCAGCCCGTGGTTGAGCAGGCGGAGACGGCCGCCGGAAAGCGTCATGTAAGCACTGGACCCAGATTTATCCGGTAGTTCGCTGTTCCATATCTGATGCATGTCATGGTCGAAGCAATATATACGGTTGCGGTCGGAGATGTAGAAACGCGAACCTTCTGTCACCACGTTTGAGTTAAGTCCGAATATGCGTCTGCCTGCTGTGGCGGGTATGAACATTGAGGTTGCTCCTGTAGAAGGCATGGCGCCGATGGTCAATGTCAGTCCGGCAAGACCGTCCATGATTATGCCTTTGGCCCAGGGCGTGGATGTGTCGGCTTCGGCGGAGTTCATTCTGCCGGTGCTCATGTTTATCACGTATATGTCGTTATTGACCACAACAAGTTTTGTTCCGTCCATCACCGTCGGATTTGTCCATCCGAACGTGTTGTTGTTAGGTATCTCGTTGATCCATCTTATGTTGCCGTCGGTCAGGTTCAGAGCCTTTACTGTTTTTGTGAACGGATGTTCATAGCCGATGATAATGTTGAGAGAATCGTTGTAGTAGATGGGTATCAGTTCATTACGCCATACCACCTGTCCTGTGTTGAGGTCGCGCATCTCTGTTGTGTATAGCCAGTCGCTGGTGTTTTGAGTGTCGTATGTGAGTATCAGTCCGTGGTTGGTGAGCGACAGTTGCGTGCTGTTGTATTTTATGTCTGTTTCCCATAGTTGCGACATATTGCTGCTGTCGAACATGCATATGCTGCCTTTGTTCTTCCATGCTCCTTTTTTGGTGGCCTCGCGTGTTTGTATGCATAAGTATTTTCCGTCGTCGCTGCACTCTGCATTGTATATGGGCAATGCGGTGTATATGGCTTTGCCCATAATGATGTCGCCTTTTGCGTCGGATGCGAATGCTGCCTTGCCGAACGCAGTGGAGTCGGTTGCTACAGCGGCGGAAACTCTGGTGCTGAACGGTATGAGCATCATCAGCATGATGCCGATGAATAAGCAATGCACGGATTTTACAGTCTGCATATCTGTGACAGGCTTGTGTGTAAGTTGCATGGCAGTTGTACGTATTATGCAACGGTCATTAAATGGAGTGTGGACTGCATTTGTTGTCATTATATTTCCTCCCTGTATTGTTGTTTAAGGTAGTTTCGTTATTTGTTTTTATGCCACCGGTATGTGGGTTGTGGCTGATTTTGTGTTTACGGTTTTTAGTATCTCTATTTGCCGTGTGGCGCTTTCGCAAATATATGGATTTTTTATTATATGAGCAAATATTGCGGTGTGATATGTTGCATTGGAATTTATGTAGTGACGCATCGTGTTTTTTTGTGAGTGCCTTGATGTGAAGAAAAAGTCCGTTTGGCTTTGCACTGTGAGATAGTTGCATTAACTTTGTAAATGAAACATCCGGTGCGGATTGCCGGTGACAGAGAGTTTCTGTACACGGTGATGTCTGTCCGGAAACAACACACACAATATGACAACAGACATGATGAACAGAAAAATGCGCAGACGTGCACTGAGTTTCGGATTGCTGCCGTCCATGCTTCTGCTTGCGGCATGTTCTTCCGGCGTACAGCTCACGGGTGTGGAGCGCGAACGCGTGCTGATAGATAGCCGCTATGACGCTGTGACCGACAGCGCGGGTGTGAAATTCCTTGCACCGTACAAGGCGAAGGTGGACAGTATGATGAGTCCGGTTGTGGGACATGCGGCCCACGACATGGCGGCCTTTCGGCCGGAGAGCGACCTGTCGAACCTGCTTGCCGACATACTGCTGTGGGGCGGAACAAAGTTTGGAGAGAAGCCCGACTTTGCCGTTTATAATATGGGCGGCATAAGGGCGGCGCTGTCTAAGGGTGAGGTTACCATAGGCAATGTGTTGGACGTGGCTCCGTTTGAGAACAAGATATGTTTCCTCACGCTGAAGGGTGACAAGGTGGAGGAACTGTTTGAAGATATAGCCGAAGCCGGTGGAGAGGCTGTGAGCCGTGGTGTGAAACTTGTTATTACGAAGGACGGAAAGCTGAAATCGGCCCTCGTTGGCGGACGTGAGATAGATAAGGACAGGCTGTACCGCATTGCGACACTCGACTATCTGGCACAGGGCAACGACGGTCTGGAGGCCTTCAAGGACAAGACCGACGTTTTTTCGCCGAAGAGTGAGGAGAACAATGTGCGACATATCATAGAGAATTATTTCAGAGAGCAGGATAAGACCGACCGTCCGGTGGACAGCAGGGTGGAGGGCCGAATTGTTGTGGAATGAACATTGAAGGAATATGATAAGGAATTTTATAGTTTGCTGTGCGCTTTTCGTGTCGTCGATGACGGCAGAGGCACAGACGCAGATTGAGATATTGCACACCAACGACACGCACAGCTGCATTCTGCCGCTGAGCAAGAATCTGGCCGATACGGTGGTGGCCGGACGCGGAGGATTCGTAAGACGTCTGGAGTTTGTGAACCGAGAGCGGAAGAACGATCCGCAGTTGCTGTTGTTCGATAGTGGTGATTTCTCGCAGGGTTCGCCTTACTACACTCTCTTCCATGGCGATGTGGAGGTGGAACTGATGAATCTTATGGGATATGACGCCGTGACAATAGGCAATCATGAGTTTGACTTCGGAATGGAGAACATGGCGCGTCTGTTCAAAAAGGCGAAATTCCCGGTGGTTTGCTGCAATTACGACTTCACGGGCACTCCGCTCGAAGGACTTGTGAAACCGTATGTGGTGATAGAGCGCAAGGGGGTGAAGGTCGGCGTGTTCGGCGTTGGTCCAGAGCTCGAAGGACTTGTGGACGAGAAGAATTGCATCGGTGTGAAGTATGAAGATCCGGAGGATGCTGCCGCGAGAGTGGTGAAGACACTGAGAGAGAAGGAGAAATGTGATGTGGTGGTGTGTCTTTCGCATCTTGGATGGGATGACTCCGACGACGATGGAGACAAGGAACTGATGTCGAAAACAGAGGGCATAGATATTGTGTTGGGCGGACACTCGCATTCTTATTTCGACGAACTGAAGTATGTCAAGAATGCTGCCGGTGAGGAAGTGCCCAACGACCAGAACGGCAAGCATGGCGTATTTGTGGGCAAGATAGTGCTCGATTTCAATAAGTGACAGGCGGCAGGGCCATACGGCCGGTGCATGTCTGAATATAATAATAAAGGCCTCACCTTTCCTGGTGGGGCCTTTATTTATTGTCTTGTTGCTTGTATGTTTATTCGAAGTAGAAGCTGAGGACTATCATCTTGGTGTGGGCTTCCTTCACCGATTTGGCGTAGGGCAGCATGTTTTTGTCGCGCAGCTGATTGGGATGGTTTGTGTCAAGACTGTTGCCCAGACCATACATGAACTTCAGTTCGGGTCGTAGCTTGAAGAAAGGCAGGTAGAAATCGCATCCGATGCCTACTTCGGCACAGACGTCGTAGCGTTTGAGTTTGATGTAGTCGGTGCTTTTGCCGCTCAGGTTTATCATTGGATTGACGCCGGCCATGAGGTAAGGACGGTGGTTGTTGAATCGTGGCGCTGCGAAGATGAGGTCGAAGGCTGACGAGATATAGACCGACTTCAGATTCTGTTTCTGCTCCCTTGGTTTGCCGTCAGGGTCAAGATCCTTCAGATTGCGGAACGTAAGGTGGCGGTTGCCGAAGTACATGGCGGGCGCCACGCGGAACTGGAAGTAAGTGTTGATGCGATATTCGCCCACCACACCCACGTTGAATCCGGTGTCCCATCGGTCCTGGTCGGCAGTGACAAGAGTCTCGACAGTCGTGCCGTCCTCGCTGGTTATGATTTGGGGACCGGCATTGAGCAGTTCGAGATCCTGCACATGTGTTCCTACGACCACTCCGAAATGGAACGGGCGGAGGTCGGTGTAGGGCCTGTTCTGCACCGTACGCGTCTGCGACATGGCTTGTGCGGCGCAGGCGAGAATTGTGATTATTGTTATCGCAAAACGTCTCATATATGTATTTATAACGCCGTTTGTTTTGGCTTATTGTATAATGAGAGAGACATACAATGTATAAATTAGTTAAAATAATGGGTCGGATGTAGTTTTTCGGGATAAATAATGTACCTTTGCAACGTACGGAGTCGGCATTGGCCGGCAGTTTGATTGTACAATAACATTATTAACATTATAAAAATATTTAAACTATGGCTTACGTAATTGGTGACGATTGTATCGCATGCGGTACATGTATCGACGAGTGCCCGGTTGGCGCTATCTCTGAAGGAGAAAAGTATTCTATCAATCCTGATATGTGCACAGAATGTGGTACATGCGCTGATGTTTGTCCTTCTGAGGCAATCAGCCTTCCATAATAACATTTTTTCCATAAAAGTTACAGGCGGCTGCGCAGATGCGCGGCCGCTTTTTTTGTGACTGTTTGTGAGTGAGTGCATCGTTGGACGTAGTTAGGCTGATACGACCAATTGCATGTTTATCTGTGAATGTTGTGTTATAGTGGGGTTGGTATTGCTTATTAATGTAGAAATGGAATAGTCATTCTGCATTAATAAACTAAGGTATTCGTCGCTATGTTTTTGCTGAAGTGTTGGATTCGGGCTGTGTGTTGTATGGAATAATATGTCTTTTTGTTAGTATAAGATTTTATTTTATATTCCAGAATTGTTGTGGATTGCTTGTCGTGATATAGTTTCTGTTTTTGGGAGGAAGGGTGAAACCTTCAGGTATGAGCGCCACGCGCTGAGCATCGGGTAGCATGGACTGTCCAAAGCCTATATGTCGGTTGGTGTAGAACCAATATAGATTTTTTGTCCAGTAACTTATATAGTCGGTGCGTTTTTTGCCGCGTATAAGGTATTTGTCTTTGATGATGTGTCCTTCTTTTATACTATTGCGCATGGCTTTAAGCGACAGGGGAGTGCCGTTTTTGTCGTATATGTATGCGCCTTGGTCGGAGTCTATCATGGCCCATCTGCCGGTTTCGGGCAGCCATACATTGTTTACTACGTGACAGTCGTTGTCGGTGGAGTCGGCAGGCATGCAGTTCACATACCTGTTAGTAATGCCTGCTGCGAGCATGAGTTCGTGGAGTAGTATGGCGTGATATAGGCAGTTGAGCGGTCTGTTGCCGTTTTTATGATATTTCCACAGGTCTATTGCGTTTCTTTTATCCGGACTGATGTCATTCTGGTTTGTGTGTGGTATGTTCTTATGAACAAATATTGCAAGTGCTTTGGCATTGTTCCATGTGGATGCATTGGCTTTGATGATGGTGTCAAGACGGAAATATTTGTATATGCTGTCGGCAATTACGCTGTCGCGCAGGATAGTGAAGGTGAGGCTATCAGTTGTTTTTGAGTCATAGTCGGGTGATGAACGAAGTGTGTTGAGTCTTTCTTCATAAAGTAGTTTGTGAGCATAGGCTACTATCTGATTGCGGAAAACGAAACGTGCGAGAATGAATGCCACAGTGAGGAACAATGTAATAGTGAGCACGGTGTATGCGCATATTCTGGCTGGCTTGTTCTTTATCATGTCTGCGAATTTTAGGTTGTTTGTATTAGGTCTTCTTTTAGGTTTGACGTTTCCGGATATTTCAAAGTTGCAGGATAAGTGGTACAGATAGGAATTTATGGTAGTATTGTCTTAATGATATGCGTTTTGGTTTAATGTATTGGGATTATATTGCATAAAAAAACGCATGCGACTGAATATTGTCGCATGCGTTTGAATTATTTGAATGATGTTTTTATTTTGCCTTTGTCAAGCTGAGTGCCTGTTTAGCCATTGCATTTTCTGGGTCGATTTCAAGAATCTTGTTCCAGTAAATGTCTGAGTTAGTTTTGTCATCCTTCAGCAGGTAGTAATAACCCAGATAACGGTATGATTCTATCAGACGTGTGTTGTCTGTGTCATCCTTCTCTGGTTTTGCGAGGATGAGTTCAACCAGTTTCTCGTAGTGAGGTTTTGCCAGACCGTCTTTTGTTTCAGGGTCGAGTGCATAACCTATGTGAGCACGCTGGAGTGTTGCGAAGTCTGCTACACTTGGCATTTTGTCTGCCATTTCAGCATAGATTGAGTCAGCCTTGGCATAATACAATTTCTTCTTGTCTTCTGCCACAGTAGAGTCTGATGCCTCTGCCATGTACATTGTTGCAAGTGTGTGGATGTCGTTGGCTGTCTTCTGCTTCAGGTTGTCAAGATATTTCTCGTATGTGCTGATAGCATTTGTGAAATCACCTTTTTTCTTGTATGCTTCGGCGATGTTCTTCATTGCGTCGTTCTTGTCAGCCTCGTTGTCCTGGTTGTTCTCGATAGACTTCTGGAACATAGCGATTGCATCGTCGTAGTTGCCCTTACCCAAGTGTGCATAACCGTAGTAGAGGTAGTCGCTTTCGGTTATCTTTGTTTCTTCAGAAGCATTGAAGAGTTTTTCTGCATACTGCAGAGCTTCGTCGTAGCGCTTGAGGTTGGTGAGGTCGAAGAAAGAAATACGGTTGAGGGCAGGATTGCGTGGGAACTTGTTGTTTCCAAACTGTGAAATCTCAAGACTCTTCTCAAATTCGCCTTTGAGGAAGTAAGAGAGTGCGAAGTCTACCAGCTGATAGTCTTCCATCTGAGATTTGTCAACCTGTGCATAGTACTGGATTGCTTTGTCAAGATCTCCTGATTTGCTGAATATCTCGGCAGAGATAAGTGCTATAGGATAGTCAGGTACCTGCTTCTTGAGTTCTTCCAGTTTCTCAACAGCTGCTGCCGGGTTGGCTTTGCTGTTTACCTGTGCATAACGACGATATCCGTTGGGGTTTTTGGGATCGAAGTAGATGGCCTGCTCGAAAAGTGCTGATGCTGCACCACCATTGTCGTTGATAACTTCGATGTCACCAGCCAATACATAGGCGTCACCATAGTTCTTGTCGCGCTTGATTGCCATATCAGCATACTTCTTGGCATTCTCTGTGTCTTTAATGTCGAGGTATGCACGACCTATAGCTACAATTACGTCTGGCTCTTTCTTGTACTCTTTGAAGAGATCCTTTATCTGATCCTCCTTGTCGGCTGCGTCAGATTTTATAACTTTAGTGAGTTGCTCAATAACAGCTTTATGGTCTTCCTGTGCTGTAGATGGAGTGTTGATGCCTATCATCAAAGCTCCGATTAATAAATATTTTATTGCTTTCATATCCTTTATGATGTTTTATTTGAATATTCTTTTTTGTTTGCAGGTTTGCGGAGTGTCAGTCACTTGTCACGTTAACATCACGGATAGTGATGTTGCCTTGTACAGGCAGTAGTCCTGCGTTGAATATAATCATCTGTCCTTTAGGGGATGAAATGAAATTGGAGAATCCCCAAGGCAGACCACGTAATGGGTCGTTCAACAGTGCCCATATTGTGCGTGTAAGCGGATAGTTTCCATTATACATGTAATACTGGTATGGTTTCCAACTGTTGGCCGGTGTTGCATCATCTATTCTGCTGACAGACATTACACGTATGTTTTTCTTGAATGTGAGGTTTGTTGAGTCACGCTTGTCGTTGAGCCAGTTGCTGCCAATGATACCTATGGCATTTGGTGTCTTTTCTACGTAATCGATGACATCTGCGGTTTTCTTTGTTGCTACGACATTCGGGCTTGTGATCGGTTTTCCGCCAAGTATGCTGTCTTCGGCAAAGTGAACAGTACTTGATTTTTTGTTGTCGAAGACCACAACAATATCGCCGCGTTTTGAACCGGGATATATATCGCTCCATTTGGTTGCTTTTCCGCTAAGTATTTCTTTTATGTCCTTAACGGAAATACAACTGTCGTTGTTTTCGTTATTTATGATGAGAGCGAGTGCATCGTAGGCTATGGCGCTTGAGCGTGGGTTGAATCTTCTGTCACGGAGATTCTGTCTTTCGTTTTCTTTGAAATCGCGTGATGTAATTGCCAAACATACTTTTCCTTTCAGAAGCATGTTGATGGCATCTGACTCATTGGTATATATTGGATTTACCTTAGCCTGTTTGTACATCATCTCGAAGATTTCGCGCTCTTCTTCTATTATGGGACTAAAACTTTCGTCAGAGGCGAAACTTATCACCCCTGACGAATATGTATCTGTCCTGCCGTCTTTGCGTTTCTTATTGCAAGAGACGCAAAGACATGCAAGCAGTGCTAATCCTACGAATATGTAAGATATTTTTTCTTTTCTCATTCCTTTTGTTTTGTTACTGTAATCTGAATGTAACCGGTACCTGATATTTCACACGTACGGCAGATCCGTTCTGCTTACCAGGAATCCAGCGTGGCATGCTCTTTACAACGCGTGCTGCTTCACGGTCAAGTGATGGATCTTGAGACTTGATGACTGTTACATCTGTGATAGAACCGTCTTTCTCAACAACGAAACCTACAACAACACGACCCTGTACGCCGTTTTCAGCTGCAATCGTTGGATAGTGAGTGTTCTCCTGCAGATACTTCATCAAAGCAGCGTCACCGCCTGGGAATGTAGGCATCTGTTCTACCACTTCGAAGACTTTGTTTTCCTCTTCCTTCGGTGGTTCTGGCTGTGCGATTACTTCCTTGGCCTTGAGCACTTCACCGTTGGCATCGTCATTACCTTTTACGTCAAATGTACCGATGGCAACTTTTGTGTTCATAAGTTCGTCCTGTGTCTTGAGTTCCTCTTCAGGTTTTACTTCTTCGTCTTTCTTGATGACAGGAGCAGTAAACTTGATAGAGCTCTTCACACGTTCAACGACTTTTTCCGGCTGCTGAATCTCAACTTTCTTCTGCTTTACTTCCGGTTTCTTTTTCGGCTGTTTAAGCGCAGAAAGCTCGGTTACCTGTGTTACGGCTACTTTGGCACGCTGTTCGTCAACAATATTCTTAAGAGTAAGTATAACAAAACATGCGACAACCAAAATCAATACTGAGATGATAGCAATTATATTACGCTTGGTAGTACTTCTGCGGAGTCTGTATGCTCCGTAAGAGTGATTGCGACCTTCAAATACTAAATCAACCCAGTCGTTTGAAATCAAATCTATTTTTGACATAGTCTTTTCGTTTTAATTGTTCAACATTCAACGACTATTTCACTCCGACTTTGTCGAGAAGTTTCTGGTCGTCCGGGTTAATCTTGTCGATCACATATTTACCAATGCTGCATATCTGCATTTCATCGAGTGCCTTGATCAGATTCTTGTAAGAAGATTTGTCTGTGGCTTTGATAATAACGGTCATTGTTGATATTTTCTGTCCGTTTATCTCACCAGACTTGATCTTTGACAGTTCTTTGTTGTAAAGAGAGTCAGGATAGTTGGGATCTGCCAATTTCTTTTCATCAAGTTTTGCCTTTGCAAGCATTACCTGCTGAACTGGCTGGGTTCCATCTTCTGTAACATGAGAAATGAGAACCTTGCGGATTCCGTCTTTACCCCATGTCGTCTTCTTCAGACATGTCGGATCATCATATTTCGGAAGTCCGGCGATGTAGTAAATCTGATCGTCTGCTCCAACATATATTGTAATAGTGTATGAAGCTTTAGATACAGACTTGTCTTCATCTGTCTGGTTCTTATCGTTACTTGGCATACTCAACTCCATTGTCTGTGGCTTTGCCAGTGAGGTACAGAGCATGAAGAATGTGATAAGAAGCATCATCATGTCCACCATAGGCGTAAAGTCTACGCGGACATTCATTTTTTTCTGCTTGCTTGCTTTTTGCTTTGCCATTCTTTAGTCCTCCTCTGTTTTTAATGAAGTTATGAGATAGTAACGGTTCTCACTCATATCCTGGAGTTCTGACATAACAGTCTTGATGGCACTATAAGGAGTGTCCTGATCGGCTTTGATAGCAATCTTGATGTTCTCATTCACATTGCGTGCTTCTGAAACCCAGAGCTGGAATTCGCTCTTATCTTTCTTGCCTGTGCCGTCATCAATACTGTCTGTCGGGATTCCCTCTTTCTGTATGGCTTCTGCAAGCTGGTCCTCAGGAAGACTGAGATAAGCTGTCAGTTTGTCCATACTTACACCGAGCATAGAGTGCTTTTTAAGCGTCTCCATCTGAGTGCCTGTAAGGGATACTCCGAATTTTCCTGCCATAGCATCAACCATTGAAACAAGATCGTTTGTGTTGTCAATGGTCATGAACACTTTGCCATCTTTGGCAACATGTACGTTCAAGACATCTTTTTCCGGAACTTTAATCTCCGACACCGAACCCGGGGTGAGAACTTTTACAGGATCATTCTTCACGAATGTTGATGTCAACATGAAGAATGTCAGCAAAAGCACCATCACGTCGGACATAGGAGTCATATCGATCCAGATGTCATTTTTCTTAATTTTTACTTTACCCATAGTGATAAAAGTTTAAAGGGTTAGCAAAAATTAAGCCTCTTCTCCGTGGTTGGCTTCGTATGTCTGTGCGATAGTGTAACCAACTTCATCGAGAGCGTATGTCAGCTTGTCGATTTTGTTTGTAAAGAAGTTATAGATAATAACAGCGAACCAAGATGTCAAAATACCTGATGCTGTGTTAACCAACGCCTCAGAAATACCAGTTGAAAGAGCCTGAGAGTCAGCACCACCACCGGCTGCCAGAGCTGCGAAAGAACGGATCATACCGACAACGGTTCCGAACAGAGCGGTAAGAGTACCGAGTGTTACGATTGTTGCAACGATAGGAAGGTTCATCTGAAGAGTAGGCATTTCAAGCTGAGTAGCTTCTTCGTGTGCCTGCTGGATCTTAGCGATCTTCTGGCTCTTCTTGATGCCTGAAGTCTTTTCCATATCCTCATATGCGTTGAGAGAAGCAGAAACAACGTTTGCTACAGAACCTCTCATCTTGTCGCAAAGCTGATGAGCAGCAGCGAAATCACCGCTCTTGATAGCTTCTTTGATCTGTGCAGTAAATTTAGCCAAAGGCATTTTACCGAATGCAGAGCGAAGAGCAAGATAACGCTCAACACCAAGTGAAATAACTGTGAAAAGCAATGTGAAGATTACAGGAACGACGATACCTCCTTTGTAGATTGTACCAAGCAGGTTTGCAGGTTCGCCACTGTTGTCTCCGCCGTGGAAGTTTGACGGGCCACCGAGGAAGAATTCATAAAAACAGAATGCAATTACGCCACATATTACTATGATCCAAATTGCGTCTCTAACTCCTTGGAAGCCCTGAGATTTGGGGCTGTTTTTTTGTGTAGTTGCCATAATTTAAAATTTTAATTTTAGTTGTTAATAAATTTTTTGGTTGTTATTTTTTTATCTTATTGTCGACTGTTTACTCTTATTGCTATGTGTAATTTTGCTTTCTGGTATGTATTCTAGAGGCAAAGATAGCAATTTAAGTATAATTGAAACTTGTATTTGCGTATTTTAACAATGAATTTCTTTAAATTAGTCTGACATCAGTGCTGTTTGACGTTATTTCAGGCGTGAAAGCACATTCTTTATTCTGTTCATTGCTTCACGTATGTTTTCGTCACTTGTAGCATAACTCATACGGAAACATTCCGGATCTCCGAATGCATCACCGGCAACAGTTGCCACGTGACCTACTTCAAGAAGGTACATTGCGAAGTCTGTTGAATTGTTTATCGTGCGGTTCCCGTCGCTCTTTCCGTAGAAACTGCTGCATTTAGGGAACAGATAAAATGCTCCTTGCGGTATGTTGACCTCAAGTCCGGGAATGTCTTTTGCCAATTCAACAATGAGATTGCGACGGCGTTCGAAAGCCTGTCTCATTGTTTCAACGCAGTCTTGTGGAAGAGTGTATGCTGCTTCTGCTGCCTTCTGGCTTACAGAACAAGGACCGCTTGTATATTGTCCCTGAAGTTTATTGCATCCTTTTACTATCCATTCCGGTGCTGCGATGAATCCGATGCGCCATCCTGTCATGGCGTATGCTTTAGAAACACCGTTGACAATTATAGAGCGCTCTTTCATTCCATCAAACTGTGCAATGCTTTCGTGATGTCCTGTGTAATTGATGTGCTCGTATATTTCATCTGCAAGTACAAAGAGGTTTTCATGTCTCTTTATTACTTCAGCAAGACTTTCAAGCTCTTCTTTTGTATAGACGCTTCCGGTAGGATTGCTCGGTGAGCAAAGAATGAGCATTCTTGTTTTCGGAGTTATGGCTTCCTCGAGCTGTTGTGCAGTTATTTTGAAATTCTGTTCAAATCCTGCATTGATAAAGACAGGATTACCACCAGCCAGCTTTACCATTTGTGGATAACTTACCCAATATGGTGTTGGTATAATTACTTCGTCACCGTCATTAACGAGAGCCATTACGGTGTTACATACGCTTTGTTTTGCTCCGTTTGACACCAATATCTCATTGATGGTGTATTCCAGATTGTTTTCGTTTTTCAGTTTTGCAACAATGGCTTTTCTCAGATCGGCATATCCCGGTACTGGAGAATAACGAGAATAATTGTTGTCAACAGCTTCCTTGGCAGCGTTTTTGATTTGATCAGGAGTATTGAAGTCAGGTTCTCCCACACTCAGATTTATAACGTCAATGCCTTGTGCTTTCATCTCGCTGCTTTTCTGCGACATTGCGAGTGTTGCAGATGGTGCGAGTCTGTTCAGACGATCAGATAATTGTGCCATAATTTTCGTGTTTTTATTTTGCAAAATTAAAAAATTAATTCATTCTGACGAAAGAAAAGATAGTATATTTCTCCATTATTAATGGATTTGTAATATTTTGCGGTTTCACAAATTTCTTCTGTTTTTTATGTATATGAATACATGAATTATTGCAGAAATAAAGCCTCCTGTAAGAATTCCTAATGCCAGACCTGATTTAATGTTGCCGGATTTTGCTCCTATTGCAACACCCAGCATTACGGAGATTGAAACAATCACTCCTTCTATAATAAGGTATGGCATGGCTTTCTTTTTGTACACGGCTATTTTTGCAGAACCGTTGTTTTTATTTCAGGTGCAGAGTGTGTCCCATTCTGTCACGTTTTGTTTTCAGATAACGCTCGTTGTATTCGTTCGGCGTTATTTCTATCGGAACATTCTCGGTTATTTCCAGTCCGTATGCTTCAAGTCCTACGCGTTTTACCGGATTGTTGGTCATGAGTCTCATCTTGTGCACACCAAGCTTGCGCAATATCTGTGCGCCGCATCCGTAGTCACGCTCGTCCGGCTGGAAACCGAGATGTATGTTGGCGTCCACAGTGTCGTAGCCTTCCTCCTGCAGTTTGTATGCCGCAATTTTGTTCATAAGACCGATTCCGCGTCCTTCCTGTTGCATGTATATTAGTACGCCTTTGCCTTCTTTTTCAATCATCTGCATGGCCTTGTGGAGCTGTTCACCGCAGTCGCATCTCTTGCTTCCAAGTATGTCGCCTGTAGCGCATGACGAATGTACTCTTACAAGAATGGGCTCATCTTCGGTCCATTCACCTTTTACAAGTGCCATATGCTCCATGCCGTTGCTTTGCTGACGGAAAGGAATGAGACGGAAGTGTCCGTATTCTGTCGGCATGTCAACTTCTTCGCCTATTTCAATTATAGATTCTTTTTTCAGACGATAGGCGATAAGGTCCTTGATGGTAATTATTCTCAGCCCCCATTTCTCTGCCATTTCTATCAGTTCCGGCATTCGTGCCATTGTGCCGTCCTCGTTCATTATTTCCATCAGTGCTCCGGCGGGGTAGAGTCCTGCCAGTTTGCAAAGGTCTATGGTAGCTTCGGTGTGTCCGCAGCGTCTCAATACTCCGTTGTCTTGTGCATACAACGGATTTATATGGCCTGGTCGTCCGAATGTCTGAGGCGTGGAGGCCGGATCTGCGAGCGCCTTTATTGTTTCAGCGCGGTCGTGAGCTGAAACACCGGTGGTACATCCTTCCAGTTTGTCTATTGTCACAGTGAAAGGTGTGCCGAGCATGGATGTGTTGTTGCTCACTTGTCTTGGCAGGTCAAGCTCCTCGCAGCGTGAGAGTGTTACCGGAGCACAAAGGACTCCACGTGCATTCTTCAGCATGAAATTCACTTTCTCTGCCGTTATCTTTTCTGCAGCGATAATCAGGTCGCCTTCGTTTTCGCGGTCTTCGTCGTCAACTACTATTACGAATTTTCCTTCCTTAAAATCTTTTATCGCATCTTCAATGCTGTTGAGATTGAACTCTGTCATATTTTTATGTTCTTTATTAATATTCTTGTTGTATTTATATTGTTGTTCCGGCGGTTTCACATCTTGTTTATCCGCGCTATTATTCTATCGTTTGTTTTCTTTATATTTTTCAGATCCTGCAGCAGTCTTAGTCTGTAACGCCACATTCTGACATAAAGTATAATGCCCAGCGGCACTATTATGGCCGCAGCAATGTTGAGCCACTTGCGGTCGAAAGGCCTTGTATGTGCCTTTTCTGATATTATAGGATATGTGTTGAGTTCATTAAGGATCACACTGTCTTTTGTGTTTGCCAGATCCTCAATGATTTCCTCCAGTTCGCTGTTTATGCGTTCTATTTCATGATCCGCCTCATATCTGAAGAATACTTTTATCCAGTTTGGAGCGGATTTCAGTTTGTGCTGCTTGGAGTATTCGTAGATTTCCGTACTTATTTTCTGCAATCTTGCGGCATCTTTCTCGTAATCAGGATTTTCGATTATCACTTCCTTTGCGGCGACATGACGTTTAATCCTTAATCCGAGAAGTTTGCGCAATATGTTGATATACATGTCGATATTGAATACGGTGGAATCCTTGTTAGCCTTGTATGTGAAGAAAATAGCAGTAGGAATTAGCACTGCGGATGCCAGACTGGTTCCGAACCATATGCTCCACATGCCTCCGCGTGCCATACGGCTGCCCGAATTCTCAAGAATATAATACACGATGAAAACCAGCACTGATATTATCACCGGCATACCGAGACCGCCTTTTCGTATGATCGCTCCAAGAGGTGCACCGATAAAGAAGAATACAAGACATGACAGAGCCAGCGTGAATTTTGCGATACGCTCAATCTTGTGCTGCCTTATAAGCTTGTCTCCATCGTTGGTGATCATGCTTTTGAAGTCGAGGTCGCTCACATGCTGCTGTATCTTGTTCAGTGCGTCGTTGGCTGCCATACGTTTTTTCTCCGGCGACAGCTTTGCATAGGCTGAATCTACATTGAATGTGACCTCTTCGGCTCTTTTCACTGCTGTTATCGAATCTTTCTTTGAAACAACCGGGAGTGAATAGAACGCCATCTGGTCATAATTGTAATATACACGTCCTATGCTGTCATAGTCGTGTCTTATCGAATCGATGAAGTGGTTTATCTGCGTAAGACTTTTGGCGCGGGCGTCGTTTGAAAGAGATGTGGCGTCCGCCATATTGAAGTCGCCGTCGTAATCGAGCACAATCTTCTTGTTCACAAAAGTCTCGCGTCTGTATGGTACGGATGCACTGTTGGCGAATTCCTGCGACTTCATGTTCTCAAACCATTCTCCGTCCCACAGTGTCAGCAGCATGTGTTTTTTCTCAGCCGTGGCCTGCAGCATACCTGAGTCGGCGAGTATTATGGCCTGGTCTTCATAGCTGCCGGTCATGCGGTAGATCATTATGCCGTAGAGCTTACCTGTATTCATGTCTTTCTTCTGCACATACAGGTTGCTGTTCGGTATGCCGTCATAGAAGACACCTTCCGGTATTTCAAGCTCCGGACTTTTCTGCTTCATTGACATCATGATCTGTCCCATCTTCATGTTGGCGGCAGGTCCTACGCTGTTCTGAAAATAGAATGACGCCAGACAGACAAGTATGGAAATGACAATGAGCGACCTGAATGTCTGCATCAGCGATATGCCGGCTGCCTTTATGGCTGTAAGCTCGCTGCTTTCGCCAAGGTTTCCGAATGTTATGAGTGATGAGAGCAGAATTGCCAACGGAAAAGCCTGCGGCACAAGCATAAGTCCCATGTACCAGAAAAACTGTGCCAGCACGTCCATTGACAGGCCTTTTCCTATCAGTTTGTCAATGTATCTCCATAAAAATTGCATCATCAGCACAAACTGGCAGATGAAAAATGTTCCTATAAAAAGGATGCCGAACTGTTTGGCGATGAATATATCTAATTTTTTTATACGAAACATTGTGGGCGAAACTTTTTGCACAACGGCGTGCATGTCAGCCTGCAAAATTAGTAAAAAAAATAAGAAATAGTCCTATTTATGCTTTTTTATTATTTATTTAATAGGTGTGCTCACGGGTTACAGACCGCTTGTGCGGTGCAGTCTTTTCATGTTGTCACGCCATATTCCCTGCAGACCGTCTACGTCTTCTTCTTCCGCAAAATCGGTTATATGCAGTGTGTATTCTCCGGTCAGTATGTTTTTCTCCATTCTCAATTCCACATACGCGTTCTCATCGTCCTCGTCTTCCCATACAAAGCGTATGTGGCAGAATTTCTCACACTCGGTTATTTTCGCACGTCTTATTTCATGACTGCTCCATACCATTCCCCAGGTAAATGTCAGTATGCCATTTTCCTGTTTTATTTCATCAGCGATCCATTTCCCCAATCCCTCAGGAGTTCCGATAAGGTTCCATATAATATTTGGAGATTTAGAATTCAGTCTTTGCTCTATTGTTATTTTTCTTTTTTTCATCTGGTATATGGTGTAGGTTGTTTTCTCCAGAACATCTTACATCTTACCTGTTTATGGTGCAAAAATAATATATTTGATATTTAAAACAATAAAAAGTGGAAAAATATTTTGCAGTTTAATAAAATTGTATTACCTTTGCACTCGCAAAAACGAAAGGCGGGATAGCTCAGCTGGTTAGAGCGCATGATTCATAATCATGAGGTCCCCAGTTCAATCCTGGGTCCCGCTACAATATAAAACAGAAGTTTAGCCATAATCGGTTTTCCGGTTATGGCTTTTTCTTTTTCCTTGCTTTTGTGGTTCTGTGATTATCGTTCTGATGTGGTCGTATATGGCCGCAACTGTTCTGTATCCGGCAGAAAACAGTAGGGCAGGTTTCAATAAAAACAGTGGTTTCAATCCCTAAATGGCACTGTTTTTCTCTCTTGGGATGAAAACAATATGGGCCACTTACAGATTTTCAGTACCCCGCGGTTTTTCCGTCAGAGTTTTCTGTTCTACCCCAAAAATCCAGCGCGTATTTGCGCGCAGACTCTCCTTCGGACGCAAATTCGCGAGAAATGAGAGGTTTATGTAATGTATTGAACGTCAGTGGCTTATGTTTAATAGTTCTTTCCCCGTTGTGCAAAATGCACCGTTTCAGCATGCGATATTGCCCATATCATGGGCTGAAATGCACTATATCACACCCTGATATGGGCGTAATCAGAGCCCCAAACAGGCATGATCGGAATGTGATATGGACCATTCCGGACTGCACTACAGGTTATATGAAAAGACGATACGGGATGAATGAGCCTTTATTATGTGATATTTAACATTTCTTTACATCTCTTTTGCGATTTTCGTTTGTCAAAAAATAGTCAAGAAAAACTGTAAGTTCCTCGTCCGGGTTTTCTTTAAAAACGTGATGATGAGCCGTGAATTATAGTGTGGAAATTGTGCTTTGCTTTTTCACGGATGATTGATCGGCAGGTTATCGCAATGTGAATTTTTTATCACGTGATGGACTGCGCTGTCATGTTTTATACCACATCGCGTTGTCTGTAAGTTCTTGTCATTCAGTGGTGATTCATGAATAAAACCCATCTCACGGTATTTCCATTGAGCACTGTTTTCGTCCGGTGTTTTCGCTAATCACCAATATTCATCGAACTCACGTTAAAATACATTTTCTAAAAACTACAAATTGTATGTTCTAAGTATAAAAGAGCATTATCAAACCCATTTTGGTTCTATGATAATGCTCTTATTAATAGAATTACGATGACTAAGTTTTTGTTTGTAAGTTCGCCTTTATGAAATTTAGCTTTTGGGTCATCACCGTGTATTGAAAGAAGACTGTTGAAGGGATATTCGTATTAATCAACTTGATAGTAGAGAGGTTCGTGCCCTCTCATGCGGTGTGTCTCTGAATGATATGTTCTGTCTGACCTTCACTAACAGGCCGGACAGTGGAATCTATTTGCCGCTTTTCGAGTAAGAGCGGTAGTTCCTATACAAGTTGAAGATGCTGATAACCTCCATTACAGTAAAAAATACCTTCGTCCAAATAGTTGAACTATTTAGAATGCTAATTGCTAAAAAATATATCCATAATAATATTGCGAATACATCAAGTAGCAAGATTAAAATGTAATACCGTCTATTTTTGTTCATCTTGTATTTCTTGTTTACCATTCCGGAATTTAAAACTAGATGCAGCAACACTAAGAGATCTGTATATATTAACGTGAGTTCGGCGAATTGTAAGTGCTTGTAAATTTGGTGATTAGTTTGTATATTTATAGTTGTTGAATTACAAAGTATTACGAACAATAATCGCTATGAGCACTGAGAGCAAAGTTATAGAATTATTTTGTATGGCAGATGATTTTTGCAATTTTTTGATGCCATGATGTCAAAATATACGCTTAAACCTACCGCAAAACGTAATTATCATCGTGATTCCACCATGTCCAAGGCTGAAATCATGCTTGTCATGATATTTTTTCATGATTTTGGGTATCGATGTCTGAAGCACTTCTATCAGGAAAAGGTCTGCAAGCATATGCGTCACCTCTTTTCCAAAGTCGTTTCTTATAACCGTTTTGTTGAATTGGAAAAAGAAGTGGCCATCCCATTGGCCCTGTTCATCAAGAAGTTTCTTTTGGCAAATGCACGGGTATCAGTTTTGTTGACAGCACTCCCTTACGTGTATGCAAGAACCGGAGAATCCATATTCATAAAACGTTCAAGGGAATAGCACAAAGAAGAAAATGTTCTATGGGCTTGTTCTTCGGATTCAAACTGCATCTGATATGTAACGAACGTGGAGAACTTCTAAACTTCATGATTACTCCCGGAGATGTGGATGACATCGAACTCACGTTAAATAGTTTTCATGCCTTGTGTTCTTATAATAACGCAAAATTTCTTTTATCTGAGTGATAATTATATATAATAATGTGGTGTTATGTTATATTTTGTTATATATACAGGAATAATGATTTATTAACATTTGGCTATGCAATTATTCTTATCCAACGGTATTTATGTTATTGAATCAGCTGATAAACTTAACGTAAGTATAACTTAAAAACAGAAAATATGAAAAAGATATTCAAGTTACAAAATTTCTATATGTTGATGTTCTTAATGGGAAGTGTTGTTGCTTTCACTTCATGTGATGATGAAGACGACAATCCGCCACACACACCGGTTGTACAGGACATGTATGGTTCCTATACAGGAAATATGGCTTTCTCGGACATTTCCCTGCAGGATGCTTCTGATGATTCGTCAGTGAGCGAAGCTGTGACAGCAAAGGTTGACAACGACACCATATATTTCGATGATTTTCCAATCAAAAACATTGTAGTTTCCGTTGTTGGTGACGAGGCTCTCGCCGACAAGATTGTTGAAGCAGTAGGAAAAGTGGAGTACAAGATTGGTTATAAGCCGGAACTCACTGAAAAGAAAGACAGCATTCTTTTCGCAATGGATCCCAAACCGTTCAACATCTCTGTTACTCTGCCGTCTGAGGTTGAGGGAGAAGAGGATGATCAGATGGACATAACAGTAAATGTTCTGCCTGTTGACGGAGCCAATTATGAATGCAAGACAACAAATTTGAAGTTTAATATTGATGTTGATGAAGTGCAGGTTGGAGGAAGCAGCATAGGCTTCGAACCCAAGAGATTTGATTTTGAAATGAAGAAAAAGTAAGAAAACCTGCGAAGCAAAAAGAAGGAGAAGAATGGCAGAAGGCGTTTCTGTCATTCTTCTTTTTTTGTGACTGTCCGTCTTATTGATATTTTGTTTTACAGATTTATTATCCGTTCTTTTTATAACTGTATATTGCCAGAGTGTTTGCTGCGGCGGCGAAAACAGCCAGTGCAGTGGTCTGTGGAAGTATGTTGCCGAATGTTCCGCCCTTTATGAATACAGTACGCATGCCGTCGATAAAATATTTCATCGGATTTATCGTCGTGATGCAGATAGCCCAGTCGGGCATGGAGCTGACCGGTGTGAACAGTCCGCTGAGCAGAATCATGCACACCATGACAAACCACATGACAAACATCGCCTGCTGCATCACACGGCTGTAGTTGCTTATCACCAGTCCGATGCCGCTGAAAGTCAGTGCAAGCAGCATTGCAAGCATATAGAGCAGCAGGATGTTTCCTTCAGGAGTGATGCCGTAGACAATCCAGGACAGCAGAAAGCATATTGTCATCACTATCATGCTGATAATCCAGTAAGGAATGAGTTTGGCGATGATGAAGGTCGATTTGCTTATGGGTGTCACATTTATCTGTTCTATGGTGCCGTTTTCTTTTTCGCCCACTATGTTGAGCGCAGGCAGAAATCCGCAGAACATCACAATAAGTATTGCCATCAGTGCCGGAATCATGAATACCTTATAGTCCTGTCCTTTGTTGTAAAGAGAGAATGTTGTAAGTTTCTCTTTGTTGACAGTAGTGTTTGCATGCACAGCTTCCTTCAGATTGTCGTTTATGATGTTGGCAAGATAGGCCGACCCCATGCTGCCCTTTGTGCCGTTCACCGCGTTTGCGCTTACAAGTATTCTTGGCAGTCTGCCGTTGGTTATGTCGCGCTCGTAATTTTCGGGTATCACGACAGCCACGTCTGTTTTGCACATGTCTATTTTCTTCATCGCGTCCTCGTAGCTCCTTTCCGTTCCTGCGAATATGAAGTAGTCGGAAGCCTCAATCCTGTGTATCAGTCGCGACGATATGGATGAGTGGTCGTTGTCGACAACGCTTACTATGATGTTTTTTATCTCAAGGTTTGTCACCCAGGGCGTCACACACATTATTATAATAGGGAACATGACAATCATTTTGGGAATGAACGTATTCCGCATGATTTGTCTGAACTCCTTTTCTAACAGATATTTTATAGTCATATCATGTGCTTTTTTATTTCAGATGTTCTTTAAATTTCTTCAGTGCTATGCCAAGCAGTATCACTGTCATTATGAGAAGTACACATGTCTCTTTGACAATCGTCGAAGGATCTGCGCCCATTATCATGAGCTTTCTTATGGCGGATATGTACCATCTCGCTGGAACTACGGCCGAGACGTACTGTAATATCTGCGGCATGCTTTCCACCGGGAAGATCATACCCGACAGCAGAAGCGTGGGCACAAGCATCATCATTCCTGAGGCAAGCAGCGCGGCGACTTGCGTCTGTGTGGCAACGCTTATGAGAAGTCCGAGCGACAGCGCGAGCATTATGTACAGAAACGACACCAGCGCAATTAGGAATATGCTTCCTGCTATGGGTACGTCAAGCACAAAGTGCGATATAATGATGATGCAGGCCAGTATCAGTGTTGACAGAACAAAATAGGGTACGGCCTTGGCTGTTATGATGACGATCGGCTTCACCGGCGAGACGAGCAGGATGTCCATGTTGCCACGTTCCTTCTCTCGCACAATACTTACAGACGTCATCATGGTGCATACGATGAGCATCAGCATGCCCATGATGCCAGGTACGAAGTTGTACGAGCTTTTCATTTGCGGGTTGTACAGCAGTTTTGTCTCGGCTGCCGAAGCTGTTGCAGACTGTCCGTACATTGTTCCTGCCACAATCTGTCTGACGTAGTTGCCGTGCTGTATGGACATGTTTGGGTCGGATCCGTCTGTCATTATCTGTATGTCAGCGCTTCCGTCGTGTCTGTGGTTGGCCATGTGTGGCTTGAATATTACAGCCATGTCCGTCTTGCCGTTTCTTATCATTTCTATGGCGCTTGCCGGAGAGTCGGTGCTGCCGGTGACGATGAAGTATTCAGATGCCTGCAGCTGTTCTGTTATCTGTCGGGTGAGCATGTCTTCAACCGGTGTCACCGTTACTATTCTCACGTTTCTCACCTCTGTAGATATGGCAAAGCCGAACAGCAGCATCATCACAATCGGTATGCCGAACAGCACCATTACCGTGCGGCTGTCGCGCATGATGTGTTTCGTCTCTTTTGATATGAATGCTATGAATTCTTTCATTGTGTTCAGTCTCCTCTCTTTGCCATCATGGCAAGTTTGGTGAATACACCGTCCATGTCGGCACATTTGTATTTTGATATCAGTTCGTCGGGACTTCCCATGGCGCGTATCTTGCCGTCCACCATTATTGATATGCGGTCGCAGTATTCGGCCTCGTCCATATAGTGGGTTGTCACAAACACGGTTATGCCTCGTCCGGCTGCTTCGTATATGAGATGCCAGAACTGTTTTCTTGTCTTTGGGTCCACTCCTCCGGTGGGTTCGTCAAGAAACACCACTTCCGGATTGTGCATTATGCTCACCGTGAAGGCGATCTTCTGTTTCCATCCCGGCGGCAGTTCTCTTACAAGTTTGTTTTCCAGCCCTTTCATGTTGAGCTGTGTTATAGCTTCGTCTATTCTTCGTCTTATGTCTTCATCCGTCATTCCGTATATGCCGCCGAACAGTCTGAGGTTCTCTTTCACGGTCAGATCGCCGTAGAGCGAGAACTTCTGGCTCATGTATCCGATGCGTGTCTTCACCTTTTCGTATTGTGTGGCGATGTCGTATCCGGCCACTTCGGCATGTCCGCCTGTAGGTTGGCTCAGTCCGGTAAGCATGCGCATGGCTGTGGTCTTACCGGCACCGTTTGCCCCGAGAAATCCGAATATCTCTCCCTTCCTTACGTTGAACGATATGTCGTCCACTGCTCTGAAATGTCCGAATGCTTTCACGAGATGACTTACCTTTATTACATCCATCTGTCCGGCATGTGTGTCGGCGTCTGCCATTTTCAGTTTGCCGGGGCAGAAGATGTCGGCGAAGCGTGTCAGTATTTCATCCGGAGAGCCGGTTCCCATCACAGTTCCTTTATCAATGAACACCGCGCGGTGGCATCTTCTTATCTCGTCTATGTAGGGTGTGGCTGCAATGATGGTCACGCCGCTTTTGTTTATTATTTCGAGAGTGTCCCAGAATTCCTTTCTCGATACAGGATCCACACCGGTGGTAGGTTCGTCGAGCACCAGCAGTTGCGGCTTGTGCACAAGTGCACAACATAGGGCCAGTTTCTGCTTCATACCGCCCGAAAGGGCTCCGGCACGTCTGTTCTTGAAGCGTTCTATCTGGCAGTAGATGCTTTTTATATTCTCATATCCTTCCTTTATGCTTGTACCGAATATCGTGGCGTAGAATTTCAGGTTCTCCTCAATAGTCAGATCTTCGTAGAGTGAGAATTTCTCGGGCATGTATCCGCATACTCGTCTTATGCCGACAGTCTGATTACGGATGTCGTAACCACCTACTGTTCCGTTCCCACCGTCTGGAAGCAGCAGTGTGGTGATGATGCGCAGCAGTGTCGATTTTCCCGCACCGTCACATCCGGTCAGGGCGACCATCTCGCCGCGTTCCACTCTTATAGACACGCCGTCGAGCGCCACAACGCTGCCGTAACTTTTTGATATGTCGTTAAGTGCTATCATTTCAGAAATTTCACTTTGCCATACATTCCTATCTTTGCGCCGCCGTCGTTGTCAATGGCTACCTTTACGGCATATACGAGGTCGGCACGCTCGTCGTCGGTGAGAATGGTTTTCGGTGTGAATTCAGACTTCTGTGATATCCATGTCACCGTTCCGTCGTATGTATTGCCTTTCTTGTTGCCGTAGTCGCAGGTAACCTTTGCCTTCTGACCTATTTTCACATCGGCCAGCTGTTCGGACGTGATGTAGGCTCTGATGTACATTCTTCGTGTGTCTGCAATCTTGAACAGCGGTTTGCCGGTTGTCGCAAATTCTCCCTGTTCGGCGTATTTCTCGATCACGGTTCCGCTCACCGGTGCCACTATTCTGCATTTGTTGAGTCGGTCGAGTATCTGCATACGCTGTATTTCCGTGGCACTCATCTGTTTGTCGAGGCTGCGTGTGCTGTTGCCAAGTGTCGAAAGCTGTGCCTGAAGCTGACGCTGCAACACCTTCAGTGTGCTTTCGGCGTCGTCCAGTTGTTTTCTGTTTGCAGCGTTTTCACCGACAAGTTTCTCGAAGCGTCGCTTCTCCATCTCTGCCTTTTCTATCTGTTGTCTTGTGGCTGCAATCTGTGCCTGGATGTCCGGACGGCTGCTGGCGATGCTCTCGCGTGTAGCTCCAAGCCTTATGGCGCTAAGTGCCAGCTGCACGGTATCGATGAGTCCGGCCTGTTGTCCTTCTTTCAGATGTGTGCCCTCTTCGGCATTGAGTCGCATGATTTGTCCGGTTTCCAGTGCCGATACGGTTATTTCGGTGGCCTCAAATGTGCCGGTGGCGTCAAAATCGTTGTCTTTGCCGCTGCAGGCAGTCATTATTGCTGCAGCCGTAAACAATGTTATTATCTCTGTTTTCATGATTGTTTGTTTTATCTGTTGTTTTTATTATGTATGTCTGTTTGTTGTATATGTATGTGTGCGCAACTGTTCAGATGTTGTTGGTATGGCGTAGTGAGTAGAGCTCGCGTATCAGTACGATCTCGTGCATTGCCTTTGCCTGTCGCGCCTCGCTTACGGAGTTGATGTGGCGTAATAGTTCGTTCACGGTCTCTGTTCCGTTTTCCACTTTCTTTTCTGTGGTCTGCCTTATGTTCTCGCGCAGGGTGATTATCTCGTCGTCGAGCGCGATCTGTTTTTTCAGACCGTTTATGTTGCCGTATGAGTTCTCGTTCTGCATGCGTGTGTTGAGCAGGAATGTCTCGCGCTGTGATTCTGTCTGCAGTTTCTGTGTCTCTATGTTTCTTATGTCGTTTTTGCGGGTGTAAAGTGCTCCTATGTTCCAGCTCAGGGTGACACCTGCCGCAAGGGTTCCGTTTTTCAGAAGGTCGTTGATGCGGTTGTGATATACAGCTGCACCGAAGAATGATATCTGTGGGCGCAGCTTCGTGTCGAGAGTGTGGCGTTGTTCGTCAAGCAATCGCAGGCGTGCTGAGTAATATTCCAGTTCTGGCCGACGGTTTGTTATTGTTCCGTAGGATGGCGTTATGGTGTCGGAAGGTTTCTCAAACTGTGTGGAGGATGGCATATCCTTTCCCGTGAAGGCAGCGAGCATTCTGACGTAAGCATCGCGTGAGGTGGTAAGACTGCTTTCCTGCTGCGAGGCCTTGAGTTGTTCTACCTTTATGGCATCCTTATCCGACAGGTTTGCCAGGCCGCCGTTTATCATTCCATTTACAGTGCGCATGCTCAGTTCGAGGTCGTTCTGTAGTAGTCGTATCTGTTTCAGTTTCTCGTCGATGGTAAGTATTCCGAAAAAAATTTCCTCAACACGGCTGTTGATGTCGTACATTGTCACGTCGAGACGACCTTTCTCTACGTCGGCTTTGGCGCGTGTTACGCGTTTTCTTGCTGCCGTTGTACCACCGTCGTATATGGTCTGGTTCACCTGAAGCATGGCTCCATAAATTTCGTTACTTATGTCTGTTGCCGCGCCTGCTGCCATCTTCTCCGTAAGGTCGGTCATGGCAACGGCTCCTGCCGCAACACTTACTTTGGGCAACCACGCCTTAGAGGCGTTGTCAACTGTGTAGTCGCGGCTCAGTTCTATAAGCTGGTATTGTTTCACGGCAGGATAGTTGTCTCTGGCCGAAGTCTTGCATTCGTCTAGCGTTATCTGTGCACTGACCGACAGCGACAGTAATGTTGTGACTGTTGCTAATAATGTTCTGTTTGTCATTCTTATATTTTGTTGTGGTTTTTAATCTGTTGCAAAGATAAAGGGTAATTCTTTATACAACATTATCATTACTTATGTAAGAATGTTCTTTTTGTAATATCATGAATGATATATTGTACATTTTGACCGTAAAATAATTACTTTTGCAGTAGAGACGGATAAATAGGCGCAAATGCTGGCGTTTTTTATGTGGTGAACAAATCCGTCCGGTGTTTCGTGAAAGTAAGATTAAAACATTATTATATATAATATGGCAGAGAGAAATAATAAGTTTGCCCGCATTTCTTTTTCGGATATGCGCGAGATGGTTAAAGGTAGAAAGACTGACGACAAGACCTTTTTTCTCGAACATGATTTTGCAATGGCCAAGGGATATAACAGTGTTTTTGACAGGGTGTTGAATAATAGTGCTCCTTTTCTGGTGGAAGACAGCAGGTTTATCCTTCTTATGCGGGGAGAGGCTGATGTGACTCTTAATCTTATGAACCAGAAGTTTCATGAGGGTATGCTGGTGTATGTGGGACGTGGAAGTGTAGCTCAGATAAATCGTATAACTCCGGATTTCTGGCCATATGCGATGATTATGGGCGATGATTTTCTTAATTTCGCATTCGACGGACGCTTGCCTGTATCGTTTTGCGGACGAGAATCTTCATTCCACATACTTCTGTCCGAAAAGGATATGACGATGCTTGGCGACATGATGCGAATCATCTGGGATGTGGTGCACCAGTCCGATTTCAGTCAGTACACTGTGCTCAGCATGGCTTCGGCTTTTGTCAATTATGTTGACTGGCTCAGGCAACGTCAGATGGCATCGCCGTTGAACGAACGTACACGTGAACGTGAGGTGTTCGAACAGTTCATAACGCTGGTCAATACATACTGTCGTGACGAGCGTCGTCTGGCTTTTTATGCCGACAAAATGTGTATGTGCGAACGATATCTCGGCACTCTTGTGCGGAAGGCGAGCGGCATCACCGCAAAGGAATGGATAGATAAAGCCGTGATAACTGCAGCAAAGGTGATGCTCTGTCATACGTCGATGTCAGTGAGTGAGATTGCATACAGGTTGCATTTTGCTAACGATAGTTTTTTCTGCAAATATTTCCGCAGGCTTACAGGAAGTACTCCGAGTACGTTTAAAGCGGAATATGACAGGTTGAAAAATGTGACGGCAAATGTATAAATATACGTTTTGATGGTAAAAGATCTTGACAGTTGAAAATCGTAAAATAGAAACCTCAGAATATGAAAAGATTTGTTTTACATCCGTCTGGGCTTTGACGGATGAGTGAAGAGTGCTCGAAGCGGTGCGAAATGTACTTTATTGCACTTCCGAATAGTACTTTTTATTATGCGAAAATAACTCTTTCGCACTATTATATACGCTATTTTACGGTTTGAAAAATGTTTCTTCAAAATGCTCTTGTAACTATCTGAAAATGCAAGAAAACGTGAACTGTTGATTGACATATATTTATCCAAATGTTGAATTTTTACGATTTTAGGAGCGAATAGTTTTTCGCGTGCAAAGATTGAATTTTTATGAATTTGAGATGTTGTCTTTGTTGATGTTTGTGCATGAATATACGGAAATTTATGTATATTTATACAAAAATGTGATAGTATATTTATGTCACATTAATATCTTTGTTGTTACTTCGCCTTATGTTGTCTTACGGATGGTGATTCATATAAATGCAGGTGGCGGCTTATTTTTTCTCTTTTTTTAATATGTAATATCATGCCTTTTTCGTAACTTTGCATCTCGAACGTATTTAATTAAGTAAAAATGGCTGGAACAAAACAAATCAAGACTGCACTTGTGTCCGTTTTCCATAAAGACGGACTTGACGAACTTCTCGCAAAACTCAATGCCGAAGGTGTGAAATTCCTTTCAACTGGTGGTACTCAGAAATTCATTGAGTCGCTGGGATATGAATGTCAGACAGTGGAGAGTGTCACAACTTACCCGTCAATACTTGGTGGCCGTGTGAAGACTCTTCATCCGAAAGTGTTCGGAGGTATTCTCGGACGACGCGACAATGAGGGCGACCGTGAGCAGATGGCTCAGTATGAGATACCTGAAATAGATCTCGTGATCGTGGATCTCTATCCTTTTGAACAGACTGTAGCAAGCGGTGCTTCCGATGCTGATATAATTGAGAAGATAGATATAGGCGGTATTTCTCTCATACGTGCCGGAGCAAAAAATTTCAACGACGTTGTCATTGTTCCGAGTAAGGCTGAATACGGTGTGCTGCTCGATATACTGAATAAGAAGGGCGCACAGACCGATATTGAAGATCGCAAGATGTTTGCAACAAGAGCTTTCGGTGTGAGCAGTCATTACGACACTGCAATTCACGAGTGGTTCAGCAAGTGATATCCTGATTCGTTCATTGCGTCAGGCTGCAGGCACTGGAACCGGTTGCCGTGATGAGGTGCGGCGGCCTTGGCTGATATAGGTAGAAAAAGAAAAACAGAAATTCAACAATTAGGGAAATGGGATTTTTTTCATTCGTTCAGGGGATAGCAATGGATTTGGGTACGGCCAATACAATTATTATCAGTGATGATAAGATTGTAGTTGATGAGCCGTCCGTGGTTGCGCTCGACCGTCGCACAGATAAGATGATTGCTGTGGGCGCGAAAGCCAAGATGATGTATGAGAAGACGCATGACAACATCCGCACCATCCGCCCGCTTCGCGACGGAGTGATAGCCGACTTTACGGCTTGTGAGCAGATGATGCGCGGACTTATAAAGATGGTGCATACAGGTAGCCGCCTGTTCTCGCCGTCGCTCCGCATGGTGATAGGTGTGCCTTCGGGAAGTACCGAAGTGGAGTTGCGCGCTGTACGCGACAGTGCCGAGCACGCCGACGGCCGCGACGTTTATCTTATTTTCGAACCGATGGCTGCGGCTATTGGTATCGGTATTGACGTTGAGGCTCCGGAAGGAAACATGATTGTCGATATAGGTGGTGGAAGCACCGAGATCGCTGTTATTTCGCTCGGTGGCATTGTGTCCAATAACTCTATACGTACGGCAGGTGACGATCTGACAGCCGATATACAGGAATATATGGCACGTCAGCATAATGTTAAGGTGAGTGAGCGTATGGCTGAGCGTATCAAGATACATGTGGGCTCGGCTCTCACAGATCTGGGTGAGGAGGGACCGGAGGACTTTATTGTCCACGGACCAAACCGTATAACTGCGCTGCCTATGGAGGTTCCTGTATGCTATCAGGAAGTTGCACACTGTCTGGACAAGACGGTTGCCAAAATAGAAAATGCCGTGCTCTCCGCTTTGGAGAATACTCCACCTGAGCTTTATGCCGATATCGTAAAGAACGGTATATATCTGACGGGTGGTGGTGCGCTGCTGCGCGGATTGGACAAACGTCTTACCGACAAGATAAACATCAAGTTCCACATTGCTGAGGATCCTTTGCACAGTGTTGCCAAGGGAACTGGTATTGCGCTGAAGAACATAGACAGGTTCTCGTTCTTGATGAGATAATTTTCTGATAATTCATGACTCCCTGCCCATGACCGGTATTCCGGCATGTCTTCCCGTACCGCGGGAGGGTGCGTCCGCTTATGGGCCGGGAGTCGTGAATTGTTTTTTATGGATGATGAGTTGAACGATGCGGAATCTTTTAGATTTTCTTGCAAGACATAACCACTGGTTTTTGTTTCTGCTGCTCGAAGCAGTCAGCATCATACTGCTGTTCCGTTACAACAGTTATCAGGGCAGTGTGTGGTTTTCGTCGGCCAATGCCGTAGCAGGCAAGGTGTACGCGTGGAGTTCTGCTGTAGAGCAGTATTTCTCGCTTACTGAGGTCAACGAAAAGCTCACACAGCGCAATCTGTATCTTGAAAGACAGCTTGCGGCCGTGGCTGAACAGCAGGTCAAGATGAACAAGGACACCACATACCTTGAGCGTTTGCAAATGGAAACAATGCGCGGATTGGTTACAATCCCGGCAAAGGTGGTGAGCAATTCTGTCAATAAGCTCGACAACTTCATCACAATCGACAAGGGTTATGCCGATGGAGTGAGAAAGGATATGGGTGTTGCATGCGGTTTTGGAGTCGTAGGCATTGTTTATCTCGTGTCTGAACATTATTCTGTTGTCATTCCTGTTCTTAATTCGCATTCAAATATCAGTTGTACCATACGTGGAAAAGGTTATTTTGGCTATCTGCACTGGACAGGAGGAGCCGCTGATGAGGCTTATGTAGATGATGTGCCGCGCCATGCCCGTTTCCGTATAGGTGATGTGGTGATAACGAGCGGATACTCTTCTGTTTTTCCGCGTGGCGTTGTTGTCGGCGTGATAAAGCATGTATATAATTCGGACAACGGTCTTTCGTACAGACTGAGAGTGAAGCTGTCGACCGATTTTGGATGCCTGCGCGACGTGTGTGTGATAAGCGATACTTCTATGAAAGAGAGGCAGCAGTTGCTCAATGCAGCCATCGACTCCATAAAGCCCAAGTACTGATGCCTGGCGAAGAAGCGTTGTCTGCGGTTGTTTGAAATGGATAATAACAATTTCTGAAAGATGAATCTGGAATGGGTTAAGACTTTGTCATTCTTTATAGTTCTGCTGCTGGTGCAGGTGCTTGTGTTCAATCACATCCATCTGTTCGGTTATGCCACACCTTTATTATATGTATATTTCGTGCTTCCGGCACGTCGGGGCTTTCCCAGGTGGGCTTTGTTGTTATGGTCTTTTCTGCTCGGACTGTGTGTGGACATCTTTTCCAATACACCAGGACTTGCTGCGGCGTCCATGACCTTTGTTGCACTCATACAGCCATATCTGCTCGAACTATTCGTGCCACGCGACAGCCCTGACGATCTGAAACCTTCTTTCAATTCGCTGGGAGCAGCCAAATACATGGCTTATACCTTCATTCTGGTATTTGTTTACAGCATCGTGTTTTTCTCACTCGAGATATTCAGCTTCTTCAACTGGCTGCAATGGCTTGTAAGTGCCGGTGGTAGCATGATTATAACACTTGTTCTTGTGTGGGTTATAGAAAACTTAGTTAAGAGAGAATGAAAGACTTCAGTCTTGAAAACCGGCGTTTTGTCATCGGTGGTGTGGCCGTCGTCATAGTGGTGATTTATATCATCAGACTTTTCACTCTCCAGCTGATGAGCGACGACTATAAGAAAAATGCCGACAGTAACGCCTTTCTTAAAAAGATAGAATATCCGTCGCGGGGAATCATAAAGGACCGCAACGGCAAGCTTCTTGTGTATAATCAGCCTGCCTACGATATAATGGTGGTGATGAACGAGGAGAAAGGACGGCTCGATACAATGGAGTTCTGTCAGACGCTCGGTATCACCAAAAAATTTTTCATAGAACGTATGGCCGAGATAAAGGACCGTACGAAGAATCCGGGATACTCACGTTTCACTCAGCAGTTGTTCATGAGCCAGCTCTCGAATGAGGAGTTCAGTATGTTTCAGGAGAAGATTTTTCGATTCCCGGGCTTCTATGTTCAGAAGCGAAGCATACGTCAGTATCAGTATAGTCACGCCGCACATGTGCTGGGTGACGTGGCGGAGGTTTCTCAAAGTGACTTGGAGGATGACGAATATTACCAGCCCGGCGATTACATAGGCAAACTGGGAGTTGAGAAATCTTACGAGAAAGTGTTGCGTGGAGAAAAAGGTGTTCAGATACTTCTGCGTGATGCACGAGGCAAGATACAAGGAAAGTATATGAACGGAGCGTACGACCGCAAACCGATAGCGGGCCGCGATCTTACGCTGAGCATCGATCTTGACCTTCAGGCGCTTGGAGAAAGACTGCTTGAAGGTAAAATCGGAAGTATTGTTGCCATAGAACCATCCACCGGCGAAGTGCTTTGCATGGTGTCGTCGCCAACGTATGATCCGAAACTGATGGTAGGAAGAATGCGTGGAAAGAACCATAAGAAGTTATCGCTTGATTCTTGGAAACCGCTGCTCAACCGCAGTGTGATGGGACAGTATCCGCCGGGCTCTACGTTTAAAACGTCGCAGGCCCTCACGTTCATGTCCGAAGGAATTATCGGTCCGGGTACCGCTTATCCATGTCATCACGGATTCTATTGTCGTGGAATGCATGTTGGATGTCACTCTCATTCCTCTCCTGTCGCACTGGTCGGTGCGTTGAGCACATCGTGCAACTCCTATTTCTGTTGGGGATTGTATAATATGATAAGTAACCGTCGCAAGTACAAGAGCAAAGCCGAAGCTCTCAACACCTGGCGTGATTACATGGTGAGTATGGGATTTGGTTATAAACTTGGCATCGACTTGCCCGGAGAAAAACGCGGAATGATTCCTAATGCGTCTTACTATGGCGACATGTATCAGGGCTATTGGAATGCGCTGACGGTAATCAGTATTTCAATTGGCCAGGGAGAGGTTACACTCACACCGCTTCAGGTTGCCAATTTGTGTGCGACAATAGCCAACCGTGGATATTATTACGTTCCGCATGTTGTGCGGAAAATACAGGATATGCCGCTAGACACGACATACACACGCCGTCATTATACCAAAGCCACGCGTCGGGCATACGATTATGTGGTGGCCGGAATGCGTTCGGCTGTAGTCAAGGGAACATGTCGTGCGGCCAACAGACCCGATTACGAGGTATGTGGAAAGACCGGAACGGCGCAGAATCATGGCCAGGACCACTCTATATTCATGGGCTTTGCACCTAAGGACAATCCTAAAATCGCGGTAGCAGTGTACGTGGAGAACGGTGGTTACGGAGCCGACTTCGGTGTTCCTATAGGTGCGCTGATGATGGAGAAATATATTACAGGCAAGTTGTCTCCGGAAAGTGAGAAGCGTGCTACGCATTTTCAAAACAGTAGAATTTCATATGGTACAAGGAGCAGGTAGGCGTCAGAGCGTTTTGTCTTCGATAGACTGGTGGACCATCATTTTCTATCTTGCCTTGCTGATATTCGGTTGGGTGAGTGTGTGCGGTGCTAGCTACACTTACGGTGATAATGATATTTTCAGTCTGGATACACGTTCAGGCATGCAGATTGTATGGATAGCAACATCTGTGTGTCTCGGTTTTTCCATTCTTTTGATGGATACCCGTTTCTTCGATACTTTCTCATATATCATCTATGGCATTCTTCTGCTTTTGCTGTTTGCCACAATATTCAATCCACACGATATCAAAGGTTCTCATTCCTGGATTGTTCTCGGACCATTACGACTACAGCCCGCCGAGTTCGGAAAGTTCGCTACGGCTCTTGCTTTGGCCAAACTTATGAGTTCGTTCGGATTCAATATACACCGATGGAAGCATTTTGCCGCAGCCTGCGCCATAATTCTTATGCCGATGTTCTTCATCATCGGACAGCGCGAAACCGGTTCGGCACTTGTTTATCTGTCGTTTTTCCTCGTGCTGTATCGAGAAGGCATGCCCGGCAGTATATTGTTCACGGGTGTTGCTATGGTTGTTTATTTTGTCGTGGGAATAAAATATGAACAGGTATTTCTGGCCGGAACACCCACTTCTGTGGGCAAATATGTTGTGTTCCTGCTTGTTCATATATTCACGGCATCAATGGTTTACGTCTATTGCAAAGACCGTAAGCAGACGCGGCTCATATTGCTTTATGTACTTGGTATAACACTTATTGCCACTCTTTTTTCGGTTTTCGTGATACCGTTTGACATCGTTCTTGTGCAGATAACGCTCAGTGTACTGCTTATGATATATCTTTTGTATCAGCGGTTGCGCAGCCGTATTCCCAACTATCTGTACATCATGCTGTTCTCGCTCGGTTCAATAATGTTTTTCTATTCGGCCGATTATGTACTTAACAGCGTTATGGAACCACACCAGAGAGTGCGTATCAATGTACTGCTCGGTCTTGAAGAAGACATTTCCGGAGCTGGATACAATGTGCATCAGAGCGAGATAGCCATAGGTTCTGGCGGTCTGAAGGGTAAAGGATTCCTCAATGGAACCCAGAACAAACTGAAATTTGTGCCCGAACAGGATACAGACTTTATCTTCTGTACCGTGGGCGAAGAGGAAGGTTTTCTTGGTTCGGCAGGCGTGTTGCTGCTTTTCCTGGCGCTGATATTAAGGCTGATATATCTTTCCGAACGACAACCGTTCAAATACGGGCGTATTTACGGCTATTCGGTATTGAGCATATTCCTTTTCCATGTATTCATAAACGTAGGTATGGTGCTTGGTCTTACGCCTGTGATAGGCATTCCGTTGCCATTCTTCAGCTATGGAGGTTCTTCTTTGTGGGGATTCACCATCCTTCTGTTTATTTTCCTTCGTATAGATGCCGACCGCAAGTTAGTCAACACTTAACGATATTCCCACATCGCTTATACCCGGCAGCATTTCTCTCTTCATGTCGTGTCTTACACGTATGTGAAGCGAATCGCCCTTGCTTAGCTGCATCTTTGTTACGGGAAATCTGAACTGATAGTAGCTCACACCCATTCCTCTTGTCTTGCCGTTTCTGTCGGTCAGTTCGCATTTCACGGTATCCGTGAATATTGTGTCGGCCGGCATAAGCCGCTGTTCCACAATAAGTGTGAGCCCCATGAACGGATAGTTGTCGGTTATTCTCAGGCCAAGCGTCGACTCATACATGCCGTCGGCAGTGAGCCGTGGAATATCAAACCGCAGCGTATCGTTCTTTTCCCACCCTGAAAGAGGTGTATGATCATATTTGTCATACACCTTGCTTTCATTGCAGGACTGTAATGCCGTTGCGGCAATTATGCCCATTATAAGAGTTGAAAATGTTTTTCTCATTCCTGTTTTGGTGCCGGAGCGTTTTTCTTCGGCTGCTTTGGCTGTTCCTTGCCGTTATCCTTGTTTTTGGCGTTGGCGGTATTGTTCTGCTGTTTGTTTCCGCCGTTGCCTTGTCTGTTGTTTCTGTTTCTTGAGCCGTTGTTCTTTTTCTTCTTCTTGCTCTTGTCAAATCTGCTGATGTCGGCTTCGGCAAGCAGGTCGGCCGGACGGCTTTCTCTCTTCGCCTTTCCGTTGTCGGTGAGTGAGAGAGGTTTCTCTCCGCGCTTGTTCATATCGATTATCTCGTGCGCTCTGTCAAACGAAATCGTCTCCACGTTGGACATTGTGTTCTTGTCGGTGGAGTAGGTCACAAGCCCCGTGAGAATATCGCTTTTCACGAGATAATAGTCGCTGTCCTTAGTCTGGAGTACTATTTCCTTGCTCGGCATTCTGCGTCTTGCCTCTACATAGTCGTCAGCCTCATAGTTCAGACAACATTTCAGTTTGGCGCACATGCCCGCCAGTTTCTGTGGATTGAGCGATATGTCCTGTATGCGTGCGGCGTTGGTGCTCACGCTTACGAAGTTTTTCATCCATGTGGCGCAACACAGTTCGCGTCCGCACGGGCCAGTTCCTCCGATGCGTCCTGCCTCCTGTCGTGCACCGATCTGCTTCATCTCAATTCTCACATGGAATGTTTCTGCCAGCACCTTTATGAGTTGTCTGAAGTCAACACGCTCATCTGCAATGTAATAGAATATCGCCTTATTGCCGTCGCCCTGATATTCCACGTCGCCGATCTTCATCTGCAGTCCCAGGTCTTTCGCTATCTGGCGGCTCTGTATCATTGTTGCGTGCTCTCTGCTTTTCGCTTCATAATACTTGTCCATGTCCACAGGTTTGGCTATGCGGTATATTCTCTTGATGTCGTCGGCCGATTTCAGGTTGGCTTTCTTTATCTGAAGTTTCACCAGTTCGCCGGTAAGAGTGACCACACCTATGTCGTGTCCGGGATTGGCCTCCACCGCTACGATGTCGCCCTTTTTCAGATCTATGTTGTTGACATTATGATAATATCCCTTGCGCGTGTTCTTGAACTGCACCTCCACGAGGTCTGTCCTGTCGGTGTTTCCGGGCACGTCGTACAGCCAGTCGTATGTATTGAGCTGTTTGTCCTGCCTTCCGCACGCTCCGCAGCTGAGGCCCCGGTCGCAGTCGTGCGCTATTTTGAATTTCATATCTTTAAAGTCTGTCATGTCTCGAAGTTGTATATTGAATTATAAAATGTATATATTGAGTTGTTGAATGTCTTACGTACGTTTATGCAGCAGGATTATTATCTGCAGCGACATCTCGAAGAACACCATTTTTGCGTTGGCGTTCTGTCCTATGTCCCGTTTGGCTTTGGCCATGAGTTCTGCCATTTCTATGACGTTGGCCTCGTTGATGAACGGTGCGAAACGCTTGGCAAACTCCTCTTCCTCCTCTGTCATGTAGTTGAGTTCGGGCGTGTGGAAGTTGTAGACGAAGTTCTCCCTTACCATGTGTGTGAAGTAGTCGAGCATCCGTCGCTGTTTCTCACGGCCGTATCCGGCCACGCTGTCGCTCCATTTCTTCAGTTCTTTCACCTTGCGCTGGTAGGCCAGACGCATGAGCATGGTGAACATGTCGAAGAACATCCTGTTCTCGTTGCCGGCGTTAAGAGTCTCCACCGCCTTTGTCCAGCTGCCTCCTGCCAGACGGGCTATGCGCCTTGCCGACGTTTCGTCAATACCGCGCCGTACGATGAGCTCCTGCTCCATGTCGGCGGTTTCGATGGGCTTGACGTCTATACGCTGTGTGCGGCTCCGTATGGTTTCGAGCAGTTGCTCCGGTTCCTCGCTCACCATTATGAACAGTGTCTGTCCGGGTGGCTCCTCGAGCAGTTTCAGCATCTTGTTGGCGCAGGTCTGGTTCATACGTTCCGGCAGCCATATTATGCTTACCTTATATCCGCCCATGCTTGGTTTCAAGCTCAGGATGCGTGTCAGTTCGTCGCTTTCCGCTCCGGTTATTATGGCTTGCTGGCTTGTCGCTCCTATGGCGTTCATCCACTGTTCGATGGTGAAATACGGTCCATTTGCGAGCATTCCGCGCCATTCCTTGGCGAAGTCGCCACTCACGGGCTGGTGTTCCTTGCCCATGGACGGGAGTTTTATGGTGGGGTAGGTGAAGTGAAGGTCTGGATGATTGAGATGATCGGTGAGCGTTGTTTCGCCGAGCATGTACGACGCGAACCCCATGGCTATGGCCATTTTGCCGCATCCCGACGGTCCGCACAGCAGTATGGCGTGCGGCACCCGGCCTTCGGTCTTCATCTCCTTCAGCCTTCCGATAGTCTCTTTCTGTCCTACGACGTCTTCAAACCTCATTCTCTCTTCAGTGTTGTATAGTTTGTTTTACAGAATTTTTCTCAGAATCTCCCTCACCGAGTCGGATGCCGACATTGTGTAGAAATGTATGTTGCCCACGCCGGCGTCGTACAGTTCACGACACTGCTGTGTGGTCCATTCTACGCCGAGCGCACGTGCGTCGTCATCGCTCTTGCATTTCAGCGCTTCCTGCGCCAGCTCCTGCGGAAGGTCACAATGGAAAGTACGCGGCACGGCAGTGAGCTGTGACATCTTTGTGAATGGCTTGATGCCCGGTATTATCGGCATGGTGATGCCCATTGCGCGCGCTTTCTCCACGAACGCGAAATACTTGCTGTTGTCGTAGAACAGCTGTGTCACTGCATACTGCGCACCCAGTTCCTGCTTGGCTTTCAGCCATGTCATGTCCATTTCGAGGTTGGGTGCCTCTTCGTGTTTCTCGGGATAGGCTGCCACGCCATAGTCGAACGTACCCATGGGACATTTTATCGGTGTGCCGTCGGCGAAGAATCCCTTGTTGAACATGTTCACCTGCCTTATCAGGTCGGTGGTGTGTGCGTGTCCGTTCTTTGTCGGTATGAAGTTGCGGTCCTCCTTCGCCTTGTCGCCACGCAGCAGCAACAGATTTTCTATTCCGAGAAACTGCAGATCGAGCAGTTCGTATTCAATGTCCTCTATCGTTGCTCCGCTGCATATCACGTGCGGTATTACGGGTATGCCGAACCTGTTCTGTATGGCTGCGGCAACGGCAACCGTGCCCGGACGCCGTCTGATACGGCGGCGCTCATACAGTCCGTCGCCGGTTTCGCGATATACGTATTCGCTGTGGTGTGTGGTTATATTGATGAAAGCCGGACCGAACTCCCTGAGTTTCTCTATTGTGGAGAACAGACTGCCTGTACCGGTACCTTTGAGCGGCGGCAGTACTTCAAACGAGAATCCGCGTCCGTTTGTGCGGCTTAACATTTCCTTTATGTTCATGCTTCTGGGCGTGTGTAGTCTTAGTTTCTGTGTCTGTTTTCTTACATTGTGGCATCGGTCGTGTGGGGCTGACCTATGCCCGACTGTCTGTTTATGCTATTTTGCCATTTCGCCTTTTATCAGCAGGCAGGCCGGTGTCACCACGTTTCCGTGGTCGAATCCGCTAAGTTCGTGTATGGGAATCTCTGTGTTGCCCACGCCCTCAAGCACCGATTTCAGATAGAGATTCTCCTCATAGCGTGCCATCTGTTCCAGACGTCGGTCGCCGGTGTAGAGCACCAGGCGCGTGCCAAGCTTTCGCGCGTTGTTGAGCGGCGCGTATTTGTCTATTATCGGCATTGTGAACGAAATCTTACGTTCCTTGCGTATGGTGTAGTGAGTGGCTGCCTGACCGCTCACGGGGAAGTAAGCCCGTATGGAGTCTGCGTCAATGCCGTATTCTGCCAGATAGTTTTTGTCGAGAGCAAGCATCAGTGTGAGGTAGCCACCTGCCGAATGTCCGCCCACGTAAACCTGCGAAGGGTCACCGCCATATTCGGCTATGTGTTTCACGGTCCATGCCACGGCCGCCGCAGCATCGCGTGTGTAGTCCGGGCATTTGCAGCGCGGGAACAGCCGGTAGTTGGGTGCCACGATGGCTATGCCGGAGTTCTGCAGTTCGGGACGCAGCTCTTTGGAGCCCCCTTCGAGCGCGCCGCCGTGAAACCACACGATGGTCTTGAAGCCCTTGCGTCCTTCGGGCATGTATAAGTCGAGCTTGCAACGCTCGCGTCTGTAGGCCGATGTGTCGTCGGCACTGACGTATGATATGTCTTTCAGTGTCTTGTATTTATCCTGTGCGGCAAGCGTCAGCGATATGCAGAGAGCTGCTATTGCGAGTACGAGTCTTCTCATTTTTCTGTTTTGTATGTTTTGTGTTGCGGGTTTCAGTGTGTTGCCTTATGGCAAAATATCCCCTTAAACTTACAAAGATAAGAAAATTATTGAAAAATGAGGGCATATTGTCGTTCTACGCATTTTTATTAACTTATTTTTATAGACTTGCGCGACGGAATGTTAAATCTGTATTGATGAAATTCTATGATTTGCGATCGGGTGGAGCCACGTGTGCTTCTGTGCGATTTTTGAGCGTTACGACAAATTCTGCACTGTGTGTCGTGTGTCAGCCGGTTGGGACTGACGCCCGCGCGGAAGCGGTGGAGAATGTGTTTCGTCACGCTCTGTTTCAGGGTGCGAAACGGAGTTTGTTGAGTGCTTATAAATGTTGTTCCGGAGTGTGAAAAATGTTTTTTGTTACTTGGTGAAAATCCGATGGGCTTTGGGTTTTATCAATGATGTACAATGACATGTCGGGAAACCTTGTGTCAATATGTGACTGCATAAGCCGTGACTGTCATTTCCTCATGTAATGATGAGTCCACACTGCCGCTTACGATTTATCAACCACGCGTGACAAGTATGTGTCTCCCGTGGATCTCCTCGCACACGATACAGGTATTTTATCATAAAACTCGGACGACGGACTTACAGATTTTCTTGACTTTATTTTGACAAAATAAAATCGCGAAAGAGATGTAAAGGAATGTTAAATTACGCATTATGAAGTCTCTTTTATCCTATATCGTATTTTCATATACCCTGTAGTGAAGTCCGGAATGGTCTGTATCACATTCCGATTATGCCTGTTTGAGGCTCCGATTACGCCCATATCAGGGTGTGATATGGTGCGTTTCAGGCCCAGAAATGGGCTTTATCGCATGCCCAAACGGTGCTTTTTGTAAGCCTAAAGAATTATCGCTGTGTGCAAGTGTCTGGCATCCAGTATTTTAGAATAACCTCTCATAATTCGCGTATTTGCGTCCGAAGGAGAGTCCGCACGCAAATACGCGCTGGATTTTTGGGGTAGAACAGAAAACTCTGACGAAAAAATTGCAGGATACAGAAAATTTGAAAGTTCCGTATTTTTCCATCTTCGGCAGAAAGTGACAATGTTGTAAGAATTTCTGAATCCGCCGCCTTTTTGTTTAGACCAGTTCCCATGGAATTTTTGCATCCCCGCTTTTGTAAAGGAGAAAGAATCTTTTGTAAAGAAAAAACGTCGGAGGCGGTTTTCGTATGAAGCCGTTTCCGACGTTTTAAGTTTGTTTTTCCGCGTCACGTTATGCCGGATTGCGTCCTGCGGTATGTTAAACGTAAACAGTTTTAATGTTAATTAATGCAAAACAATGCAGGCTTTGCAATTTGCCCGACAGTGTCTTATCCCATGATGTAGCGCGCCTTGCGGCCGAGCAGTTTGTACATTGCCCAGGTGAATGCGTAGGATATGATGAATATCATTATGGCCATGACAGGCACCTGGAGCGGTATGGGCAGCGACATTTTGCCGATGAGTATGAACACCGGACCCACAACAAAGTAGTGCACGATGTATATTCCGAATCCGTATTTCGGCATTGTGGCGAGAGCCTTGCGCAGGCGTTCGCCGTTTATTCTGACCTTCTGCAGCGGCAGGAACACAGCTATGGTCATGAGCACCACGTTGGGACTACAGAATGTGAAGTACAGTTCCATGTCGAGTTCCGTTGATGCCGGATTGGCTGCGGCTGCGCTGAAACCGGTGAATGTAACGGCATATCCGGCGGCAAACATCACAGCACTAATGGCGAGAGTCTTGCCGATGCTCCAGTCGTTGCCGCGACGCAGATAGTGGCCCAGCAGCAGATAGCCGGAGAAACCGGCGAAGTAGTAGAACAGTCCGAACTCATTCCATGTGGCTTCGCCGAACAGATATTTGTTGATGTAAGCCTCGCCGTAGGGCAGGAAAAGCGATACGGCCCAGATGGTGAGGAATATGCGCTCGGCGCTGCGGCCGTATTTCTCTATCCATGCCGAGAAGAACGGCATGTAGAGATACATTCCTATGAGCAGATACATGTACCACATGTGGTTTTCGGTGAAGCTGAACTGCAACGGTATCATGGCCACGCTGCGCAGCGAGTCGGCCAGAGCCTGCGACTCATTGCCCTGCACGTAGCAGAAGAAGTCGCCTATTATCTCCTTAGGCAGTCCGATGACGCCTGTGAACCAGGGGAATATGTTGTAGAGCACCGACCATATGAGCATCGGCCAGAGAATGCGCAGTATACGCTTTTTGTAGAAATCCTTTATGCTCATGTCGCCTACAGGGAGCAGCAACAGACCGGTCATCATCACAAAAAGCGGCACGGACGGACGCAGCAGCGAACCGTAGATGGCGGCCCAGCTTTTGTATTCGGGCAGTTTGCCGAGGACGGGCGAGATGTAGAAAGGATCAATGCAATGCACGCCGATGACCATAAGCATGGCTACGAGGCGCACGACGTCGAGCCACACTATGTGGTCTCTTTTGTTCAAGTTGTTCATTGTTTTATGGGTTTTTAGAGAGTTAGCGGTGCAAATGTACGCATTTTTCTTTCATTGTGCAAATAAGTTTAATTATTGTTACGTATGCTTGACTTGACGGACATTTTTTGTTTTATTTGCAGGATAAAAGCAATGCTTCCGGCCACATTGGCGTTGACGGAATGTGAAAAACGCGGAAACCGATTTCTGTACGGAATACAGGATGATGTGCGGATGGCGTATGAGGATGGAAAACATGTTTTACTCAAATCTGAACAGAATGGCCATGAGATTTCTGATTTTTATGATATTGTGTCTGGTTCCGGTAATGGCTGATGCCGGTGTGCGGACGGAAGGGCGTCTGTCGCGGCTTGACGCGAGGGTGCGCGACAGTGTGATGGTGGCACGTGTTCAGCATCTGATGATGACGAAGCGTCCGTGGCTCTACCGTCGTGAAGTCAGACCGGTGGTGAAACGCTGGGTGATGGACGATCCTGCGGTGGCAGGTAAGGAGCGTGAACCGTACATATGGCTTGTGGACAAGGCTGTAAAAGTGAGGAAGGGCGACGTGTGTTATGCCGTCACGCTGTATTACTGGAACTGGATGGAGGAGGGTTTTACGGAGGATTATACAGCCCGTGGTATATTTCTCGACCGCACCGGCGAACTGCTTACGTTGTGGGACGGATGGGGATACGGTTGGTCTGATCCTGACGGTATGACCGATCAGCGAAGGCTTTCGCTCATGCCCGTGGCGGCGCGTGACTCGGTGCTCGCGGCGGTGTCGGCTGATGTGCTGAAGCGTCTGCTTCCGCGTCTTTATTATGACGGCGCCCGTGTGACTGACGTTCGGGAGGAGACGTTCGAGAAGTTGAAGTATCCGTGGCTCGGTGATGACGTGGCTGATCTTCACACTGCCAATCCTGCCGACCGTTACGGCATCTTTTATGTGGTGACGCTTACGGGAGAACGCCCGTGTGGAGAGGACGGACAGCGGGAACCTTACCGCATGGAGGTGTATGTGGCGGAGAAAGACGAGATGCCATATAAGGCAGTGGATGCGGTGAACAACCGCGTATATACGCTTATGGAAAGTGCGGTACTAGACGACATGGAACGTCGTCTGCCTACGGTGGACAACGGTTGCAGGGAGTGGATAAGAAAACAGCGTGTGGCGATAGACTGCTTTCGCGATGTCGAGTTTGCCAGATGAGCAGTGACGGAGAGTGACGGCAGTGTGACGTGCCGTCGGGAGTTGGTTCAATAAAGGATATTATGAAAAGAGCGTTTTTATTCATATTGTTTGTTGTGTGCGGTTCTTTCACGATGATGAACGCGCAGAAACTGTCGTCTATGTGGAGACTGCAGCGCGACAGTGTGATGTTAGCTTGTCTGCAGACTGAATTGAAAAGCCGTTGTCCGGAGTTGTATCGTGAGGATGTCAGTCCGCTGACGGTGAAAGGAGGCTTCAGATGGCTCGCCTCAGACGTCAGTGCGTGGAACGGCATACGGCGGAGTGATGTGCCTGCACATGTACGTCCCGACGATGTGTATTATGAAATGACGCTTTATTATTGGAACTGGCGCAACGAGGGTCTCACCGGTCGTTATACCGCGCGTGGAGTGTTTCTCGACCGTACGGGAGAACTTCTGTTCATGCGTCCCGGTCCCTACAACAGGCTTGAAGCCGACCCTCTCACGCTCATGACGCTGGGCTGCCGTCTGGCCGGAATGTCTGGAACGGCGCGCGATTCGCTGCTGGTGATGAAGGCGCGTCGGGCGGTGAGAGAGCTGATTCCGCGACTCGATCATGACGGCGTGGCGGTGAAGGTGGAACGGAATGTGTTCTGTAAGGCCGACAGCGTGTTTGTTCCGTTCTATGCCGATTATGGCGACGTATATTACCGGTTGTGGTTCAGCCGTGACGAAGGTACGGAAGGATGGAATCTGTCGGAGGCGGTGCAGAGACCTTATATGTGTGTCTGGGTGTTGGAGAAAAACGGCGAGCCGTTCATGCTCGATGATCTGGGGCTCCTGCGACGCTATACGCTCGTCGATTACAACAGGCTTACGGCGGTGCGCGGACGGGTATGGAATCACAATGTGCCGCGCTACCGGTGGTTGATGATGCAGGAGAATGCCATAAAATACAATAACCGCGACATGGACGGAACAGGTACGGCGGGTTATTATCAACAGAATGTCAGGCCTTTTGAGTGACGGAAACCTGTTGCGAAAACGGTGTCTTGTTATGCATGTGCACTGCCGGATATGACTGTAGTGTGCATAACTTGTTGTGTTGCAGCGTGCATTTGTGTTGCCGCTGCCTTTTTTGCCGTATTTTATTTGGGCAGCCGTTTTTTATTTTGTATCTTTGTCTCTGTATTGATTAATATGGTTTTTACTAACCCATAAGCCTGATTATTTTAATAAAAAATGACATACAATAGTTTATTGAACCGGATACTGCTGACAGTGGTTGTGCTGGCAGCGTTCGGTTGTGGATGTGTGAATGCTGCGTCTGAAGGCGGCAGCAATGCCTATCTGATGAAAAGAGCGTCGCAGACATTCGATGCAGTGAAGAAACATATGGCTACGGACGACAAGGTGCTGTTGCAGGAAGCGGTGCCTGCGAAAGCCGATCAGAATCCGTATTCTTATCTTTGGGGATACTCGGCAATGGTGTCGTCGGTGAGCGCCATGTATGAGGCTTCGGGCGATAAGCAGTGGCTGAATGTTATGGACGGCATGATGATAAAAGGTCTTGACAAGTATTATGACAACAAACGCAAGCCTGCCGGATATGCGTCGTATGTGAATACAGCACCGCAGAGTGACCGTTTCTATGACGACAACATCTGGCTCGGCATTGATATGGCCGATCTCTATGCTGCCACCGGCAAGAAAACCTATCTGAAACGCGCCGAAGAGATATGGACGTTTGTGATGTCTGGTTATGATGACAAACTGGGCGGCGGCATTTATTGGTGCGAACAGAAGAAGGAGAGCAAGAATACATGTTCGAATGCTCCGGCCAGCGTGTTCGCTCTGAAAATGTATAACGCAACGAAAGAAAAGAAATATCTGGATCGCGGACTCGATATTTATACATGGACTAAAGACAGTCTGGAGGACAAGAGTGATCATCTTTATTTCGACCACCTTACTTTGAAAGGCCGTCTGGGACGTGACAAGTATTCGTATAATACAGGTCAGATGCTGCAGGCTGCGGCAATGCTTTACAAGATAACTGGCGAGAAGAAATATCTTGACGACGCTAAACTTATGGCTGAGGCTGCATACAACAGATTTTTCGAGGACAAGGGCCGTGCCGACGGACTGCGCATACTGCGTGGCGGGGAGATGTGGTTTGACTCTGTGATGCTGCGCGGATATATAGAGCTTTATGCCATCGACAAAGACAATAAATATCTGAAGGCATTCCTCGCTTCGATGGATACAGCATGGGGAGAGGACGGATCGCGCGACGCGAACGGACTATTCGGCAAACATTATGACGCGCGCGGAAAGAAAGGTTCGCGTACTTTGCTCAACCAGGCAGCCATGATCGAGATGATGGCACGTCTTTCGGCAGTGAAGTGAATGTGCCTATATATAATAAAGGTAAAAATATAATAATGTATAAATAATATCATATCTATGAATCAGAGACTTAAATTCTTTGCCGGTGCAGCGCTGATGCTGGCACTCTCGGCAAACGTTGCGCAAGCAGAAGACTTTGACGCACAAAAGTACATCACTCATGCCAAGGATGCCACGGCTTTCGTGTCAAAACGTCCGGCTGAGTCGGAGCGTCTGTTCCGTTCGGATGCAGTGGAGAAGAAGATAAAGGAAGTGAAGAAACTCCTGAAGGATAACAAATATCTGGCATGGATGTTTGAAAACTGCTTCCCTAACACAATCGATACTACTGTGCACTTCGACGGCGAGGATGACACATTCGTTTACACCGGTGACATCGCCGCAATGTGGCTTCGCGACTCAGGCGCACAGGTATGGCCTTATGTTCAGTTGGCAAACAAGGATCCGAAACTGAAGAAAATGCTGCGCGGCGTTATTCTGCGTCAGCTCAAGTGTATCAACATCGATCCGTATGCAAATGCATTCAATCCTGGTCCGAAGGAAAACAACGAATGGGACAGCGACCTTACAGATATGAAGCCTGAATTGCACGAGCGTAAGTATGAGATAGACTCACTGTGTTATCCGCTGCGACTGGCTTACCACTACTGGCAGGTTACTGGTGATGATTCTGTGTTTGGTGAAGAATGGAAAGCAGCGGTTAAGAATATTCTGAAGACTTTCCGTGAGCAGCAGCGTAAGAACGGACTTGGTCCGTACAAGTTCCAGCGTGTGACTGCACGTCAGCTTGACACTGTATGTAACGACGGACTCGGAGCTCCTGCAAAACCATGCGGACTCATCTGCTCTTTCTTCCGTCCGTCTGATGATGCTACGACATATCTTTATCTCATACCTTCAAACTTCATGGCAGTTTCTTCACTGCGCAAAGCAGCTGAGATTCTGACAAAGGTGAACAATGATAGCGCAACAGCAGGAGAGTGCACCGCACTTGCTGATGAAGTGGCTGACGCTTTGCAGAAATATGCCGTATACAATCATCCGAAGTATGGTAAGATATATGCTTTCGAGGTTGACGGTTACGGAAACTACAACCTTATGGATGACGCCAACGTGCCGAGTCTGCTCGCAATGGCTTATCTCGGTGATGTAGATATCAACGATCCTATCTATCAGAACACTCGCCGTTTCGTATGGAGTGAGGATAATCCTTACTTCTTCCGCGGTTCAAAGGGTGAGGGTATAGGCGGTCCGCACATCGGATATGATATGGTTTGGCCGATGTCCATAATGATGAGAGCTTTCACAAGCCAGGACGACGCTGAAATAAAATGGTGTATCGAGACACTGCAGCGTACTGATGCTGGAACAGGTCTTATGCACGAATCATTCAATAAGAATAATCCTGACAATTACACACGTCCTTGGTTTGCATGGCAGAACACTCTCTTCGGTGAACTTATCATAAAACTGATTGACGACGGAAAAGTTGATTTGTTAATAAACGCAAAAAAATAAAGACTGTGTCTGGCGGCATATACAAGCCGTCAACTAGCAGAATTAATACAAAAAATGGCGGCAGAAGCGTCCTCGTATACGGGTGTGTGCTTCTGCCGCCTGTTTTATTAATTTGTAAATATGATACATGAGGTGATGAATTTGTTATAATCTGTATTATAGCAAGTTATACTAAAAATGAATTTACACATTATTATATATATATAGGGATTGTGTAATACATTTTATAAATACATCCGACCTTTGAAAAACAAAGACCATTATGATATAACAGTTGTGAATGCATTGTAATAAGAGTAAAGTGTTAAAAAACAGATTTTAGGTGTTTATTTTTTTATTTTCTTCGTCTTTTATTCTTTTTTTTACAAAAAAATGGTTTACTTTGCATCATACAAAGGTTTTGAAGCATCAAATAAAGATTCTAACAAGTTTAAATAAGATTCTGATCATATATAAGATATATAGATGGTGCTTGGGCTTTTCTTGAAAGGTAAGCAAAGATTGCTTGAAGGGTAACATGAAAAATTATAAGTAAGGTTGATTATTAACTAACTTTAGAATTATAAATTTGATGAAGAAATTATTAATGTCTGTTGCAGTATTTGCTACTGCAGTGTTTGCCAATGCTCAGACACCGGAGGACTTCGTGCCCTATAAGAGCACAAAACTTCGTCTGCCGTCTGTGCCGCTGGTAGTTTCTGATCCTTATTTTTCTATTTGGTCTCCGTATGATAAGCTCAATGACGGTGATACACGCCATTGGACCAACGACGAGAAACCTCTTGAGGGACTTCTGCGTGTTGATGGCAAAACTTATCGTTTCATGGGATCGAAAGAAAGATATCTTCTTGAATCAATCGTTCCTATGGCTGATGAAGTTGAGTGGAAGGCACAGTACACACGTACAAATCCTGGAGCAGGCTGGGAAAAACCTGATTTTAATGCAAATGGCTGGAAGGAAGGTACAGCTGCATTCGGATCTCCTGATCTGAGCAATGTACGTACACGCTGGTCTGAAGAAAACTCAGATCTTTATGTTCGCCGTACTGTTGAACTTACAGAAGATGATCTGAAGAACGATCTTTATCTGGTTTATTCTCATGATGATGTTTTTGAGATCTTTATCAACGGAACTTCAGTTGCAAAGACAGGTGAGACATGGCGTGAGGGTGTGAAGCTTCATCTGAATGATGATGTTAAGAAGCTTCTCAAGCCGGGCAAGAATGTTATTGCCTCTCATTGCCACAACACAACAGGTGGTGCATACACCGATTTCGGTCTGTTCAAGAATCTTGCACGCAGCAACGAACAGATTCTTCAGGCAGAGCAGAAGTCTGTTAGCGTACTCGCCACATCTACTTATTACACATTCGTGTGTGGACCGGTTGAACTTGATGTTGTATTCACAGCTCCTATGCTGATAAATGATTATGATCTGCTGTCAATGCCGATCAACTACATTTCATATCAGGTTCGCTCTACAGACAAGAAAACACATGACGTTCAGTTCTATCTGAGTGCAAATCCTCTGCAGGGTGTTAACAAGAGTTCACAGCCGACAGTTTCTTCAACTGTTATAAAGAATGGTGTGAAATACCTCAAGACAGGTACAATTGATCAGCCGATTCTTGCAAAGACAGGTGATGGTATCTGCATCGACTGGGGTTACTTCTATATGCCTAATGTGAACGGAAATGTAAGCCTTTCTTCAGAAAACAAGATCAAGGATGCTTTCCTTTCTACAGGTGAACTTCCTGAAAGTGAAGAAAAAGTTGTTTGCCGCAAGGCTTCACAGATGCCTACACTGGCTTATGTTCATAACTTCGGCAACGTAACAACTGCTTCAAGCTTCACAATGCTCGGATATGATGAGATTCAGGATATTGAATATATGTACGAGCGCTATAAAGGCTATTGGGCACATGGTGGCAAGGTTACTATTTTCGATGCATTCGACCGTCTTAAGAACAGTTACTCTGACCTTATGGCAAAATGCCGTGAGTTTGATAAGATGATATATGATGATGGTCTGAAAGCAGGTGATGTTAAATATGCTGAAATTCTTTCAGGTTCTTATCGTCATGTGATCGCTGCTCACAAACTCTTTGAGGATAAAGATGGTAATCTGTTGTTCTTCTCAAAGGAAAATAACTCTAACGGTTGTGTAAACACAGTTGACCTTACATATCCGGAAGCACCGTTGTTCCTTGTTTACAACCCTGATCTGCAGAAGGCAATGATGACAAGTATCTTCGAATACAGTTATTCAGGCCGTTGGACAAAACCGTTTGCTGCACATGACCTCGGACAGTATCCGCGTGCTAATGGTCAGGTATATGGTGGTGACATGCCATTGGAAGAAGCAGGTAATATGATTACTCTTGCTGCAATGATTGCAAAGATTGAAGGCAATACAAAATATGTTGACAAGTATTGGGATGATATCACAACTTGGACAAACTATCTTGTTGAAAACGGACAGGATCCAGCTAATCAGCTTTGTACTGATGACTTCGCTGGTCACTGGGCTCATAACGCAAACCTTTCTGTGAAGGCTATCATGGGTGTTGCCGGTTATGCAGAGATGGCTCGTATCAAAGGCGATGCTGCAACTGCAGACAAGTACATTAAGATTGCAAAGGATATGGCAGCTAAGTGGGAGAGCGATGCGCGTGAGGATGATCACTATCGTCTTGCTTTTGACCGCGAAAATACATGGAGCCAGAAATATAATATGGTATGGGATAAGTTATGGAATACCAATATCTTCCCGAATGATGCAATGCAGCGTGAAATCAAGTATTATCTGAAGAAACAGAATAAATATGGATTGCCGCTTGACAGCCGTAAGGATTATACCAAGAACGACTGGATCATGTGGACTGCAGCAATGGCTCCGAACAATAAGACATTCTTGAAATTCGTTGCTCCGGTTTATGATTATATCAATGAAACAGAGTCACGCGTTCCAATCAGTGACTGGTATGATACAAAGACTGGATTGATGACCGGATTCAAGGCTCGTTCTGTGATCGGCGGTTTTTGGATGAAGGTTCTTGCTGACAAACTTGCTGAGAAAAAGTAATCGTTTGTAATCCTTAGGGATTATATGAAAAATATGCTTGTCGTCGCATGGGAATTTTATAGATTCCCTGCGACTGACAATCAAGACGATTGTTTCATGGCATTGGGAGTTCCCAGTGTTGTGACACTATGAATATGCTGACTATACAATCAGATATAAACTAAAAACAATCAATCCTTAATCAATTAATATGTTAAAAAACTATGACACTTTGCACAGATATCTATATGGTATCGTGCTGGCACTCTTCGCATGTTGCTTTGTTTCATGTAGCGACGACGATGAGGCGACATCTTCGGAATATGATCCGAACAAGTCAGTGGCTATTACCGATTTTATTCCAAAAACTGGTAGTGCAGGTCAGAAACTTATCATCTATGGTGATAATTTCGGCAACGACACTTCCAAAGTTGATGTGACAATTGGTGGTAAGAAAGCTGTCTTGATCAGTTGTAAGAGTAATGTGAAGAACGGTAAGGACGGTATTTATTGCTTCGTTCCTTCTGGTGCTTACACAGGTGAAATTGAAGTTACAGTTGGTGATGAGACAATGGGAACACAGACCGCTGTTTCTCCTGAGAACTTCAATTATGAACTTAAAATGGTCGTAGGACGTATTGCAGGTTATCGCAATGAGTTTGACGACCAGGGCTGGCATGACGGTCCGTTTGATGAGTGTACAGGATTCGCTGCTGATGGTGAGATGAAATTCGATCCATTGTACCCGAAACACTTGTATATTGCATACGATAACGGAAGTCCTGGTATCCAGCTTATGGATTTTGAAACAGAAACTGTAACATCAGTAATGTCTTCTTCAAGATTCGGTACAGGTCGTCTGCGTTCTGTAGACTTTACTTTGGATGGCAAGTACATGATTGTTTCTGTGGATATGGATAACAGCCAGCAGCGCAGTAACTCTGTTTGGATTGTTACACGTAATGAGGATGGTTCTTTCAATGACAATTCTCCTATTCAGCTCTTGGCTGCTTACAGACAGTGTAATGGTGCTTATATCCACCCGATCAATGGAGAACTTTATTTTAACTCTTATGAACAGGGACAGGTATTCCGTCTTGACCTTCAGGATTATTTTGACGTTGTTGATAATGGCGGTACATGGGTTCCTTATGTTCTCGACAATGACGCATTCCAGATGTTGTTCACAATCCAGGATATCAACTGGGAGTTCAAGATGGTTATGCACCCATCAGGAAAATATGCTTATATAGTTGTTGTCAACCAGCATTATATTCTCCGTACAGACTATGATGAGGCAAATAAGAGATTTACTGCTCCTTACGTTGTCGCTGGTCAGATGAAGACAGAAGGTTGGAATGACGGTGTCGGTACAGCAGCAAAGCTCTCAAAACCTTATCAGGGAGTGTTTGTTAAGAATGAAGACTATGTTGCTCAGGGCAAGTCTGATGTTTATGATTTCTACTTTGCAGAAAAAGGAAACCATGATGTACGTGTCATGACACCGGAAGGCATCGTTCGTACTTTCGCAGGACGTGGTAGCCGTACTTCTGCTGCTGATAACAATATCTGGGGTACAGATAATGGTGATCTTCGTGAAGTTGCACGTTTCCGTGACCCGACTGGTCTTGCTTACGATGAGAGTAAGAAAATATTCTATGTACTTGACACTATAGGACGCTCTATCCGTACAATAGGTATGGAGGAACTTCCTGAAGAAGAAAGTGGAGATAATAATGAAGGTTCCGGTACAGAAGGAGGAGATTCTGAAGGTACAGAAGGCGGAACAGAGACAACTGCTAATTAACAATCAAAGTTATGAAGAAGTATTTATTAATGCTGTTTATAATGCTGGGCATGACTGTAAATGCTCTGGCGCAGGAGACTTTGGAAATAACCGGTGTTGTAACCGATCCTACCGGTGAACCTATTATCGGTGCCAATGTCAGTAAAAAGGATGACCCGGGACTTGGTGCTATTACCAATGCCGATGGTGTATATAAAATAAAGGTAAAACAATATCAGACTCTTGTTTTCTCGTATCTTGGTTTTAATAAAGTTGAAGTGCTCGTTAAGGGCGATAAGACCAAAATAGACGTGAAGATGACAGAGGAATCTGTTAATGCTGTGGATGAAGTCGTTGTAACGGCTTTGGGTACACAGAAGAAACTTAATGTGACTGGTGCTATCACCAATGTTAATATGGGTGATTTGAAGCACTATACATCTTCTAACTTGTCAAATACTTTGGCCGGAAACGTTCCTGGTATCATTGCTTACCAGACTTCAGGTCAGCCAGGTAAGAACACTTCTGAGTTCTGGATCCGTGGTATTTCCACATTCGGTGCAAGTTCTTCCGCACTTATTCTTGTGGACGGTTTCGAGCGTGATAATCTCGATGAACTTAACATTGAGGATATTGAGTCTTTCACAGTGCTCAAGGATGCATCTGCTACTGCAATTTACGGTTCAAAAGGTGCTAACGGTGTTGTACTTATCACAACAAAACGTGGTAAGGCTGGTAAGATCAACGTTAATGGTAAGTTTGAAACTTCTTATAACACACGTACCATTACTCCTGAATTTGTAGATGCAGGAACATACATTGATCTTTTGAATGAGGCACGTATTACAAGAAGTATGGGTGCTGCTTATTCTCCAGAAGAAAAGGAATTGTTCCTTAACGGACTTGATCCGGACCTTTATCCAAACGTTGACTGGAAGGATGTTCTTCTTAAAGATGGTGCTTTCAGCTATCGTGGTAATGTGAATCTCAGTGGTGGTGGTAATACATCACGCTATTATGCTTCTATTGCATACGTTGAAGATCAGGGTATGTATAAGACTGATAAGACTTTGAGAGACAAGTATGATACAAATGCCAATTACAAACGTTGGAACTATCGTCTGAATGTAGATATTGACATTACTCCTACAACAGTTTTGAGACTTGGTGTATCTGGTGACTTGAACAAACGTAACAGTCCGGGACTTGGTGATAACCTTGTATGGGGACAGCTCTTCGGTTACAACAACATTCTCTCACCGATTATGTATTCAAATGGTTATGTTCCTCAGATCAATATCGGTCGTGATGATAACCACGTGAACCCATGGGTATCTGCAACACAGACAGGTTATAATGAAGAATGGACAAACAACCTCTATTCAAACGCTGCACTTGAACAGAATCTTGACTTCATTACACAAGGTCTTAAATTTACTGCACGTTTCGGTTACGATACATACAACGACAACTGGATTAACCATAGACGTTCTCCGGCAACATATCATGCAAACGGACGTGATGATAATGGAAATATTATATGGGACCAGATTCGCGGTGCACAGGATATGACGCAGGATAGTGGAAACTCTGGTTCGCGTCGTGAATTCCTTGAACTTTTGCTTAACTACAACCGTACCTTTGCAAAGGTTCATACTGTCGGATTCAATGCGCGTTTCACACAGGATACAAGCATTCAGACCCAGAACTTGGGTACTGATATCAAGAACTCTGTATCACGTAAGAACATGGCTCTTGCAGGTCAGGTGACTTATAACTATGCAAACCGTTATTTTATAGATGGTAACTTCGGTTATAATGGAACAGAGAACTTTGCCGATGGTCATCGTTGGGGATTCTTCCCGGCATTCTCTTTGGCATGGAACGTTGCAGAAGAAACTTTTGTGCGTAAGGCTGCTCCTTGGATGAATATGTTCAAGATTCGTTATTCTTATGGTAAAGTAGGAAATGATGCTATGAGTGAGCGATTCCCGTATCTTTATACATTGGATTATCTCACACATAAGGATAATAATGGAAATATTGTTTATGATGATGTGTATAATTTTGGTACATCTACGTATGCAAAGAATTTCCATGGTATTCATTATACACAGTTGGCGTCACATAATGTGACATGGGAAGTTGCACGCAAGAGCGACCTTGGTCTTGATCTTGTGTTGTTTAACAACAAGTTCTCTATGACTGTTGACTACTTCTATGAGAAGCGTAGCGGACAGTATATGAAGCGTAACTACATTCCTGCAATGGCAGGTTTCGAAAGCTCACCTTGGGCTAACGTAGGTGTGGTGAAGAGTGAAGGTTTTGATGGAAACTTCTCTTTCAATCAGAGAATCAGTGAAGTAGATCTTACTGTACGTGGTAACATTACATATAGCAAGAATGAGGTGCTTGAATCAGATGAACAGTTCAACGCTTATCCTTATCAGTACAACAAGGGTTATCGTGTGAACCAGCAGAAAGGTCTTATAGCTCTTGGTTTGTTCAAGGATTATGAGGACATCCGCAACAGCCCAGTGCAGACATTCGGTGATTATCAGCCTGGTGATATCAAATATAAAGATGTAAACGGTGACGGTCAGATTACTGACGGTGATATGGTTGCAATTGGTGCTACATCTACACCGAACCTTATTTACGGTCTTGGTTTCACAGTAAGATGGAAAGATTTCGACTTCAACCTCCACTTCCAGGGCGCAGGTAAATCAGATGTACGTATTGAAGGTAAGTGCGTTTACGCATTCCGCGAGAATCAGTGGGGTAATGTATTCAAGGGCATGCTTGACGACCGTTGGATTTCTTCTGAAATATCCGGTACAAAGGCAACCGAAAATCCGAATGCTTCATATCCTCGTCTGACATACGGTGTGAATGCAAACAATGAGAAACCGTCTTCATTCTGGCTTCGTGATATGAGCTATATTCGTTTGAAGAACCTTGACTTCGGTTATACATTGCCGAAATCAATTGTAAATAAAATACATTTCAACAGTATACGTTTCTACGTTACAGGAACAAACCTGCTGACTTGGTCTAAGTTTGATACATGGGATCCAGAGTCACTGCAGACACGCGGTGAGGAATATCCTCTTACAAAATCAGTAACTGTGGGTGTACAGGTTAATTTGTAAAAAAACAGTCAATATGAAAAAGAAAATAGCAATATTAATGTTGTCGGTTCTCGGCGTAGGATCTCTGACTTCTTGCGTTGATTTGGATTCAGACAAATATTTTGACGATCGTAGAACTCTTGAGTCTGTTTTCTCTGACAAGAACCAGACTTTGGAATGGCTGGCATACGCTTATTCTTTCTTGAAAAGAGAGAATGTTGATGTTGGTTCAAAAGGAGCTGGATTTTATAACAGTTTTGATGACTGTATGTATTATGGCGACCGCGACTCAAAACTGTTCGGAGATAATAAGGACGATGTGAGAGTTTCTTATAACTCTTACAGAATGGGACTTTATGACGAAAACTATGACAACAATGCATGGGCTTCTTGTTATAAAGGAATCTATCAGGCTTCGGTATTCATTCATAATGTTGACAAGAACAAAGATATGAGTGAGCTTGAGAAGCTTGATTATAAAGGACAGGCTCGTTTCGTACGTGCATACTATTATTGGTTGCTTCTTCGCAAATATGGTCCGGTGCCAATCGTTCCGGATGAAGGTATTGATTATACCCAGACTTATGAGGATATGTCTATTGCACGTAGTACTTATGAAGAAGTTGTTGAGCATATCGCAAGCGAAATGGTTCAGGCTGCAAAAGAAATACAGTACACCAAGCGTGATCAGGAAAACATCGCACGTCCGACAAAGGGTGCATGTCTCGCAACACGTGCTTTGGCTTACATCTATGCAGCAAGTCCTCTTGCAAATGGTCAGCTTGCAAATGGTCAGCATGATCCTTCAAAGGTTGATGCAAGCATTGCTGAGGACTTCAAGAACAAGAACGGTGAATATCTGCTCAGCAAAGAATATGATGAGAGCAAGTGGGCTCGTGCTGCCGCTGCCTGCAAAGATGTAATGGAACTTGGTGCTTATGAACTGTACCATGCTCCGTTCAGTACATCTGACACAGATATCAGTCCGGCAACTATCGTACCGCCTGCAGACGGAAACTTCTCTGAGAAAAACTGGCCTGACGGATGGAAGGATATAGACCCGCAGAAATCATATGCAAATATCTTTAACGGAAATGTATATCCACAGGATAATCCTGAGCTTATCTTCTCTCGAGTTAATAACATGCTCAAAGATAATAACGGTTCTATTGAATCTTTTGTTCTTCATGAGATGCCGGTTAGCTGTGGAGGATGGAACACTCACGGTCTGACACAGAAGATGGTTGATGCATACTATATGAATGATGGAACTGATGTTCCCGGTAAGGACAGCGAATTGAATGGCAAAGATGGTTCAGAGCGTGTTCAGGGATGGACTACACGCCAGAACTATAAGGATTATCCGCCATTGAAAGCCAATGTTTCCTTGCAGTATGCTAACCGTGAACCGCGTTTCTATGCATCTGTAGCTTTCAGTGGAAGCGTTTGGGAGTGTGCCGGTGACCCGACTGCATCAAACCGCAACCGACAGATATTCTACTATCGTGGCGGTGGAGACGGATACATCAATGCGTTCTCTTATCTGCGTACAGGTATTGGTGTGAGAAAATGGTATAATCCAAGTGATTATGTTTCCGGCAACCACTCAATGGACAATATCTCTGCAAAGGCTGAGACAGCTATCCGCTATGCTGACATTCTGTTGATGTATGCAGAAGCTCTTAACGAACTTGATGGTACACATAATGTTGCATCATGGGATGGTAGCACAACATATACAATTTCTCGTGATGTAAACGAAATCAAGAAGGGAATCCAGCCTATTCGTATCCGTGCCGGTGTGCCTGATTTCTCAGATGCCACATATAACGACAAGAATGCACTGCGCGAGAAAATCAAGCGTGAGCGTATGATTGAGTTCCTCGGTGAAGGCAAGCGTTACTTTGACCTCCGTCGTTGGATGGATGCTCCGATTGAAGAAGCACAGCAGATTTACGGTCTGAACGTATTTATGACAAGTTCTGCAAAAGACGACTTCATGCGTGTAATTCCTACAACCAACCTCCAGCAGACATTCTCAGAGAAGATGTACTTCTGGCCGGTTACTCACGACGAGTTGAAACGTAACAACAAACTTGTACAGGCTCCGGGTTGGACAAATTATGACTAATCATAAAATATGAATAATAAGATGAAACATATAGCTATATTAGGTGCATCACTTTTTGGAGCACTTTTGCTTACAACATCCTGCAATGACGAGTGGGAAGACGAGCAGTATGCACATTACATCAGCTTCAGCGCTCCGTTGAATTCTAATGGTGTGCGTGAAGTCAATGTTCCATATACACGATGCCTTTTTGATGAGGATGGTAAGGAAATAGGTAATAAGTTCGAGTCAGAAGGCAACGGAGGTATCGGTATTTCAGAATACGATCTGCCGGTTATCGTTTCAGGTTCTACAAAAAATGACAGAAATATCAATGTACATCTGTCTGCAGATCCCGATACATTGGCAACGATGAACTATGCACGTTTCCAGAATCGTACTGACCTTTATTATCAGGATATGACTTCTTATGCAACTTATCCAAGCGAACTTATGATTGCCAAGGGTAAGGACGTTGAACTGCTGAACATTAAGTTCAACTTTGCAGGAATCGATATGTCAAAGAAATGGGTTCTTCCTATTCAGATTCTTGATGATGAGAGCTACAATTACGTATCTCATCCGCGTCAGTACTATGCAAAGGCTCTTCTCCGTATCTATCCGTTCAACGACTGGTCGGGTGTTTACTCAGGAACGGCTCAGCAGATTTCTATGAAGGGTGACGAAGCTAATGCTTCTGCTGTTGAAAATGTACGTCTGTACGTTGTTGACGAGAACACAGTATTCGTTTATCCTGGTACTATCGATGAAGATCGTGTTGACCGCGCTAACTACAAGGTTAAACTCGAATTTGTACCAACTGACGATTCTCACGGTATTGTCAAGTTCTCATGCGATAATCCAAGCGTGAAGTTTGAGGTGACAAAGAATGAGGCTGGTCAGGAAGAGATCACACGTTACACTGTTGTAGAAGAGATGGATGCCGTTAAGGACTACATCCTTCACCGTTATGTCATAATCAACAATATCAATTATACCTTCACAGACTATACATTGGTTCCTGGTTATGAAATGACATACTCAGTACGTGGTTCTCTGACAGGTGAGCGTAAGATCAACACTCAGGAGTCTGACCGTCAGCACGCAATCGACTGGGATTAATAAGACAAAACTCTTATCGAGTATATTCAATCACTCTCCGTATTTTCGGAGAGTGATTTTTCATTTACGAAAGATTCTTCATACCGGATGTCCAAATATTTTTTGGAACACGACCGGCGTAATAATTCTTTTTTGTATTGTCAGTTTACGGTTAATAGCAGTATTTGCAATACACGTTATGCTTAATTACAATGCTTAATTATAAAAACCAAATCTGAACAGCATTATGAGAAAAAACAGACATCATCTCATGGCTTTATTGTTGCTCCTTTCGTCCGGTTTTGCCGGGGCACAGACAGCACAGGTCGTGGAGAGACCAGACAATGCAAGCCAGAGCAACAATTATGTGAACAGTCGTGCACCTTTGCTTCAGCAGAGTTTCATTAAACTTCCTGTCGGCAGTATACGTCCGGCAGGGTGGGTCAAGCGCTATCTTGAATTGCAGCGCGATGGTCTCACCGGACATCTCGGTGAGATTTCAGCCTGGCTTGATAAAGAGAATAACGCATGGCTTACTTCCGGCGGAGACCACGGATGGGAGGAAGTGCCCTACTGGCTTAAAGGCTACAGTGATCTTGCATATATCCTCGGTGATAAGAAGATGCTTGATGAAACCAAACTGTGGATTGAAGCCATATTGAAAAGCCAGCGTCCTGACGGTTCGTTCGGACCGGTGAACATGCATGGCGACAAACCGGAACTGTGGGCTCAGATGATTGCGCTGTCCACGCTACAGACCTATTATGAATACAGTGGTGACGAGCGCGTAATAAAGCTCATGACCGATTACTTCAAGTGGCAGCTCACCATTCCTGACGACAAATTCCTTGAGGATTATTGGGAAAACAGCCGCGGAGGCGACAATCTCTATACTGTATTATGGCTTTACAACCGCACGGGAGAGAAATACCTTCTCGACCTTGCGCACAAGATACACCGCAACACCGCCGACTGGTGTCAGCCCACGAGCCTGCCCAACTGGCACAATGTGAACATTGCCGAGTGTTTCCGCGAGCCGGCAACTTATTACATGCTCACCGGCGACAAGGCCATGCTTCATGCCTCATACAACGTGCAGCATCTCATACGCCGCACCTTCGGACAAGTGCCGGGAGGCATGTTCGGCAGCGACGAGAATGCACGTCTGGGCTACATAGACCCGCGTCAGGGTGTAGAGACCTGCGGAATGGTTGAGCAGATGGCGTCAGACGAAATAATGCTACGCTTCACAGGCGATCCTTATTGGGCAGAGAACTGTGAGGATGTAGCCTTCAATACATATCCTGCCGCAGTGATGCCCGACTTCCGTTCTCTGCGTTATATCACATCACCCAACATGGTGCAGAGCGACTCAGAGAACCACAGTCCCGGCATAGCAAACAGCGGACCGTTCCTCTCTATGAATCCGTTCAGCAGCCGCTGCTGCCAGCACAACCATTCGCAGGGCTGGCCTTACTATTCGGAAAACCTTGTCTACGCTACTCCCGACAACGGTGTGGCCTTCGTGATGTATGCTGCCTGCACGGCAGATGTGAAAGTGGCCGACAACAAGAAAATAACAGTCACGGAAGAAACCAATTATCCGTTCGACGAGAACATCACCATAACGATAGACAAAGGCAAAGCCGAATTCCCGCTCTATCTGCGCATTCCTTCGTGGACAAAGAATGCCGAAGTGTATGTCAATGGCGAAAAACAGACCGTAACTCCCGTGAGCGGCAAGTATTATCGCATCAACCGTGAGTGGAAAAAGGGCGACCGTGTGAGTCTGCGTGTGCCCATGTCGCTCAGTATGCGCCGCTGGCAGGTCAACAAAAACAGCGTGAGCGTTGACTACGGACCTCTCACCCTGTCGCTGAAGATTAAGGAACGCTACGTGAAACGCGACAGCAAGGAGACTGCCATACACGACAGCAAGTGGCAGAAGAACGCTGACGCATCGCAGTGGCCGACCACCGAAATATATGCCGACAGCCCATGGAACTATGCGCTCTATCTCAATCCGGAAAACGCGCTCGGCGACATAGAGGTGGTGAAGAAACCGTGGCCGGCCGACAACTTCCCGTTCACTCTTGAGAACGTGCCGCTCGAGTTCAAGGCCAAAGGCCGTCAGGTGCCGTCGTGGACGCTCGATGCCACCAAGCTGTGCGGAGTACTGCCCGACGAGTGTGCGCCGAAAGCTGCCACGCTCGACGACATAACACTCGTGCCGATGGGTGCCGCCCGTCTGCGTATATCAGCTTTCCCGACCACCGACAAATAGTCTGTCACGTCATAAACAACCGGTGTCCGCATCTCCGTCACAGGGGTGCGGACACTTTGTTTCTGTAGAAATCAGGTGAGGATCGGTTTTTAATGGAAAGCCGATGATTAAATATCAGATAATCATCGTTTTCTTTCAGCCCGGATGAAAACAAAATATGGGGGACTTTCAGATTATAACCAGATTTTGATTTTTCCGTCTGAGTTTTCGGTTCTACCCCAAAAATCCAGCGCGAATTTGCGGGCAGACTCTCCCTCGGGCGCAAATTCGCGAATTATGAGAGGTTGTCCTAAAATATTGTATGCCAGGCACTTGCGTGTGACAATATTTCTTCCGGCTTGCAATAAGCACCGTTTCAGCACGTGATATTGCCCATATCATGGGCTGAAACGCACCATATCATGCCCTGAAATGGGCGGAATCAGACCCTCAAACGGGCATTATCAGAACGGGAAACGAATTATTCCGGAGCACGCTCCGGGGTATATGAAAAGACAGTACATCCCGAAACGGCCTTTGTAATGCCATATCTGACATTCTCACGCATCTGTTTTTCGATTTTATTTTGTCAAAAAAAAGTCAAGAAAAACTGTAAGTCCTTCCTCCGGGTTTTCTTTAAAAACATTGATATCAGGTGTGAGTAAAGGCTCCGGAAGGACGCGCCCGTCTTGCGGTTATGATTTATCCTTTATGCCGACGTGGATTTATTATTCAGCCGCACAAAGTTTATCGAATAATCTGACATTTATTTTTCCATGGTGCAAAGACATTTCTCATTCTTTTCCCTCACTATTTATCGGGTGAGTCATCGCGTTGTTTTTTGTCCTGTCATGAGTCCATGGCAGCGCAAAATGCTATACCTTCGGCCGTTTCTTTTCTTTTAATATTCAGCAATATCAATATGCAGGCTGCGCTTTTTGATATTTTTCACTATACATTCTGACACCCTCGTACCAAAAACACGTCCGCATACGTCGTCCGTACAAAATATTTCCTTAACTTTGTCTTTGGCGCATGTGCCGTCTTCAGCTGCTGTTCCGCATGGTTCTTTCCTGTGGACGAAAAGTCAGTTCACGGCACAGAAGTCCGTCCGAATAAAGCTAATGACTAAAACATGAGAATGTCCGATCTTTTTATCTTTCCGACCGCATTGTGTGTCAAGCTGCAAAGCCGCGTCTCCGACCGGTGAATTGTGCGGATGTTCAACACAGACTGTTTGAACTGACTGATAAAATACGGTTTGTCTGCTGCATGGGGCGTACGATAGAATTTTATAAAATCAAAACAAAATATGATGAACTACAGACAGATGCTTTATTGTGCAGCACTCGCAATGCTTACGGCTTGCGGCACTGCTGACAAGAAAAACGTGGGAACACTTATCGATGGTTTCGATGGCGAAGCGTGGAAAAATTCTGAATGGATTTCAGTAGTCAATGCACCTGTTGTGACGGGCACCGTGAACGATGGTGCACGTGCGGCTGACGGTGCCAACTGGTTCGTATCGACGCTGACCAACGAAAACAAGGTGGAACGCGTGGAGTGGATGACCGCAGGACTTGGAGTCTACGATTTGTATGTCAACGGAAAACTCATCGGTAAAGAGGTGCTCAAACCCGGTTTTACCCATCCGTTCAAAACCAAACGCTCCTTCACTTATGATGTCACCGACGCGTTCGATACTCGCTCCGGAGCTGTCAACCAGCTGGCTGCGCAGGTTACGCCCGGATGGTGGGGCGACAAGATTGTCACACCCGGCGGAAGCCAGGGCATGTATGGCACGAAGTGTGCCTTCCGCGGTGTGTTGCGCGTGACTTATAAGGACGGAACAACACGTCTTTACGGAACAAACACCGATACATGGAAAGCCGGTATAGCCGGTCCGGTGAAGCATGCGGCCATCTTCGACGGTGAGATATACGATGCACGCGAAGCACAAGGCTTCCTCACACCCGCATTGCTCTCAAAGCCTGAAGTGAACCGCGAGTTCCAGGGACAGATACGTCCTAACAACGGAGCGGAGATATACATGCGTCCGGACATAGCGCTTGCACCTGTAGAAGCCTACATATGGCAGGAGGTGACAGGACAGAGCGAAGAGGCTTACGGCAAGGTTGTAATAAAGAAGAAGTTCAAGGACGGAGAGGCGATACAGGTAAATCCCGGTGAAAATCTGGTTGTCGACTTCGGTCAGAATGCCGCTGCGGTGCCTGAGTTCCTCTTCCAGGCAAAGGAAGGCACAAAGCTTCATTGCGTGACAGCAGAGTTGCTCAACGACGGAAACGGAGCGAAGAGCAGGGGTATGGACGGTCCGGAAGGCAGTGTTCACCGTCTCAATCTGCGCATACCCGACACAGGCATGATGCTCGATTATACTTTTGCGTCAGGCGACAAACCGGTTTCTTATCGTCCGCAGAACACTTTCTTCGGCTATCGTTTCATCTCCATCACCGTAACAGAGCCGGTTACTATCAAGAAGATACGCAGTGTTCCGGTTACATCAATAGCCAAGGAACTGGAAACGGGACGCATCACTACGGGTAATGACCTTGTGAACAAACTTATCTCAAACACATATTGGGGACAGTTGTCCAACTATCTGTCAGTTCCAACCGACTGTCCGCAGCGCAACGAACGTCTTGGCTGGACAGCCGATACACAGGTGTTTGCCGAGACAGGTACATTCTTCGCCGACACCAAACGCTTCTTCCACAAGTGGCTTCAGGACATGCGCGACACCCAGTCGCCTACAGGCGGTTATCCCGGTGTGGCACCTTTCGCACAGTACGGATGCGGCGATCAGGACATGATGCGCCTTGGTTGGGCCGATGCCGGAATCATTGTTCCATGGGTTGTATGGAAACAGTTCGGCGACAAGAAGGTCATTGACGAGTCGTGGGAGTCTATGGAGCGCTTCATGAACCATGTGGCAGAGACCAAGTATGATCACAATGCGCTCAGAAGCGAGAACGGAAACTATCAGTGGGCAGACTGGTTGAGCTATGAGCCGCTGGAGAGTTGCAGCGGACGTGCATTCGGTCCTAACGGTCCGCTTCCCGAGGCTGTGGACTACTGGAACTTCCTTTGTGCAAGCTACTGGCTTATGGATGCCGGCATGATGCACGATATGGCGAAAGCCACCGGTCGCAATGCTTCACGCTATGCATCGATGATGGAAGAGGCGCGTGAGTACATACGCCAGCAGTTCTTTACTTCAGACGGCGAGTTCAAGACCGAAATACTGAACACAATGCAGACACCGGCCCTCTTTGCTCTGAAGAACAACATACTGGAAGGTGCTGCCAAAGAACGCATGATCGCCCGTCTGCGCCAGAACTTCAAGGAGCACGACAACTGTCTGCAGACCGGTTTCCTCGGCACTTCCATCCTTATGGGCACACTTACCGAGAACGGTATGTCCGACATTGCATACGAACTTCTCTTCCAGCGTAAGAATCCGTCGTGGCTCTATTCTGTGGATAATGGTGCCACCACCATCTGGGAGCGTTGGAACAGTTACATGAAAGACAAAGGTATGGGCCCGCAGGGCATGAACTCATTCAATCATTACGCCTACGGTTCGGTGTGCGAGTGGTTGTGGGAGACAGCTGCCGGTATAGCAGCCGATCCTTCTCAGCCTGGTTTCCGTCGCATCATCATGCGCCCTGTGCCCGACCGTCGTTTGGGTTATCTCACCGCCGAATACAAGTCGGCAGCCGGACTTATCAAGAGCTCATGGAAGTATGAGGGCGACACATGGAAGTGGACATTCACCATTCCTGAGGGAGCGACAGCTGATGTAACGCTTCCCGGTGAGACTGTTTCCAAGGAATATGGCTCGGGAACCCACAGCCTGAGCGTGAAGATGTAAGACGTTTTATTCAAGTGGATACAATAATTCTCAGTGACGGCCATGTGTCTTTCTGACACGGGCCGTCACTCTTTTTGGATAAATATACAGTTCCCGGCAGTGACATATTTTACAAAAGAAAATCGTGAAATAGAAAATCGCTGACGTATTCCGGTGTCCGTAGAGGTCATTATCTGAAAATTCACCCAACGTGTTTCCTGCCATTGTTTTACGGAATGTCCTTCTTTGGCTCGTGTTAATGTCTTTTTTGCATGTCCGGAAGCTCGGTTCCACGCCATGAAAAAGCCCGTTCGGCACTCTCATAAGGCCTGTTCCGTATCACGTTGGAGGGCATATGACAGCATAGGGGAGTCCTTTCCGTTGACAGTCGGAGATTTATGTGAGGCGTTCAAGCCCCGCGCATTTACGTTTGGAAATATTCTTCTGATTTCCATGGACACACTAGTGAAGTTGACCTCTGCCGGCTATGAATATTTATTCATAAACCAATCGAAGAATGTATAAATATACACAGCTTTTGGACAAGCATTAAGGAGCATCAAATTAAATGGATTTTTATTTTGCAGTGCGGCCAAATTGTAGTATCTTTGTAGCATGAATGTCCTTATGCGACATACATCCATCGCCTTGTGATGGCATAGCCTTATGAAGCCTTCGGTTTTCTGCGTTGTCTGCAGTGCGTGTGCGCCGGAGAAGCTTAAGCCGTAATAACCCATTCAATAATTATAATTATAATATGAGATTAAAAAACTTATTCACCGCATTGTTTGCATTGGGTACATTGAGTGCCGGTGCAGCCAAGACTGCCGAGCCTGTTGACTATGTCAGCCCGCTCGTGGGAACACTTTCTAAATTCGAACTGTCCACCGGTAATACCTATCCGGCTATTGCCATGCCGTGGGGTATGAACTTCTGGATGCCACAGACCGGTAAGATGGGCGACGGATGGGCATACGTCTATACGCAGGACAAGATCCGCGGATTCAAGCAGACTCATCAGCCAAGCCCGTGGATCAACGACTACGGTCAGTTCTCAATCATGCCTGTGACAGGAACTCCCGAGTTCGATCAGGACAAGCGTGCCTCATGGTTCTCTCATAAGGCTGAGATAGCAAAGCCTTACTACTATCGCGTATATCTGGCAGACCACGACGTTGTTGCCGAAATGGCTCCTACAGACCGTGCCGTTGCCATGCGCTTCACATTCCCGGAGACAGACAAGTCGTACATCGTTGTTGATGCTTTCGACAAAGGCTCTTATGCTGAAATCATACCCGAGAAGAACATGATCATCGGTTACACCACACGCAACAGCGGCGGTGTGCCTGACAATTTCAAGAACTACTTCGTTCTGAAGTTCGACAAGCCTTTCACATACAAGGCTGCCGTGGCTGACGGAAAGGTTGATGCATCGCTTCTGAAGTCTACAAGCAACCACTCTGGTGCCATCGTAGGTTTCAAGACCAAGCGTGGCGAGCAGGTTAATGTTCAGGTGGCTTCTTCGTTCATCAGCCCTGAGCAGGCTCTGCTCAACCTTAAGGAACTGGGCGATGGCGACTTTGACCGCGTGAAGCAGCAGGGCCGTGACCGCTGGAATGAAGTGTTGGGTAAGATCGAAGTGGAGGATGAGAATGTAGATCATCTGCGCACATTCTACTCATGTCTCTATCGTTCGGCACTGTTCCCCCACAGCTTCTATGAGATCGATGCAAACGGTCAGCCTGTACACTACAGCCCGTACAACGGCAAGGTGCTGCCAGGCTATCTCTACACAGGCACTGGTTTCTGGGATACATTCCGTTGCCTCTTCCCGCTGCTCAACCTCGTATATCCTTCTGTAAATGAGAAGATGCAGGCTGGTTTCGTGAATGTTTACAAGGAGAGCGGATTCCTTCCTGAATGGTCAAGCCCCGGCCACAGAGGCTGTATGGTTGGTAACAACTCTGCTTCAGTAGTTGCTGACGCTTATCTGAAAGGTCTGCGCGGTTATGACGCAGAAGCATTGTGGGAGGCTGTTAAGCACGGTGCCAATGCTGTTCATCCTCAGGTTTCTTCTACCGGACGTCTCGGTTTCGAATATTACAACAAACTGGGTTATGTGCCTTACGATGTGAAGATAAACGAAAATGTGGCACGCACGCTCGAATATGCCTATGACGACTGGTGCATCTACAAGTTCGGCAAGGCTTTGGGCAAGTCGGACAAGGAGTTGAAACCGTTCCTCAACCACGCCTTCAACTACAAGAACGTGTTCGACAAGGAGACAAACCTCATGCGTGGACGCAACAAGGATGGCAAATTCCAGACTCCGTTCAGCCCGCTGAAGTGGGGTGACGCTTTCACCGAGGGTAACTCATGGCACTACACATGGTCTGTGTTCCACGATCCGCAGGGACTCATCGACCTTATGGGCGGCAAGGCCACGTTCAACGCCATGCTCGACTCTGTGTTCAACGTTCCGCCATTGTTCGACGACAGCTACTACGGAGGAGTTATCCATGAAATACGTGAGATGCAGATTATGAACATGGGCAACTACGCTCACGGTAACCAGCCGATACAGCACATGATTTATCTCTATGGTTATTCTGGCGAGCCTTGGAAGACACAGTACTGGATACGCGAGGTGATGGACAAGCTCTACACTGCCAACCCCGACGGCTACTGCGGCGACGAGGACAACGGTCAGACCTCGGCATGGTATGTGTTCTCGGCAATGGGATTCTATCCTGTATGTCCTGGTTCTAACGAATATGTGCTCGGAACTCCTTACTTCGACAAGATGACTCTGCATCTGGAGAACGGCAAGACCGTCACAATCACTGCCAACGACAACAGTGCCGACAACCGTTACATACAGAAGATGACACTCAACGGTGCTGATTACACAAAGAACTATCTTACACACAGCGACCTGCTCAAGGGTGGAAACATTGTCTACAACATGTCTGCCACACCTAACAAGCAGCGTGGTATAGCCGACAGCGATGCTCCTTACTCATTCTCTAAAGAGGTGGCAAAGGGCAAGAAAAAGAAATAAGAGTCGGTAGACAGAATAAAATTGGAGAGGTATGGAAAACGGAATGCTTTCCGCCTCTCCAATTTTTTTATAACCGGGTTTACGGAATTTATCCTGCCTGTATACTTAACAAAACAACATAACTATTACAATCATGAAAAAAACAATCCTTTTACTTGCGGCCGCAGTGTTAGCTACGGGCATGAAGGCGGCCGATGATCTGACGTTGAAGTCGCCTGACGGTACTGTCGGTGTGAATGTCAGTCTGGGTGACAAAGTTACCTACACAGTAAGTGTTGACGGCAACGAGGTTCTCACCGGATGTGAGCTTGCCATGACTATTGGCAATAAACAGCTGGGAGTGAAGCCTAAACTGAAGAATGTGAAGCGCACTACTGTCAACGAAACGATAAAGCGTGAGGTGCCACTGAAGAATGCCATGGTGAAGAACCACTACAATGCCATGACGCTTAACATGTCAGGTAACTACGCCATTGAGTTCAGAGCATTCGATAACGGTGTGGCTTATCGTTTCGTGACAAATATAAAGGGCATGGCCGACGTGAAGGACGAGACATTCAGAATAGGTCTCCCCGGTGACTATATGGCACATGTGTCTTATACAGACGGCTTCAAGACTTCTTACGAAAGTCCTTACAGCCATATAAAGACGAGCGATTTCAAACCGTCGGACAAGATGATATATTTCCCGGTGCTTGTAAGTACTGACAAGAACTATAAGATTCTTATCTCAGAAGCAGACTTGAAGGATTATCCGTGTATGTTCCTTAAAGGCACCGGTGAGAACGGAATGAGTTCGGTGTTCCCGAAAGTTCCGCTGGAATTCGGTGACGATGGAGATAGAAGCGTTAAGATTCTGAAGGAGGCCGACTATATCGCCCGCACACAGGGCAAGCGTTCGTTCCCGTGGCGTTACTTTGTCATCTCCAAGCAGGACAAGGACCTTCTGGCCAATGAAATGACCTACGTGCTGTCTTCACCGTGCGAACTGAAGGACTGCAGTTGGATAAAGCCGGGACAGGTGAGCTGGGACTGGTGGAATCACAAGATGATATGGGGTGTTGATTTCAAGGCCGGAATCAACAACGATACTTATAAATATTACATCGATTTCGCATCGAAGTTTGGTATACCTTACATTATCCTTGACGAGGGATGGGCCCGCACTACACGCGATCCCTTCAACTCTATCGACGCAATCAATATTCCCGAGCTCGTGGCTTACGGCAAGAGCAAGAACGTGGGTCTTATTCTTTGGTTGCCGTGGCTGACTGTGGAGAACAATATGGACCTTTTCAAGCGCTATGCTGAGTGGGGTGTTCCGGGCGTGAAGATTGACTTCATGGACCGCAGTGACCAGTGGATGGTGAACTTCTATGAGAGAGTAATAAAGGAAGCAGCAAAATACAACATGGTGGTTGACTTCCATGGCTCGTTCAAACCGGCCGGTCTGGAGCGCAGATATCCAAACCTTCTGTCATATGAGGGTGTGCGCGGTATGGAGCAGAACGAGGGCTGTCGTCCGGAGAATACGATCTATCTGCCGTTCATCCGTAACGCTGTTGGCGCAATGGATTTCACTCCCGGTTCTATGAACTCTGCACAACCGGAGCACAACCGCTGCACCGATCCAAACCCGATGGGTATGGGTACGCGTGCTTGTCAGATGGCGATGTATGTCGTTTTTGAGAGTGGCATACAGATGCTTTCGGATACTCCGACAAGATATTATGCCGAAGAGGAGTGCACTAAGTTCATAAGTTCAGTGCCAGTGACATGGGATGAGACACGTGTCATCGATGCCAAGGTGGGTGAATATGTGGTTGTTGCACGCAAGAAAGGCAGCCGTTGGTTCATTGGAGCCATGAGCGCAGGCAATGCGAGAACCGTGAATGTGCCGCTCGACTTCCTTGGTGACGGTGGCAAACGCAACCTTACGTTCTTTGCAGACGGCGTGAATGCCGACCGTCAGGCTTTCGACTATGTGAAGGGTGAGAGCCAGGTGGACAAGTCTTCGGTGCTCACACTGAAGCTGGAACGCAACGGTGGCTGGTGCGGAGTGATTGAATAATCACGCAAGAATATAAAAAAGAGAAACGCGCGAACTGCGTTGTCTGCAGTCAGTGACACATTCTGGTCCTGCTGCCGGCCGCGGTCCGCGCGTTTCTCTTGTCTTTATTGTCGGTTATTATCTATCTTTTCATTATCTTTCCAACCTGTTCGGCTATCTGTTTCATGCCTTTCACGGAAGGATGACCGTTGAGTTTGTCTATGTCTTTCAGCATCACATATTTTACTTTGTAGTGCTCGCAAACGGTTCGGCTCGACTCTGTTATTTCCTTGGACAGCCCGTCGTTTATGATGACATATATTTCGACGTTCGGATAGCGTGCTATTGTGTTGTCTATCATATACGCCATTGCCGGGCGGAAAGAGTAGAGATCTTCTTTTGTCCAGTCGCTGTATTTGTATTCACCGATGGGTGATCCTGCCCAACTGTCGTTTGTTCCACCGAAGATGAAAATTATGTCCGGGCATCCGAGGTTCCACAAGCGTGTGCAGAACGAGCGGTCGCTGAAGTCTTCCTTGTTATAACCGGTGTTGCAGATAGTGGCACCGGAGAACGAGTTGTTTATGCACAGACGCAGTCCTCTGCTGCTTATGAGCTGGTGCCACCATGTCTCTTGCACCTTTGTCACGTCAGTGTTGTCGTGTTTGCCGGCGTTGTACCATACGAAGTTTGTACTCGGATAGAGATAGCCTTGGAATGTGCTGTACGAGTCACCAAGTATTGATACAGACTTCTTTGACTGGGCCGTGCACAGTGTGCAGACCATTGTCAGAGTAAGGAAGAGAAATAGCTTTTTTATTTTCATGTCTTTGTTTCTATCGAATTATTGGTTTGCGGCTGTGGCTGGAGTCTCAGCGCTCAGATAACTGAGCACTTTACCGCTGAGCTGTAGAAGTGATATCTCACATATCTTTGTGTCATATTCGGCCACGAGAATGCGCTCTCTGGCATCGAGTAGACTTTGTTGTGCCTCGCGCATCTCGAATCCTGATATGCTGTGCTCAAGATATTTGAGATTTGCAAAATAGTAGTTTGTTTCGGCGGCGACGAGGTTCTGACGTTCTTTCTGTAGTATTTCCCAGTTGTTTTTGTATGCCTGCCAGAAGTTGTTAAGCTCTGATTTCAGCGAAAGCTTCAGGTTCTCACGCTCCAGTTCAGAGTATTTTATGTCGAGTTCTGCATTGCGTTTCTGCATTCTGCGCTTGCCGTCGAACAGTTTGAAGCCTACGGTTATTCCGGCATTCAGCCCCCAGTTGTCGCGCTTACGTGTGGCTGAGAGCTCGTAGCGGTTCATTGTGTAGCCATAACCCATGTTGAGTCGAACGTATGGATAGTCGCGCGACATTATCTTCTTGTAGTCGGCTTTCACGATGTCTGTGTTCTTGTCGGCCAGCAGCAGAGATGAGTTGGCTGTCAGAGTAGCTTCCCACAGTTCGTCGTAGCGCAGTCCCGGATTTACGTCGATTGTTGTGTCGCGTATTCCAAGCAGTGCGGTGACATCCTCGTTGGCCAACATCTCGTTCAGTTTTATCCTTGAAGTGGTGAGCGCTTCGCGCTGTTTCATGTACTGGGTACTGTCAGCGTTGAAATCGACTTTCGCCTGCAGATATTCCAGTTGTGAGAAACTGCCGACGTGGTAGTTCACTTCCACGATGCGCAGACGTTCGCGTGAGAGCTTCATGGCGTTGTGGAAGTTTTTCAGACGGATGCTCTGCTGTATGAAGTTATAGTATTCGGCGGCAAGTGATGCCACGTAGTCCTCCACGGCGATTCGTGTCTGCAGCTCGCCTTGTTCCTTCATCATCTGCAGCTGTTTGTAGTTTGTCCATACGTTGAAGCCGTCGAATATGGTCCAGTTGAGCTCAATACCGGCATCAAGTGTTCCGTCAAGGGCATTGCTTTCTTTTGAAGTTACGCCCGATTCTCTTGCTGTTGTGCTGGTGGTATGATAGTTCCCACCGTATGAGGCAGTTAGATCCACCTCCGGCAACAAGCCTGCGTTGGCTGCCGTAGCGTTGTTGGAGGTCACTTCCTGACGGTTTTTCACCATACGGATTGAAAAGTTATTCTCAAGACCTTTGGCCAGACAGTCCTGCAGTGTCATCACTCCGACATCATGATATTCTGGTTCCGGCTGTGCTGATGCGGCGCAGGCACACATCAGACAGAATATTCCGGTAAGGATTTTATTTGCCATTTGTTAGTTTTTTTATTCTGTTTGTTGAAATGAAACTGTAAACGGAAGGTACCACATACATTGTAAGAATAGTGGAGACAAGCATTCCTCCGACTACTGCCACACCCATGGCGATGCGCTGGTTGCATCCTTCGCCCGTTGCAAAGGCTAGAGGGATGAGGCCGAGAATGGTTGATGCACTTGTCATAAGGATTGGACGCAGGCGGAGCTTTGCGGCTTCGCGCACGGCTGTAAGTTTGTCCATACCTTCCTGTTGTTTCTGGTTGGCGAACTCAACGATAAGAATACCGTTCTTTGCAACAAGACCGATGAGCATGATGATTCCGATCTGACTGAACACGTTCATGGTTATATCGCCGAAGAACATGAATATCAGCGCACCTGTTATGGCGAGCGGAACGGTCAGCATTATGATGAACGGATCCTTGAAACTTTCGAACTGAGCAGCAAGGATGAGGTAGATGAGCACCAGAGCCAGGATGAAAGCGAACATAAGACTTGACGAACTCTCGCGGAAATCCTTGGAGTCGCCTGCCAGTGATGTGCGGAATGTGTCGTCGAGTACTTCCTTTGCAATCTTGTCCATCTCGTCAAGACCTTGTCCGATGGTCTTTCCTTCAGCCAGTCCGGCTGATACTGTGGCCGACACGAAGCGGTTGTATCTGTACAGCTTTGGCGGAGCAATGGTGTTCTCAAGTTCGATGAGGTTGTCCATCTGTATCATTTTTCCGTCGCTGCTGCGCAGGTATATAGAGCGCAGATCGGCCGGTTTGTTACGCTGCTGACGGTTTATCTCACCGAGTATTTCGTATTGTTTACCGTTCATGTAGAAGTATCCCATACGCTGTCCGCTGAGTCCGTATTGCAGAGTTTCGGACAGATCGCGTGTGCTTACGCCCATTACGTTGGCCTTGTCACGGTTGATGTGTATGCGTGCTTCAGGTTTACTGAATTTCAGGTCGACGTCGGCCATCTGGAATACAGGATTCTCATACACCTTCTCCATGAATTTTGGGAGAACCTTTTCGAGCTTTTCGAGGTTAGTAGCCTGCAATACATACTGTATAGGCATGCGCGAACGACGTCCTCCGAACGATGACTGTTGCTGTACGAAAGAACGCGCTTTAGTCTTTTTCTGCACCGCAGCCGACAGTTTCTCGGCTACATCCATCTGGCTGTAATCGCGGTCGGCCATGTCTTTGAGTGTCACCTGGACGTTTCCGCTTCCGCTCGACACACGTGCCGTAACGGCTTCGGCGTCTGGTATTATGGAGTCAACCACACGGTTGATGTCTTCCGTATAATCCCTTATGTATTCATAAGTAACACCCTCGGCACCGCGCGTATTGATCGTAATCATCGAACGGTCTTCGAGCGGAGCCATCTCCGACGGTATCTTTCCCCACAGTACCACGATGAGTACAAGCATTATGGCGATGAGAGGCAATATCCACATTCGGTGGTTCAATACATATTGCAGCGACCGTTCGTACACGTTGTTCATTCCTTCAAAGAAAGGTTCGGTCATGCGATAGAATGCGTTCTTCTTCTCACGTTGCTTGAGGAGCTTCGTCGCAAGCATAGGAGTGAACGTGAGGGCAGAGAATGCCGATATGATGACTGCGCCCGAAATCACCATACTGAACTCACGGAACAGTCGTCCGGTGGTTCCTTCCATGAACACGATGGGGAAGAATACGGCCACCAGTGTGATTGTTGTGGATATGACGGCAAAGAATATTTCCTTCGCGCCTTCTATTCCGGCTTCCTTCGGCGACATGCCCCTCTCTATTCGGATATATATGTTCTCGGTCATCACAATGGCGTCGTCGACCACCAATCCCACGGCAAGCACCACGGCAAGCATGGTGAGTACGTTGATGGAGAAGCCGAACAGATACATTATGAAGAACGAACCGATGAGCGATACGGGAATTACGATGCAGGGAACAAGCGTCACACGCCAGTCGCGCAGGAAGAGGAAGATGATGATTATCACAAGGATGAACGCCTCGTAAACCGTCTGTTTCACCTCGTTTATTGATGCGCGGATGAACTTAGTGTTGTCGAAGCCGTAGCTGTATTTCACGTCTTCGGGCAGGTCTTTCTTCATCTGCTCCATGCGTTTATACACGGCGTCGGCTATGTCGATGTGGTTAGCGCCGGGCTGAGGCACGACCACCACGCCCACCATCGGCACACCGTTCATCTTCATGTAGCTTTTTATGTCGGCGGCACCGAGTTCGGCGCGTCCTATGTCGCTGAAACGGATGATGCGGTTGCCGTCGCTTTTTACGATAAGATCGTCGAACATCTTCGCGGTGTTCATCAGTCCCATTGTGCGGATGTTCAGCTCGATGGTGTTTCCCTCGATGCTTCCCGACGGCAGTTCCACGTTTTCGTTATCCACAGCGTTCTTTACGTCCATAGGTGTTATGCCGTATCCCGCCATCTTTATAGGGTCGAGCCACAGTCGCATGGAGTATTTCTTCTCACCCCATATGCTCACGCTGCTCACGTCGGGAATGGTCTGAAGCTGCTCTTTCACCGTGAGGTCGGCTATCTCGCTGAGTTCCAGCAACGGCCGTTTTTCACTTTGCAGAGCCACCATGAGTATAGGCGAGGCGTCGGCATCGGCTTTCGACACAGTGGGAGGGTCGCAGTCGCGCGGCAGATAGCGCTGCGCGCGAGAGACCTTATCGCGTACGTCGTTGGCGGCAGTCTCCAGATCGACCGACAGTTCGAACTCCACCGTTATGCGGCTTTTGCCCTGTTCGCTCGTACTCGTAAGCGAGCGTATGCCGGGAATACCGTTGATGTTCTGCTCAAGCGGCTCCGTTATCTGATTCTCTATGACGTCGGCGTTGGCTCCGGCGTACGAGCAGGTTACTGAAATGATAGGGTTATCGACCGACGGATATTCTCTCACGCCCAGGTACGCATAGCCTATTATTCCAAAAAGCAGAATGATCACGGTCATCACCGTCGCGAGAACCGGTCTGCGTATGCTTATTTCGGAAATGTTCATTATTCGTTTTTTTTATGTGCATTAATCAATCTTATCGAGAGTTACCGGCAAATCGGTGCGGAGCTGCAGCGTTCCTGACGTTATCAGCGTGTCGCCTACGCTAAGTCCTCTTAACACCTGTACCTTGTCCTCCGTTCTCAGTCCGATAGTTATTTCCACCGGCTGAGCCTTTCCCGATTTGTAAAGGAACACCTTGTCTTTACCCATTTCGGGTACGACAGCCTCAGAAGGAATGGCTATTGCGTCCTTTATCTCCTGTTTCTTCAGATTGATGCTGGCATATCGTCCCGGCGTGAGTTTTCCGTCGGCGTTGGCATAAATGGCACGTACTGTCAGTGTGTGGGTGTTCATGTCGATGGCAGACTCCTTGGCATAAACCTTTGCCGGGAATGTGTGGAGCACTCCGTCGATGGAGAACTGGAGCTTTGTTCCCGGTTTGATGTCTCTTGCGTATCGTTCCGGAACGGAGAATTCAACCTTCAGCGGAACAATTCTTGTCAGCTTGCTCACAACCGTCTGCGGTGTGGCGTATGCGCCGACGCTTATCTGTCTAAGTCCAATTATTCCGTCGAAGGGTGCACGCAGTTCGGTAAGTTCTATCTGAGCTTTCACTATGTCGATGTCTGCCTGCAAGGTAGCAAGCTCGGTGTTCACCTGCTCATAGGCTTCCTGACTCACGGCGTCGTGCTGCAACAGTGTGCGCTGTCTGTACACGCGGTCCTTTGCGAGCTTGAGTTGCGACACCAGTCGTTTGAGTTCCGCCTGCAGTTTCTTGTCGTTCACCTTTGCCAGGAGCTGTCCTTTCTTCACGTGGACACCCTCTTTGAACATTATGCTCACCACCTGTCCTGACGTTTCAAATGAAAGATCTACGTTTTCGTCCGGTATCAGTGTTCCTGTGACAGTGAACTCATCAGTAAGAGGTCCGGTTTTTATTATGGTTCCGTTTACGTTGAGTTGTTTGTTCTTTCCCTTGCTGCCTTGCATTATCTTGTCGGCTTTGGCAAGTTCTGAATTTGTTTTAGGCATTTGCGAGTACACGCCCCATGCCACCAATGCGCATGCCAGAACGGCAATAAGGCCCCATTTCAATTTTTTATTCATTATTCAGTTTTTAGTTTATTAATCTGATTGCATGATGTGCATATACGATCCTTTGTCACAACAAAAGATTATGTCACACGAAAAAAGTTACAGTAAATAAGTATTGGTAGTGCGAAGGTACGAATTTAGAAGGCAGAAGCCAAAAAGTTTTTACATTATTTATAGATTAATACTGAAAATGTATAAAATATTACGATTGGTATTTCTGATTTTGTGGCTTGTTTTTCCTGTAAAAATAAAATTATTAAATATTGGCTCTGTAGAGATTCTGAGAGAGTGGTGTGCTTTATTAGGCATCACGGTATGAAGTAAAACTGCCGGATTGTTCGCTTTGTAATGAACCGTGGCAGTACATCTGCTTACGCAATAATAAATTCATGTTGCCGCAACCGATAAATCTTCCTCTCAAGACATACGCATACTTTTCCGGTCTTTTCTCACGTGCCATATCGGTGCTTTAAGAGAAAACTCAGAGTGCGGACTTACAGTTTTTCTTGACTTTTTTTTGACAAAATAAAATCGCAAAACAGATGTGTGAGAATGTCGAATACGGCGTTATTGGGGCCATTTCAGGCTGTACTGTCTTTTCGTATACTCGGGAGCGCAGTCCGGAATAGTTCGTTTCACGTTCTGATAATGCCCGTTTGAGGGTCTGATTTCGCCCGTATCAGGGCATGATATGGTGCGTTTCAGCCCGTGATATGGGCTTAATCGCATGCTGAAATGGTGCTTATTGCAGGACGGGAAAATGATTCTTGAATATAAATCATTGACATTCAGTGTTTTATAGATACTGCTCAGAATTCGCGAATTTGTGTCCGAGGGAGAGTCTGCTCGCAAATACTCGCTGGATTTTTGGGGTAGAACAGAAAACTCAGATGAAAAAATCGCGTGATACTGAAAATCTGAAAGTGCCCCATATTGTTATCCTTCCAGCAGAAGGAGATAACGTATGATACGCGATTGATGCCGCAGTTTTTTATTGCAACCGGTTTCCGCAGGGTTTCTACTGTGACAGAATGATGACGCCCGCAGCTGTGTCTTGTGTTCCATCGGAATATTTGCAGTGTCATATTAGCGGCGGTGAATCCATGCGTGTGGATATTTCCTGCTTGTCAGTCAGTCTGATTCTTCGGTTTTGTCAGCCCTTCCGCGTCTGCCGGCAAAACTGTATATATAGTGTATGCAGCATAAATTCCGAAGATAATAATTTGGATGTTTAAAAACTAATATTTATATTTGCAACAATAAAAAAGCCTGTTTGCCGTGCCGACAGTGTGCCGGACGCTGTGCTGTTACATGCAGCCGCAAGCGGGTTGGTGCCATGAAAGCGCCTTGGATTATGGCCGGGCGTAGTGTGGAAAATTACAACTGAACCAAATAAACAAACAATATAAAAAAGATATGATTGACGTTAAAGAGACATTAAATGCCGCCGGTGAGCGCATGGAAATGGCTGCGATGTATCTGGAGGAACAGCTTTCGCGTGTTCGTGCAGGTCGTGCCAATGTTGCCATACTTGACGGTGTGAGGGTTAATTCCTACGGTTCGATGGTTCCATTGAATCAGGTTGCCAACGTATCAGTGCCCGACGCACGTACCATCGCCATCCGTCCTTGGGACAAGAAGGCTATCCGCGACATTGAGAAAGCCATCATGGACAGCGATGTCGGCATCACTCCGGAGAACAACGGAGAAATAATCCGTCTCGGCATTCCGCAGCCGACAGAGGAGCGTCGCCGCGAACTTGTGAAGCAGTGCAACAAGATTGGCGAGAAGACAAAGGTGGAAGTGCGCAACGCACGTGCCGAGACTAAGGATAAACTGAAGAAAGCCATCAAGGACGGACTGTCTGAAGACAACGAGAAGGATGCCGAACTGGAACTTCAGAAGATACACGACAAGTACATCAAGAAGATTGATGATCTGCTTGATGAAAAGACAAAAGAAATAATGACAGTATAAATCAGCAGACAAGAAAGAAAAGAAACGCGACATGCTTGCGGCCGTTCCGACGGTGGGTGTAAGGCTTCAGCCATACTGTTCAGCGTGTTATGTTTGTTTTCTTTCTTGTCTTTTTTATTTTTATCTCCATTACGATGCAAGGCTTAGTGATAAAGAATACCGGCAGCTGGTATACGGTGAAGACCGTCGAAGGCGATATTGTGGAATGCAAGATAAAGGGAAACTTCCGTCTGAAAGGCATCCGCAGCACCAATCCTGTGGCCGTGGGCGACCACGTCGAAATAGAGCGCAACCAGCAGGACACGGCATTCATCACAGCCATAGGCGACCGTAAGAACTACATCATCCGCAAATCGCAGAACTTGAGTAAGCAGAGCCACATCATCGCGGCCAACGTCGACCAGGCGTTTCTTGTAGTGACGGTGGAGCGTCCGCAGACAAGCACCACGTTCATCGACCGTTTCCTTGCCACGGCCGAGGCTTACAGTGTGCCCGTAGTGCTCGTGTTCAACAAGACAGACCTTCTCGACGACGACCTCATGCGCTATCAGCAGATGATGATGGACCTTTATGAGACAGTGGGATACAAGTGTGTTCCGGTGTCGGCCGAGACCGGCGAAGGTATGGATGTGCTCATGACTCTGTTGCACGACCGCATCACTCTGCTCAGCGGACACAGTGGAGTAGGCAAGTCTACGATGATAAACAGACTGCTGCCCGGAGTCAATCTTCGCACGGCGGAGATAAGCGACGCCCACAACACGGGCATGCACACCACCACTTTCAGCGAGATGCTGCCTCTGCCCGGCGGCGGATACATCATCGACACACCGGGAATAAAAGGTTTCGGTACGTTCAACATGGAGCCGGAAGAGCTTACCAGCTATTTCAAGGAGATATTCCATTTCTCCAAGGACTGCCGTTTCAACAACTGCACGCATACCCACGAACCCGGATGTGCTGTGCTTAAAGCTGTTGAAGACCATTATATCGCGGCCAGCCGTTACCAGAGTTATCTGTCAATGCTCGAAGACAAGGACGAGAACAAATACCGCGAGGCATACTGATGTGCCGGCCTGCGCAGTGTCATTATAAAGAATTTATCCAGCCGGCAATATCCTTCATCACATCTTCCGACATAGTTTCCTCAATCGTTCCGTACTCATCGGCAAATCCTGTAGTGCAGTGCTGGAACAGATGGTTGAGGCCGTCATATTCCTTTATTGAGTTTTTCGCGTTGTGTGGAAGCAGACTCTTTATTCTGTCAAGATTGAGGCGTGGTCTCACCTGTGTGTCCTTCGTTCCGTTCAGAGCCATCACCGGACATGTTGTTGAGGCTATCACGTCCGCCGGATCGTAGTCGACGAAGTATCTGAGCCATGCGTTGCCGCCTGTCTCCGCCTGTTTTCTTATGTCAGTCGCAGTGACATTCGCAGGACGGCCTGTGCGTCTGAGTGCGTCGTTGCTTTGTCCGGCTATTATCGTGTCGCCCTTCACGCCCGTCCCTGCCATGCTCACAATGAAGTCGGTCCTGCCGTCGGCTGCCAGCATGAAAGCTATCAGTCCGCCCTCACTGTGTCCGATTACGCCTACACGTGAGAATTTTCCGTCCATACTGCGCAGCAGTTCCAGGCCTGCCGCTGCATCCTTCATGAAGTCGGATGTTGTGGCTTGGGAGGCGTCACCGGTTGATTTTCCAGTTCCGCGGTCGTCATATCTCAGCGATGCTATGCCGTTGCGTGCCAGCCGGTCGGCCAGGACAAGGAACGGTTTGTGGCCGAACACCTCCTCGTCGCGGTTCTGCAGACCGCTTCCGCTCACCATAATCACCACCGGCACAGGCTTCTTTCCGTCGTAGCCTTCGGGCCATGTCAGTGTGCCGCTAAGCACGGCTCCCGCTGCCTTGTTCTCGAAGCTCACTTCCTGTGTGGTGTAATCCAGTGGCGGTTGAGGCGTCTGGGGTCTGTTCATCATTACACCGCCACGCTTCAGGTCGAGCTTGAATGGCATACCCATCTGTGTGAAGCGTCCCGTTATCACGTTCTTTGTAACGCGTCCGGCGTATGTTGCCGCGATGTCGGGCACGGTTATGTTGATGGAGTCCGCCGTAAGAACGTTCACCTCTGTCTTTATTCCTTCAGCCCCCTGCATGGGACTGTCCAGTGTGCAACACGGCTTCCCGTCGCTGCCGGTACCGATGTTCAGTACCAGCGGCAGATTTTTTCCCTGTCCTAAAACAAGATCGCCCGACCATTGTCCGTCGGGCGTCTGAGCCTTAATGTCGGCCGTTATGGCCAGCAGTATGGCGGATATGAATGTAAATGCAACTTTCATCCTTTTCTTTTTATGAGTGTTCTGAATATCATGAGCGTAACGCTTAAAGCTATGGCAAGCAGTGCGGGATATATCGATCTGTCGTTTCCTACGTTCGCGATGCTACCGAGGAAGATTACAGCTGTCTCCACTGCCATTATTCTTGACATACGTATCATGAGCGCATATTGCGCGGTGTTCTTCACGTCGATGCGCATGTTTATCATTCTGTCAGGGAAGTATGCCGAAACCAGAAACAACAGCGAAAGTACGGTGGCGACGATGCTGCCGGCTATCATCCGTGTGGATGTGTTGTTTTCTTCGTCAGAAAGGAATGTGACAGGTTCGTCCATGCTTTTCAGTCTGGTCAGAGCTATTGTCCATATGACGATTAAGATCACAGCCGTTACCGCCTCGAAGATGTTCCCTTCCATGGTGCGGTACACCTTTATTCTGTTCTGATTATTCTTCTGTCTCATCGTTTTCGTTTTTTACGGTCTTCTTTTTCTTCAGGCGTCCGCTTTTGCGCAGGGCCTCCGTTATGATCCATTGCAGCTGTCCGTTGGTGCTGCGGAATTCGTCGGCGGCCCACGCTTCTATGGCATTCATCATATCGGCGTCGATTCTGAGAATGAAGTTCTTGGTTTTTGTTTCCTTTTTTGCCATGTCAGAATGTAGTCATGACCAGTTGTGTCATCCTTTGTTTTAAGGCCGGCATGGTGCCGGCCTGTTGTCTTAATGATTCAGAGTACCTGTGTTTACCACCGGTTGTGCAGACTCGTCGCTGCAGAGTACCACCATGAGGTTGCTCACCATGGCGGCCTTCTTGTCGTCATCGAGTTCCACCACTTCCTCGTCGGAAAGTTTCTGGAGCGCCATCTTCACCATCGATACTGCACCTTCCACAATCTTCTCTCTTGCCATGATTATGGCCGATGCCTGCTGGCGGCGCAGCATTACGGCTGCAATCTCGGGAGCATAAGCAAGATAGTTGATGCGTGCCTCCACAATTTCGATGCCTGCCATGTTCAGACGCTCGTCCAGTTTCTCCTCAAGCTGTTTGTTTATCTCCTCGCCTCCGCTGCGCAGAGTCAGTTCGCCAGTGCTGTGCTCGTTGTCGTCGTAGGCATACAGACCTGCTGTCTGTCGCAGTGCGGCGTCGCTTTGTATCTTCACGAAGTTCTCAAATGCCTTCATAACGCTCGATACTGAGTTGCCTACAGCGTTCTGGTTGCCTGACTGTGCCATTGTCTGTGAGTCGATTTCGAACATAGCCTTGTATGTGTCTTTGAGCTTCCATACCAGCACAAGACCTATCATCACCGGGTTGCCCGTCTTGTCGTTCACTTTTATCGGTTCCACGTCGAGGTTGCGTGCACGCATCGACAGTTTCTTTGTAGAGATGAACGGGTTCACCCAGAAGTAGCCGACGCGGGTGAATGTGCCTTTGTATTTGCCGAAGAACATCATCACGCGGGCCTCGTTTGGTTCAAGCTGCATCATGCCGCACCACATTATCAGTGCCACAATCACGAGCAAACCGCCGCTCACACCGGTGGTGATACCACATGCAGATTCGCCGATGTTGATGCCAAGCACGATGAGTGCGATGCTCGCAAGGGTGAGAAACAAATTGACAAACAGCATGAGAAAGCCGTTGAGTGTCGTTCCCTTGAATGTAAATTCTTTATTTTCCATAAAAGTGTAATAATTTAGTTGTTTTAGTTTTGATATCATTTTGATATCGCAAATATAGCATTTTGTTTATTACGGAGCAATATATTACGCACTGATTTAACGTGAATTAACACACTGCATGCTTCTTTCTGTTCATATATAAGGTGCGTATTGGGGTGAATGGAATGGCGTACAGCCTTGTGTGAGCGCTTTGTGCACCGGACTTTCACTGCATAATTATGAAAGCCGAAGCCCTTGCCGGCATAATAAAAAAGAGCGCAGCAGCCTGAACCATCAGACTGCTGCGCATGGATTGATCTTTATGAAAGATAGAAAGCAATGCTCATTGCATCACGAGCATGTCATACCTGATGCCGTCTTTCGAGGCAGGCAGGCCCGTGACGTATTTTGATTTGCCGCTGCTGTCACGTCTGGCGGACGTGCCCGGACTGTTGCTTTTTGTCTCTATGGCGAGGCCGGTGTTCTTCAGTGTGCCTGAGTCTGTGGATTCCGGTTTCTCCGCCTGCCGGGTTATGTAGAGTGTATCGATGCGCTGCGAGAGCATACGCATGTCCTCCGGTTCGCTTTTCGAGCCGGTGAAGAATCCAGCAAGAAATCCTATGACAGCCGCTGCGGGCAGAGCCACGAGCCATTGCGGCATGCTCTTGCGGTTGCGCCGCCACTGTCTTACGTGCAGACTCCCGTTCTCTTCATCGCGCATCCGGCGTGCCATGCGCGCTATGTCCTTGTCATTTATTTTCATATTGTTTCATTTTCTGTTTTATGGTTGTCATTATTCTGTGCAGTCGTGATTTCACCGTTCCCTCGGGCATGGCGTATATCTGTGCTATCTCAGGCACGGTGAGTTCCTCTTCATATCGCAGTGAGAACATCATTCGGTCGTCGGGCCGCAGCGTGGTGAGCGTTGTACGCAGTGCCTGTCTGAACAGTTCGGCGTCGAGTTCGGCTTCTGCCTCACTGTCGGTCACGGGCGAATCGGATTGAGTCTCCATGTATGCAGCCTCGTGTATGCTGTGTCGCCAGATGTTACGGCAGATGTTGTAGGCTATGGTAAACAGCCACACGTCCACCTTTTTGCCCTCCCTCCACGACATACGGGCGGCATAGGCACGTAGGAAAACGTCGTGAGTGCAGTCGGCGGCAGCCTCGCGGTCGCCCCTTAGCTGGCGCATGAAGAAACCCTGCAACCTCCTTGCGTAGCGGTTGTAGAGTTCTGTGAAGGCCTCGTCGCTGCCACGTGCGGCTGCCGTCATGAGCTGTTCGTCGGTGCGTTGTGCGCGTCTCAGACTGAAAATCGTCATTTGTCGAGCATTTTCATAAGACTGTTTTCTTGATCCAACGGCAACGAAGCCTGTTTTATTGCGCTGCGCAAGGTGGTCATCAGCCATTCGTAGCGCGCCTTGTCGTGCGTCTTGTAGTAAGGCAGCAGGTCGCAGAGCATCACCACATAGTTTGCTGACATCCTTTGGGCTGATATCCAATTGTCTGGAGTAAACGACTCGCGCAGATACTCAAGCAGGTATTTCTGCTCCACATTGCGGCGTTTTACGGCCATGTTGTCATACGGTTTGTCGGAGTATTTCAATAATAGTCCTTCGTTGTAGAGACTGTCGAGCACAGGTGCTTTGAGATCCATGCTGCTGATATCCATACCGCTTACCGGTGAATAGTAAGTGGGACGTCCGGATTTTATGCGTACGTCACGCATTATCTGTAGAATATATTGGTAGTTGCTCTTGATGTCGGTTATTGGTATTTCCGGTTCCGGTACTTTTCCTATTCCGAGGTAAGAGTACAGCCACTCACGGTATTCGCTCATGTATAGGAATGTTGTACATACTATTATTTTGTCTGTGTGCACTCCTTTTCCATATTGTAGAAGCCATTTTGGTATGAGTATGGCATCGCCGGCACCGAAGTATATTCCACCTTCATCCATGCCTTGCAGTTCATTGTAATTGTATTGTAGGACGTTCGGTGGGTATTGTCCCGATTCATAGTAAGCTTTACATATCGGTGCGAGACGTTTTGTATCACCTATTCTAGCGTAATAACACAGCCATGTATTATATTCATCATATCCCATCTTCTCGGGCATACAGGCTATGGCTGCTTCTGCGTTTGCAGGATCAGTGTACTCGCGATAGGCGCAGTAGTTGTATATGTAGGAGTCGGGTACAGCCTTTTTCATCTCGGCGAGCACTGTGAGTGCGGTGGTGTCGGTGTTGTTGTACCAACGTTTGTAGTCTGCCGCCTTATAGTAGTTGCGCCATGCGTTCTCGTTGTTCGGGTCGGTTTTCACTACCTCGCCCCACGCCTTTATCTGGTTGTCATACCATTCAGCCGTCTTCTCGGCCACGATAGGGCTTTTCACTTCTTCGGGAGTTGTCTGTGCGACGACGCCTGCTGCCGTCATCATACATACGGCCAATGCTAATGTCTTTATCTTTTTCATCATGTCTGTGTTTGTTTGTCGTTTTCTGAAATTGCATACACCCGAGAGACACAACCGTTCGGCTAATAATGATTTTTTTCTTTTTCAACATCCTTTTTTCATAGATTGGAGCATCTCGACAGGCGGGCCGATACCCGTGGCACGGCTCTATGGCAGTCAATATATATAATGTTGCAGAATCGTTTTGTAAAAATTTTTTACCAAAAAAAGCACCAGCTTTTACTTGCAAAATAGAAAATTGAAAAATGACAAATGGTGTTTTTCGTGGTGGCTAAGTGCGAACAAAAACGTCAGGAAAACCAGTAAGCAATGCGAAACGTGCTTTTTTGATGTGCGAAATGTAGCATATCATGGCATGAAATGCAGCTAATCGGGAGGTAATAAAGCCTGTATCGCACCTTAATAAAGGCCATTTCGCAGCCCGGTAAAAGGTACAAAAGAGTGATGAAATGCGTAAGTGGCGGACTGTCAGTTAGTTACGTAACTTCGTGAGAATCGTCTGTACGCGTCCGAGTGTGCTCCTGCTCGAAAATATTCGAGCTATGAGAGGGTTGTTGTAAAAATAAAATCAAACATCAGGGTAGATTCTCCGCGGTTGTTTCCGCGCCGGACATGCCGCCCGTCACATTTCCTGCCTGCATGCGTCGGAATATGAAAAATAATCCGTAAGTTTGCATACGGATAATAATCATACACGATAATATGAACGAAAACATATACGACAAACGCATCGCCGTGTTGCTTTCGGGCGGCGTGGACAGTTCGGTGGTGTTGTACGAACTCGCAAGTAAGGGGTTGCATCCCGATTGTTTCTACATCAAGATAGGACCGGAGGAGCAGGAGGAATGGGACTGCTCGAGCGAGGAAGACCTGGAGATGGCGACCGCTGTGGCCGCGCGCTATGGCTGTAAGTTGCAGGTGGTGGACTGCCACAGGGAGTATTGGGACGGCGTGACGCGCTATACCATGGACAAGGTGCGCGCGGGATATACGCCAAACCCCGACGTGATGTGCAACAGAATGATAAAGTTCGGTGCGTTCGACGAGAAGATGGGTCACAACTACGACCTCATAGCCACGGGCCACTATGCACAGACCGAGATAATAGACGGACGCAAATGGCTCGTGACGAGTCCTGACCCTGTGAAGGACCAGACCGACTTCCTTGCGCAGATATACGACTGGCAGCTGCGCAAAGCCATATTCCCGATAGGTCATTACATGAAGGATGAGGTGAGGGAGATAGCCGAACGCGAGCATCTGATAAACGCGAAGCGCAAGGATTCGCAGGGCATCTGCTTCCTCGGAAAGATAAACTACAACGACTACATACGCCGTTATCTGGGCGAGAATCCGGGGGACGTGCTCGAACTGGAAACCGGAAAGAAGATAGGACAGCACCGCGGACTGTGGTTCCACACCATAGGGCAGCGCCATGGTTTGGGTTTCGGCGGCGGTCCTTGGTACGCAGTGAAGAAGGATGTGGAGCGCAACATACTCTACGTGAGCCGTGGATATGAGCCGCGCACTGCTTATAAGACCGACTTCAAGGTGCACGATTTCCACTTCCTGACGATGAATCCGTGGGGCGACGCGCCGGAGTGCAACGTCACGTTCAAGATACGTCACACGCCGGAATATCATCCTGCACGGCTCGAACGTACGGGCGAGGGCTCGTATATGGTGCACTCACAGACACCCATACAGGGCGTGGCACCTGGTCAGTTCTGCGTGGTTTACGACGAGAGGCATCATTGTTGCATAGGCTCGGCGGAGATAACTGTGTGATAGAAGCCTTGCGTTCTCCCGCCTGCATTCGGCTCTGTGCTGTTTATATGTACTATACTTTGTGTGAGGATAGTTATATTCTTCTTTGTATTATATAGGTAAATATTATTTCTTATTATCAATTATAAATTGAAAAGTATGGTGAACATTAATTTACGCAGTATTGTTTCGGCAATCTTGGGCATGATTGCGGCAGTGCAGGTATGCGCGTTTGGTGTTTTTTCCAGTCAGTCGGATGACCGACTCATGACGGAGAAAGAGAGGTATGAGGTGCTCGACAGTGTGTGCGCGGTATTGGGAATGTCTATATATGATGGTTATATCATCACTTTTGAATTTAAGAATGAGTACCACATGTCGGAGCGAGAGGTATTGGCTGACTCGCTTATAAAAGTGTTGGAATATAAAGGAAAGAAGAAATATGATGCAGTGTCTTATGCAGAAAGGAGACATTTTCCTTATGCAAAGATTACTTGTAAGAAGTACAACAGTATTTACAAGTCAAGCTATGAACTTCATAAACTGAATCCTATGTCCAGAATGGGAGCCGGCGATTTCTGTTACTTTGAGGATGGGACATTGTTGAATCTTCACGTGGATACTGAGATAGAATGTCCACCGTATGAGGGCGGCATTATAATGGTAGAATCGTTTAAGATAATGGATGAAAACAGTATAGAAACGATAAAGAATCTTACAGACAGAGTGTACAATATTAAGGCCGAGCTGATAAATAATCCGGAATATGAAATCAGATACTCATTCAATTTCGATTATGACGGTTCCTCGTACGAGGTAAGTGGATCTGTGGTGTCGAGGAAAGTGCTTAATAAATATATGACAAGCTATAATGCCTCAATGGAATTCATTGATAAATACGGAATGAAATTGAAGAAGATAAAATGATGCAGTGTGTAAGTGAATACGCGAAGTTAAAAAATGTTGTATAATTTGCTTCCGAACTCATTTCATGCTATATTTGCAAACGTGGGGATTATGTTTTTTCCGCTTCGTAAGAGAGTGGCAGACGGACGTCCTCACATAGAATATTGACAAACAGTAAAACAAATTGTTATTATGCAGAAAAAATCGTTAGTAGTATTGACTGCCGTTGCGTTTGTGGCGCTTATAGCCTTTGCGCAGGACATCAAGACGGCGATAAACAAGAATGTGGCATGTCCGCATCGTAGCGAGTGTGTGAATGCTGTTGCCGCAAACAATGACGGCAAGACAACAAAGAATATATGTCCTAACGCGGCAAATTGTCCTAATGCGGCTAATTGTGCCAAGGCTGGCAAGTGTCCTAATGCAGAGAACTGCCCTAATGCAGGTAAGTGCGCTGCAAAATGCGGCAAGGCTGCGGGATGCACAGAGGCATGCAAGAACTGTCCTAATGCAGCTACATGTGACAAGAAAGGCACATGTCCGCGTGCGACAGGATGTGCCAATGCAGCGGCGTGTCCCAACAGCAAGAATGGAACAAACGTATGCCAGATGCAGGGCAAGCATCATGGCGGAGCGGCCGGTGGCCATTGCCGTCGTATAAACAAGTAACATAAGGATATGGTATTAAGTACAACACCAACAATAGAGGGAAGCCCGATACGCGAGTATAAGGGCATTGTGACAGGAGAAACCATCATCGGTGCCAATGTTTTCAAAGACTTCATTGCCGGTCTGCGCGACTTCTTCGGCGGACGCAGCGGCACTTACGAAAAAGTATTGGCTGAGGCAAAGGACACATCGCTGTCGGAGATGGCCGAAAGAGCACGCCTGATGGGTGCCAATGCCGTGGTGGGAATAGATATTGACTACGAGACGATAGGCCAGAACAACTCAATGCTCATGGTGACATGCAGCGGAACAGCCGTTGTCATCTGACCATCGGAATAAGAAACGGAAGCATAGATTTAACGTAGAAAGAAAGACGGACAGGACACAGGACGCAGGTGCACATGATGGCACACGTCGGAGTGTCTTGTCCGTTTTTCTTTTTGTGTTTATCGGTGACTGTATGCAGCTATCTCAGGCCACAGGCGGCACAGTTCTGTCATGCGTGACAGGACAATGTTTGCGCCCTGGTCGGCGAGGGCAGAGTCGGGCAGAGGTCCGCTATTTACGGCCACAGTGAACATCTGTGCGGCCACTCCGGCCTTCACGCCGAGAGGAGCATTCTCGACAACAATGCCCTCCCACGGTTGCAGGCCGCCGGCTTTCTGAAGCCCCATGAGATAAGGATCAGGTGCGGGTTTGCCTCGTTTGACGTCGTAGGCGCACACAATGTGACGGTCGTCCACAAGGTCGGCGAAGTCGTGGAGCACACGCTGGATGAGCGGACGCTGGCCGCTGCCAGTGACAATGCCTATCTGCAGGCCGTCGGCCTTTATTTGATGCATGAGTTCCTTCACGCCTTCCATTATCGGAGTCTCAGGCATGAGTCCGAACAGACGGGCTTTTTCGTCGTACATGGCCTGCGCTTCTTCCTCGCTGATGTCGCGTCCCTGCTGTTCTTTCACTACTATCTGGATGGTCTCTACACCGCGCATACCTTCGTATTTGTAGGTGTCGGCCTCTGGCATGTCGATGCCGAACTCGGCCATTGCCTGCTTCCAGCAGATGGCATGATGGGGCATGGAGTCGTAGAGAACCCCGTCCATGTCAAAAAGCACAGCCTTGGGACTGAATTGCCCAAAGCTGTGCTTCTTTATATATTCATTTATTTTTATGTCTATCATGCACACATGGTTTATGCTTCTTTGGCCAGTCTTTCCTGGATGGCCTTGCTTTCTGCTTCGTAGCCCGGTTTGTTGAGCAGTGCGAACATGTTCTTCTTGTATGCTTCAACGCCCGGTTGGTTGAACGGATTTACGCAGAGTACGTTTCCGCTGATGCCGCATGCGATCTCGAAGAAGTAGATGATCTGTCCGAGGTAGTACTCGTTGAGCTCAGGGATTGACAGGCGGATGTTAGGTACGCCGCCGTCAACGTGAGCCAGACGTGTTCCGAGTTCAGCCATCTTGTTCACTTCGTCAACGTGTTTTCCGGCAAGGAAGTTTAGGCCGTCGAGGTTTTCCTCGTCGCTTGGGAAGAGCACTTCGTGGTTAGCCTTCTCTACGCTCAGCACTGTCTCGAAGATTGAACGCTCGCCTTGCTGTATCCACTGGCCCATTGAGTGAAGGTCGGTGGTGAAGTCGCATGATGCCGGGAATATGCCCTTACCGTCCTTGCCTTCGCTCTCACCGTAGAGCTGCTTCCACCATTCGCTCATGAAATGGAGTTTCGGCTGGTAGTTCACCATGATTTCAATCTTCTTTCCTGCCTGTGCATAAAGTGCGTTTCGGGTAGCAGCATATATGGCAGCAGGGTTCTCGTCGAACGGAACGTCGATGCCAGTGGCCTTCTCCATGTCGGCAGCACCCTGGATGAGGGCTTTGATATCGTAGCCGGCGATGGCGATAGGCAGCAGACCTACCGGAGTGAGCACTGAGAAACGGCCGCCCACATTGTCGGGGATGACGAATGTCTTGTAGCCTTCTTTTGTAGCAGCTGCGCGTGCTGCACCCTTTGTCGCGTCGGTGATGGCAACGATAACATCGCGTGCCTCTTCCTTGCCGCGCTGTGTCTCACACTGCTTCTTCAGCAGACGGAAGGCGAGAGCAGTCTCGGTTGTTGTGCCTGATTTTGATATGTTGATTACTCCGAACTTCTTGTCCTTGAGATATTCGGTGAGTTCGTAGAGATAGTCTTCACCGATGTTGTTGCCTGCAAAGACGATTGTCGGGTTCTTCTTGTCGTTGACGAGCCATGAGAAAGAGTTGCCCAGGGCTTCGATGACGGCGCGTGCTCCAAGGTAGCTTCCGCCGATGCCGGCAACCACAACTACTTCGCACTTCTCGCGGAGAGTGTCGGCTACGGCCTGTATTTCGTTGATGAATTCGGGTGTTACCGATGACGGCAGGTGCAGCCATCCGAGAAAATCGTTGCCGGGGCATGTGCCTTCTTCAAGAGAACGGCGTGCCTCGTTTACTTGCTGTTCATAAGCTTTAACGGCACCCTCCTTGAGGAATGAGGATGCTTTGGTAATGTCTAAGATGATTTTTTTCATCGTTGTTGTTTTTTATGTTGTCTGTTATGTGTAAATTCCGTTGTCTGTACCTTACAGAAGGGTTTTATCTGAAGGAGTCGGTGAGAAGTTTGATCTCTATCTGCGGACTGATGCGTTCGTACAGAATGTTGTAGACAGCATCGAGTATGGGCATATTGACGTGCATACGTCTGTTTTTCTCCTTCATGCATTTTGTGCCGAAGAAACCTTCGGCTATCATTTCCATCTCGATCTGTGCGCTCTTTACGCTGTAGCCTTTTCCGATCATCGTGCCGAATGTACGGTTTCGCGAGAAGTTGGAGTAGCCGGTAACGAGCAGGTCGCCCAGATATACGGAGTCGTAAACATTGCGTTCGAGCGGATATATGGCAGAAAGGAAGCGTGACATCTCCTGTACTGCGTTGGCCATGAGCACGGCCTGGAAGTTGTCGCCGTATTTCAAGCCGCTGCATATGCCTGCCGCAATGGCGTAGACATTCTTCAGCACCGAAGAGTATTCGATGCCAAGCAGGTCGCTGCTGGTCTTTGTCTTGATGTAGTCGGATGCGATGACATCGGCAAAGGCCTGTGCTTTCTCCTGGTCGGAACAGCCTACGGTGAGATAGGAGAGGCGTTCGAGCGCCACTTCCTCTGCGTGTGACGGACCTCCGATGCATGCCAGATTGCTTATTGGAACGTCGTAAACGTTGTGGAAGAATTCCGAGCATGCAAGGTTGTCGTCTGCGACAAGACCTTTTATGGCTGTGATGATGAACTTGTCGCGCAGGCGTGTCTTGAGCTTCTTGAGATGATTTTTGAGGTAGGGCGACGGTATGACAAACACAAGAGTGTCGTAGGCTTCTACTATTTTGTTGATGTCGCTTGAGAAGAAAATGTTGTCAACATTGAACCTGACACTCGTAAGATAGTTGGGGTTGTGGCCCATTCTGCGGAAGTTTTCAATGCTGTCGTCACGTCGCATGTACCATCCGATGTGATTGGTCCTGCCTATCACAATCTTGGCTATGGCCGTTGCCCAGCTTCCGCCTCCGATTATTGCTATTTTGCCGCAATCGAACATTTTGTTAGAATCGAAATTTTCATATTCCCGGCGTTGTCGTGAAAGCCGGATAATGCCGGCGTGAAGTCATGGCATATGTGTCATGCTTCACGCTTAGCATTGTATGAATATCATGCGTTTGCCGCGTCAATCCATTTTTGGAATTCGTCCACCTTTGGATTTTCGTAGCCTAATTTATATTTCTTGTTCACACCGCACACGTCCATCTGGAGCTTCTGTGCCTTTACTTCCTTGATGTCTGATGTGAGGTTGTAGCCCGCTTTGTTGAACACCGGAACCCATTCTTCTGGAACGCCAAGCGCTGCCCATTCGGCCACAGTGCTTCTCGGGATGGTCTTTTCGGGACGCATCTGCGGGAAGAAGAGCACTTCCTGAATTGTGGTTTTGCCGGTCATGAGCATCACGAGACGGTCAATTCCGATACCGATTCCGCTTGTCGGCGGCATGCCATACTGCAGGGCGCGGAGGAAGTCCTGGTCGATGATCATGGCCTCGTCGTCGCCTTTGTCGGCCAGACGCATCTGTTCCTTGAATCGTTCTTCCTGATCTATCGGATCGTTAAGCTCTGAATATGCGTTGGCAAGCTCTTTTCCGTTGACCATGAGTTCGAAACGTTCTGTCAGTCCGGGCTTGCTGCGGTGCATCTTTGTAAGCGGAGACATCTCTACAGGATAATCGATTATGAATGTAGGCTGAATGAATGTGCCTTCGCAGAATTCGCCGAATATCTCGTCGATCAGCTTGCCTTTGCCCATGGTTTCGTCAATCTCCATGTTGAGTTTCTTGCAGACTTCGCGTATTTCGTCCTCGCTCATGCCGTTGAGGTCGTAGCCTGTCTTCTCCTTTATGGCATCAAGGATAGGCAGACGGCGGTAAGGTGCTTTGAAACTGATGACCTTTTCGTCTATTTCCTGTTCCGGTTTTCCGTTCACGGCGATGCATATCTTTTCGAGCAGATTCTCGGTGAAGGACATCATCCAGTTGTAATCCTTGTATTGAACATACAGCTCCATACATGTGAATTCCGGATTGTGGTTGCGGTCCATACCTTCGTTGCGGAAGTTCTTTCCTATCTCATAAACACCTTCGAAACCTCCGACGATGAGTCTTTTAAGATAAAGCTCAGTGGCAATACGCATGTACATGTCGGTGTTCAGTGCGTTGAAGTGTGTGATGAACGGACGTGCGCTTGCACCGCCTGCTATTGTTTGAAGTGTAGGTGTTTCAACTTCTGTGTATCCAGCTTCGTCGAGAGCGTTGCGGAGTGTACGCAGCACTGTGGCGCGCTTGATGAATGTGTCTTTCACTCCGTCGTTAACGATGAGGTCGACATAACGCTGACGGTAACGGAGCTCAGGATCGTCGAACTTGTCGTAGGCCACTCCGTCCTTGTATTTTACGATAGGCAGTGGCTTGAGGCTCTTTGACAGAAGCTTGATGTTCTGTGCGTGAACGCTTATTTCGCCGGTCTGTGTCTTGAAAACAAATCCTTCCACGCCGATGAAATCGCCGATATCGAGCAGACGTTTGAAAACGTTGTTGTACATGCTCTTGTCTTCTCCCGGGCAGATGTCGTCACGGGTGATGTATATCTGTATGCGTCCTTTTGAGTCCTGTATCTCTGCGAAGCTGGCCTTACCCATAACACGGCGGCTCATCAGTCGGCCGGCAATGATTACATTGCGTTTCTCGTCTTCATTGAAATTTTCCTTGATATCGTCTGAATAGGCATTCACCGGATATTCGGCTGCCGGATATGGATCAATGCCCATGTCACGCAATTCCTGTAAACATTGTCTTCTGACAATCTCTTGTTCGCTCAGTTCTAAAATATTCATATTTCAATAAGAATTAATTCCTTGTTATCTCTTTAGTCAAACAATATTGTCGTGTATCAGCGTGGAATACACATATATTTATATTATGATGCAAATTTAATAAATAAATCCGAAAGGTTATTCATTTTCACATTTTATAATAAACAGTTGTGCTATTAATTGCTCAATGTAAATTCAGCGGCGGTTGGTTTCAATATAACTGTGGCTCAAGTGCAGAATCTGCGTTGTTGTGTTTTGCCGGAAGGAATGTCATATGGTCTTTTTCGCTTCCTCGCGTCCTCTGATTTTCGTCTGAGTTTTCAGTTCTACCCCAAAAATCCAGCGCGAATTTGCGTGCAGACTCTCCTTCGGACGCAAATTCGCGAATTATGAGAGGTTTTTATAAAATATTGAATGTCAGGGGGATTATATTTAATAGCCGTTTTTCGGTCTTGCAATAAGCACCGTTTCGGTACGTGATATTGCCTGTTTTGAGGGCTGAAACACACCATATCACGCCCTGATACGGGCGTAATCAGGCACTAATATGGGCATAATTGGAATGTCCTTTGCGTCGTTCGTCATCGCATTGCAGGGTATGCAGCAAGGCAGTACGGTCGGAAAGAGCCTTTATAATCCTGAGTTTAACATTTGTTTACATCTCTTTCGCGATTTTTGTTTGTCAAAAAAAGTCAAGAAAATTCTTGAATCCGTTACTCGAGTTTTCTGTAAAAATACAGATGTGGCGCGTGAGGAAAGACATGAGAGGTGTATGCATGTATTGCGGTGGTGATTCATCGGTTGTGTTGTGTGAGTTCGCTGTTCTGTGAGGAAACGTGCATTCACGGTTCGTAGAAACTTGGGTTGCAGGGATGTTTTCTGCTGTTCTATTGCACTTAATGAATAAAATCAATACTCATTGATTTTCCATTGGGTCGGTTTGTCGGCATTACAAAAGGCAATCCTCATAGAATTTTTGCTGACCTGTTCTTAATATCTGTTCTTCCGATGTGTGTAAATAGAAAAAGACAGTTATCTGTTGTGATAACTGTCTTTCTGTTTTGGTGATCCGCTTGGGGCTCGAACCCAAGACCCCAACATTAAAAGTGTTGTGCTCTACCTGCTGAGCTAGCGGATCTCCCTGTATTCTGAAATAACTTGTATCTCAAAAGCGTGTGCAAAGGTATTGCTTTTTTTTGAATTACGCAAATTATTTCGGGGTTTTTTCTTGAATTTTATCAATTTCGTGTTCTTTTGTTACATATCTTTGCCAATAAGCAATGATAAGTGTGGTCAGAGGCAGTGCGATAATAAGGCCGATGAATCCGAGAAGCGCACCCCATACAGACAGCGAAAGCAACAGTATCGCGGGGTTCAGTCCCATGGCCTTTCCCATTATCTTGGGTATGACAATCGTTTCGGTGATAATCTGTACAAGGATGAACAGACCTACGGCCAGACCGAAGACATACCAGAAGTTCTGTCCTGTGTCAGCAGCCTTGAGCATGGCGAGGAATGCTGTAGGGATGAGTGCGAACGTATGGAGATAAGGCACAAGATCCATTATTCCAATGAGAATGCCGAGGCCTATTGCCATGGGAAAATCCATTATGCTGAATCCTATGCAGAACATAATGCCCATGCATAAAGCTACAGAACTCTGTCCGCGTATATAATTGTTCAGTTCTCGTTCAACATCTTTCATGAGCTCCTGCCAGAACGGACGGTTCTTTTTGGGGAATATCTTTATCCAGTTGGTTGTGAGATATTCGTAGTCGAGCAGTATGAAGAACATGTAAAGCAGTGTGATGCAAGACGCGACAATGCTTATAATGACACTGGCTGTCTGGCCGAGAACAGAGAATACCTTTGGCATGCCGCTTTTGAGAAGGTCGCTGAAATCCTTGCTTTTGAAGAACTTCTCAATCTCGTATTGGTTTTCAACAACCCATCTTTTAGCTATTAATGACAGGTCGTTGGTATGCGTTGTCTGTTGCAGCCATCGCATGAATACTTCATAAAGTTTCTGGAACTGTTCGATCATTGGAGGTATGATGAAATATATCATGCCGCCGATTACTCCGATGACTATCAGAAGCGCGATGATTATTGCAAGCGCTCTGACCTTTACTTTCATTTTATATTGAATGAATCTTACCAGTGGATAAAGCAGATATGCAAACAGCCATGCGATGATGAAAGGCAATAATGCTCCGCTAAGATAATTGATGGCGTACAGAACTGTAAAGACAAGGATTGCAATTAACAGCCATCTTACGAATTTGTCGAAAGTTATTCTTTCTTCCAGCATAAATATATAATTTAGAGGTGGTGTATTTAAATGATGTGTTCTTTCAGATTAGCCTTAAGGATATAGAATTCTTTTAACTTCCGTCTTTGCAAGTACCGGCTGTCGCCGTCGACATTATGATTATGATGCCAGGAAGCTGTAATTACATCAAAAACATAAATACAACATATTATAATAGTGCCGACACCATATTTTACATTCTTTTCCTCGGGGCAATCTTATGATTTATGTCATCTGTTTTTCTTTATGTTCTGATATGATCCGGCAAATCTTTAATGATATTGGCCGTCTGATACGCGGCAATCAAGAGATATGAACTCTTACAAATAAGTCTGAGTATGTCCGTCACTTGGATATTGTCAGGTCGCATGCAGATGCATACGGATGAATGATTGTTGTATCAGTGTCGGATACATATGCCGTTGTTGTATGTTGTGCCGGTATCGGTCATATTTATAGCTTGCCCTGTGTGGCTTTCTTATAACATTCGCGGCAGAGGGGTTCGTACTCACTCTCTTCTCCAAGCATCACACGTTTGTCTCCGTCCACTATTCTGTGACTTATGTAAGCGAGGTTTCCGCATTTCACACAGATGGCATGAACCTTTGTCACGTCGTCGGCAATGGCACATAATGCAGGCATAGGATCAAACGGAATTCCCTTGAAGTCCATGTCCAGTCCTGCGATAATGACACGTGTCCCACGGTTGGCCAGTTCGTTGCATACGTCCACCAGACCTTCATCAAGAAACTGGGCTTCGTCTATTCCCACCACATCAATGTCTGATGCCAGCAGCAATATGCTTGATGAAGAGTCTATCGGTGTTGATTGTATGGATGTGTTGTCGTGGCTCACCACATCTACGTCAGAATAGCGTGTGTCTATTGCTGGTTTGAATATCTCCACTTTCTGGCGTGCGAATTTGGCACGTTTCAGACGTCTGATCAGTTCTTCTGTCTTTCCTGAAAACATCGAACCGCATATCACTTCTATTCTTCCCGGGCGATGTGCCTCGCCTGATAAATATTCTGTCATGTTGATTGCAAAAGTACAAAGACGTTTTAAAAATTGCAAAGAAATGGCGGCTTTTTTTGTTAGTGAGGAATATTTACTTATATTTGTCTGCAATATGGGAACACTGTATATAGTGCCTACGCCGGTGGGCAATATGGAAGATATGACGTTGCGCGCCATCCGTGTATTGAAGGAGGCCGATGTCGTGTTGGCCGAAGACACTCGCACATCAGGAGTTCTTCTCAAGCATTTCGAGATACAGAACCGTTTGCTGTCACACCATAAATTCAATGAACATGGCACTACGGCGTCTGTTATCGAACGTCTTAAGGGTGGTCAGAATGTAGCACTTGTGAGTGATGCCGGCACACCGGGTATAAGCGATCCGGGATTCTTTTTGGCGCGTGAAGCAGTCAAAGCCGGTATAACCGTTCAGTGTCTGCCAGGTGCAACGGCATGTATACCTGCTGTTGTAGCGTCGGGACTTCCTTGCGACAGGTTTTGCTTTGAGGGCTTTCTGCCGCAGAAGAAAGGGCGTCAGACAATGCTCAACTCCTTGAAGGACGAGCAGCGTACAATGATTTTCTACGAATCGCCTTACCGGTTGTTGAAAACGTTGGGACAGTTTGCCGAAGTGTTCGGTGCGGAACGCGAAGTGTGTGTCTGCCGTGAGATATCAAAACTGCATGAGGATTATATCAGAGGCACTCTCGCAGAAGTGAAGGAACATTTCGAAAACAACGAACCACGTGGTGAGATCGTCATTGTGCTGGCAGGCAGAAGTGACAAAAAGTAAAGAACACATATAATAAAACCAGACTGATATGAAAAAGTTATTATTTTTAGCAATTGGTTTAACTTTGATCACCTTCATGGGATGCAAAGATGACCGCAAAGTAGCCGATGTCGCAGGTTTCAGCCAGAATGACTCATTGCAGAAAATCATTGCTCAGAAAGATAATGAGATAAATGATATCATGGAAACATTCAATCAGATTGAAGCCGGATTCAAAGAGATTAATGAAGCAGAGAACCGTGTAAGTCTGATGAAGGACGGTGAAGGCGCAAACCGCAGACAGCAGCTCGTGGAGAATGTTCAGTTCATATCCGCTACGATGAAGGAGAATCGTGCGCTTATTGACAAACTCCGTCGTCAGCTTCGTGAAAGCAGTGTCAAGAGCGACAATCTGAAGAAGACCATCGAAAATCTTGTAGCCGAACTCGAAGAGAAAGACAATCAGTTGCAGCAGCTCCGCGCAGAGCTTGATGCAAAGAACATACATATAGCCGAACTCGACCAGACAATAAGCAGTCTTAATGATAATGTGTCCAATCTGCAGACAGAAAGTTCGCAGAAGAGTGCCACAATACAGGCACAGGACAAACAGCTCAACACCGCGTGGTTTGTTTTCGGTACAAAGAAAGAACTTAAGGAACAGCGCATCATCGACGGTGACCGCGTGCTTGAGTCAAACTTCAACAAGAGCTATTTCACAAAGATAGACATACGCGTGGAGAAAGAAATCAAACTTTATTCAAAGTATGCCAAGATTCTTACCATGCATCCGTCAGACAGCTACACACTGCAGAAAGACGCCAACAAGCAGTATGTTCTCCGTATTACAAATCCGCAGATATTCTGGTCAACAAGCAAATATCTCGTGATACTCGTGAAATAACACATTATATTATTAATATGAAAAAAGGCAAGTTCTATACAGGACTTGCCTTTGTTTTTATTCCTTCTTATTGTCCGGGGGACACATCGTGTCACTCATTGACTATTTGGCGGGTCTCCGGTAGCTTGTTTTTCATGTGCTTCGAAGTTTGCCGTTGTTTGCAGCGACCGTTCAGATTGTGTGTATCAGGCAGTCTTTTGGTGTCTGTGTTACGTTATCTTTTAAGAGCTGTGGATTTTCTTTTTGTTTCCGTATAACATTCTTTTTATCTTCGCAGCACGTTCTTTTTATTTGCAGAGATCGTTGCATGCTGTACAGACTCTTTTGATTCCGGTTAGGTATTAATCATGATTCAGAAAAATGATAAGGCCCGTATCGCGTTCTGAAAGAGCCCGTATCGAGCGGTGATATGGCCCGTATTGAGTGCTGATATGGCCTATATCAGATACTAAAATAGCCCGTTTCGTAAATCCGAACGGGCCGTTTCGCAGCAGGTGAAATCCTATACTTATAAAAGTTATACATATAATGAATAAGTCATCTTCTTCTGATCTTCTGTCAGATTTGCATTGTCTGTATTATCCCAGCATCGGTGCCACATATTTGGCCAGAACATATCCGCCGCCCATAAGCCATACAAACAATATGAAAGCCAGTATAAACGGTTTCGCACCAGCCTTGCGGAATTTGTCGATACTTGTCTCTGCACCGAGTGCTGTCATAGCCATTGTCAGGAGGAATGTGTCGAATGTGTTGATGAAATCAACCAGTCCGGCCGGCAGAAGATCGAGAGAATTGAATCCTATCACAACGAGGAACAGAATGGCAAACCACGGCATGGATATCTTTCCGCGTCCGCTTGCGTCGCCGCTCTTTACGGCTGCTCTCATCACGCTGTAGCTTATTATGAGCAGTACAGGTACAAGCATCATCACGCGAATCATCTTCACGATTATCGCAGGGTCTGACACTTCCTTGCCCATTGCGTTTCCTGCACCTACTACGTGTGCTACCTCATGAACCGTACTTCCTGTGAAAATTCCCATTTCCTGCGGTGTGAGATCAACGATACCGTTGCGATACAATATAGGATAAAGGAACATTGCTATCGTTCCGAATATAACAACCGTTGATACAGCCACAGCTGTCTTGTATGGTTTCACCTTTATGGCCGACTCTGTTCCCAGTATGGCAGCCGCTCCGCAGATGCCGCTTCCCACTGATGTCAGCAGTGCGATGCCCCGGTCCATTTTCATCAGCCGGCCTATCATCACTCCGCCGCATATTGTCACTGCCACGATTATAGCATCGATGCATATTGCCGGGATGCCCACTTCCACAACATTCTGGAACGTAAGCCTGAAACCGTAGAGTATGATACCGATGCGCAATATTCTTTTCGAACAGAATTGTATGCCCGGCACCCATGTCTCCGGCAGATTATTGCGGAGGCTGTTGGCATAAAGCATACCAAGGATAATGCCGACAATCATCGGGCTGAACGACAGACTTTTTACAAACGCCATGTCGCCGATGTAGAATGCGGCACATGAGAACAGTGTGATTAGCAGCACGCCATGCAGCATACTGCTGCGCTTTTCACTTAACATAAGCTTTAATTTTGATTTATAATAAAAAGTTTAAAATGCAAAGATAAGGCAAATGAGTGGAAAGAAAGTCTGTTTTCAATTTCCCGAGTGTAGCTTATCTTATGCAAAGATAACGCAAACGAGCGGAAAGAAATTCTGCTTTCAATTTCCCAAGTGCAACTTATCTTGTGCAAAGATAATTAAAAAAGCTTTGTAGTATCGGTTTTTCATGATATTTTCTTCATCTTTATGTTTCATTTTGACAGATGCAGTATCTGATACCTGCTGTTGGTAGTGCAGTCTTATAACAGTTGTATAATATGTCTTTTACAGAAAAACCGTTCCCCTTTTCATCCTTTATCTATCTGATAGAGTAGGAAATAAAAAGCGGCTAAAAATATATTTTAGCCGCTTTTACTTTTCTTTTTAAATAGTTCCTTTTTCTTGTTCTGTTAGAACATCTATCGATTTAATTGCTTTTTCGTGACTGTATATAGCTTCGCAAAATAAGGTATAAACCTAAAACTATAAAAGGAACGCTTAACAGTTGCCCCATATTGAAAAACAAAGAGTCTTCGAAACTTTCTTGATTTTCTTTAGTATATTCTAAAAGGAAGCGCATGAGAAAAATGGCAAAGATACTAAAACCAAAATAGAAGTAGCTTCCGATTTTAAAAATATGTCTTTTATATTTGTACAGGGAATAAGCAATTAAGAAAATAATAAAATAACTTAATGACTCATACAGTTGTGATGGATGTCTTGGTAAATCATCAACATGCCAGAATATAAAAGCCCAGGGCACATCAGTCGGTCGTCCAATAATTTCAGAATTCATTAAATTTGAAATTCTAATAAAAGCTCCGCCTAATGGAGCCAAGATAGCTATTACATCTATAACCTTAGGGAAAGGAATGTGAACTTTTCGTGAGTATAACAACATGGAAATGAACAAACCTATTGCTCCTCCGTGGCTTGCCAATCCTTTGTATCCTATAAATTCGTAAACTCCATTTGCATTCTCTCTAAACGGAATAAATATTTCAATTATATGAGAAGAAAAATATTCAAAATCATAAAACAGACAGTGTCCTAGTCTTGCACCTCCGAAGATACCAATAATAGCATATATAAAAAGTTTCTCCATTGCATCCAGAGTATAAATATTCTCTTTCTTATATATGTGACCAATTATATAGTAACAAACAACAAGTCCGGTAACAAAGATCAAACCGTAATATTGAAGCTTAACAGGACCAAGACTGAATATAACAGGATCTATATCCCAATTTATGTATAATATTGTATTCATTTATTTTGTGGTTTATATTTCTGTATCTACTTTTATTTTCCTGGAAATTTTATGTTCGTCACGTATAGGGCACAGTTCCCGGTATACCTTTTCCTTATCGCCCTGAATAACTTTGATCCCGTTACGCAATCTTCTGTTTTCTTCTTGAAGAAGCTGTAACTCTTTTCTTCTGTTCATCAGATATCATTTCTGCATGTACTTTTTTTCAGTAGCTTTTGTATAAGTTCAGGAACCGGAAACTGTTGCCGTATAGAAAAACGAAAATGGTTTTCTGTTTTGAGATATAAGTTCTATGTATATCTTACAGAAGCTTCCGTCCGTTGCCCGTCACTTCTTTATCATCTCCATTTTCAGAGTCTTTTCTTTCAGCGGCATCGGATATGCGCTCAGCCATATCTCCGGACTTATCCTTTGTCCGGTTATTGTGCCCTTCTTATTGCCGTCGTCAGGTCGGTCACTGTTGCTGTAATCCATGTTGCGGTTCAGTGCCAGCACGTAAGCCTCAATCTTTTTGCCAGCCATATCCTTGGTGAGCGGCAGATAGTATGTATAGTTCTTGTCGCTGCCGGCACTCTTATATTCCCACGTGTTCGATGTGAACGACGGTGCACGGTCGGGACATCCCACATACTCGCCATCTATCTTCAGACCTGCCCATGCTCCTTCATATCCGTGATAACCGTTCACAGCCACGCACAGATAGGCGCCGTCAGGTATCTCGTCGAGTGTTATCTCGCTCTTCCATGCCTTTTGTGCCAGACATGTCGCGCTTCCGTAGGGGCGGAACAGGTTTGATGCGCGCCAACGACTGTTGTCCACTTTCTTTCCATCCTTGTATCCGCTAACCTCCGACAGACGTATGGGGCACGGTGAGAAACGCACAAACCTCACGTCACCGGCATCCTTAAGGTCTATCTCCATTTTCTTTCCTGCCATGAAAGTGATTGGTTTCCAGCTTTTCAGGTCGGCCGATACGTAAGCCTCCACGCCCTCGTATGATTTCAGTGGGGTGATGGAATACTCGTCGAACGACTCGATAACCAGTTTGTCCAGCTGCTGTTTCTCGCCCATGTCAAGACAGAATCCTGATTCGCCGAACGGACGTATGTCGCCCCAGCGCATGGCTATAGAGAATCCTGTTTGCGGATCACCGTCGAACAGGTTGCGGTCCCATATCTCTCGCGCTCCGAATATCTCCTGGCCGAAGAAAGCATCCCGCGCAGCTTTCACCTGAGGAATGGCCGTTTCACCCGAGCGTTTCAGCGAACGGACCTCGAGTGCATTGTTGTCGGCGGCGAAGCATGTGGCGTAGTATAGAGCCTCGGCGTCGGTCGGCACGTCGCATCCCTGCATGTCGGCCAGTTTGCGGTAGGGCGACATTTTGAGCTTCTGTCCGTCGAAAGTCAGCGTCACCTGCTGTCCCTTCAGCAGTTTGCGCGTCTGCTCACCGTCGATTTCGGCAGAGCTGAACAGTTCGCCTCCGCGCTCCATTCTCACCTTGTATTTCTCTCCCGGTTTACCGAGCAGCTTCACTTCTGCCGTATTGCCTGCGCGGTCGTTTATGATGTGATATGGTATTCCGCTTAGTGCCACCTTGTCCTTTTCTTCGTCTGTCGTTATCTTCACCAGTGCCACGCGGAACGGCATCACCTCAACCTCCATTTCAGTGCCGTAGTCATGGTTGCCAAGGTCGTATATGTAAGGATGATAAAGCCGTGCCTTCACCTTACGGCCGTTATCCTTCAGTCCGGCCTCCGAGTCGAGTCTGATGCGGTAGGTCTTCTTTTCCCACGACAGGTTGCGCAGCGTGATGAACTGCGTACGGCCGTCGCCTCTCGATATCGCACCGTCGCCGTAGCGTTCGGCAGGCAGTTTTGTGCCGCTCGTCAGAATGTCGCGGTAGTCACGGTGCAGGTTGTATATGTATGCAAGATAGGGAAACTCATCGTCCCTCAGCAGCCAGGGGTTGGCGTAAATCTGCGGTGCCAGTATCAGTTCGCGGTTGAACGCCTGCAGAATGAGGTCGTCCTCCCAATAGTCAAGACATGACGACAGACACACACCGTGGTCCTCCGTCAGTCGTGTCATGTTGTCCGGAGCTTTCCGGCTCAATGCTCTTGCACGGTGGTGAGGTGCCGTCACGTCGTTTGTCATGAACACGTCGATGTATGTTTCTTCGCCGCCCATCAGATATGTGGTGGAAAACTTGTCGCCCGGTCCGAGGTTCAGACGGTGGTTCAACAGTATGAATCCCGGATCCTCCTGCCTGATGGCCTTCATCATCTGTTCGAAATTGCCATACATCTCCGGCCGCAGCTGTCCGCACACGGCGTCCATCTTGAAGAGCTTGAACTTGTATTTCTTCACCAGTTCGGTCATGACGTCCATGCGTTCGGCAGCTTCTGCCGGTGTGTTGCCGAATCCGTCAGGACCGCACCATACTCCGAACTGCGTGCCTATCGACGACGCCTTGCTGCATATTGCGTCCAGACCATTGGGAAACTGTTGCTTGAAACGCTCCGAACGTGTGCTGCCATAGCGCTTCGCACCATCGAGAGCTCCTGCGTCGAAAGCATATATGTCGAGCTGCATGCCGTATGTGTCGTGCAGCCATTTGAAGAAGTCGAGATTTATCTGGGTCTGTTTCTCCGTCGGTCCCTCATTCGTGTTGTTTATCCACGAGAAGTATTCCGAGTACGACGGTGTGTTTTCCGCTGCGCCACCTACGGGCAGTGCCTGACCATACGATGCGGTTGAGGCCAACGCCAGAAGAAGTGCGGACAGGAATGGTTTGTAGTTCTTGTTCATGTTTTTATATAATAAGGTTTTGTGTTCAGTTGTAAACAGTCATGACATGTGATGCAATGCCATGTCTGTCGGATGACGTAAGCAGTACAGATGAGGCTTGTGTCTATGGTGTTGTGGCCGCTACGTACGGATTGTATGCTATCTCTTGTTCTTGAAGAAATCCTGCATCAGCTGCCGGCATTCCTCTTCGAGCACTCCGCTTACAACCGTTGTCTTGGGATGCAATGCTCCGGGGGCGAAGCGTGAAAAGCCGCGCTTCTCGTCGGCTGCGCCGTAAACCACGCGTTCTATCTGCGACCATCCCAGTGCACCGGCGCACATAACGCACGGCTCAACCGTGACATACAGCGTGCATCCCTTCAGATATTTGCCGCCGAGCGAGTCGGCAGCAGCCGTTATGGCCTGCATTTCGGCGTGTGCCGTCACGTCGTGAAGGGTTTCGGTGAGGTTGTGTGCACGTGCTATTATCTTGTCCTGACACACCACCACTGCGCCGATCGGTATCTCCCCGGCATCTCCGGCTTCGTGTGCTTCGGCTAGTGCCATGCGCATGAATTTCTCGTCTTTGGTCTGCTGGTTGTCGTTTTCCATTGCTGCGGATTTTGTTTCTGTCTGCTAAGTTACTACAAAAAAATCGCTGTACGGATGTTTTCTCTGAAAATCTTTAACCGTAATAGTCATCTCATGCCATTTGCCCGACTCTGTTGATAAATAGTTGTGTTAAATAGAAAAGTTTTTCTTTTCATCATGAAAAATTCAATGTCAGAATCTTTGGTGTGTTTATGTGATTTATCAGAAGTTCCAAATAACATGTAGTTTACATAAAACCCGGAGGACCAGCTTACGGTTTTTCTTGACTTTTTTTTGACAAAATTTTTTCGCAAAAGAGGTGTGAAGGAATGTTAAATCGTACCTTATAAAGCCTCTTTCAGCATGAATGGCTTTGGCATATACCCTGTAACATAGTTTGGAACAATTCATTCCGCATTCTGATTAAGCCCGTTTTAGGGTCTGATATAGCCTGTTTCAGGGTGTGGTTTGGTGCATTTCAGCCCCTGATATGGGCTATATCGCATGCTGAAATGGTGCTTATTGCAAGACGAAAAAATGGATGTCAAACATAAGTTGTTGCTGTTCAATAACTTGCGTGAGACTCTCATAATTCGCGTATTTGCGCCCGACGGAGAGTCTGCCCGCAAATCCGCGCTTATTTTTCGGGGTAGAACAGGAAACTCTGACCGAAAAATCAGAATCTGGTTACAATCTGAAAGTTGCCCGTTTTGTCTAATTCCAGCAGAAGAAAACAACGCTTATTCGGGGATTGAAGCTGCGGTCTTTTGTTGAAATCAATTCTCGCTTAATTTCTATTGAACCGTTTGTTCCGTGCTTCGTTTCCTGCTTTTGATGTCTGTGCCTGATGCATCAGCATTGTCTTTGTCATATTTTCATATCTAACAGTTATAAACATCACAGTAATCTAATTATCTTCTCCATTGTGTTATTTTATGTTTAAAACAGCTTTTCCGTGATATTTTGTTTACCTTTGTGCTATCAGTCTGCGGGCAGTCTTTATGATGTGATGAGTGCGCGCAGGGCGTCTGTTGTTCCGTCGGTGCCTGTATCATATCTTATCGGGCTGTTTCCGGCGGATGGACATAGTGTATGAAAATGAATAACTCAAACCTGATAATATGAAAACAAAAGAATCAAACTCCTTGTTTTCCGGCGTATTGCTGCCGATAAACTTACTCATGAGAATTCTTGTTTTTCTTCTGCCGGCTGTGCTTTTGTGCGGGTGCTCGTCGTCGGATGACGGCAGTGGCGATGGTGGCAATCCTGTTCCGGAATACGATCGCTCGCTTGTCGGTACGTGGCAGATTTCGGATAACGGCGGCGACCAGTCGGCTCCGGGCACTCTTGTGTTGGAGGCTGACGGCAAAGGTACTTATGACGACGGCACACTGAAATGGTATACGTCGGAACGAAAACTATATATCAGTTTCGACAACGGACGCCGCATAAAGGGTGATTTCTATTATGTGGACGGTGCCGAACTCACCATCCAGGGGAGTAATCTTGTTTACACCACGTCGTTTCCTGCTGTCGGCCGCTGGTATGCGGAGGATTTCAAGGGCGGATTTTTCAGCTACGACTTCAGCGATACAGGCGTATGCAAGACGTACGGCTTTGATGATGGCGGCAATCAGGTGAAGCGCGATCTTTGGTGGTTCCGCATTCCGCAGGGCGTTGTGCTCGATTATGACGGATATACACGTACTTTGCAGTTCGACCTGGATGGTGACCGGATGATTGTCGAGGGCGAGGGAACGTTCGTACGCGATGTCCCTGTTTACGGAAACTGGCGTTCGGTATATACCGAGAATGGTCCGATAGGACAGGATTCTGAAGATTATTCCGAACTTGAAATAATAAAGAAGGAATACGGCAGTTTCTTCTATTGCACTTATCATAGCGATGAGTGCATAGGGTCAGGGCCGTGCACGATGACCGTGTCGTGCGTCATGGAGCTGTTCCCTGACGGCGGCCAGATGTATATACGCAATGATGACAGTGTGAATATAGTCATCTATTATCGTTTCCATTATGACAAGACTACGGAAAAACTTTATCTTGAGCTTAGCAAAGAGGTCGGATTCAATAAATACAGTGGGTATGAAATGGTTGAATGATATATTAAGGACGGCCGCCTGTGCCGGAGTTATGATGCTGCCTGTGTTGTTTTCGGCATGCAGCGACAGCGACGACAGTAATGATGACGGAGGTGACGGCACGGCTGATAGCGGGCTGGTGAAGATAGCTTATACGGCAGACCGGACGTCGGAAAACATTTTCGGACAGATGAACTTTGGTGTGACGTTTGCCAGGTCCGACGGCGACGGCAGTGTGAGTATGGCCGATGTGCGCGAGAGTTACGACTCCATTGTGTGGAAAGTGGAGGAGACCGGCCGTTCGTTCAAACTCATGGACAACGTACACATGACCATGCAGTGGGGACACTGTTTCTATCTGCCGGGCAGCTATACCACGTATGTCGTGGGCTATAAGGCCGACCGCGAGATATTCCGCACCGAGTCTGTGGCTCTGAAAGTGACGGACAACAATGATTTTCTGTGTTGGAACTGGAACGAGATAACGGGCAACGAGAGCAATACGGGGTATGAAAACGTGCTTGACGGTGGCTTCCTGCTTTCTGTCAATCCGATGATGAACGGCGGAGTGACGGGTGCGGAGCTCATGATGTGGAACAACGGACATGACGACAATGTGTTTTATGACACATCGGTCAATGCCCTTTATGCTTATCTCACGCAGCTTTGCGGTGCTCCTCTCATCGACCGTGGCTCTCCTGATTTGCAGGATGCCTACGCCGGACAGTTCGCCTATCATCACGAGGGTGCCACTCCGCTGGCCTTATGGCATACGGCTAAGGCACGCATCGTGCTGCTCGGCATCGACCGCGAGGGCTTGAAGCTCTGCCGGGCATACGCCGAACCGCTTTGACATAGTATAGTCTGACGGCACATCGCAGCGCCGGATGATAAACATATTCCGCAGACCGGGTGTTAATTTTTAAGTTAACGGTCTGCGGATTTTTTCGTGGTCTTTTTTCTGAATCAGCGTGCAGCAGGAATCCGTTCAGGTTATTTCGCAGTGTGATGAGTGTTACGTAATATTCTGCTTGACGTATATCGCAGAGCGTGTCATATTTTATCGTATGCCCGGCTGTTTCTATCCGTGTTCGGACACGGATTTTTTGTTGTCTGCAATTAACTATAATTAATACGCTGTTGCTTGACATGAGAGGTTTTATTTCATAACTTGCGCAAAATAAAAATCCGATAGCCATGAAGACAGTACTTACCTTTTGGCATACATCAGCATCTTTTGCGGACAGCGTTTCCGGACTGTTGCATCCGGGATGTTACGTTGTATCGCAGACCGGTATAGGTCTGTGCCGGGTAGGTCTGTGTGAAAGGTTGCTGACGTATAGTGTCTCTGTGATGGGCAGTCGACTGAAGATGCAACGGGCCGGCGGCAGGTATATGATATAATCTGGAAGGTTTTGAACATATAATAATATCCGACTATGACTCATGACAGAATTTATCAATACGGAATGTTGCGGGTGATGATGCTTGTAGTGGTGTGGTTTGTGGCGGTAATGTCGGGCATTGCCGGCAATATGTATGGGTTTGAAGACGGTGATGAGGTGGAGGCCGGCGGGACAGATGTAGGCGGAAGTCCTGCCGCGTATGAAGATCTGCGGTTTAATTACTGGGTTGACGATACCATGTCAGTCAATATTGCCGGGCTGGATATTCCGCTGAAGATGCTTTACAGAATCTACTACGACAAGGAAGGCGAGGATTTCGTTAGGTTCAATGTGGCTGTCGTGGCATTTGATGAGAGGCAGGGTGGTGATTCCGATAAATTCATTTATAAGGGCAAGAGATATTCATTGATACACGACAGCTTCTGTTATAAGTACGAAAGAAGGAAAGGTCCGGTCTACAGACTGAAGGATGCACTTGTACTGACATGGTTTGACAACGACATTTATCCGCTGGTGGAGAAGTGCACTGTTATTGATGTGAATCTGAAAATAGACATACGTAAACAGAAAAGAGGTATGCCTTTGGACTTGAATATGGGAAAGGGCAAAACGAGAGATTTCTGTTACAAGTATAGAAAAATTCGGGCTAAGCACGACGAGGCCCGGAAAAAGCAGGCAGAATTTTGATTGGTAGAAGATTGTTTCAGGGTGATTTAACGGTCCGGCATGGTTTGCCTGCACGTGCCGGATTTTTCTTTTTGTATTCTTTTTGAAGTTTTGGCTGAGACGAGGCTAATTGTATTGTTGTGTCCTGCAGCTGTTGCCGGTCTGCTCTTTGGTCGGGGCGGACGGTGCTTGTCGTGCGGAGTGTGAAAATAAGTGGCCAATAATTTTGCGCTTCATCCTTTTTGCTGTATTTTTGTGATGAGTAAACAGCGTCACATGGCAAGACACAATGAGATGGGAAAGTGGGGCGAGGACGTGGCGGCTGCATATCTGCGGCAGAAAGGTTACGTCATACGCGAGCGCGACTGGAGGTCGGGCAAACGCGACATCGACATCATAGCCCTGACTCCTGACAGCCTGACTGTGGTCTTTGTTGAAGTGAAGACGCGTCTGCCGGACAGTGCCATGGCGCCCGAGGAAGCTGTGGACGCGGTGAAGATAAGAAACCTGTGTGTGGCGGCCGACAATTATGTGAAGATGTACGGAGTGGAAGAAGAACTGCGCTTTGACATCATAACGGTTGTGGGTACGCGAGGCTGTGAACCGCGGATAGAGCACATAGAGGATGCGTTCAATCCGTTGCTTATAATCTGAAACGTATGACGACATATACGATAAGACTTGACGAGGTGGATTCCACCAACACATATCTGCGCAATCTGGAACCTTTGCCCGACGCTGATGTGGTGGCCGTAACGGCCGGACACCAGACTGCTGGCCGTGGTATGGGCAGCAACCGGTGGGAGAGTGAGGACGGACAGAATCTGTTGTTCTCCGTACTGATACGTCCCGAGGGTGTGCCTGTGGCGCATCAGTTTGTATTATCCATGGCCGAGGCGCTGGCTGTGAAAGACGCTCTCGACCCTCTGGCAGACGGAATGTCACTCAAATGGCCAAATGATGTCTATTGGCACGACCGCAAGATAAGCGGTACGCTCATAGAGACATCCCTCAGTGGAAAGTTTGTGAAGGACTGCATATTCGGGACGGGTGTCAATATCAATCAGCGTGAATTTCGCAGCGATGCTCCCAACCCTGTGTCGCTGTGGCAGATAACAGGCCGTGATACTGACATAAACGCTGTGTTGGAAAAAGCGCTTGAGGCGTTCGAAGGTTATTACTCCATGGTGCTTGCCGGCGAATACGACCGTGTGGCGCAGCTTTATCACGAGGCGCTCTATCGCCGCACGGGCATGCATGCCTATTCGGACAGCAACGGACGTTTCATGGCTTCTATTGTCAGGGTGGGCCATGACGGCCGTCTTGTGTTGTGTGATGAGGCCGGACGCGAACGGAGCTATGCCTTCAAGGAAGTGAATTACATAATTTGAATTATATATGGCAAAGTACAAGAGAATTCTATTGAAGCTCAGCGGCGAGAGCCTGATGGGTGATCAGCATTTCGGAATCGATCCTGTGAGACTCGACGAATATGCAAGACAGATAAAGGAAGTGCACGAAATGGGTGTGCAGATTGGCATTGTGATTGGCGGTGGAAACATCTTCCGCGGTCTCAGCGGAGCGTCTAAAGGCTTCGACCGCGTGAAGGGCGACCAGATGGGAATGTGTGCGACAGTCATCAATTCGCTTGCTTTGAGTTCCGCTCTCGGTGCGAATGGTGTGAAGACCAAGGTGCTGACAGCCATCCGTATGGAACCTATCGGTGAGTTCTATACTAAGTGGAAGGCCATCGAAGCCATGGAGGCAGGTTATGTCTGCATCTTCTCAGCCGGCACAGGCTCTCCTTATTTTACCACAGATACGGGTTCGTCGTTGCGTGGTATTGAGATTGAAGCCGATGTGATGTTGAAAGGAACACGTGTTGACGGCATATATACCGCAGACCCGGAAAAGGATCCGACAGCCACGAAGTTCAGCGACATAACCTACGACGAGATTTATACACGTGGGCTGAAGGTGATGGACCTCACTGCCACAACGATGTGCAAGGAGAACAATCTGCCGATATATGTCTTCAATATGGATGTGTTCGGCAATCTGAAGCGTGTTATGGACGGCGAGGACATCGGTACTTACGTTCACAACTAAATCGTATTCCATAAGACGCCCGGTTGTTTGTCAGGCGTTGGAACTATATCAAACAGTCATCCTCATGCCATAGGTGTGGGGATGATTTTTATTTTATGGGTATATATACAAAATATGCCGGCATGGAGTCAATCCCATACCGGCATATCATATTATTCTCTATTGTTGTTTTGTTTCCTGTTCTGTTCGTTCCTGTTATTTCTTTTGCAGCAATTCTTTTTTCGTGTATTGCTGTCGGTTATCGCACTTCGGTGAAGTCTACATACTCGCCTTCGTCCTTCGGAATTATTTTTTTCTTCATCTGTTTGGCGTTGTGTGTATGTATAGTTTCCTCTCTTGTGGTATTGGGGCGATACGTTGTGCGGTGTTTTTTTGTGTTGTTGAATCCGAAACTATGCAGTGTGTCACGTACGTTCCTATATATTCTGAACAAGGTGGCACCCATAAGTATCGCGAAGATAAGGAAGAATACAAGGAGTATTTTGAATATAACGAACATTTTCTTTTATTATTTTAGCGTCATTTACTGTTGCTGTCGTCTGCCTTACTGAACTGTGTGAAGACGGAAATAATGACGTACAGCGGTATGATAATACTGAAACTGCCGATAAATCCGAACAATATTATCATGACAGCGCATAATATGATGAATAAATATTTTATCTCATTGCCTTTCCATCCCCACTGTTTGAACTTGAGGGCGAACATCGGTAGCTCTGCCACAAGCAGCCAGCAGCACAGTGCAAGGAGCAATATGAGCACGAATACCATCCATGGTGAGCTTTCAAGCCATTGTGTCTGGGTGGCTATGAGTGAGCCCCAGAATAGTGCGTTGGCAGGTGTAGGCATACCGATGAACGATGTTGTCTGACGTTCGTCGAGATTGAATTTTGCCAGACGGAGTGCAGAGAATGCTGCCATTACGAATGCTATGAATGGCAGAAATTGTCTTGTTGGTTCGAGAAATGCAGGGTAGTCCATCACGCTGAGTTGCGAAAAGACTATCGCCGAAGGTGCAAAACCGAATGTGATGTCATCGGCCAGTGAGTCGAGTTCCTTGCCGATGGGCGACGACACTTTGAGAAGTCGCGCGCTCATGCCGTCGAAAAAGTCGAACGCCGCACCGATGATAATCCAGATAAGAGCCATTTTCGCATTGAGCATGAAGGCATATCCGGTTGCTATGCAGCCTGAGATGAGGTTGCAGCAGGTTATAGCGTTGGGGATGTTTCTTATTATTGGATTAGGCATTTGCTATCTGTTATATAACAGTTCTGTTATTTCAGTTTTGCTATTATTGTCTGGTCGCCGGTTGTGCTCTGACCCATCTTTACGCAAACCTCACTTCCCAACGGGAGATAAACGTCCACACGCGAACCGAACTTGATGAAGCCCAGGTGTTCATCGATGTAGCATTCCTCGCCTTCTTTGGCGTAAGTGACAATGCGGCGCGCCATCGCACCGGCTATCTGACGGCAGAGTATGTCCTTGCCGTCGGGTGTTGTGATGATTATGTCGGAGTGTTCGTTTTCCTCACTTGCTTTCGGAAGCCACGCCTTATGGTAGTTTCCGTTCTGATGATGTACAAGTTTCACACGGCCGTCAACCGGAAACCAGTTGGCATGAACGTTGAAAAGACTCATGAAAATGCTTATCATGATTCGCTTCTCATGAAAATACTGGTCTTCGTCCACTTCTTCTATGACGACGATACGGCCGTCGGCAGGTGCTACAACGATGTTCTCGGTATCCTCCTGAGGAAAATATCTGATGGGACAGCGGAAAAAGTTGACAACCACACCATATAGTGCCACAGCCACGGCAACAAAGAACCAGAACGGGAACTTGTTGTCAAGACCACGCCATAACAGTAATGCTATGGCTGCAAGAACGATGAATCCGTATAGAAGTGTGTCCGTGCCTTCACGGTGCAGACGTATTTTTTTTAGTCTTTTAATTCTTTTTATCATAACAGTTGATGTACATCTATCTTTTTGCAAAGATAGTTGTTTTTTGAGTATTGGGCAAATTTTTCATATCATTCTTTTGGCCGTATAGTTTTAAAGTGGTAACTTTGAAATCAAATTTTGCTTGAAAATGGAAGATTTCATACATCTGCACGTTCACACTTATTACTCTATTCTTGACGGACAGTCCAGTGTCCAGCGCCTTGTAGACAAGGCCGTGGGCGACGGAATGAAAGGCATGGCTATCACAGACCATGGCAATATGTTTGGAATAAAGGAATTTTTCAATTATTGCAAGGGCATAAACAAAAAACGAAAGGCGGCCGGAGAAGAGCCGTTCAAGCCCATTCTGGGATGTGAGATGTATGTGGCGCACCGCCGTAAAGAGGACAAGGTGAAGGAATTGGGCGACATGAGCGGCTATCACCTCATTGTTCTCGCAAAAAACTACAATGGTTACAAGAATCTAATAAAGCTCGTTTCGCGCGCATGGGTGGACGGTTATTATATGCGTCCGCGTACGGACAGATACGACCTCGAGCGCTATCACGAAGACCTTATCGTCTGTTCGGCGTGTATAGCGGGCGAAGTGCCGTCGAAGATATTGAAAGATGACATAGCCGGAGCGCGTGAGGCGATAGAGTGGCACAAGCGGGTCTTCGGCGATGATTATTATCTTGAGTTACAAAGGCACGAGGTGAAGGATCCTAGAATACGGGCGAACAGGGAGACGTTCCCTCTCCAGCAGAAGGCCAACAAGGTGTTGATGGAACTCGCCAAGGAGTATGGAGTGAAGTTGGTGTGCACGAACGACGCACACTTCGTGGATCAGGACAACGCCGAAGCGCACGATCACCTGCTCTGTCTTGCTACGGGCAAGGATCTGGACGATCCGAAACGAATGCTATATTCGAAGCAGGAGTGGTTCAAGACGCGGGCCGAGATGAACGAGGTGTTCAGTGATGTGCCGGAGGCTATGGCCAATACGCTGGAGATACTCGACAAAGTGGAGATGTACAGCATCGACCATGATCCTATCATGCCGTTCTTCCCGATACCTGCCGAATTCGGAACTGAGGAGGACGTAAGGAGAAAATACACCGAGCAGCAACTGTATGAAGAATTCACAACCGACGAGAACGGAGAAAATCCATTGCCGAAGGAAGAGGCCGACAAGAAGATAAAACATCTCGGCGGATTCGAGAAGATATACCGAATAAAGTTCGAAGCCGACTATCTTGCCAAGCTTGCGTATGACGGAGCGAAGCGTCTGTATGGCGATCCGATACCCGATGAGGTTGCAGAACGAGTGAAGTTCGAGCTTCACATTATGAAGACGATGGGTTTCCCGGGCTACTTCCTCATTGTGCAGGACTTCATCAATGCCGCCCGTAACGAACTGGGCGTGCTAGTAGGACCGGGCCGTGGTTCGGCGGCAGGTTCGGTTGTGGCCTACTGTCTTGGCATTACAAAGATAGACCCGATAAAATATGACTTGCTGTTCGAGCGTTTCCTGAATCCTGACCGAATATCTTTGCCTGATATTGACACCGACTTCGATGACGACGGCCGAGGCCGTGTGCTCGAATGGGTGGAGGACAAGTACGGTCACGACAAGGTGGCACACATCATCACCTACGGTACGATGGCTACCAAGAACTCCATAAAGGACGTCGCCCGTGTGGAGAAACTGCCGCTCGATATTTCCAACAGATTGTGCAAGGCAATACCAGACCGTCTGCCGGATAACATGAAAATGAATCTGCCGAATGCCATCAAGGCGGTACCGGAACTGCGTGAGGCTGAGGCAAGCACCAATCCGCAGATGAGCAATACCATACGTTATGCCAAGATGCTTGAGGGAACCGTGCGTGGTACGGGTATCCATGCGTGTGGTACAATCATCTGTCGCGACGCCATAAGTGACTGGGTTCCGGTGAGCACGGCCGAAGACAAGGCCGATCCCGGACACAAACTTCTGGCCACGCAGTATGACGGTCATGTGATAGAAGAGACCGGACTGATAAAGATGGACTTCCTCGGACTGAGCACACTGTCCATCCTTAAGGAAACGGTGGACAATATAAAGATTACCAGAGGAATTGAAGTCGATCTTGACAACATACCGATTGACGACGAACTTACGTACAAACTTTATCAGGAAGGACGCACCGTCGGTACCTTCCAGTTTGAGTCTGCCGGCATGCAGAAGTATCTGCGCGAGCTCAAACCTACGGTGTTCGAGGACCTCATCGCCATGAACGCCCTATACCGTCCGGGTCCTATGGACTACATTCCGCAGTTCATCCGGCGTAAGAACGGGCAGGAGAAGATTACATACGACATCCCCTGCATGGAGAAATACCTCAAGGATACCTACGGCATCACCGTATATCAGGAGCAAGTCATGCTTCTGTCGCGCCAGCTCGCCAACTTCACGCGAGGCGAGAGCGACGCCCTGCGTAAGGCGATGGGTAAGAAGAAGAAGGACATTGTAGACAAGATGAAGCCGAAGTTCATCGAAGGCGGAAAGGCCAACGGTCACGATCCGAAGGTGCTCGAGAAGATATGGGCCGACTGGGAGAAGTTCGCTTCCTACGCGTTCAACAAGAGTCACGCCACGTGCTATTCGTGGGTGGCATATCAGACGGCCTACCTCAAGGCCCATTATCCTGCCGAATTCATGGCCGGAAACATGAGCCGATGCCTCAATGATATAGGAAAGATAACCAAGCTGATGAGCGAATGTAAGTCCATGGGCATAAAATGTCTTGGTCCGGACGTCAATGAGAGCCGTCACAAGTTCAGCGCCAACAAGAAGGGTGAGGTGCGTTTTGGTCTCGCGGCTGTGAAGGGCATGGGCGACTCGGCGGCTCAGGCGATCATAGATGAGCGCGAGAAGAACGGCCTTTACAAGGATATCTACGACTTCGCGCAGCGCGTCAATCTATCGGCAGTCAACCGTAAGGCGTTCGAAAGTCTCGCATTGAGCGGAGGTTTCGACAGTTTCGGCATAAAGCGCGAGCAGTATTTCGGAGTGACAACAAAGGGAGAGACTTTTCTCGACACGCTCGTGCGCTACGGCCAGCTCTACCAGATGGAGATGATGCAGGCGCGCAATTCGCTTTTCGGAGGGTTCGATGCGGTGGATATAGCCAAGCCACAGGTGCCTCAGGGTGAGCCGTGGAGCACGATAGAGAAACTCAACAAGGAGCGCGATCTCGTGGGAATATATCTTTCGGCCCATCCGCTCGACGACTACGCTGTAGTGTTAAACAAGCTGTGTAACCTGCATTGTTCGGAGATAGGACGCGATGCCGACAAGAAGAGGCTGGCCAAGTTTGCCACGCTTTCGTTCGGTGGAATGGTGACGGGCGTTGTGTCACGCTGGTCGGCTAAGACCAACAAACCTTTCGGTTTTGTGACAATCGAAGACTTTGAGGGTGCGGGTGAACTGGCACTTTTCAACGACGAGTGGGTCAAGTGGCAGCATATGTTCAAGGAGGGATACACTGTTTACGTGACAGCGAAGTGCGTGCAGCGTTTCCGGGACAATGCAGACATATTGGACATACGCATACAGAGCGTCGATTTCCTCAGCGATGTGAAGGACAAATATATAGAAAAACTGACCATAGCCGTGAACACATCGGTGCTGGACGAAACGCAGATGAACGACCTGGCGACAGTCGTCAAGAACAATCCGGGACGTATTCCGCTCTACTTCCAGGTGTACGACGCGGAGCGCAAAAGGGATGTGCTGCTTGCGAGCAGGGGAAACGAGGTAGACGTCAACGCTTCGCTGATATCATACATTGAGAGTTGTCCGGCACTGACATATATGTTGAACTAAAAGTGGCATGGTCTTTGCATTATGTCTAATGCGACAGAACATGTCGTCATAAAGAAATAACATCAAATCAATATAAGAAAATGGAAGTTAAGATTACAACTGAGAATTTCGAGAGTTACAAGAATGGCGAACTGCCTTTGGTTGTTGACCTGTGGGCCACATGGTGCGGACCGTGCCGCATGCTTTCGCCCGTTATTTCTGAACTCGCCAACGACTATGACGGAAAAATCGTTGTAGGAAAGTGCGACGTTGAGGAGAACGACGAGATTGCATCCGACTTTGGTGTGCGCACAATCCCGACACTGCTCTTCTTCAAGAACGGTGAGCTCGTGGATAAGTTCGTAGGTGCCACCACAAAGGCTGTGCTGCAGGAGAAGTTTGACGCTCTTCTGAAGTAATGCTGAGTAAAGATATGTGAAATGTTGGGTATGTTCCGGCTGTGCCGTGGCATACCTTTTTTCATGCCCATGGGTGTGGTCTGTGTGCTGTCTGTGGTGGAGCTGGGCGTTCGTAGAGTGGTGGCGGGCATCGGGCGGAGGTTCTGTCATATGGTGTGACAGGCCGGTCGTGTGCGTGATACGAATTTTTGCATAAATATACATTCGCATGATTGCCGATGAATATTTATACATCGTCAACTCGCTGAGAGTATCGATGGAACGCACGACAGATTTTTCGGTCGCAAATACGCAAGTTTTGAGAGGGTTGCGCAATCTGTTGTCGTACAATGGGTTACGCATTCATGTGTCCCGATGGCCTGTTTCCGGTGTTGCGAAATGGTCTGTTTTAGGGTGCGATAAAGCCCGTTTCATGGTGTGATATGCTCTATATTGAGGCCTCAAATGGACTTTTTCGCAGTGCCAAACGGGCAATATCGCGCGGGCGGCTTGAAATTTCTGATTTTTCAGTCGTTCTGTCCGGTTGTGAAAAAGGCTTTTTAGTGTTTTCTGACAGTGTCGCGACCGATTTTCGTTTTCTATTTCGCGAATTTTTTTTGTCAAAATTTTTTACTTCTGAAATTGCATAAATATACATTTTCTTCAGTTTGTCATGTCTGACAAAAAGTCGGAGAGGGCAGTTTGACGAGTTCTCAGATGCGGCGAGGCAGTGGGATCGTGGTGTGGCAGAATGGCAGTCTGGATGTATCCGGATGGCAGTCTGTGGTGGATAAAATAATGATGCAGGGGTGGTGGTGACATATTGTCAGTGCGGTACGGGCGTTTTTCTTCGTGCCGGAAAGGGTAAATGAAAAACAGCATCCGCACGCCGGTGTCCGGTCCGTGTGAATGCTGTTGTGTCTGTGTATGGTTGTTTTTACGTGGCGCTGTGCTACGTGTCGCTTTGCACCATGTCTTGTTATATCGGCTGTTTGCTGTCTCTGTGTCAGATTATCACAGAACGGCTGCCGTCCTCGTTCTCCTTTATTGTCACTCTTGTTGCGTCTTCAGGCAACAGGTCTTCTATCAGTTCTGGCCACTCTATGAAGCAGTGAGCGCCGCTGTAGAAATATTCTTCGTAGCCGAGGTCGTACACCTCCTCCAGCTTCTTTATGCGGTAGAAGTCGAAGTGAAATATCTGTCCGCCTGTTGTTTCCGACTGGTATTCGTTCACTATGGCGAATGTCGGAGATGTGATGACTTCCTTCACGCCCATACATTCGCACACAGCCTTGATGAATGTAGTCTTTCCTGCGCCCATCTTGCCGTAGAATGCAAACACTCTGGCGTCTTTCATGCATGCCACAAACTGTTCTGCGGCAGCGCCTATCTGGTCGAGCGAGTTGATTTTTATTTCCATATCTTTTTGTTTTTATCGTTTTCTTGATGTGAGAGTTATCAGCGGTATGAGCATCTCCTCCATCGAAATGCCGCCGTGCTGGAACGTGTTCTTGTAGTAGGACACGTAGTAGTTGTAGTTGTTCGGATAGGCGAAGAATGAGTTTCCGGTGGCAAACACGTACGCTGTGCTGAGGTTCGGCGCCGGCAACTGTGCCTTGCGCGGGTCTTTTATCACGAATACGTCCTTCGAACTGAAGTTCAGGTTCTTGCCCAGTTTGTACCGCAGGTTGGTGTTGGTGTTGCGGTCGCCCACAATCTTTACGGCTTTCGACGCACGAATACTGCCGTGGTCGGTCGTTATTATCACCTTGCAGTCGGTCTCCGACAGCTTTCTCAGCAGCTCGCTCATCACCGAGTGCTGGAACCAGCTGAGCGTTATGCTGCGGTAGGCCGACTCTGTGTTGGCCAGCTCGCGCACCATCTTCGACTCTGTGCGGGCATGTGAGAGCATGTCGATGAAGTTCACCACAATCACGTTGAGGTCGTTTCTGAGCAGTTCGTTCAGGCGTTCTATTATCTTCTCTCCGCCTGCCGTTCCGTTTATCTTGTGATAACTGAACGAGTCGTGACGCCTGAAGCGTTCTATCTGTGTCCTTATCAGTGGTTCCTCGTTGAGGTTCTTGCCTTCCTCCTCGTCCTCGTCCACCCACAGTTCGGGGAACATCTCGGCTATCTTGCTCGGCATCAGACCGCTGAATATGGCGTTGCGCGCATATTGGGTGGCTGTAGGCAGTATGCTCATATACATGTCCTCGTCGATGTCGAACATGTCGCCGGCCTCTTGTGCGATGACGCGCCACTGGTCGTATCTGAAGTTGTCGATAACGATGAGGAACACTTTCTCGCCGCTGTTGAGCAGCGGGAACACCTTTTTCTTGAATATGTCGGGGCTCATGAGCGGACGTTCCGCGTCGCCTGAGGCCGTCATCCAGTCCATGTAGTTGTTCTTCACATACTTGGCGAAGCCGATGTTTGCCTCCTCTTTCTGCATCTGCAGCGTCTCGGTCATTGAACTGTTCGTGCTGCTCAGCTCCAGTTCCCAGTGCACCAGACGCTTGTATATGTCCACCCAGTCGTCGTATGTGCGGCTCTCCATTATCTGCATGGCAATGTTTCCGAAGTTCTGCTGATAGCTAGTCTGTGTCACTTCGGTCACAATCTGCTTCTTGTGGATATTCTTTTTCAGCGTCAGCAGAATCTGGTTGGGGTTCACTGGTTTTATGAGGTAGTCGGCAATCTTCGACCCGATGGCCTGGTCCATGATGTTCTCCTCCTCGCTTTTCGTCACCATCACCACCGGTGTGGCGGGCGATATCTCCTTTATCTGCTGCAGAGTCTCAAGTCCTGTGAGGCCGGGCATCATCTCGTCGAGCAATATAAGGTCGAACGTTGTCTGCCGGCATTTGTCAATGGCGTCGATACCATTGCTCACGGTGATGACTTCGTAGCCTTTTTTCTCGAGGAAGATGATGTGTGCCTTGAGCAGTTCTATCTCATCATCCACCCATAATAACAAACCGTTTGTCATATGTCTGATGTTTTGTTGCTGAGTGTTTCTGTGTTTGTTGATGTTCTGTGGACACCGTCCGGACGTCGTACAGACCTCCGGTTCAGAAGCCTTCCAGATCGTAGTATTCGTCGTATATTACGTCCGGAGTGTCCTTCTTTTTCTTGTTGCCGGTGTCCTGGAAGTCATCTTCGAAGTAGAACTCGTCCTCCAGCTGTTGGGCCGGCAGCTTTTCTTCCTGCTGCTTGTTTTCCTCCTGTTGTTTCTTGGGAGCGGTCTTACTGTCGTCGTTCTCCTTCTTCAGAGGTTGTTTCGGTTCGTCCTTCGGCTTGGCGTTCTCCGTGTTGTTGTCCTTAAGATCCTCCAGAGGAATGATTATCGAGTCGTCCGGTTCGGTCAAGACATCTTTCTTTTCGTTATTGGTGTTGTCCGGCACAGGCTTCATCATGTTGTCTTCCTGTTTGGATTCGTCTTTCTTTTCATCCTTCACGTTGTCCGGCACTGGATTCATCATGTTGTCTTCCTGTTTGGATTCGTCTTTCTTTTCGTCCTTCACACTGTCCGGTACCGGATTCATCATGTTGTCTTCCTGTTTGAGTCCGTCTTTCTTTTCCTGCGGGTTCATCTCTTCAGACTCGGGGACAATTGTAGTTCCGTCCTGTGTTTCGTCTTTACCGGTGTTGTCTTCAGCAGGTATAACGGTTTCACCGGCTTCTTCTGCAGGCGCGTTCTCTTCAGGTAAGATTATCGTTCCATTGTCTGCAGGTTCCACGTCAAGTCCGTTATCAATGAATGTACCGTTGTCGAGCAACTGGTCTATTTCCTCTTGTGTCGGCTCGCCTTCCTTCCTTCTCACTGTAGTTATCTCAGCCGGCTCTGTCAGCAGATGCAGTGTACTAACCTTTAGCGGTGCGAAGTGTTTGTTGTAGAACTTGTCGTAGTCATCGTAACTGTATTTTGTACCGAGCAGAGGCAGGTTTATCTCACTTATTATTATAGTGCGGCTGTGTGCTGCCTGACGTATTATGTTCTGTTGAGCATACAGTTGTCGTGCGTACTGCAGGGCCTCGTCGTAGTTTCTGAATCCTGATACGGTCATTCTGTTCACGTCTTCAGCCGGTTCTATCACGATGTCGAAGTTGCGCACCATGTAGCTTGTGAAGTTGTATCTTGCCAGTTCGTAGAGCAGTTTGTTTTCGTTCACGGAGTCAGGGCTGTATGCGAAGATGAACAGGAAGTTGGTGTTCCGTTCGTTCGAAAGCGTCTTTTCGGCGGTAGAGTCGGCCGGAGTGAGAGCCTCGGTGCGGCGTTCCCATACATTACTCATGTCGAATTTGCCGCCGTATATTTTCCGTCCTGCGTTCACACCGTTCACTATCATGCCGGCAAGATTGCTCAGTTCGCTTTGCGGGAACTTTGCCACGAGCATGTTCATGTCGTTCACACATCCTTCAGCATCACCCTCGTTGAGTTTTCCGAGACCTCCGATGAATATGAATTTGTCGCGGTTGGCTCCGAGCGGGAAGCGTGTTTCGGATATTTTCAAGTTAGCCGCCACCTCTTGCAGACGGTCAGCCTTGAACGCATCGTAGGTTGCTGCGTAGATGGAATCCTCTATATGTTCGCCGAATTTGGCGTTTTCAACGAAATATGGATCGGTGAGCAGTGTTGTCCAAGGGCTTTCCGGATAGTTCTGTTTCAACTTCTCAACATACGTTTCGGCTGTCTGCGGGTCGCCCATTCTCGAATAGAGCAGGAACAGATGATAGAACACGTCGGCCATGTTCTCGTATTCCGGATAGCTGTCGGTGATACGTCTGAGAGCCTTTTCGCTCAATGGCAGATTGTCGAGTTTGTCCTTGAATATTACACCGGAGTTGTAGAGGCCGTCCATTATTATAAGATTGCTGGCCTGTACCTGTTCCTCTGTGAACGGTATCTGTTTGAGATAGTACTCTCGTTTGTGTGGATCGTTCTGCGCGCTATCGGCTATCAGTTCGAGCGAATCGGCTATGGCTTCGGCCTTTGCTATGGAGTCGAGCTGTTCTTCGGTCATCTCCTGCTGTTCGCCAAAGGCCACGACGGTCTTGTTTACACGCTGCCAGTTGTCCACGTTCTCTCTCTTTCCCCATTTCTTCTGGAACTCGGCTTTACCTTGATTCACTGCCATCTGGTTGTAGAAGTACCACACCGAATTTTTGTTTGTCTGTCCGGGAGTCTGCTGATTGTTGTTGTTCATGTTGTCCACAGTGCCTCCGTTCTGCGCTATTACCTCTTGCGCTTTCTGCTCAGCCAGCTTGTCCTGTTCTTCCTTTTCCTTTTTCTTCAGAGCTTCTATCACGCGGTCGATGGCTTCGTTACGCTGTTTCTCGTCCATTTTTGCCAGTGCCTGGAGCGAGTCCTGCAGATGGACGGCATCTGTGTAGGGCACAAGTTCGTCGAGAACCTGTGAGCGGCGTGAAAGTTGCTCGTAGTCTTTACGTTCCTTGTCGAGTAGACCTATCGCTTCGCCGTAGCAACGCTGTGCGTCGTTGTAGCGTTCGCGGTTCCAGTATATGTCACCAAGTTTGAGCAACAGCACACCTTTTTCAATGCCGTTGCGGGTTGATCCGCTGTTTCCTTTCTCGTATGCAGTGATGGCGTTGAGTGTGTCTTTCTGGGCGAGATATATGTTTCCGATGGCGTAGTACACCTGATCCAGATAGTCTTTGTTTTTGTCTGAGGCGGCCATACGCTTCAACCGTCTTATCATCTTCTTCGACTGGTTGCCTGACATCACCTCGGTCATGGCTATGCGGGCGTTGAACTCCACCTCATATGGCGGGTTCTGTCTTATCACACGCTTGTAGGCTTTCATCGCTTCAGTCTTGTTGCCGAGTGCGGTCTGCAGTTGTCCCATTAGATACCACTCACGTGCACGCTGCTTGCTGCGCATTTCGTGCTTAATGACTTTACGCAGATAGGGTACTGCTTTTTCATAGTCGCCGGTGTGTATGTAATAACTCGCGTAGGTGTAGTCCCACTCTTTGCGTGCCTGCCAGTGTATGGAGTCGCGCTGCATGTTGCGTATTACATCCTCAGCATCGTATATCCAGCCTTCCTCAAGGTAGCATTTGGCCAGCCACGCCCTTGCTTTGCCGTAGATGGCTGGCTGTGTCTGATACAGACGGCTCATATATGAGAATGTTGAGGCGGCCTCGTCGAAGTCGCCTTTGCTGAACTGTGAGCGGCCCATGAGCAGCCATGCCTTCCAAAGGAAAGGGTTATACTCTTTGCGTCCGAGCCATTCCAGGTCCTTTTCGGTCTTCTTTCTGTTTTTAGTCCATACCGGCTTGCGCTTTATGCTGTGCAGTTTTATCGCCTTCTGGCATTTTTCTATCGCACGGTCGAAGTTGCTTTTGCCAAGTTCACGGCTGTTCTTGTTGCCCACGGTGTAAAGAGGCAGCATTTCCGTGAAGTTGTCGCGGTTGCCGTTTTCCTTCTCCAGTGAACCGTCGATGTATGCCAGTGATCCGTTGTAATAGGTGTTGTATCTGGCGTTGAAGGCATGCCACCATCTGCTCTTCGCAGTGTTTTTCTGCGTAGAGCAAGCGGCCATTATCATGAGCCATGCGGCAGCCATGAGTATGGCTAAGTATTTAGTGTTGTGATGTTTCACTCTTATTTAACTGCTTGAGTACGTATTTTATTGCCTTGCAAAGACAATAAATGACGATACTTACAAAAATAATGGATGCTCCAGACGGAACATTGAGCCAGTAGGACAACGCCAGTCCCATTATGCAGTCGATGCAACCGATGAGTATACTGTATGCAGCGATGCGTCCGAAATTGTATGTGAAGAGATTGGCTGTCATCTGTGGAATGGTCAGAAGACTCATTGCCAGCACAATGCCTACCATGCGCAGCGTTGAGACTATGGTCATGGCGATGAGCGCCATCATTGTGTATTCGATGAGGCTTACTGGCAAATGCTGTGAGCGTGCGAACTCCGGATCGAATGCTGTGCTGACAATCGTGCGGTAGTAGGCTGTGAACAGGAACAGTGTTATAAGGCAGAGTGCGGCTAGCAGCCACAGGTTGCCGCTTTCGATAGTCAGTATACTGCCAAAGAGAAACGACGGCAGGTCGGGTACGAAACCCGGCGCGAGAAAACAGAACAGTATGCCGATGCTCATACCGAAGGCCCAAAACACGGCAATGGCAGAGTCTTCGCGCACATTACCGCGACGTGACAGCCACTGTATGCCGAATGCACTGAGCACCGAGAATATCATTGCCGAGAATATGGGATTGATGCCCAGGAACACGCCGATACCTATGCCGCCGAACGAGGCGTGTGTGATGCCGCCGCTGATGAATGTGAGGCGCCGCGTCACGATGTATGTTCCGACAAGTCCGCATACGATGCTTGCAAGCACCGAACCGATGAGCGCGTTCTGGAAAAAGCTGTATTCAAGAATGTTCATCGTCTATAAGCATTATCACTTCGTCCTTCAGCTCGTCGGGCAAGGATATGCCACGCAGGGTGAGGCTGCGGCACCAGGTCTGTACTTCGTCCTGACGCATGGTGTGCAACACCTCGCAGAACTGTTCAACTTCCTCCTGATCGTAGCTGTCAGACTGCCGTCCGGCGAATTTGTCGAGTTCCTCGTCGTCGAAATATTCTATCTCTTTTGTGGCGGCTTCCATCATGCATTCCTGTTCGCATTTGGCTGATGTGCCGTCGCAAGTGGCGCATGAGGACGCAGTATTGTCGTTGTTTCCAGTGCCGCCTATGTTCATTCGGCTCCATATAAGTCCTGCTACAAGCAACAGGACGCCTGTAAGTGTGATCCAGAGTACGGACATGTCGGTGTTTTACGGTCTTTCGTTTATAATAAATCCGGCCTTGCGCAGGTCGTTCCAGAAGTGTGGATATGATTTCGACACCACTTCCGGATTGTTTATATTGATGTCGCCAGCAATGAGACTTGCCGGTGCCAGTGAGAGTGCCATGCGGTGATCTTCGTATGTGTCGAATGTCGGGCCGGATGGTTCGCAGCGTTGTCCGTCCCAGCATAGCGTGTCGTCGTTCTCGTCGGTGAGAGCTATACCAAGTTTGCGCAGTTCGTTTTTCAGCGCGCTTATGCGGTCGGTCTCCTTTATTCTGAGGCTCGCCAGTCCGGTGAAACGGAATGGAATGTCTCTCATGGCGCATGTTACAACAACCGTTTGCGCAAGGTCGGGCGAACTGATGAAGTCGTAGTCGAGTCTTGGCAGCATGCAGGGCACCTTCTTAAGGGTGACGGTTGTGGCGCGTCCTTCCTCTTTCGACTCGAAGAGAGTTTTTATTCCGAGCAACGAGAATATGTATTTCACCACAGAGTCACCCTGTTTGGAGCCGTCGTAAAGGCCGGTTAGTCTTATTGAGGACTCTTCGTCGCCGCACAGTGCAAGCATCTCATACCAGTAGGATGCCGCGCTCCAGTCGCTCTCTATTGTGTATGGGCGTTGTATGTAGGGCTTGGCGTTCACAGTTACAGTGTCCATCTCGCTCCAGTCGGTGTCTGCTCCGAATTCGCGCATCATCCAGAGCGTGAGATCAATGTACGGACGTGACACTATTTCGCCAGTCATCTTCAGTTCCAGTCCGTTGGTCAGAACAGGACCGATCATGAGCAGGGCCGAGATATACTGTGAGCTTACATTGCCCGGTATCTCCACATGTCCGCCGTCGAGCTGTCTGCCTCTGATGTGCAGTGGCGGGAAACCTTCCTCGCCCAGATACTCTATGTCGGCTCCGAGATAGCGCAGCGCATCAACGAGCGGACCTATGGGGCGGTGTTTCATGCGCTCGGTTCCGGTGATGGTATGTTCGCCTGGAGTAGCTGCGAAGTAGGCTGTGAGAAACCGCATGGCCGTTCCTGCCGCTTTGATATCAACCGTCTGCGGACGATGTTCCAGCGCGTGTAGTATCACTTCCGTATCGTCGCAGTCGGAAAGATTGTCGGGCAGAGTGTCGCCTCCCGACAGGGCGTGTATTATCAGAGCGCGGTTGCTGATGCTTTTGGATGCCGGCAGCGCTATGGTAGTGTCTATTTGTTTTGGTGCGGATATGTTGTATTGCATGTTGTTTGAGTTTGAAGAGTCAGGATTTCTTTTGGTACAAAGGTAACTAAAATATTTTGTCTGCCCAAAAATGTTAACTATGTATGACATGTGTTTGCATTTATATAACAAGCAGCTGATACTTTGTGTTTTTCTAAGACATATGAGGATGTAGTGGCTCCTGCTGTAGTATATAGGGCCGTGGACGACATGTAACGGATATGGATGAAGGGTGGGGCTAAGCTGTATTGCGTTTGTATGAATATGCAGAAACTGTGAATAAATATTCATTATGTGTGGACGTCAACCCGACGAGAGTGTCGTTGGCGTGGATAAAAGGGTGTTTGGTTGCAAATACGCGAGTTTTGAGCAGCTTTGCTAAATTGTTGTCAGTCAATAGTTTGGATGTTTTTGTGACGCGAAACGCCGGTGATGGCCGTGCGGAATGGTCTTTGTTGTGTCCCAAAATAGCCCGTTTCATGTGGCATTATGGTTCATTATGACGTGTGGAATGCTGCTTATTGTGATGCGAAAAAGTCTTTATTGTTATGCGTGCGAAAAATTTTGAATGTAAAATTGTATGGATATTTATATTTTATGCAATTAAAGACGTGATCTCGTTTCTATTTTTCAATTTTTTGTTGTCAAAATTTTTTACTGTCCGTATTGCATATTTATACATTTTTCGGTGCTGTAGTGGAGTTGCGTGAAGTTATGTTAGGGCTTGTCAGGAAGGCGTGTTGACGTGGGCGATGGACGGTTCAGAGGGTGCGTTATATACAGAATGTGACGATTGTAAAAATTAGTTAAACATACGGTATTTGTCGCGGCATGTTTGCATATTACAAATAAAAATGATTACCTTTGCAACGCTTTTTGCAGAAACGGGATGTAGCGCAGTTGGTTAGCGTACACGTCTGGGGGGCGTGTGGTCGCTGGTTCGAGTCCAGTCATCCCGACTTTTTTTTACCATAATTCAGCTTATTGTTCATTTTCCTTAAACATACTCATCTCCGATAAATGGTTTTGCATAACGGAGCATGAATAAAAAACTTAATTTACAATGAAGAAACTGTTTTTAGCAATGTTTGTCACGGCGTTTGCGTTCAATGCATCGGCTATGCCTGCATCCGACAGCAACAACGGCAATGACGAACAGACAACCCTTGCCATCCGCAATCTTGAACGTTCGATGAAACTTGTGGATGACGTGATTTCAAGGTGTTTCACAGGTGCCGGCAAGAAAATGGAAATGAAGGACGTTTATGATCTCAAGCGTCACACCCACGAGGACGGAACGTCGGACGTATGGCCTTATACAGCTGTGATGGAGGCTGTGAATTCTATTCTTGAAGGCATAACAGCTCTGAAGGATGTTGCACCTGAGTTTTACGAACTTGATCATGAAAAGTATGTGAATCTTCTGAACGACCTTTATTCATCAATAAGGTATTACGCAGGCAGCTATGAGCTTGTTTCTTATGCCCGCACAACAAAGTGGTATGACATCTACGGTGTACACCGTGGTGCAAGACCGGGTGAGGCTACAGTGACCGGCATCGAGAATGTTTATGATGACCAGATGTGGCTGGCACGCGAGTTCATTCGCGCTTACAAGAATACCGGTAAGGAAGTTTATAAAAATCGTGCCGAATATCTTATCGAGTATATTCTCGACGGATGGGATGTTTGTGTAGACTCACGCGGAAACGAGTACGGAGGTATCACTTGGGGACCGGGTTACAACTCAAAGCACGCCTGCAGCAACTCGCCGGTCATCTCGCCGTTGGTATGGCTCGCAGAGATGTATAAGGGCAGCGACGAGACAACCACACATTATTATGTGAATACAGACAACACACGTTCGTCGAAGACTGTGAACAAATATGAATATTATCTTGACTACGCCAAGAAGGTATACGCATGGCAGAAGGAACATCTTTATGATGAGAAGACCGGATGTTTCCATGACATGTGCGGTGGCGTTATCGGTGAAATACAGTATGAGGAAGTTGACGGTGTGAGATATCGCAAGCATGTCGATATAGGTGGCCCGGGCGGAACACAGTACACATACAACACAGGAACAATGCTCTGCGGTGCGGTTGACCTTTATCTTGCAACAGGCGATGAGTATTATCTCAATGAGGCAAAGGAGATAGCAACAGATTCTTACGAGCACTTCCGCGGCACACGCCAGACAATAAACGGTGAGACTTACTTCCCGTTCCCTTATGATACAGACGCTCTGAACGGTTTCAACGCATGGTTCAACAACGTTCTGCTCCGTGCATATGTTGATGCTGTACCTTACGCAGAGTTCGAAAACCGTCTCGGTGCGAAAGACAACAATGCAAAGCGTGGTTGCGATAACTTCCAGGACAACCTTGACTATGCATATGACAACTATCTGCAGGATGGATTCCTTCCAAACAATCTGCTCGGCGGATGGGAGTCGAACACCAAGACAAAGGCTTTCCATCAGGTTTCATACGCTGCTGAGTATGCAAAACTCGTGCAGTATCTGGTGAATACAGACGAGAGCACCGGTATCAAAAATTTTAATAAGGAGACTGCTGAGAAATACGTCAACGTGTATGCAGTTGACGGCCGTCAGGTGCGCAGCAATGTCTCCAGAGATAAAGCACTTGACGGACTGAAGAGCGGCATTTATGTCGTTGACGGTGAGAAGCATATTGTGAAATGACATGAAACACGGCTGACGGAGCAGCATGGATGCTCAGGCAATATGGATGTCTGTCCATTGTGCGGCCGGATAAGTATAGAGCGGGATGCGGAGTATCTGCATCCCGCTTTTCTTTTGTATGTACAGACGTGCTCGTTCTTGTATGTTGCGTATGTGCGGGAATATGTTGTTGACAGTATTTGTTTCGCATTGTTTTACGCTTTCTGAAGACGATTGGACGTCACGTCATGGCTGATGTCATAAAATGTATCAAACTCTTGCATGATGATTATAAAATGCTTATTTTTGTAGTCTGCATTTTACTGTAACTCACGACAATCAACTTAATACATAAGGATATGAATATAAGCAAAAGAAACATTATGTTTACTGCTGCATTGTTCATGCTTGTGCAGATGTTCGCGCAGGGTCCGAACAATAGCGGTACTTATTATCAGCAGGCCGACGGAAAGAAAGGCAGTGCATTGAAAACGGCACTCTGGTCGGTAATAAAGAGTCATACGGAGCGTTCGTATGATAATCTGTGGGACGATTTCAGAACTACCGACCGCCGCAGCGACGGCAAGGTATGGGACATGTATTCGAGTACGACAAACTATACTTTCGGTGCAGACCAAGCCGGAAACTATAAGAAGGAGGGTGACGTTTACAACCGTGAGCATTCTTTCCCGAAAAGTTGGTTCAACGACGCCAAGCCTATGTATACAGATCTCTTTCATCTTGTGCCGACAGACGGTTATGTGAACAGTAAACGTAGTAATTATCCATTTGGTGAAACCAATGGAGAAGATTATCAGTCGAACGGCGGATTCAGCAAGCGGGGTAAATGTACTGTGTCCGGATATTCTGGTATTGTGTTCGAACCAAACGACGAATACAAGGGCGATTTCGCACGCATCTATTTCTATATGGTGACCTGTTATGAGGACAAAGTGCAGGGATGGAGCTGCGATATGCTCGACGGCACGAAGTATCCGGCATACAAGACATGGGTGGTGGATATGCTCCTGCGTTGGGCGAAGGAAGATCCGGTGAGCCAGAAGGAGATAGACCGCAATAATGCCGTGTATGGAATACAGCACAACCGTAACCCGTATGTAGACTATCCTGGACTGGAACAGTATGTATGGGGCACAATGACAGACATGGCTTTCAGCTATGACAACTACGTGGAACCGGAAGGAACGCCGGGCCCGGATCCTGATCCAGATCCGGAACCGACGCCGACGGGAGCGACTTATGAGAAGATATCGTCCACAGATGATCTGCTTACGGGTTATAATTATCTGATTGTTTATGAGCAGAACGGTACTGATCAATCTGTAGCGATGGGCGATCAGAGTGGTGACATCAGAGGTTGTGCGGCAGTTACAGCTGCTGACGGCAAGGTGGTCATCGACGATGCCGATGCAAAGAATGTGCATGCACTCACACTGGAAGGAACAGCCGGTGCATACACCCTGCGTGATGTGAACAACGGAACATATCTTTCATATTCGGGTTCAAGCAATAAACTCTATTCTACGGCGAGCGTCACAGGCGACAACGAGCGTTGGGACATAACATTCAGTGGTGGCAACGCAATGATAGAGAATGCTGCGGTGAGTGGCCGTGTGATATATTATAATGTGTCGTCCCCGCGTTTTGCTTGCTACAAGAATGCTCTGGCGTATGTCGCTCTCTATCGCAGCACCACATCGACAGGCCTCGGTTCTGTCACGACAGACGATGCCGCACAGACTGTGCGTGTGTATAGCATCACCGGAGTTATGGTACGCGACGGTGTGCAGCGCAACGCAGCGCTTGTAGGATTGCCTAAGGGCGTATATATAATAGGTGACAGGAAATATGTCGTAAGATAAGCCTGAATAACCGTTAGAGGTCATGCCGCGGAGCTGTCTGATATGTAAGGACTCTCCGCGGCATGATTGTTTGTTGGCCGTTGTGGAGATATAAATATGTGATTAATTGATAAATATTCCTAATGCTGTGTTGTGAAGATGTATAATTGTGCTATATTAGCCGTATGATGTTCTGCATTGTATCTTTGTGATGAGAGATGCGGAAGACATGATTGTTTAATTTTTATATTATTATGGTAATGAAAAAGATTGTTTTTCTGATAGCTGTTGCGCTGACGCTGATGGCATGTGTCACTGGCAGGACAACAGAAGAGCAGCGCAAACAGAATCTGGCGCTGACGGCACAGAACGTGAGAAAAGCCCTGGACGACCGTTATTACACCATAGACATGACGTATATCCGTCCGCGACGTGTGTCAAGCCGTCATCTCGACGGAGGCTATTATCTTCACATTTCGGGCGATTCCATATATTCGTGTCTGCCCTATGTGGGCCGGGCGTATAATGTACCTTACGGCGGAGGCGACGGACTGGACTTTGACGGAGTAATGCAGCAATATAATGAATCGCGCTCATCGGACGGTAAGGGCACTAAGATTGATATTATAGTCACCAATTCCGAAGACAGATATCAGTATCTGTTGTATGTCGCTGACGACGGCCATGCTACGCTCGATGTGTTTCCTGCGTCGCGCGAGGCTATCGCTTTCAATGGTATGATGAGTTTTGACAATTGACGGTCATGTTGATTATGAATTGTAATTATGCCGGTTTGTGATGTTATGTATAATTTTTACATATATGCTTTATTGTATCATAATGTCACGGATTGTATATGTGTATAAGCTATTGAAATATATGCGGTTTGCAAATTGATAGAGAATGATGCTTATTTATTATGTTTTAAATTAAAAGAAGTGCTGTTTGTGACAATCGAAATCAGCCCTGAAATTAATTCTGAAATAACTTTAAAAAATAGTGTAAGTTACAATTTAAAAGTATAAATTTGCACCGTCAAAAAGCAGAAGACGGCAATTTTGCCTGCCGCGACAGCGGTAAATGTGTCTTCTCGAATCTCTTTTTTGACCTCGTCAATCTCTCTCTAATTTGGAACAAACATACTCCAAACACTATGAATCAAAAAACAGAGTGAGGCATGTCTCGTGAGAAACGTGCCTCGCTTTGTTGTTTCATGGCGTAAGAACTCGCAGTCTGTGGAAATTCTGTGCGTCTTTGTTCGGAATTAATTATTGCCGCAGAATGATGAAACATTTCATGACAATGCGCGGTTTTATGCACATCCGTTCACGTTAAGTTCATGTTGCTACAGTCGGTAAATCATCATCGCAAGAAGAGAGCATTATTCTCGTTTCTCTTCCCATGCCTTATATCGGCTTTTTTAAAGAAAACTCATGCGACGGACTTACAGTTTTTCTTGACTTTTTTTTGACAAAATAAAATCGCAAAAG
>USDT01000003.1 GCA_900553465.1 uncultured Prevotella sp.
CTTGACTTTTTTTTGACAAAATAAAATCGCAAAAGAGATGTAAAGAAATGTTAAATGCTATATAAAGAAGGCCGGTTCGCTTCGTACAGACTTGTGTCATACCCTGTTGTGGAGTACCGTATAATTCATTATGCGTTCTGATAATGCCCGTTTCATGGTCTGATTCAGTCTATTTTAGGGTGTGATCTGGTTCATTTCAGCCCCTGATATGGACCATATCGCATGCTGAAACAGTGCTTATCGCAGGACGAAGAAATGTGCATCAGACATAAGTCTTTGCTGTTCAGCTACTTGCATCATCCTCTCATATTTCGCGTATTTGCGTCCGATGGTGAGTCAGTCCGCAAATTCTTGCTTATTTTTGTGGGTAGAACAGAAAACTCGGACGGAGAAATCGCAGGATACTGAAAATCTGTAACTGGCCCATATTGCATCTATTTCAACTGAAAGCAACAATGCCGATACGGGACAGATGTCGCATGTTTTTATTGCAGGCAATCACAGTAGAATTTATGCAGAACAGGAAACTGACCTTGTGACAGAGAATAACGGGCATCTGAAAGAAACGGAAAATAAAAAACCGGAGCGCAGAAAGCGTCTCCGGTTTTCTTGTATTGTAGGGCTATTATTAATAGCTCAGATCCTGCGGATTCTCAATAATAGAAGGTATTCTTTCGAAGATTTCCTTGATGCGTTTCATGTCGAACTTCGGAGTACGGTCGTAGTAGTAGATACCGTTCTGCTCCTGCTCAACGTCGGTGAGCTGTGTATAGCAGAAGCCAACCACGTGCTTGCTGTCCTTCAGAGCGTCAACCTCAGCCTGGAGAATCTTGTAGAACTCTTCCATCGACTTGATTTCAGAACCGTAGCCCCAAGAGTTGCCCTTGCGCTCAGATTCGCGTATCCATGCAAGACCGCCGAATTCATCGACCATATAAGGCTGTCCGTCGTAGCATGCGAGCCAGTCCTTGCGATCCATTGTGTTGCGGTAAGGCTCCTTGCCGTTCTCGAATGTGAAGGCCTGTTTGAGTCTTTCCGGATCACGCTCGTAGTTGTGAACGCTCCAGATGTCTGTTTTCACGTGGCAGTCACCGCTGGCATCGTTCACCGGACGTGTGCTGTCCATAGCCTTTGTGATGTTGTATACGTCTTCTACAAAGCGTGTGTAAACGCCAGAGTTATTGGCATCCCATGTCTCGTTGAGCGGAGTCCATGTAACGAGTGACGGGTGGTTGCGGTCGCGCTCCACGAGTTCTGTCCACTCGGAGATGAAGTTGCGTGCTGCCAGCTCGTTGTTTACGTCGATACCCCAGCTTGCAGACTCGCCCCATGTGAGGTAGCCCAGCTTGTCAGCCCAGTAATAATAGCGCTCCTCGAAGCTCTTCTGATGCAGACGTGCACCGTTGAAACCGGCTTCTTTTCCGAGTTCGATGTCTCTTTTGAGAGCCTCGTCGGTAGGTGCTGTCCAGATGCCGTCAGGATAATATCCCTGGTCGAGCACGAGGCGCTGGAAGTATGGTTTGTTGTTCAGATAGAAATATCCGTTTGCGATGTGCACCTTGCGCATACCGGCGTAAGACTTCACTTCGTCTATGGTCTTGCCGTCCTTCACTACTTTGTAAGTAACGTCGTAGAGGAACGGAGACTCAGGACTCCACAGCTTCATGTTCTTTACAGGCAGTACGATAACGGAGTTGTTTGTGCAGTTGACTGTCTTTGAAGCCACTGCCTTCTTGCCGTCGTATATTGTCACAACCAGTTTGTTTGTGTTGCTCTCCTGATAGAACTGCGGATAAATGACGAGCTGCTTCTGGTCGATGTCCGGAGTTGCGAACACAGATTTCAGACCTTCTTTTGCTACAGCTTCCATCCATACTGTCTGCCAGATACCTGTCACACGTGTGTAGTTGCATCCTGCAGAGAAGAAACCGAAGCTCTGCTTGCCTCCCGGCTGCTTGCGGTCGCGCAGGTTGTCGTTCACGAGCACTACGAGGTTGTGCTGCTGGCCGGCCTTTACGAATTTTGTGATGTCGCATGAGAACGAAGAACCTGTGCCGAAGTGGCGGCGTACGAGTTTACCGTCGATGAAGATGTGTGATTCATAGTCCACTGCTCCGAAGTTGAGCAATATCTTCTTTCCTTCCCATCCTGCAGGGATGTTGATCTTGCGCTGATACCAGATGGTATTGATGAAATCGGTGTATTTCACTCCTGAGAGCGAACTTTCCGGACAGAATGGTACGGTGATCTTGCCGTCGAATGCGGCGGTGTTCTGCCATCCTTTGTCTCTTCCTGTGCGGCCGAAGTCGAATGAGTAGGTCCATGTTCCGTTGAGGTTGACCCATTCGCTGCGTTCGAATTGCGGACGCGGATACTCCGGTCTCGGAGTCTGTGCTTTTGTAGTCATGCTGCCGGATAACATCATTGCAGCTACAGCAAAAGCAGATACAAGCGTTTTGACGTTCATAAAAAATTGTTTTTACTGTTAAGTTGATAAATTAGGTTGTTAAAAAATTTCAGCTTCGGTGTGATTGTAAAAAGCAGAAGCCGGCTGGTAGTGTGCCGGTTTCGTGTTCTGTATCGGGTTTGTCAACGGGTGCGTGGAGTGCACGCACCCGTTTCCTGTATGTTCAGCATACTGCAGCGGTCGGTCTGTCAGTGTTTCCGCGTGCTGCAATACAATGTTTGTTACGTTAGGTAAGGTTAGGAATGTAGGGTATGATTTGTTATGGGTGTACACACCTTGATGTGACGGAAGTGGTTGTCACGTTATTCCTTTTCCTTGTATATCACGGTGTTGGCTCCGCTTGTTATCTTCAGCGCTTCCGGATGTTCCTTTATGAAGGAGTCGATGTGGCGTATGCGTTTCTCTTCTAGAATTTCGTCCACGGTTATAAGAATACCGGTTTCCTCCACATCGCCGAATCCGTAGTTGATGGCTGTGCCGAAGAGTTTCATTGTCGGGCTGAGCCCCATGTAAGCGTTTACCAGTGGCGGGATGTTATAGCCCAGCTTGCGTATTTCGCGGTTGAGTATTCTGTAGTCTTTTTTGAAGTCGTCTTCGCAGAAAAGTTCTCTCAATTCGTTCTCGTCAGTTTCGATTTTCAGCGGTTTCATCGGTATGATGAGGTTCTCCTTGTCGTCGAAATGCTTTTTCAGGAAATAGAGAATCATGTCTCTTCCGCGTCTGATGTACGACGGATACATGGTCATCTTGCCGAAGAAATATTTTATGTTCGGGCGAATAACTGTCAGAGCACCGAGACCGTCCCAAAGGTTGTCGAGAGCGAAAAGACTTTTTGAGCCCATCTTCGAACTCTGATACTCAGGAGAGACGAACGAACGTCCCAGTTCCACTGTGTATGGCATGTAGTCGTTGATGAATCTGTCGGAGAAGTGGAACATGTGGCTGGTGGCGAGCTTGGGCTGTCCGTTGTCGTTGAGTTTCCAGTCTGTTCCGAGCATATAGCGGTAGCCTCCGATTATCTCTTCTGCTTCAGGATTCCATACGATGAGCTGTTTGTAGCAGTTTTCGCCCAAGTCGAATTCGTCTATATCCATTGATTTTCCCGTTCCGCCTCCTGCTTCGCGGAATGCTATTTCGCGCAGTCGTCCGATTTCCTTCATCACGTTCGGCGAGTTGTTTGCTGTGACGACATATATTTCGTTGTGACTTTTGTTTGTCATGCGCAGCTGTCTCTCAGGTGTGAGCTCGCTTTTGATGAGTTCTTTGCTGATCGGTTGGATTATTGCTTCTTCCATTTTTGTTAGTTTATGATATGGATATTTCAGTTCGGGTAATTGCGTAGTCCGAGGCCGGATGTCATAATTTATAAACCTCGTCCTGTACGTATTTTGCCCATTCCATCGCTGTTTTCGATTTGTCGAAGGTCTGCCATGGTATCGGCTTTCCTATTGCCACGCGGAATTTCTTGTGCACGTTTTTGTACATTTCATCGACAAGAAATAGCATTGCGATGTTGAATTTTATGTTCAGTGCCTTGCATATGTTGGCCAGACCATAGAAAAAGTCGGAGTTGCGTCCGCCGAAGTGTATCGGCACAATGTCGCGGTGTGTCTCCACACTTTTTGTAATGAATGTCTTTTTCCACGGCAGATCGTGTATCTGTCCGTCAATCTTTCGTGAGCATATACCTGCAGGAAACATCAGAATATGATTGTCGCCGGAAAATCCTGCTTCCACCATTTCCGGGAAACTTCGGCTTTGCTTTCCTGTCTTGTTGATTGGAATGCAGAGTGGTGCCAGACCCGGAAGATTCATCAGCAGGTCGTTTACCAGATATCTGAAGCGTCCGTCGTAGTGGCGGCCTATGATTGCTCCGAGCGCAACACCGTCGACTCCTCCGAGCGGGTGGTTTGATACAAAAGTGTAGAGCCGGCCGTCGTTTTTGTCGGGAAGATTCTCCAATCCTTCTATCTCAAGCGTCATGTCGAGGTATCTGGTGCATTCCTCAAGCCATTCTGTGCCTTTTTTGTCGCGGCTCTCCCATAAAAACCTGTTCACCTCGTCCTGGTGTATGATGTGCTTCAGCCATCTCACAGCAATCGCCGGCACATATTTGGCTTTCGCACCCATCTTCTCGTGGATGATTTTGTCAAGGTCTATGGTTCTCTCTGTTGTTTCGAGCATTCGTGTATTTAACATTAATGTGGTGCAAAGTTATCATAAGTTTTTTAATATATTCATATTTTTATGTAAAAAAGTTCATTTGTTAGCGTTTTTGACATGACAATGTAAAATATCGGATGTATTATGCCATCATTTTGAAAAGTGTGTTTTCGGTATTATGCAGGTGTGTCGTGGCGTTGTGTTGTGGTTTATACGGTTGAAGTTTTCTGTCTCGTTTTGTTAACAATTTTAAGTTAATTTATAAATGAAAAAATATTTTATGGCATGATGGTAAGTCGTCTTGGATTTTTGTTACGGTGCGTTGTTTTTTGTCCATTTCATCGGTGTTTTGCATAAGGCGTATTCCTTTGCTAAGGTTTGAAGGTGATGTCTTTTCATCAGAGGGTCTGTTGGTTTTTTGTGGGGCTTTTCATGAAATAATAACGTCTTTTCTGTGGTGTATGTTTATGTTGGATTGCTGTGTGTTGTTGTGCAAGTAGCAGATGTTCATGTGTTTGTGTGTATGAGGCTGTTTGATGGTGATTTTGCTGCTGAAAAGTGCGCCGGGTGTAAGGGTGTCTTTGTGGTGTGGTTATTTAACAAAAGCATTTTTATAGTTGATATATTTTAATTATAAAATCGCTTTTCTTAAGCTCGTCGGAGATGTGTCGAAGATGATGTGGTGGCGCTGCGGGGAGATTGTAAAAAAATATTTAAATTTTCGTGGAGAATAGTGGGTGAATGTGGTGGATTTTGTGTATCTTTGAAGCCAGATTACGTTTAATTAGGTGAAAGTGCGATTTATCGGTAACATAGAAGCCAGAACCGACGCCAAAGGCCGGGTTTTCCTGCCTGCAGTTTTTCGCAAAGAACTGCAGCCTGCAGGCGAGGAAGGTCTTGTGCTGCGCAAGGATGTTTTTCAGTCGTGCCTTGTGCTTTATCCGGCATCGGTATGGAATGAGCAGATGGATGTGCTTCGCTCGCGGCTAAACCGCTGGAATGCAGCTCATCAGCAGATATTCCGCCAGTTTGTGTCCGATGCAGAAGTCCTGACGATAGATGCCAGCGGTCGCATACTTCTGCCGCGCCGCTATCTTGCGATGGCCGGAATAAGTCAGTCGGTGAGATTCATCGGTATGGGCGACACCATCGAGATATGGAGCAGCGAAGCACTTCAGACGCCGTTTATGGACAGCGCCGAGTTCGGTGCTGCGCTTGAGACACTTATGTACGGCGGGACAATTGGTACAGATGAAAACAATACGACAGATAACAGATGAGAACGCCATGCCGGTGGTGGCGGGCACATACCACGTGCCGGTGCTGCTGAAGGAGAGCGTTGACGGACTCGCCATACGCCCAGGAGGAGTGTATGTGGATGTAACGTTCGGTGGTGGTGGACATTCGAGGGAAATTCTCTCGCGTCTTGATGATAACGGCCGCCTGTTCAGTTTTGATCAGGACGCCGATGCAGAACGCAATATTGTGGATGCCGGAAAAAAGTTTACCTTCGTGCGCAGCAATTTTCGCTATCTTGAGAACTGGATGCGCTATTATGGTGTCGAGCAGATAGACGGTCTGCTGGCTGACCTTGGGGTGTCGTCGCATCATCTTGATGACGAGAGTCGTGGATTCTCTTTCAGGTTTGAGGCTCCGCTCGATATGCGCATGAACAAGCGCTCGGGAAAGACTGCTGCTGACATACTCAACAATTACGATGAGGCTCGTTTGGCCGATGTGATATACATGTACGGTGAACTTCGTCAGTCGAGACGTATCGCGGCTGCCATAGTCAAGGCCCGTTCGAATGCTCCGCTGATTACTACGGGTGACCTGCTGAAGACGGCAGAGCCTTATGTGGGTCGCGGTCGCGAGAAGAAAGACATGGCCCGCCTGTTCCAGGCGCTCCGCATAGAAGTGAATCATGAAATGGACGCTCTGCGCGAAATGCTTTCCGCTGCAGCTCGTCTGTTGCGCCCGGGTGGTCGTCTGTCGGTCATAACTTATCACTCGATAGAAGACCGTATTGTGAAGAATATGATAAAATCCGGCAATGCAGAAGGACGTGTGGAGCAGGATTTCTTCGGTCGGAGACTTACGCCGTTCCGCCCGGTGGATGGTCGTCTGATTGTGCCTACTGACGAGGAACAGGCTGTCAATCCGCGCAGTCGTAGCGCAAAACTGAGAGTAGCAGAGAAGATATGAACGAAGAAGAGAAAAAGAAAGATATAGATCCCGTGGAGGTCATCATGAACATGAAGGACCGTAAGACGGAACCGGAAACGTCAGAATCAGTCGCTGCTGATGCCGCGCCGGAGGAAGATGTGAAGCCGGAGTCGCTGGCCGATGTCATAAGAGAACATGCCAACGAAGGCGAGGAACCGCTCTCACGCAGTTTTACTTTGGGAAAAATACTCGGTGGTGATATCCTCAACACGGAGCCGATAAGACGACAGATATGGGTGTTCCTGCTCATTACGCTTTTTGTTGTGATATATATATCCAACAGATACAGCTGCCAACAGTATCTCATTCAGATAGATAATCTGACCAAAGAACTGAAGGACGCAAAGTATAAAGCTCTGTCGAGCACGAGTATGCTCACGGAGATGAGCCGCGAGAGCCGTGTGCTGGAACAGCTCAGACTGAGTAAGGACAGCACGTTGCATATTTCAAAACAACCTCCATACATAATAAACGTTCCACAGAATGAGTAAGTTCGATTCAAAGAAAATAACACCCCGTTACAGTTTCATAGCCATTGTGCTCATGTTGGTGGCCGTGTCGGTGGTGGCCAGGGCCATGTACATTATGACTGCCCGCCGTGACTTTTGGCTTGATGTGGCTGACAGAGTGAAGGCCGACAGTGTGACTGTGAAGCCAACGCGCGGCAATATTCTCAGTTGCGACGGACTGCTTATGGCCTCGTCGCTGCCTGAGTATAAGGTTTTCATGGACTTTAAAGCTCTGCGCGAAGCCGGCAATGATTCACTTTGGGAGGCAAAGCTCGATTCAATAGCTACAGGGCTGAACGCCATATTCCCGGAGAAGAAGGCGTCGGAGTTCAGAAAACATCTTGAGGAAGGACGTGAGAAGCAGAGCCGTCATTGGGCGATATGGCCAAAGCGTATTAATTATAACACTTATGTGGAAGTGAAATCGCTCCCTGTGTTTAATATGAGACTGAAGTACAGGAGTGGATTCCACTGCGAGGAATTCAATGCCCGTAAGCGTGCATATGGTTCGCTGGCCGGACGTACACTCGGTGAACTGTACGGTGCAAAGGACTCGGCGCGTTATGGACTGGAGTTGGCCTACGACTCAGTGCTGCGTGGTGAAGATGGAATAACACATCGTCGCAAGGTGCTTAACAAGTTCCTGAGCATTATGGATACTCCGCCTGTCGACGGTGCGGATATTGTTACGACAATAGACGTGACTATGCAGGATTTGGCTGAGCGGTCTGTGATAGACGAGCTGAAGGCGATAAATGGCAACGTGGGTGTGGCCATTGTCATGGAAGTGGCTACCGGAGATGTTAAGGCTATTGTGAATATGGAGAAGTGTGGTGACGGCGAATACCGCGAGAGAAAAAACCATGCTGTGAGCGACCTGCTCGAACCGGGTTCAGTGTTCAAGACTGCTTCCATTATGGTGGCACTCGACGACGGAGTGGTGGATACCACTGCACGTGTGGAGACGGCCGGAGGTGTGTGGCCCATGTATGGCCGCGAGATGCGCGATCATAACTGGCGCCGCGGCGGCTATGGCATGCTGACACTGCCGCAGACGCTTATGGTGAGCTCGAATATAGGCGTGAGCCGTATTATCGACGACCATTATAAGGATCATCCGGAGAAATTCGTTGAAGGTATCTACCGTCTTGGACTTGCCGACGACCTGAAGATTCCGCTTGCCGGATCGTCACCGGCGCGTATAAGAATGCCGAAGAAGGAAGGCCGCCAGTATGTCAACTGGAGTAAGACGTCGCTACCGTGGATGAGTATCGGTTACGAGACACAGATACCGCCAATATCGACTCTTACATTCTATAATGCCATAGCCAACGGTGGACGTATGATGAGGCCGCGCTTTGTGAAGAAGGTGGTGAAGGATGGAGAGGTGATTGCCGAATATCCTCCGCAGGTGATGAGAGAGAGCATTTGCAAGCCTTCAACGCTCGGAAAGATACAGACTATATTGGAAAAGGTGGTGAGTCAGGGACTTGGAAAGAAGGCCGGATCGAAGTCATTCAAGGTGGCCGGAAAGACGGGAACAGCACAGATTTCGCAGGGTGCGGCCGGATATAAGAGTGGCACAGTGAACTATCTGCTCAGTTTTGCCGGATACTTCCCGGCCGACAAGCCGCGCTACAGCTGTATTGTCTGTATACAGAAGTCAGGACTGCCGGCTTCAGGAGGTGGTATGAGCGGTCTGGTGTTCCACAACATAGCTGAAGGAATAATGGCACAGGACATCAAACTCGATGTTCGTGACGCACGTGATTCTACTTCGGTGCTTGTACCAGATGTGAAAAACGGTAATATCCTCGCCGCTGATTATGTGCTCAAGTATCTTGGCTTCAAACCACGTGCCGACTGGAGTGGTTCTTATGCAGATGGCAATCCTATATGGGGTAAGGCGGAGAAAGACGGCAATAATGTAAGTCTTACACGAGAGAAAGTGGGTAATCTGCCCGATATGCCCGATGTGACGGGTATGGGAGCACGTGATGCGGTGTATATACTCGAAAGCCGAGGGCTAAAAGTGAGATTGAAGGGCCGAGGAAAGGTTGTGGAACAGAGTATTCCTGCCGGACGTACTACACGCAAAGGTATGGTATGCCAGCTTGTGCTGGGTTAGGAAAATAACGTTGGAATTGATAAAAACGACAATATATGGAACTGAGAAAACTTATTAAAAACATAAAGCCCGTTGCCATAAAGGGCGATGACGGAGTTGATATCACAGGTGTGAACATCAATTCGCGGCTTATAGAGAAAGGCCATCTTTTTGTGGCAATGAAAGGAACACAGGTTGATGGTCACCGCTTCATAGCCAACGCTGTTGAATCTGGAGCCGTGGCGGTGTTGTGTGAGGATATGCCTGCTGAACCTGCAGAAGGTGTAACCTATGTGCAGGTGGAATCTACGGAAGACGCTGTCGGCAAGGTAGCGACAATGTTCTACGGTGAACCTTCAAAGAAACTTAAACTTGTTGGTGTGACCGGTACGAACGGTAAAACAACCATTGCTACCTTATTATATAATATGTTCACAAAGTTGGGACACAAATGCGGACTGCTTTCCACTGTGTGCAACTATATTATTGACGAGAAGATACCAGCTGATCACACTACGCCCGACCCTATAGAACTCAACTCTCTGTTAGCACGCATGGTGGATGCCGGATGTGAGTATGCGTTCATGGAGTGCAGCTCGCACGCCATTGCACAGAAACGTATCGGTGGACTGCACTTTGCCGGCGGACTGTTTACGAACCTCACACGCGATCATTTGGATTATCACAAGACTTTTGAGAACTACCGTGATGCGAAGAAAGCATTTTTCGATGAACTGCCCAAGACGGCTTTTGCCATTACCAATGCCGACGATAAGAACGGAATGGTGATGGTGCAGAATACCAAAGCTGTGGTGAAAACCTATTCCACACGCACTATGGCCGATTTTAAAGGACGTTTGTTGGAGTGTCATTTCGAAGGTATGTATCTTGAAATTGACGGTCGCGAGGTAGGCGTGCAATTCATAGGAAAATTCAATCTCAGTAATCTGCTTGCCGTTTATGGTGCAGCGGTGATGCTCGGTCAGAAGCCGGAAGACATCCTGCTGGTACTCAGTACACTGCACAGCGTGAACGGACGACTTGAACCTATACGCTCACCGGAAGGATTTACGGCCATTGTGGACTATGCCCATACACCAGACGCACTGAAGAATGTGCTCAACGCCATACATGAGGTGCTCAATGGACGTGGCAATGTCATAACTGTGTGTGGTGCCGGAGGCAACCGTGATAAGGGCAAACGCCCGCTCATGGCACAGGAGGCTGTGGCACAGAGTGACAGAGTGATAATAACGAGTGACAATCCGCGCTTCGAAGAACCGCAGGATATCATCAATGATATGCTTGCCGGACTGAATGCCCAGCAGATGAAGAAAGTCATAAGTATCGCTGACCGTAGGGAGGCCATACGCACGGCGTGTATGATGGCAAACAAGGGTGATGTGGTGCTTATTGCTGGTAAAGGACATGAGGACTATCAGGAAATAAAAGGTGTGAAGCATCATTTCGACGACCACGAGGTGGTGAGAGAATTCATCGGTATAACAGGCCATGAGGCCTGAAAGACCATGAGGTGAATACAGAGATGATCAAAGTAATAGCGTAAAAACAATAAAACGAAAAGCCAATGTTATATTATTTGTTCAGATTTCTGGAAGAGTATGGTATTTCCGGGGCCCATCTTTGGGGATATATATCGTTCAGATCTCTTCTGGCACTGATGCTCTCGCTTGTTATATCAGCATGGTTCGGTGAGAGATTCATAAAATATCTGCGTTCAAAACAGATTACTGAAACACAGCGTGCAGCCGATATCGATCCGTTCGGAGTCAAAAAAATAGGTGTGCCGTCTATGGGAGGTGTCATCATAATTGTTGCCATTCTTGTTCCTGTGCTGCTGCTCGGTCGTCTGCGCAATATTTATCTTATACTTATGATTGTGACGACCGTGTGGCTTGGAATACTCGGTGGACTGGACGATTACATCAAAATATTCCGTCGCAATAAGGAAGGCCTGAAGGGAAGATATAAGATTGTAGGTCAGGTCAGCATAGGATTGATTGTCGGTCTTGTGTTGTGGATGTCGCCGGATGTGAAGATGAACGAGAATCTTGCCGTAAAACAACAGGGTGAGGAAATTGTTGTCAAACATCGTACGGAAGCTCGTAAGTCTTTGAAAACCACCATTCCGTTTGTTAAAGGCCATAATCTTGACTACTCGCACATCATGGGCTTCTGTGGAAAATACAAGACTGCAGCAGGTTGGATACTCTTTGTTATCATGACAATTCTTGTTGTTACAGCCGTGTCCAACGGTGCCAACCTTAATGATGGTATGGACGGTATGTGTGCGGGAAACTCGGCCATCATCGGTGTGACCATAGGCATACTCGCTTATGTGAGCAGTCACATGGAGTTTGCCAACTATCTTAATATAATGTATATCCCGGGTTCACAGGAACTTGTGGTGTTTATGTGTGCTTTTGTGGGTGCTCTTATCGGATTTCTTTGGTACAATGCGTATCCGGCCCAGGTGTTTATGGGTGACACAGGCTCGCTTACCATTGGTGGAATTATCGCCGTTTCGGCCATTATCATTCACAAGGAACTTATGCTGCCGATACTCTGTGGCATATTCTTTGTAGAGAGTCTGAGCGTCATACTTCAGGTTTATTATTACAAACTCGGAAAGCGGCGCGGCGTGAAACAGCGTATTTTCAAGCGTACGCCTATCCACGACAACTTCCGCACACAACAGGAAATGCTCGATCCGGAATGTAAATATCTCGTGAAAAAGCCGAAAGGAGCCATTCACGAATCCAAAATTACCATACGTTTCTGGATTATCACGATAATCCTTGCGGCAATGACTATAATTACACTGAAAATAAGATAAAAACGCGGTTGACGTATCAACCATCATGATATGAAAAGAATTGTAGTTCTTGGAGCCGGTGAAAGCGGTGCCGGTGCAGCCGTTTTGGCTAAAAAGGAAGGTTTCGACGTGTTTGTAAGTGACATGTCTGCCATAAAGGACAAGTATAAGAAAGTGCTTGACGATCATGGCATAGAATGGGAGGAGAAACAGCATACGGAGGAGAAAATTCTGAATGCTGATGAGATAATCAAGAGTCCCGGTATACCCAAGGAGGCTCCCATTATAAGAAAAGCCATGGAAAAATGCATAGGGATAATAAGTGAAATTGAGTTTGCCGGACGTTACACATCGTCGAAAATGGTATGCATAACAGGCAGCAATGGTAAGACCACGACAACTTCTCTTATCTATCACATCTTTAAAACAGCCGGACTGGATGTAGGACTGGCAGGAAATATCGGAAATTCGCTTGCTCTTCAGGTGGCCGAGGATCCACATGACTGCTATGTAATAGAGCTTAGTTCGTTCCAGCTTGACGATATGTATGACTTCCGGGCCAATATCGCTATATTACTGAATATAACGCCGGACCACCTCGACCGTTATGACAACTGTATGCAGAACTATATTGATGCAAAAATGCGCATACTGCAGAATCAGACGGATGAAGATTGTTTCATCTATTGGAATGATGATCCGGTGGTGACAAAGGAACTTCCGAAATATGCCGTCAGGGCTGCAAGATACGCTTTCTCTGAGACAAAGAATGAAGCATGTGCCGCATTCCTCGACAATGGAATGTATGAGATAAATACTCCCGGATATTTTGAAATGCCGCAGGAGGAACTTTCACTCAGAGGTAAACATAATATGTATAATTCGCTTGCTGCCGGTATAGCTGCGGTGGCTGCGGGAATAGATAGCGAAACGCTGCGTAAATGTTTGAGTGATTTTCCTGGAGTGGAACACCGACTTGAGAAGGTTGCTGTAGTTGATGGTGTGCAATATATCAACGATTCTAAGGCGACTAATGTGGATGCATGCTGGTATGCGCTTGAAAGTATGACCTCTCCGACAGTTCTTATCATTGGCGGAAAGGATAAAGGCAACGACTATAATGAGATAAAGGATATGGTGACGAAGAAGTGCAGAGCTTTGGTTTATCTCGGAGCAGACAATACTAAGCTGCATAATTTCTTTGACCGACTCGGACTTCCGGTGCGCGACACGAACAATATGGTAGATTGTGTGAAGGCTTGTCGCGAACTGGCGCAGTCTGGTGATACTGTGCTGTTGAGCCCTTGTTGTGCCAGCTTCGACCTGTTTAAGAATATGGAGGATCGTGGCGAACAGTTCAAGGCTCTTGTAAGAGCGCTTTAGTCCGAAAGGATAAAATTTGAAACAAGAAAAAGAATCAACTATGAACAAGACTTTTGGAAATATTTTCAAAGGCGATAAGGTGATATGGATGGTTTTCTTTTTCCTTTGTATCATCAGCGTGGTCGAGGTTTATTCGGCCTCTTCGCAGCTGACATACAAGGGGGGAAACTACATAGCACCAGTTCTGAAGCACATAAGCATACTGCTGATGGGAATTTTTTTCATGGTTGTTACGCTTAATATAAAGTGCAAATATTTCAGAATAGCCTTGCCGCTTATGCTTGGCGTTTCATTTGTGGCACTCATAAGTGTGTACATAGTTGGCCAAATGACCAATGGAGCGCACAGATGGGTGACGGTCATGGGCATACAGTTCCAGCCATCGGAGTTGGCAAAAGGTACACTTGTGCTGGCTGTGGCGCAGATTCTGAGCGCTATGCAGACTGAAAAAGGTGCTGACAGACAGGCTTTCAGGTATATATTGACGGTGTGTATGTTTTTCATTCCGCTTATCATGCTTGAGAACCTTTCTACGGCAGCACTATTGTGTCTGGTAGTTTTTATGATGATGCTGATAGGGCGTGTCCCGGCAAGTCAGCTAGGAAAACTACTTGGGGTAACGGCTCTTGTCATATCGGGAGTTTTCGCAATGGTGATGGTTTTCGGTACGGACAGACAACGTGAGAAAACTGTGTCGGATGTGGATGTGACACAAGTTGTAGCGGAAAATAAGAAGGAAGAATCTGCAGTGGAGAAAGTGTTCCATCGCTTTGATACATGGAAAGCGCGTATTGACGATTTTATCTATAATAAACCGTTGAAAGCAGAGGATGTAGACCTAGACAAGGACGGGCAGTGGGCACATGCCAATATCGCGATAGCATCATCCAATATAACTGGCAAGGGACCTGGAAATTCGGAGGAATGTGATTTTCTTTCGCAGGCGTTCTCTGATTTTATCTATGCCATCATAATAGAAGAGATGGGGATTATCGGTGCAATATTTGTGGCGATGCTTTATATTATATTATTGTTCCGTACAGGAAGAATTGCAAATCGGTGTGAGAATAACTTCCCGGCATTTCTTGCTATGGGACTTGCATTGTTACTGGTGACACAGGCTTTGTTCAATATGTGTGTTGCCGTGGGACTTGCTCCGGTGACAGGTCAGCCGCTTCCACTAATAAGTAAGGGCGGTACTTCAACAATTATCAATTGTGTGTATATCGGAGCAATTCTGAGTATCAGTCGTTCGGCCAAACGTAGAGAGCAGTCTGAACAGAAACCGGGAACCGCTCAAGTGATGGTGAATGATGTGATGCAACGCAGAATAAAAACCGCGTGATGAATTCTATTATTGTCAGAAAATGATTAATTTTGTCATTTGAAACAGGAGGTTGAAAATGGAAAAAGAGCAGAAAGAACTCAGAGTCATAATAAGCGGTGGTGGAACAGGTGGGCACATATTTCCGGCTGTTTCTATAGCCAATGCCATAAAGACAAAGCGCCCTGATGCAAAGATATTGTTTGTAGGTGCTTTAGGCAGAATGGAAATGCAGCGTGTGCCTGCAGCTGGATACGAGATAAAAGGCTTACCGATATGTGGATTTGACCGTAAGAACATGTTGCGCAATATCGTAGTGCTCTATCGTATATGGAAGAGTCAGCGTATGGCACGTAAGATTATAAAGGATTTCAAACCTATGGCTGCCGTTGGAGTGGGTGGATATGCCAGCGGTCCGACACTTAATCAGTGTGCTTCGATGGGTATTCCATGTCTTATACAGGAACAGAATTCGTATGCCGGTGTTACCAACAAACTCCTGGCAAAGAAAGCAAAGCGCATCTGCGTGGCATACGAAGGAATGGAACGATTCTTTCCGGCCGATAAAATTGTCATTACCGGTAACCCTGTCAGACAATCTCTTATAGAGAACAGCATCAGTCGTGAAGACGCCATAAGGTCATTTGGACTTGATCCGGAGAAGAAAACAATACTGCTTGTTGGTGGTAGTCTCGGTGCGCGTACCGTAAACGAAAGCATTATGCAGCATCTTGATTTGGTGGAGAACAGCGATGTACAGTTCATCTGGCAGACAGGAAAATATTATAATGCAGCCATTATGGAACAGTTGAAAGCTCATAAGGAACTTCCTATGCTTAAGGTGACGGATTTCATCGGCGATATGGGTGCAGCTTACAAGGCAGCAGACCTTGTGATAAGCCGTGCCGGAGCAAGTTCTATCAGTGAGTTCTGTCTTATAGGAAAACCTGTTATTCTTGTGCCTTCACCGAATGTGGCAGAAGATCATCAGACAAAGAACGCAATGGCTCTTGTTAACAAAGATGCGGCACTTTACGTGAAAGATGCAGATGCTCCGCATTCTTTGCTGGCATTGGCTGTTGATACAGTGAAAAATTCCGATCTTCTTGCAAAGTTGAGTACAAATATCCGTATGCTTGGAAAGGAAAATTCTGCAGAGATTATTGCTGACGAGGTGATAAAATTAGCAGAAAGCTGAGTATGTCTTTTAAATGTAAATGAATATGGAACTTAAAGATATAAAATCTGTATATTTCATTGGAGCCGGAGGCATCGGAATGAGTGCTTTGGCCCGTTATTTCATGCATAAAGGCGTTGTCGTGGCCGGTTATGATAAAACACCGTCAACTCTTACAGCACAGCTTGAGAAAGAGGGTATGCTTCTTCATTACGAAGAAGATATTGACAGCATCCCCCAGGCTTGTCGTAATGCTGCGTCATGTCTTGTGATTTATACTCCGGCCATACCTTCTACGCATAAGGAATTGATATATTTTAAGGAACACGGTTTTGAAATAGAGAAGCGTGCACAGGTGCTTGGTACAATTACAAGAACTCATAAAGGATTGTGTGTTGCCGGTACTCATGGTAAGACAACTACGTCATCAATCTGTGCACACATAATGCACCAGAGTCATATTGACAGCAATGCATTCCTTGGCGGTATATTGAAAAACTATGGAACAAACTATATTCTCTCACAAAATAGCGACTATGTTGTGATTGAAGCCGATGAGTTCGACCGCTCGTTTCATTGGTTGCGTCCGTGGATAAGTGTTATCACTTCTACGGATCCAGACCATCTTGATATTTATGGTACCAAGGAAGCATATCTTGAAAGTTTCAACCATTACACGACGCTTATACAGGAGGGTGGTACTCTTATTATTCATAAGGATCTTGAAATGCAACAGCATGTACAGGATGGGGTAAAGGTGTATGAATATAGCCTTGATTCCGGTGATTTCCATGCTGAAAATATCAGAATCTGTAATGGTGAGATTACTTTCGACTTTGTTTCCCCAATAGAGAATGTAAAGAATGTCGAACTTGGTCAACCGATACCTATCAACATCGAAAACGGTGTTGCGGCAATGGCAATGGCTCAGCTTTGTGGCTGTACGGCTGAAGAATTGAAATATGGTTTGAAGACTTATCGTGGAGTTGACAGACGCTTCGATTTCAAGATAAAGACTGACAAACTTGTTTTCCTTTCCGACTATGCCCATCACCCAAAGGAAATATATCAGAGTGCGCGCAGTATACGGCAGTTGTATGCGGACCGTAAGATAACTGCAATATTCCAACCGCATCTGTACACACGCACCCGTGACTTCTATAAAGATTTTGCTGATGCATTGAGTCAGCTTGATGAAGTGATACTCTGTGACATATATCCGGCACGTGAACAGCCTATACCGGGAGTCACAAGCCAGCTGATTTACGACAACCTCAAACCCGGTGTGGAAAAGAGCATGATACATAAAGAAGATGTTCTCGACCTTGTGAAAGGCCGAGACTTCGATGTATTGGTAGTTCTTGGAGCCGGCGATCTTGACAATTACGTGCCACAAATCACAAAGATACTTGAGTCTAAGTGAAGCGAATCTGGAAAAGGACATTTATCATTTTGCTCGATGTAGTGCTGGGCATTTATATCGTTCTTGCTTTCACCGCGTTCAACAAACCCGATGAAACGAAGAAGAAATGTACAAAAGTGAATATTTCGATAGCCGACGAGAGCAACAATGGATTTATCACTGTAGCAGAAATAAAGAAGCGTCTTGTGGCCGGTGGCATATATCCAAAAGGACAACCATTGCGCTATGTTGACGCCCGAAAAATTGAGGACCGCCTTAAGATGAGTCCGTTTGTGAAAACGGCCGAATGTTATAAGACTCAAGATGGACAGGTGTTTATCAACATCACGCAGTTGTTGCCGGTCATCCGCATCAAGGCAGACAATGGCGATGATTATTATGTTGACGACAAGAACAGCGTTATGCCCAATTCTTCATATGTCAGTAACCTGATTATCGCGAGTGGCAACATCACTCCAAGTTTCGCGACAAACTACATATCCCCTATGGGAAAAGCGCTTATGGCAAACGACGTATGGCGTAATCTTATCGAACAGATTCACGTGCTTCCCGGAGGGGGTGTTGAACTCGTTCCTCGTGTTGGCGATCATATCGTATACATAGGACGCCTGCCTGAATTCCAGAAGAATGTAAGTCACGAGAAACTGATATCCGATTTTGTTGGTAGAAAAATGACACGTCTTGTCAAATTTTATAAATACGGATTGTCATATGCCGGCTGGAACAAATACTCGTATATTAATCTCGAATTTGACAATCAGATAATATGCAAGAAACGTTCGCATAAGGCAGTTGTCCATAATCCCCAACCGACACCGCAGACTGTGGAGACACAGTCTTCAGCAGCATCGGAAAAACCTGCAACCGATCAGCAGAACAAACAGCAGAAACAGCAACAAACCGAACAAAAGAAAAAAACATTATAACGTATGGCAAATGAATTTATAGTAGCAATAGAGCTTGGATCATCCAAGATGACCGGCATGGCAGGAAGAAAGAATTCCGACGGTAGCATCTCCGTTATTGCTGCCGTGAAGGAGGATGCCGCCTCTTGCATACGCAAAGGTGTTGTTTATAATATTGACAAAACGGCTCTTTGTTTGACAAATATCATAAACAAGCTGAAGATGATTCTTAAGACAGAAGTGTCCCAAGTGTATGTGGGCGTTGGAGGTCAGAGCATCCGCAGCGTCAGAAATGTCATTCAGAAAGATCTTCCTGCGGATACAATTGTTTCGCAGGACCTTGTCAATGAAATCATGGACATCAATCGTGGTGTGACTTATCCGGATTATGAAATACTCGATGCCATTACGCTTGAATATAAGGTTGATTCTCAATACCAGATTGATCCGGTTGGAATCCAGTCATCGCATATAGAGGGCAATTTCCTCAATATACTTTGGCGCAAGTCTTTTTATCGCAGTCTGAACAAATGTTTCGATAGTGCCGGTATTGCAATAGCTGAGATGTATCTTTCTCCTTTGGCAATGGCTGATGCTGTGCTCACAGAGACTGAGAAACGTTCTGGTTGCATGCTTGTCGATCTCGGTGCAGATACTACTACCGTATCGGTGTATTATCGTGATATTCTTCGTCACATAGCAGTTATCCCTCTTGGCAGCAGCAATATCACGAAAGACATAGAGTCGCTGCAGATGGATGAGGTTGAGGCTGAGAAGATGAAGTTGAAGTATGGCAGTGCATACACCGACAACAACGACATTGATGGTACTCTGATGCTTCCGGTCGATCAGGAGCGTTCGGTTGACAGCCGTATTTTTGTTGAAATAGTCGAGGCTCGCGTCAAAGAGATTGTTGAAAATGTGTGGGCACAAGTGCCGAATGAATATTCCGACAAACTCCTTGGAGGTATTGTACTTACCGGTGGCGGTTCCAACATGAGCAACATCGATGTTGTTTTCCGTCAGACAACTCATATTGAGAAGGTGCGTGTCAGCAAGTTCGTACATGCAAGTATAACACCGTCGACGCCTAAAATTGTCATTCCGCACGACGGAACCATGAATACCATATGCGGTCTTCTTTTGAAGGGTGACATGAATTGTGCCGGTGAACCTATATCCGATGATATTTTTGGAAATGCTCAGCAAAATGCTTCAAACAATAATGTCCAGCGCCAGCCATCAGCTGCCGGAGGTGGAGTGATCAACCGTAAGGAAGAGGAGGAACGCCGTAAGAAGGAAGAAGAAGAGCGTCGCCGTAAAGAAGAAGAGGAACGCAAGGCACAGGCCGAACAGGAAGAGAAAGAGCGTATTGAGCGCGAAGAGCGAAAGAAAAATTCTTCAACCAACAAGTTCAAGGAGTCTATGAAGAAATTCTTCAAATCGCTTGTAGCTCCAGAAGATCAGTAACTTAGACAAAATAAAATATTATGGATCACAATAATACAAATTCCCCAATGGTGGATTTCGGACTCCCCACTAAGGAAAACACAATAATAAAGGTAATCGGTGTAGGCGGAGGCGGTGGCAATGCCGTCAACCACATGTACCGTCAGGGCATCCATGACGTGTCGTTCGTGCTATGCAATACCGACAATCAGGCCCTCAACGATTCACCAGTTCCCGTGCGTCTGCAGCTCGGCAAGGAAGGACTCGGTGCTGGTAATAAACCGGAGAAAGCCCGCCAGGCAGCTGAAGAGAGCATCGAAAGCGTGAAAAATATGCTCAACGATGGTACGAAGATGGCATTCATCACGGCAGGAATGGGTGGTGGAACCGGCACGGGTGCAGCTCCTGTGATAGCTCGTGTATCAAAAGAACTTGGCATTCTTACAGTCGGCATTGTGACTATTCCTTTCCGTTTTGAAGGTGCACGCAAGATCGATCAGGCGCTCGATGGTGTTGAGGAAATGTCCAAACATGTCGATGCACTGCTTGTTATCAACAACGAGCGACTGCGTGAGATCTATCCCGAGCTGCCTGTGCTCGAAGCCTTCGGCAAGGCCGACGATACATTGAGTGTTGCGGCACGAAGCATAGCCGAGATAATCACCAATCACGGACTTATAAATCTCGACTTCAATGACGTGAAGACCGTACTTAAGGACGGTGGTGTCGCCATTATGAGTATGGGTTATGGCGAGGGCGAAGGACGCGTGCGCAAAGCCATCGAGGATGCTCTTAATTCTCCGTTGCTCAATGATAACGATGTATTCAACTCCAAGAAGATACTTCTCAGTATCAACTTCTGCAACGAGAATGGCGACAATTCCGGTCTGATGATGGAGGAAATGAACGATGTCAACGACTTCATGTCGCGTTTCGGAAGCGATTTCGAAATCAAATGGGGTGTCGGCATCGATTCCGAACTGGGCAAGAAGGTCAAGGTCACAATACTTGCCACCGGTTTTGGTATCGAGAACGTGGATGGTATGAATAAGCATCTGAAGAAACACACTCAGGAAGAGGTCGACCGTCTGGCGCGTGAGGAAGAGAACGAAATCGACCGCGCCAACCGCCGCCAGCGCTTCTACGGACGAGATGGAGGTAGCAATCAGTACAAGCGTCGTCCGCATATCTTCCTGTTCTCTCCCGATAATCTCGACAACGAAGAAGTTATAATGGCGGTCGAGAATACGCCGACATACAAGCGTACACGTCAGAAACTAGAGGAGATACGCCAGTTGTTGGTGGCCAAGACGCCTGTCGCAGAGAACAAGGACAATGGAGAACCTATACAGGGATTGATCAGTTTTACTTAAAACAACAATATTATGACACTTTTCGATAAAGTCAGTGAAGACATCAAAGAGGCCATGAAGGCCCGCGACAAGGTGCGTCTTGAGACATTGCGCAACATTAAGAAAGTATTCCTGGAGGCAAAGACGGCTCCTGGAGCCAACGATACTCTCGAGGACGCAGATGCTCTCAAGATACTTCAGAAACTTGCAAAACAGGGACGTGAATCCGCCCAGACATACATCGACAACGGTCGTCAGGATCTTGCTGACGGCGAACTGGCTCAGGCTGCAGTCATTGAGGAATATCTGCCCAAGCAGCTCAGTGAGGCTGAAATAGAAGTTGAAGTGAAGAAGGTCATCGCCGAAACCGGTGCCCAGAGTATGAAAGATATGGGCCGCGTTATGGGCGTTGTCTCTAAACAGCTTGCCGGCCGTGCCGACGGTCGTGCCATTTCTGCTGTTGTGAAGCGTCTGCTTGCCTGATGGCATTCTTTAATAACACATAAGCTCCGGCGTCTGTACATGCAGAAGCCGGAGTTTTTTGTTTCCTTATTTCTGCTGTTACGCCTTTTTTCGTGTGTCTTACCGCTACATTCGCCCCGTAATCTTAAAATGCCGCCCCGCGTCTGTGATATTCAGAATTATTTTCCTTATTTTTGCAGTATCATAGTTGTTGCCGGCGGTTGATATCCTTTATGCAGACCTTATCCCACACACCGGCGACACCATAACCAAAAACCGACATTATGAAAATACAGATTATCAATGGTCCGAATCTCAATCTGCTCGGACGGCGCGAACCCGGCATCTATGGCAGCAGTTCGTTTGACGACTATCTGCAGAAGCTTCGTGCCGCATATCCCGACGTAGAGATAAACTATTATCAGAGTAATATCGAAGGCGAGCTCATCGACAAAATGCAACAGACCGGCTTTTCCTGCGACGGTATTGTGCTCAATGCAGGTGCTTACACCCACACAAGTATAGCTCTGCAAGACTGTATACGCTCGCTTCAGACACCAGTCATTGAGGTGCACATATCCAATGTGCACAAGCGCGAAGAGTTTCGTCACCATTCCATGATTTCCTGTGCCTGTGCCGGAGTCATCTGCGGTTTCGGTCTCGACTCTTATCGTCTTGCCGTAGAAGCACTTAAAGGCCTTGCTACTCAGTCCGCAGAATAATCGCGGAATATACTTAACGCAAATATCAAATAACGAAGCTATGGACAGCGAACTCGAGTCATACGTTCTCAATCATATAGATGCCGAAGGCGATTATCTCTATCGTCTCTATCGTGCCACCAACATCCACACCATTCACGGACGCATGGCGAGCGGCCATTTGCAGGGTCGTCTGCTCAAGATGCTTGTCACCATGATACGTCCGCGCAACATTCTTGAGGTGGGCACATTCAGTGGTTATAGTGCCATCTGTCTGGCTGAAGGACTTGACGACGACGGCAAGGTGTGGACATTCGAGATAAACGACGAACAGGAAGATTTCACCCGTCTGTGGCTCGAAGGCTCGCCCGTGGCCGACAAGATTCGTTTCATCATCGGCGACGCCATAACCGAGGCACCCAAGCTCGGCATAGAGTTCGACATGGCGTTCATTGATGGCGACAAGCGCACATATGTTGAGACCTACGAAATGGTCATGTCAGTCCTGCGGCCGGGCGGATACATTCTTGCTGACAATACTCTTTGGGACGGCCATGTGACCGATCATGCCTACGACCGCGACCATCAGACAGTCGGCATACGCCGTTTCAACGACCATGTGGCTGCCGACAAGCGTGTTGAGAAAGTTATTCTTCCGCTGCGTGACGGACTTACCATTATAAGGAAAATCAGTAAATAACAAAAACCATACTATTATCTTAATAATATGAAGAAAACACTTACCAGAACATTTATCATGCTGTCGCTGCTCGTGGCCGGAGCAGCCGATCTTTACGCACAGTCGGCCATCTATGCCTGTGGACACATACGCCGTACACGCGAAACGGCTATACCAAATCTGAAAAACTCCGGTTACACCACAGCTATTCTTTTCAATGTGAATGTCGAGAAGGATGGTTCGCTGACCACTGACTACAGTTGGGATTCACAGACTCCGGCTGAGGCTGGCGGTATAATCTGCCAGAACGGAGAGTATGTGTTCGACAGATACCAGCCACACTATGTTGACGACATTAAGTCGCTCGTCACTCAGCCAACCACAATCAACCGTCTGGAGATCTGCATTGGCGGTTGGGGCAACGGTTCTTACGGCAATATCCGCGATTTCATCAACCGTTATGGAACAGGCGAGGAGACCGTTCTCTACAAAAACTTCAAGGCTTTGAAGGATATGATACCCGAGATTGTTGCTGTCAACAATGACCAGGAGCAGGACTATGACATCGAAACTGCTGTCAAGTTCCACCGCATGCTTGCCGACATTGGATATAAAACAACAATTGCGCCGTACATGAACCGTGAATACTGGCAGCAACTAGTGAGCCGTCTGAACGAAGAACCGGGCACGTGTGAGATTGTCTATCTGCAGATATACGGTGGAGGTGCAAACAACAATCCTTCCGAATGGAAGGTGTTCGGTGACATACCGATGTATGTAGGATACGACTGTGAGGCCAGCAGCAACCTCTCCGAAATGGAGAGCCGTTTCAAGAACTGGCGCGACGCAGACGGTGTTCAGGGTGGATTCCTGTGGAACTATAACAGCGAAGCACGCAATGTCAACGAGTGGGCCACCGCCATCAATCGTATATTCCCCACAAAAACGGTTGAGAAGGCAGCCGCACGCTTCTATCAGGACGTAAATTATGGCGGCTACATGGTTACTCTGCCCGAGGGCTCTTTCAACCGTACCGAAATGGCGCTTTACGGCATTCGTGCCAACGACATCACTTCTTTCAAGCTGTTGTCTGGCTATAAGGTGACCATGTATTCGGGCGATAACTTCGACGGCGAATCTGTTACGTTCACAACATCCAATCCATGGATAGGCAATGAATGGAATGACCGCGTTTGTTCAATGAAGATAGAGTCTGTCAATACAGGCGTAGATAACATCACGTCTGAAACTTCTGCCGCACTTACGGCATCCATGAGTGCCGACGGCGAGAGTGTGCTTATTAGTGGTGCCGCTGCAGGAAGAGTAGGCGTTTACAGCGTGGCTGGGGATAAATTATCAGAAACTGCAGTGTCAGCAGACGGCAGTGCCACAATCCCGGCCTCGTCGTTCCCTGCCGGCGTATATGTAGTTAAGGCCGCCAACGGTTCCGCAAAACTGCTGAAACGCTGACAGCCTCTTGTATTTTATAGTATTGATGTCGGGCCGTATAGCCCGTGCATGTGGTTTTTAAGGCCTTTATGGCTGCATGGTGAGCCACTGCCGGCGTTCGTCTTCCTCCATACGTTCTATGGCGTAACGTAGTGATGTACGGCTCATATCGGCATAATTCTGGCTTAAAAAAGCGCGCAGCATGTTCATGTCGCGCTTTCCCATTTCCCTCAACATCCACCCCACGGCCTTATGCATCAGGTCGTGGGGATGTTTTTTCAGTTTCTCCGCATAGCGCAGCACATATCGGAAGTCGCCTTGTCGCGTGGGTTCTATTGTCGATACCATTGCTATGCGCTGCTCCCACAGACACGTGCTTTCAGCCAGACGGTCCATCACTTCCGTCTTTTCCTGCTCCGTTGCTATTGAAGGTGTGGTGAGCCACATGCCCACAATCTTTCCGGCAGAGAGGTCCACCAGGTCCCAGTTGTTGGCCTGTCGGGCGTGGCTGAGATAGTATTTCACCAGATTCTCGCGCTTCTCCATGCTCTCAGGGTCGTTGAGTGCGCGGCGCAGTGTCAGCCGTCGCATGTGTTCGGTCAGTATGAGAAATCCGCATAGCCTTATCTCGTGCCACGGCGAGTATATCAGTTCCTCCGTTTCCTTCAGCGGCATATCGGCAGCCTCTGCTACCACGCGCCGTGTCTGCGGTACGCGTATGCCCAGAAACTCGTCGCCTTCGCCATACTGTCCGGGAGCTGTCTTGAAGAATTTCATCAGCACCTCGCGCTGCCCGTCGTCGGCCATGGCCATCATGCGTGCCGTCACTTCGGCCGCTGTTGTCATAGGTGTGTGTTGCATTGTCCTTATGTGTTATGTGAAACGAAAAGTTGCAGCGCTTCCGTCATGTCGGCGAGTCGCTGCAACGATAGTCATTATTATATGTCCTGCTTACCAGTTGGAGTCGGCTCCGCCTCCTCCGGAGTCACCTCCGCCGAAGCTGCCGCCCGAGAATCCGCCTCCGCCAAATCCTCCTCCATGGCCGCGGCCGAACATGGAGCCGAGGAACATGCCGCCGAGAAATGCTCCGGTGCTGTCTCCTCCGTTGTCATCAAGGCGCGTATGCTTCACGGTGATGCGTCCGCAGTTGTCACACACAAACACGTCTTTTCTCACGTGTCCGCCGTCTGCTGTTCTATAAACGTCGCTCGACATCTTGCGTAGTGACGGTTTGCCGCAGTACTGACATTTGCGTGTGCGACGGTTGATGAGCCGTGGCAGCATCATCATAAGTGCTATGGCCAGCACCAGAAACACCAGTCCGCCTACAGGAAATCCCTCGTCGGCTGCGGCGTCGGGTTTCATACTGTCCTTCAACCGGGCATACACGGCTTTGGCTCCTGCCGTCATACCCGTGTCCCAGTCGCCTTTGCTGAACGCCGGAATCATATATCTCGTCTGTATGCGTTTGCATGCCGCGTCGGGCAGCACGCCTTCCAGACCATAGCCTGTGGTGAAACGTATGCTGCGCTGGTCGGCTACGAAGAGTATGAGCAGTCCGTTGTTGCTCTTCTTCTTGCCTACACCCCACAGGCGGAACAGGCGGTGAGAGAAGTCGAAAGCGTTGTCTTCGCCTATCGACGGCAGCATCACCACGCTCGCCTCGATGCCCGTCTCCTTCTCAAGACGGCTGAACACGGCGTTTATTGTGTCGCGTGCGGCAGGCGAAAGAATGCCTGTCGGGTCGCTCACGTGCAGCCGTGTGTCGGTCTGTCTGACGTTGGGCACATCCTCCACCTTGTATGCACGCACGCTGTCCTGTGCCGCCGAAGGCAGCACAAGCGTGGCAAGACATGCTATTAATATAAATATGTGCCTCATTGTTTGTTATATCAGAATTTCACTTCAGGAGCCTTCTCTGCGCCTTCAGCAGCTTCGAAGTAGCTCTTCTTCTCAAATCCGAACAGTCCGGCGAGTATGTTTTTCGGGAAGCGGCGTATTGCCACGTTGTATTCCTTAGCCGAGTTGTTGAAGTCGCGGCGTGCCACGGTGATGCGGTTCTCCGTGCCTTCGAGCTGCTCCTGCAGGTTGATGAAGTTCTCGTTAGCCTTCAGTTGCGGATAGTTCTCAGCCACCATGAGCAGACGTCCGAGGGCTGTCGATATGTTGCCCTGCGCTTTCTGATACTGCGCCAGCTTCTCCGGAGTGAGGTTGTCGGCGTCAAGCTTCACTTGTGTAGCCTCGCTGCGTGCCTTCACCACGTTCTCGAGCGTGCTGCTTTCGTGTGCGGCGTAGCCCTTGACTGTGTTCACAAGGTTCGGTATGAGGTCGGCGCGACGCTGATATTGGGTTTCCACGTTGGCCCAGTTGTTGCTTACTTTCTCGTCCATCGACACAAGTCCGTTATAACCGGTTACGCACCATACTACCAGAAGCAGCACCACTGCTCCGGTAATAATCCATCCTAAATGTTTCTTGAAGTTCATAATGATTTTTCTGTTTGTTGGTTTCGCTTTGTTATTAATTTTTATTATGTTTGAAGTGAAAGCCTCCGGCTGCGTGTCACGATATGTTTTTGTTTATGCCGCGCCGCTTGCTGTGTTTTACAAATATACGTATATTATGCTGTTACATTCGAACAGAAACTTATCTTTTTAGTTTTTTTAGTAACAAAATCCATGCCGTTTGTCCCAATATGTCATTGTGTACCATAATGTTTGTGTTGTAAATATGGCATATTATATGGAATAATGTGATATGAAATGTCTGCGGGCTGATGGTCGGTAATGATAAAAGATAACAGAAATATATATCTTATATTGCATATATTAATATGTGCAATATGCTTTTTGAATGGTATTAACAGAAAAGTGTTATTGGAACGCGGCTAATTCCCGGCATTCCAATAACACTTTATTTATAAATGTTTTTTATGCTTCCCACCACAGTTTAGGGTATTCGGCCTTACCTTTTGTTCCGAGATTTTTCCACCATTTGGAGTTTGTGCCATCCTCGCTCACACCCCAGTTCTTGTTTTGTGTCTCCGAAGGCCAGCCTGTTGTCACGCCTTGTGGTACGGTTGTTCCGTCATCAAAGTAGTATACGTCCATTGGTGCGTCTGTGCCAACGGCTACTCCTTTCTGACAGTTTCCAGACCAGTAACTTGCCGATACGCCACATTCGCCAGACATATCGGTCATAACACCGCATATACCGGCTATGTTGGTGTTGCCGCTTACGTTGCCAACAGAGAACGAAGCTTCAATAAGTCCAGACTGGCGCATCTCGCCTACGAGGCCGCCCACGTTGTCAGTGCCTTTCACTTTGCCATAGTTGGCGCATGCAAGCACATAACCGTATGCGGCCATTCCACCTGTGATTCCGCCTGTTACGGTTGTGCCGGTGATGGCGGCATTGTTGCGTGAAGCGGAGATTGTGCCATACGACGAGCCTGCAATACCTCCGACAAAACCGTCAGTGCCGTTCACATTGCCGTTGTTAAGACCGAAGCGTACCTTGCCGTAACCCTCTTCGTTAAATCCTACTATTCCACCGACAAAGTTCTTTCCGGACACGCTTCCTTCGTTAGTACACGAATAGATGTTGCCTGCATTGAAACCGGCAATACCTCCTGTGTTTACGCCTTGGCTGCTGATATTGTTTTTGTTGATGCAGTCGGTCACTTCGCCGTTGCGTACATATCCTGCAATTCCGCCAACCGACATTGTTGTACCGGCAACGATTACCGCATCAGCGGTATTTACGCATGATTTTATGTTTCCTCCCTGCGATACCATCCCTGCAATTCCGCCTATGGCTTCAACATATGTCTGTGTCTCGTCCTCATTGGTCTGCGGGTCTGCCATCACAGTTCCTTCATTTGTAGATTCCAGAACTGTCACGCCCATTCCGACGTTTCCGGCTATACCACCTCCGCCGTTTACGTGCACTTTCACTCCTCCTTTGTTGGTGCATTTGTTTAGTTGCATGTTATAACCGCTAGCCTGGCCGGCTATTCCACCTACTGAAGTCGCACCTTCCACATTGCCTTCGTTGCTGCATTCCACAACCATACCCTGGCTGTTGCCTATTATACCTCCGGCACCGCCTGTTGTGCATATTATGTCGCCATAGTTGGTGCAGTTTGTTATATTCGCATTGCCGTTGCTGCTTGATGCAATTCCTCCAATAGTGCTTTTACCATGGATAAGTCCATGGTTGGTACAGTCTTTAATTGTTACACCGCTCATTGCAGAAGCAACAATACCTCCGGTTTCTGTCTCTTCACCTGTAACACTGGCGTAATTGTGGCAATTGATCACTTCGCTTGTATTGTTTTGAACTCTTGCCACGATGGCTGCGGTATAACGGAAACCTTTAATTTCGCCGGATGCTATTGTTATGTTTTTCAGTACAGCATCGCGTGTGATACCGAACAGTCCTGTATATTGTAGCTGTTGTCCTTCCGGTGCTTCCGGTGCAAGATAAAAGTTGTGTATGTTGAAGCCGTTGCCGTCATACGTTCCTGTGAAAGGAGCGGAGAAGCTGGCGCCTATAGGTTGCCAGTCGGTCACACCGTTGAAGTAGAGGTCTGCCTCCTGTGTGTAAGCCTTTGCCAGCATGTCAGGGTCTGTTTCCGCGTCTGCCATGATGGCGGCAAATTCGTCCACGATGCCTATAATTACGCTTCCGTCGCTGTTGGTGCGCTGTGCTACTTTTCCGTTTTCGTAGTCAAACACTATAGGTGTGCCGGCTTGTCTGCCTAAACGTATGCTCTTGTCTGCGATCTTCAGTTTTGTGTATACCGGTAATTTCGATTCATCAGTCTTCAGAACTTCAATCTTGGATTTACCCTCCGCATCAAATACAATGTCATTGGTTGTTCCGTCAGCAGCCTCTACTGTTACAGCCTGTCCAGCCAGACCTGCGACAGAAAATTCCGTTGTGACCACAACCGGGTCTGGTCCTTTGCCGGATGTGTTGTCATCCTCACTGCATGATGTTGTCAATAAGAATGCGAAAAGCATTCCTGCATACATTTTAATAATTCTCATAACAATAATTTTAAATTTTATAACGTGAATAATTATTAGCTTCTAATTTAGGTCTTATTGTGTCTATTTTATTGTTTTGCTTCGTCTAAAATTACTAATTGAAACTTTCTGGCCGAAATTTCGAAAGTCAAAATTAGTGTATATATTTAATAAAATTGTATTATTCACAATAATTAACGCATGCAATCGCCTTTAATATAAGATGATGATGATTGGCCGGTTGTTTGTTTCCGTTTTTTGCCAAACAGACCAATAATATGCTTTGTAGTTTTTTTGTCAATGGTGTAATATATTCATTGTGTTTATGGCGTATCCGGTATTATAATCATTATGCTTTTATTGCAAAACATAGCTTACGTTGCCTCGCTGTGGCAAACATTATGATTAAGAGCCGGCTGGCTGTGCAATCGGAGAAATTTGTATGTGTATCTACCGTGTGTCTTGCTCCTGTCACCGGTATATCGTGCATTTGCATAAATATGCAGTCTGCGTTATGACGGATGAATATTTATACATCGTCAACTTCACGAGAATCGAATATTTGCGAACAGAAGTGCATTCGGACGCAAATACGCGAGTTTTGAGCACTTTGCGTAAATGTTTGTCAGTCAGCTGTTTACAAGATTTTGCGAAATCACATTGTCCATACGGTGCTGCGATAGAGCCCATATCAGCACCTGATATGCATCATTTCATGCCCTGATATGCTTCATTTCGGGCATCAATAAAGTCTGTTTCGCAGGCTCAAAAAGCCCATTTCGGAAAACGGTCGGCGGCGAAGCAGTTTACGAGCACGTTTTTCCGGCTCCTCCGAAAAAATTCAGTGCTCCGATAAAGCCGTTTTTGCAGTACTCCGTTTTCTATTTTGCGAAAATTTTTTGTCAAGATTTTTTACTTTTTATTTTGCATATTTATGCAGAATCCAATGCGTGAACCATAAAAAAGAAGCCGGCAGCCATGATGGCCTCCGGCATGATGTGAGGAGTATGGAGTGTGTCTGCGTCACTCCATATAGTTGGTTATCCTGTTGGCCGGATTCACGGGTGTCTGGTCCGAAAGCGTGAGCGACTTCACCATGTGCAGCGTCCCCTCCTTGTATTTTCTGAAGTGCGGCGACGCTATATGCCGCTTGTACGCCTCGCGGTTGGCGTAGGTCTCGAGTATGGTGACGCGGCATGGGTTGTCCTTTTCGCTCACGGCATACATCGTAAGAACACCCGGCTCGGTGCGCAGCGACACTTCGCCCACCTCGGCGGCATACTTCATGTATTCCTCGAGATGCTCCGGATAGACCTCGATTTTCGACAACCGCACTATGCCGTCGGCCTCCATGGGCAGCTTGGCGCACATGCCTGGTTGGGTGTTTTGGGCCTGATTGCGGTCTGTAGCGTTGCCCGTGGCAAGATAGAAGTGGGCGATAAAACCAGACAGCACGGCAAGGAGCAGCAGAAAGATGAATGTTCGATACATGTCTTTTCGTTATGTTTGATAGTCGGGGTGAGAGGTTCTATTTGTCTATCTGGCTTTCGGTGAAGGGGTCGGCGCGGTGGCCCATAAGGTCGATGCGTGCATATTCCTTCTCAAACTCATCCATCTCCCATGCCGACAAGCGCACGGTGCCCGCGCCGAGCAGTTCGTCCAGATGTGCAGGGCTTGTTGTGCCGGGTATCGGAGCGGTCCAGGGCTTGCGCGAGAGAATCCATACTAGGGCGAACTGTGCCGGAGTCAGACCTTTGCGCTCGGCCCAATGGCGCACCAGAGCCACGAGAGGCATGTTGTGGCGGAGCGCTTCGGGTGTGAACTGCGGCAGATTGTGGCGACGGTCGTTTTGCGGAAACGTACTGTCCTCGCTGATTGTTCCGGTAAGGAAAGCGCGCCCCAGCGGACAGTAGGGCACGAAGCCTATGCCGAGTTCCTCAAGCGTAGGGAATATCTTTGTCTCGGGCTCACGCCACCAGATGGCGTATTCGCTCTGCACAGCCGAGAGCGGACACACGGCGTGGGCGCGGCGTATGGAGCGTGCGCTCGCCTCCGACATGCCCCAGTGGAGCACCTTGCCTTCCTTCATCAGGTCTTTCACGGTTCCAGCTACATCCTCCACCGGCACCTCCGGATCGACACGGTGCTGATAGAGCAGGTCTATATGGTCGGTGCGCAGACGCTTCAGCGAGCCTTCCACGGCGCGGCGTATGTGGTCGGGACGGCTGTTAAGGGCAGTCGGCCGGCCTTCCTCCACACCGAACCCGAACTTCGTTCCTATCTTCACCTTGTCACGGAACGGCTGCAAGGCTTCGCCCACCCATTCCTCACTCAGGTGCGGTCCGTACACCTCGGCAGTGTCGAAGAAGGTCACACCCATGTCGTAGGCGTGGCGTATGAGTGCTATCATGTCGCGCTTTTCGTATTTACCGCCGTAATATCCCACCATAGGCAGACATCCCAGCCCAATGGCCGACACATCGAGTCCGGACAGTTTGCGTCGCTCCATGTCGGCCGGCTTGTTGTCGCCGGAGGGTTTTGAGTCGGATGTTCTTTCACTTGCGAGCACTCTGCCGTTGCTTCCGAGACCGAAGGCGGCAAGCATTGCCGAGTTTGATGTCAGTTTCAAAAATGTTCTTCTGTCCATATTCTTCTATTTTATAGTTCCTTGTATATTGTCGCGCACAGGTCTCTCAGCATCTCGATTTCGTTCTGTTCGAGTCTGACGGAAGATGTGACGTCTGTCGTCCGGCCTTCTTTCTCGAGTGCGGTGAAATGTCTTATCAGTTCTTGCGGGCTGATGTGGTGGCGCAGTGCTATGTAGTTCACCACATCGTCGGCATAGAGCCTGTCTTCAGTGTTGGCGTATGTCTTTTCTGTCATGTACTTTGTCTGTTGTTTCTGCTGACAAAATTATGTAAAGGCGGGCGGCCTGTGATACCACGATGCAGGAGGTTCTTACCAGTTTTACGGATTTTCGGAGAACATTGACTTATATACGCTGCGAAACACTATATTTGCAACAGGAAATAAAACACTGCTGTATTATGACAAAGATTCTTCATGTGAGGAAGGTGGCCGACTATAGCGGCTGGCTGGGATATGCCGACAGACACCCGCTTATAAGCGTGATTGACTATTCGGAGGTGTCGCCCATAAGGCACAGTCTGAACAATTACAGTGTGTACGGCATATTTCTCCGCGACGACGATCTTGTGGACCTGACCTACGGGTGTGGCAAGTACGACTACCGCAAGGGCACGCTCATCTGTGTGGCGCCGGGACAGATAGGCGGCAAGGAGGACAACGGCGAGCGGGTGGACATAAAGGGTTGGGCGGTGCTTTTCCATCCCGACCTGCTGCACGGCAGTGCGTTGCAGAGAGACATAAGGAAGTATTCGTTTTTCGACTATCGCATAAACGAAGCTTTGCACATGACGGGAGAGGAACATGACATACTGGTGTCGCTGATGCGTCAGATGAAGAACGAGTTGAAAAACGGCAGGGATGATTTTCAGGATAACATACTGACGGGCTATCTCGAACTGATATTAAAATTCTGCAGCCGTTTCTATCAGAGGCAGTTCATGACGCGAAAACTTGCCAATACGGACGTGCTGAAGCGCTTCGACGCACTGCTGCACGACTATTATGAGAACGGGCGGCAGATGGAACAGGGTATGCCGAGTGTGCAGTATTGTGCAGACAAGTTGTGCATGTCGACTAATTATTTCGGTGATCTGATAAAGAAAATGACGGGTGACACGGCCCGCGACTACATAAGAAACTATGTGGTGCAGCAGTCGAAAAACCTGCTTGCAGAGGGTAGGAGTGTGTCGCAGACGGCTTATGACCTCGGGTTTGACTATCCGCAGCACTTCAGCCGGATGTTCAAACACGTGACGGGTATGACGCCTAAAGAATATTGCGGCCAGCTGAAATGAGAATACTGACATGCAGAAACCGCAGGAGGACGGTTTGTAGTAGCTGACGCCATGTGCAGGATTATGGTGGAGACTGAATGAAAAGGCAGACGCGGACATCTCTTAGTGAGCTTGTCCGCGTCGGTCGCTGGTACTCCCACCGGGAATCGAACCCGGATCAAAGGTTTAGGAAACTTATAACCTATCTTTGATTATCAGCCTTTTACAAGGGCTTTTCCATTTTTTGTAGAACTATTGTAGAACTTCTGCATTTTTTTGAAATCCCTGCCCCTTGGAAAGCCCAGGGAACAGGGATAATGCAACACCGATTTTCAGATCGGTGCACAAAGATAATCATAATTTTGTAACTATAAAAAAATGCCAAAGATTATCTACATTTTTTCTTATCCTTAAGTTCAATGTATTCCGTATATACTATTTTGGTGTGAGGATTGCTACTGATTATCTCCTGTCTGATTGCTTTTGTACCCCAACGGAAAAACCACCATTTTTTAGGAACACGGTGTACGATCTGAACCAAAGTATCAACGCTGTTTATATTAAGCTCCAGTTTCCTGTCTGGATAAAGAACTCCTTTTACTTTAACCCATGGATCCATCCAGTCTATAGCCTGGATCTTAACAAATGAAGTATCTCTGTATATTATGCTGTCACGAACAGATGTGCTAATATCAATATCCGTTTCTGTTGCAGTAGTTGAAGCAGCCTCCAGCCTTTTTACTTTTATATTCAACTGATCAATAGTCTGCATAAGATCCGAACAATGTTCCTCCAGCTCTGATTTACTCAGTTCAAGTTTCTGAACAGATGCTGCTGATTTACCAGCTTCTGTTTGGTAAAACTCAATCTTTTCCATCAGTGCTTGCTGGTTTCCAGATAGCCTTTCTTTTTCGTCTTTCAGCTTTCCTACATAGGAAAATAGTGTAGTGGAAACAATTCCAAGAACCACACATATTATAATAAGGTATTTGTTCATCTTGAAAAGAATCTAATAATACCCTCAACATGCGTTCTTACAATGGCATTCCTGCCATCAGCAGACTGTAGATATTCTACATCATCTTTATTATCCATGAAAAAGTTCTCAGTAAGAACTGCTGGGCATTTTGTCTTTTGGAGAATATAGAAGTTTTCCTCCCAATCTGGATCACCATCTGAGTATTCGTCCTTTCTTAATTTCTGCCCTTTCATGTTATTTTCAGCAGCATCATACAGGCATGTAGCGAGATAATCAGCTTTTGTTTCTCCCTTAGATGTGTAAGCCGACCATCCTGTAGCTGTCATCCATTTACTTCCATCCCCAGCAGCATTGCAGTGAATAGAAACAAGGATAACATTACTTGTGCCATATTTACCGCAAATTTCATTTACCCTGCGTGCCCTTTCGGTCAAAGAGACATCTATATTCTCTTTTACGATCCTTTCAGCTTCATATCCCAGCTTTTTGAGTTCACGCACAATATCATCTGCGATTTCACGTGCAAATTTGTATTCAAGAAATTTTCCATCTGGAGATCTTTTACCTTTGGTATTTTCTCCGTGTCCGTTGTCAATAAGAATTTTTTTCATTGATTTAATCTGTGATAAAAGTCTAACTTAATGTTTTCATAAACAGCAGAAACATTTGTATATGCTCTACCATTGTTTGCTCCAGCTTCATTGTATAGCTCATCCTCTATAACCTTAGCAACCCATTCTATCCATTCTGGATTACAGTATTCTGACAACTTTTTACCTCTATACCTGTAAAAATCAAATCTACTGTTCCTGTCATTATATAGATTGGTTAGCAATTTTCGGATCTTTGCTTTTGTGGCTTCTTTATCAATGATATGATTTTCCTCTCTGATTTTTTTTATCATTCGGCAAACTTTCTCTGTTGCAAGATCGAAATAAACGCCACTGGTATTTTTGATCCTTAACTGTGTTTCAGGCATAAGCCCCTCTGCAATATCAACCATTGCCTCACCGTTTCTATTTGCAGTCTGCTGCAATGTTTCAAGCTGAGCTGAGAAGTCTTTTATTATTTGCTCAATTATGCCTTTGAACCACTTAAAGGAAACTATCATCAATGATGCTGAAAGAATAAGGAATATTGAACAGACTATAGTCATAAATCCAAATTCCGAAATTCCTTGTGCAATTTTCAAAGTGCTTTCTACTTCATTCATCTATTCCTCCTGTGTTTACTCTTTTTGTAAAACTCAAAATTAGATCTATCATCTTGTGTTATTTCAGAGTTCGGAGAAAAGAATTTGAATCCATACATATTACCATATCTGACAACTTTAATTATTGCACGAAAAGGGAATTTCCTATTTGGATCCATAACCGTATCTTTCAATTTTTTACTATCAGTAAAGAATGCAGATCGGTTAACTCCATCGCCATAAGCAATTAGAGTTCTGGTGCCATTCTCTGTTTGAGCCTCCTTACACCCAGTAAATACTGTAACCTCATTGATTACAGCATCTACTGAGGTATATTCACAATCAAAAAGATCATCGTTGACTACTTCGTTTTCCTCAAAATCTACAATCATAAATCTGTAGGTATATTATAGGTTTCACAATCGGCATCTACCATAGATCTGATAGCCAGCCTATCCCTTAAGAAGTTCTCATAAGGAATTTTTGCTTCCTCTGACATGATACCAAGAACAGCACTCTGGTATTCATTCATAAGTTTGCTTTCTGTTTTGGCAGGATATTTTGCAGTAAGTAGTGTGCTGAAAATGTTGTCCGCTGTTTTAGGGTATTCAACACGTACACTATCATACTGCCATCTTTTGCCTGTAGCTTCTTCCTCCAGTAACGTGATAGCAACACCACCATGTTCATCTTCAACAACAGATACCTCCTTGATATTGTGATTATATAGGAATGTACCTTGACCGTTGTTCAGTTCGTCAATTACTACTGGTTTTTCTTTTGCCAGTAGTTCTGTTGATAATACGTTTGTTTCCATTTTTTATGCAATTATTAAAAATAAACTTACTATGCACCTCAGAACATCTGCTTATCCAGCCATATTCAGATGGAAATAAGTGCTTTATTTTACTCATATCATCTATCTCATGTGTTCTTGAAATCTTATTGAACTTTGCGTAAAATCTTTTTAGAATGCTTTTCCTCAACAGTATTCCATAATGGTTTTGTACAAATCCAACGAAATCAATACCACGAGAATCAACTGGAAATATCTGCCAGTTAGGTTTAATCTCAACTTTCAATTCAGCAGCCAGATACAAGCCCATCATATCAAGTATATTATGAAGTTCGTCCTTGCTACCCGACAACACCACTATATCATCCATATATCTATAGTAATATTTAACCTTTAGATCTTCCTTGACAAAGTGATCAAAATAAGCCAGGTATAAATTAGCCAGGTATTGACTTGTATAGTTCCCTATAGGCAGACCGACATCTTTACCGTTACTATCAATGATCTTATCCAACAGTCTTAACAACTGATCATCTGCTATTGTATAGCGGATAATTTTCTTAAGGCACCCATGATCTACATTATCATAGAATTTCCTTATATCTATTTTCAGACAGTATTTAGTACCTCTTTTGTCAGATAATAGAGCCTTATTGACATCTTCCATACATTTGTGTATTCCTCTCCCTTTGATACAAGCATAAGTATTGCTTATGAGTATATTAGTCCAGAACTCACCAAGCACATTTATTATGCAGTGGTGAACGATCCTATCAGGGAAAAATGGAGCTATCATAATAATTCTTTCTTTTGGCTCATATATTGTTTTAATACGATACTCACCTGGTGAAAATGTTTCATCCTTAAGAGATGTATATAGTGACATAAGATTTTCCAACAGATTATCATTAAAGCGTTTTATCTCAGTTCTATCACGTTTTCCGAGTTGAGCTTTATATTGCGCATTAACAATATTTCTGCTATCATATATCAAATGATATACGTTCCTGAGCTTTTTAGAAGTTTTTCTCAGTAACGGAGTATCATCAATATCAGAATACTGAATAAACCTTGTATTACTACTATATCTCATTGTGCCGTTGGTCTAAATTGGAGTTTTCGACTATGCTACTCACACCGATCTAATTCGTATTATTTTACCAGTTATCAGCGTACCGATAACCCTTGTGTGGTAAGGTAGAAGCGATCACAGTATATTGTTTTAAGTAAAATACCACGGTATAAGCGGAACCCAATGTTCGCATTCGCATTCGAGGAGCGATTATTCGTATTCAGATAACCGAACCCCGCATTCGTACCATTATTCGCATTAGCAGACAGGAGGGCACCCCTGATCACTTCCACCAATATTTTCAAATTTTCAAGTCTCTATATTTTTCGTTACCCCGTGTTTTGCAGTCCGTTAAAAACGGCACAAGCGGAACCCAATGTTCGCAGACGCAAGCGAGGAGCGAGTATGCGTACTCAGAAAACCGAACCCCGCATGCGTACCAGTACCCGCATAAGCAGACAGGAGGGCACCATACCAGCCTGGAGAACTCCAGCCTGAATCATCTACACAAGTATAGAAGTAATCACAGAACCCCTTGTTACTTGAACCTCCAGTAGTATTGTCTGGGAAAGTATATCCTTTCATAGACATGGCAGAAGTAAGGATATATCCGTCTTTACGTGGTAAATCAGTCATGGCTACATATCCATCAGGGATAGCTGTAGAAGAATCAGAATGTGAAGTGAACTTTGTCGGATCCTCACACAGGTAAGCTACACTCTTATCAGTTCCATGGTGAACGAGAACATCATCAGCAAGCATCCAGAGATATTCAAAAGGAGCCTCCAGTCCTCTGTAAGATGTTACCTGAATAACCTTATCACCTCCAGTCCATCCTTTGATTGTGTATGAAACCTTTCCTGTATTGTTGCCAAGTACTGCAGTAACACCACAAGGTACAAAAGGTCTGTAACCTCCCCATGTATTCCATTGACCGCCATCCACCGTGCAACCATTACCAAGTCCACCTTGATGGAAACCATCATCAGTAAGGCTTTCATTGTATGCGTCCTGGCAGTGTAATGATGCGTATTCAATTCTTTGCAACCAGGCTATTTCATTGTACGCCCTGTATGCACCGATATGAGTACCATGTTTACACCATGGTCTGACTGTTGCCTTTGATACAGAAGTACGAGCCATTCCGAGCTGAGAATTATATGTGCCATCTTTTGAAGCATCAGATGCACCAGAACCGCCCCTGAATTGAGCAGCATTATCTTTCAATTTCACAATACCATTTTCATCACGTGCGATCTCATTTCCGTTCCACGTTAACCAGCATCCAGATACAGCCTCACCAGTTGTAGTGTCCTGTGTTGCGAACCATGGTGAAATAGCCTTTTTCTCCATCTTAATAAACCCTGGCAAAGGATATTCAGAAATGGCATAAATCCATTTCGTTCCAGAAATCTCAATCTTAATATAATACTCTGGTTTTTCAAGCATTACATTACCATCAGTACTATCAATGATAGCTGTAGCCCCACTTTCCTTTTTACGACTATCATTTTGGTGAAGATAGTATTTTACGGATCCATCTATGTTTTCAACATATCGTCTTAACTTTGCCTGAACAGGCAGTGTTCTATGAAGATCCAAATTACCAACCCTTGTAAGACGGTAATCACTACTTGTAAAGTCTCCTTGAACGCCATACCACTGATCATACGGATATTGCGGTTTGGTTGATCCACTTCCTAAAATTAGTCCCATATTTTTTATTTTTTGATAGTTTCACCTGCACCCCAGTAAATTTCAAACTTTTCAAGATCTATAGCACCTGGAGATAAACTTACGATAGATCCTGGTGTCCAATCTCCGATAGGAACAGGGAAATCACCATCCTCCTTATCGCAAATCAGTTTACACCTGATTAATACATGTGTCTCCATTGTATTCTCTTTTGCTCTTACAAAAACAGAGAATGGAGTACCAGAAAGATTGAAACCATCAGCCAGGCTTTCAATCTTTCCCTTTGCCTGTATTCTTAAACTATACATTGTTGCATCCATATCAATTTACTTAGTAAACACTGCAAATATAATAAATCTGTGTTTGACAAACACACTTTTACACACAAACTTTGTAATTTCAAGCAAACATTCTACATAAATTCACCTCCTTTCAATATAATGTAAATCACTAACAACTGTAATAGTTGTCCTATAATTCCTCCCATTATGGTAGCAATGAGATCCAGCCAATCCCATTTACCACCATATTGTTTGTCCTTAAACTCCATTCCTACAGCTAACCCTGCTGCAAATAGAATTGTGAACAAGAAAGCACTTGGTATAGCATAAATAAAGTGCTTTGGTCTGTTACTTTCTAAAAACCATTTCATAATACAATTTTTAACGTATCTCCACTTCTGTATAATTGACCTTTTGTAGTAGGTTTTGTGTCAGGTAGTGCCAAATCTCCTAATATTATTTTTTTAGATGAATAGCCTCCTTTTACTTCAAAAAATGGCAATGATTTATTACCTTGCCTATATAGTCCAATTTCAAACGCTGACACTACAAGTTCACCCATTACACTATTATCAGCGGTTGACAATTCTTTCATAATTATGTTAGGTCGTAATAACCCAAACCCAATATCTGTCCCCTCAACACTAAGAACTTCATAATCTATTCCATTTCTATTTGTAAACATTTTTATAGTATTATTTTGAGGATCTATTACTATACGATTTCCATTAACATTTGTTGATATTTTTCCAGTAAAATTACCTTTGACATTTACATTTCCCTGAGCATCAACTTCAAAATTTCCATTCGCAAATCTAACAGCACCATTTAATCCGTTTAAGAATGCGGAATTATTCTGTGATTCAAGCCTGTTATTTCTAAATATCCATCCACCTATATTTGCATTTTCTGCAAGCAATAAGTCTGTTGCAATAGATTCAAACTGAGCACCAAAACTATTCCATTTGTTTGTATTTGTCGGTATAATTCCTGAAAATGCTCCTGCGTCTATACGTGTAATATAATATATCCCATTGTACTTAACAACATCTAATCTATATTTTGTTCCATAGTAAGTTTTAGAACTATCATAAACGCCTCTGAATACCGTTGCTGGGCTTTGTCCGTCTTTCCCATTGTAAGGAGTTATCCTTACAGGAGTTACCCAATTTGATACAAGAGAGGTGCCATCTCCACTTTTTACTGCAGAAGTCATCCAAAGATATTCCAATGTGCCAACAGTAGGCATAATTGTACTCCATCCGCTCGGATTCAAAGATGTTACAGATAGGCTTGGAGGGGTTGAAGTAGAACCATTTTTTGCGTATCTAAACTCAGTATAATTTCCATCATCCCCTTTAATTTTACCAGAATTTACCCATGAACTTCCTGTAGCGACATATAAAATACCATCTTCTGTTGGATTTTCTGACGACATGATATATCCGTCACCTATGTTTGCATAAGTTGTAAGCCAACCTGGTTGTGCTCCAGGAAAAGGTGAACCCCACCTTTTTACAACATTGAAAATTGTTGCACCGTATTCGTCTATTATTTTCCCGATCAGCACAACTCTTTTATACATATCCTTGTCCCATTCTTCCTCTGTTTCATAATAGGCATAAGCCTTTCCTAATATATTAAATGATGTACCGTCTTTTCCAGCAGAACCTTTAGCAACAACATTCCAATAAGTTGAGTTTGTAGGTAGTATTCCCATACTCGGCTCATTGTTTATATATCTGTATGTGCATACTTCTTTAGATGCTTCATAACTTACTTCATCCCCCTTATAGTACACATATTTGCTGTTATATGTACCTCTATAAACTCCGATATGAGACACATCGCCACTGTCAGACAATAGTCTCACGTTATGCAATGTAAGCTGCTTTTTTGCAGTCACATTCCAGTCTATAGAACTTGTTGCATCACCTATTCTGAAAGCATTCCCATCAAGATCCAAATAACACTCACCATCGGACGTTATTATCTTACCTGTTGTAATTGTATTACCGTTTATTCTGGTGAAACCGTATGTTGTTACGAAATCCCTGAAATTTTCATCAGCCCTCAATGATGATAGAATACCTACCTGGAAATAGTAGTTGTTAGGATCTTCAACTGGTTCAAACTTCAACTGTTCACGTGTAAGATACCAGGTACCTGTTGTTCCTTTTTTAGAGCATTTAGCGAACAGGTAATAACCGCCTGATTCAGACATTGTGAACTCAGCACCAGACATATTCCACTGTTTAATCTCAGCCTCATCAATAGTTAAGTGCGCCAATATTCCAGACGTTGCATCAAACCTGTTAGGAAGTCCGTTAACATTAGGATTGAAAACTACATCAACAAGTACAAACTGCTGGCTTTTAGATCCTACAGTCAACATGTTTGTATCAATGGAGTTTGGGCGTATATTTTCAGGATCAAAGTAACCATCAGTATCATACACCATGGTTCTCAGTTCCTCTGTTGTACGCCATCCTCTACGTGCCTTATTAAGATCCCTCAGCCTGTTACTTTCAATCACTTGCTCATGCCCTATTACATCTATAACAGTCTGATTGATTATAGATATACTTGTAGTGTCGGACAAAGTAATGCTGTAATCATGCTTAAGCATCAGGTTCCTGCTTACTTTTTGGATCCTGATAGTCTTTTCAATCCCAAAGCGATTATCCTTAACAGGAACATAATCACCTACTTTGAACAGGCATACATTACTATCATCTGGAGTTGTATCAAGGAAATATTTTCTGTCGAAATTAAGGACATACTGAGCCTTAGCCTGTGTACGTGGCTTAAATTCATTATACCCCTCATACCAGAGATCTTCTTCTGCATTCTGCTCATAAGATTCAGGCAGATTTATATCTGTTATTTTATAGGTATCTCCCTCAGAAATTCTATAAGCCTCACTGTCTGTTGTCGGTATAGTTAGACCTCTCTCATCAGTGAATGGAATTATGGTGAACAGCTTTTGAGAATGATCATAACCATTCTTAGCAGCAAGTTCAAACTGTTGACCAGCAAGTTTGCCTGTTATGAATGTGATCTTTGCAGTCACATCTTGTATCAAGTATTTAGTTCCATTCTCATCTGATTCATTGAGATCAAAGTCCATGGTATCATCATAGAATGAGTTTATATCAGCACCAAGAGCTGTTACAACACCAGTCCTTTTAGGATATATATCATCGTACTGAGCACCATCCTCATCACTACCCAAAAGATCCCTCAGATCTGCATCCTCAATGTATCTGTTATCATCATCATCTATACCGATCATTTCTGTTCCTGGAGCTACAACGGTGCCATCATATAACTTATGTTCTCTTTTGTTTAACCTCTTAGGATATGGAAGCTGTAGCCTTTCTGAATAGTTTCTATAGTCCTTTCTGATATTGGTAGTTCCACCCTCAACCCATAGCCTTGTAATAATAGCCTTATCATCTACCTTTTGTTCTTTAAGGGTATATAAGCCATTACCTTTTCCCCATTCAAAATAATCATTACCTCCAGGAGGATTTATCCTTTCGCCAAACTTTCCTATATGTATGGTTCTTACACCGTCATTTTGGGTAATCTGGAACTCCAGGTTAAACTGATCCTTACTACATAACGCCTGTAAAACTTGCAAACAGTTCTGCCTTGAAAACTGAATAGTTCGAGGTTCTGTATCAGGACAATTAGCCTCATCGAATTTCCATAGCCCAGGATAGTCCCTGTTTACATTATAGATAATCACTTTTACAAAATCCTTAATGCTATAGGTGAGATCAAACGTACTTGAAGTAGATTTTCCATTAGCATCAGTATTTCTGTATAGGCTTTTCATAAGCTCATACATAACTCCATAAAAAACAGCATCATAGGTATAGTAGTCCTCAGATAGCTTTTCACGAGTTACCTTTGTTCTTATTGTGTACTCATCGCCATCAATTACGATCTTGTCACCTTTCTGAAAATCCATCAGTTCCGTTGATACGATATTCAGTTGTACCTGATCATCACCCATAAGAGTTATATTCTGTACCGCTGTTTTAACGGTACAGAAAGGTTCTCTTGACATCAACAGTATTTTTGATCCGTCTCTTTTTATCACTTCAATTTGTCCCATACTACAATAGCATTAGTGGAAAAACTTTCAATATCCTCTATTACACCAGTAATGATAATATCATATTCTCCAGGATCAGAATATTTATGTTCTACAAGTTTATTACTACCTGATACGTTATATGTATGCGTTCCATCACCCCAGTATATGTTAAGCATCTTGTATGTAGTTACAGTAATTGATGCCTTAGAATTTGCAGTGTTGCTTACATGCCTCAGAACCTTTTTTACAGGCTCATCTTCAACAAGTTTTAATTTGAAAGTTCCAATCATAATATCATTGTTGTAAAGCCCCCACTTTTTATCAGGATCGACACTATCATGTAGTTCTACTTCGTAAACAAGAGGCTTTGCCTTTCCGTCATATTCTACAACGAACCTATGATTTCCTTCACCGTCAAACTCATTCAAGAACAGATCAAGCCATTGAACAAATTGCGACCTACTGGATGCTTCGATAAAACACGAAAGAGTTATAGTCCTTTCTTTGAAACGTGGTCTTTTCTTATCTCTTACAATACCGTGGTAATTATCCCAGTCAACCTGTAATGTCTCTTTTCTTTCAAGCCTACCTACAAGCCCATCAGAATCAGATACAAATACACCAAACTCCTTAAAGTTCTTTCCGTTTATATAATATTCAACGTCAGTACTTTTCTGCATAATAAGTATTTCCTTGTATGATTTAGCTACATTGAATAGCTTAACATCATCAATAAGAGTATTGCATCCAATAAGAGTATTTTCATTTACCGACAATCCGACTGGGGTACCAGGCAGCGGTTTACTGTAAACCTGTTTATTTCCCAGGTAAACAGAAAGAATAGATCCTGATTTTACAAAGCATAAGAACACCCATTCTTTAGGCATTACGTCAAGCCATTGATCAACATAATTATCTATTCCATTCATATTAACAAGCCAACCTATTTTGTTTGTAGTAGGCTTAACATACATTGTTAGCGTAAAATCAGAGCTGAAAGGAATTGATCTATCTGTCAAACATTCTCCATTCCCATTTAAGTCAAGTGATTTTCCACTATGTGCGTCCCTGCTGAAAAGTGCACCATTTGATAATGTTGCATCTGATCTGTTATAAGAATAATCATAAGCCTTGTTACCGTCTGGATCATCAAAAGGCAAATACAGAACTAAATTTTTATCAATCATACCCTATATGTTTTTTTGTTATTATACTTTACTTTTATACCATCACCAATACACTGAACCCTGGAGTTTCCATACATATTTACCATAACCTGAGCATCTTTCCCAGCTACAGCTACTACAAGATCAGAATTATCAAAGGCATCTATGGTTACTATGGCATGATCTGAAACATTAACAGATACCTTAGAATTGTGCCTTATATAAATACGACTTACAGTATATCCATCATACTCCATCATGGATTTGCAGTTACCATTCAAAACAACGTCTGGCAAATTTTTTATGGATCTTTCCTCATCATCAACAAATACACCATACTGTTCACATTTACCCTTGAAATTATTCCTGATAAAATCTAAAGTTGGATAGTCATTGATAATACAGAAATCAATACCACGAACATATAACTTAGCAAGTTCACCGACATTAAGCCCTGGCTTAAGTTTCATTTGCCAAAGACGGCATAACCCTTTGTTAATTCCGTCATTCTTAAGTTCTTTTATTACGTCCATTAGCTTATACCTTGTGACAAAAGTGAGTTATCTTTATTTTCAATTCTTTTTAATGTGCTTTTAATCTCAGCGAGTTCAGCAGCAGAAGTTCTTGTATTAGCAGCAATTTCAGCTTGATAAACAAGTGAAGATCTCATAATCACTATCTGATCACTTTGATTGATAATGAAAGTGTTTAATCTTCCTGCTATAACGCCTCCTGTTTCCTCACTCATAGAAGTTACAGCACCTTTTAGAGGATCTGTATTTTCAGCAGCATCATCTTCTACATCTTTTATCCAATCTCCAACACTTTCAAGAGCCATATTAAAAGTTTCCCCAGCAGCATCTATCATTGCTTCAAATTTAGATTTTTCACTATCTGATAAAACTCCATCTTTCATGGCTTCCCCAAGATATGCCATTGCGTCATTTACGGCTTTTGCAAGGAACTCTCTTTTCAAAGCCTCTACAACAGCCTTTTTAAGAATATCCTTTGTTTTAGCTCCCAAGGCTTCTGCTGCATCTTCTCCCTGGCAGTAAGCATCAACAAGGGCATCAGCAAACTCATCAATAGCACTCTGAGTATCGGTACCAGCAAGAGTTTCAAGCATACTCCTTTCCATATCCTCAATCTGAGTATCTATATCTTTGATTGCTTCCTCCCAATCATTAATCTTACCCCAGTCTGTATCTTTCTTGTCTTTTTCTGCTGCGATCTGCTGCCTGATAGCCTCCTGCTGTTGTCTGAGGTTATCTTTCTGCAATTCATACAACTGAAACATATCTCCATTTGATTCTTCTTTTTCAAGAGCATATTTCAGTTCCTTAATCTGCTTAGTCAATTCTGCATATCGGACAAAATCCCAACTTTGTTGAGCGACAACCTTTTTAGCTTCCAGGGCTGCGATCTCATCTTTAATTGCCTGAACTCTCTGGTTGTGTGCTTGCTTTTCTTCGTCAGAGTAAACCCAGTATGTGTGTTCAGCAGCGTTCTGCAGTCGATCGAAAGCGTTTGATAGATTATCTATGTGTTCCTGGATATTCTGTATTTTTTCTTCCAGCTCATCATCATTGTTGAATAAGTTTGCAACAAACTGAACAGCCTGTAAAGCTATAGATATAGCAGCAAGGATAATACTACCTTTTTCTGCTGTCTGTATGGCTGCTGCCATTGCTATACCAGCAGTAGTTATACCTTGTAGCATTCCAAGTGTAGCTTTCCCATTTTCGCCAATAAGATCACCAAGGACATCACAGCTATCAATGGCATCATTCACAAAACTAAATACTCCCTCTGTTGAACTTGCAAGGTTAGACCAGTCTGTCTTAATCTGCTTAGATGTTTTCTGCGATCCCGATTCTGTTTTCTTGAAAACGTCTGAAAGGGCGTTACCCATAGCCTTGAACGGATTCACATCAAGAACTTTCTTTTTAGCCTCATCCAGCTTATCAAGAACAGCCTTAAGATCTGCTGGATTCAAATCCAGGTTAGAAGTATTCATTTTTTGCTGAATATCATTGATCAGCTTATCAATCTGTTCAACAGTAAGACTATCAAGATCCGTGAATAGATTTTTCCAGCTTTCGCTTTGCATGAGCATCTGAGCATTCAAAGCACTTAACGCCTCTGCTTCACCCTGATTCACCAGGTTAATACGTTCCTGGTTGTTCTCTCTAAGAGCCTCATTCCTCAATACAGCATATTCATCCTGGATCGCCTTTTTCTGTTCTTCATAAGTCCTGTAGTCATTGATAAGTCTTTCCTGAATTTCTTTCTGTAGCTTCTCATCTTCTTCCGTCACGAAAAGAGCTGCCTCCGATTGCTCATCAGCACCGACAAGTCCAGAGCTGCCATTACTCAGCCTTTCCTTAGCAGCAGCGACCGCTTCAATCTTATCAGCAAGACTTTGAGCCTGGCTAATAGCATTTGTAACGGATTCTTTGAAAGCGTCCATAGCTGTTTTAGCACCAGTAATTTCATTGTATTGCATATTAAGGGAAATCAGGTAATTGCCCTCACCCTCAGTAAGCCCCTGGTTACTCTGTTTCTCTTTCAGCATGTTGATCTGATTCTGAACGAACTCTTTATATGATTCTCCATCTTTCAACAGCTCAGAGAAATGAGACCTGGCAACATCTTCACCCATTGTTCTTACCCAACGGAAATACAAGTCATACTGTTTTTTCTTGTATTCTATTTCACCATCAAAAAGCTCATTTTGTGCATCAGTATAGGATTTATTCTCAATGCTTCTCCTTTCGTCAAACCCTGCTTTCTGATCATCAGTAAGCCCACCTTTTCCAGCATCTTTCCTGGCTTTCTCCAGCTCCTTTTCTTCTTTATCAATACGATCAAGATTCTGCTTATGCTGTAGATCAAGCATCGCCTTTCTTTTCTCATATCCCTCACTCATTACAGAGATACGATCTTCTTCAAGTTTCCTTTCTGCCTCCAGTTGTTTCCTGGATAACTCATCAGCTTTTTGGGCTGCATTGTTATTTGATTTTGGCAGACGTGATTCAAGAGAATTGATAGTTTTTGTAAGCTCCTTATACTTTGAACTGTTTATCTCAACATTCGATCTTTCGTCCTTAAGTTGCTTGATCCTGGCGTTAATTCCAGCCTCAGTATTCAGGTTCTCCGTTTTCTGGTTAACAGCAGAATTGATCTCCTTTAGTGTAGAAAGAAGCTCATTAAGTTTGCTTGTGTCTGCATCTACCTTAACCTTTTTGGCGTTTATTGCGTCAATCTCCTTTTGAGTGTCTTGCGCCTTTTTATCAAGTTCCTCAAATGACATTGACACATAATCAACAGCCTCAGACGTTTTGGAACTATCCTTTGGTGCAAAGAAAGCGGAAAGCTGCTGATCTACCTTTGAGATCTTATCCTGTGCCATGTTAGCAGAACTCACCACATCTGATAGATATTTACTCAGTGTGGATCTGAAACTATCCATTTCCTTATCTGTTGCTCCAGTTGATTTTGCAACGGCTTTGACAATCCTATCAAGAGACTGATTAAAAGCGTCTGTATAGGCTTCTCCTGTAAGCCCTTTTAATCTCTCAGCAGCATCAGTTGACATTGATTCTACAGCCTCCCAAACAGCCCCAGTAGCCTGTTGTATAGAACGAGCATCAACATCAACCACTTTAGATACAGAAACCCAGGCACCATCATATTGCATAGTTTCCTGAATATCCTTATAAGTTGCATCCTTAGCAGCCTTTTTAAGTTCCTCCAGTGCATCAGTTTGAGACTGGATCATTTCTTGCATAGCCTGTTCGGTGTACTTTGCTTTGATTTTTTCTGCTGTGTTATTCTGTATCGCAGCAGTCAGTTCCTCATATTTCAACTTCTGAATATCCAGAGTAGCATTCTCATCAAGCAGTGTCTTATTGTACTCTTTGCAAATGGCATTTATTTTCTCAATGGCATCCTTATGTGTCTTAGTTCCTTTCTCAGCATTCTGCAAAACAGAGAACAACAGGTTTAAGCTGTCAATCTCTTTTTTTGTAGTGTCCTGGAACTCTCCCATAGCATCTGTAGCTTCTTCTTCTGTTCCTGAGAAAAGAGTTAACGCACTAACCAGGGCACCAACGAGACCGATCACCCATCCAATAGGATTCGACATCATGGAAGCCCATAATGTTTTCATTGCGAGTGTGGCTTTTGTTGTTATTGCAGTCAGCATTGAGGTGGTTGTAGCATTCGTAGCCTTTGCAACAGTATCAGCAGTAGTGGCAACAGTTGACTGTCTCACAGCAGCAGCTTCCAGGGCTTTTTTCTTCGTATGGAAATCAGTCTGAGCAGACAAAGCAGCCTTTCTTGCTATAGCCTGGTTTTCCTGAGCACCCTCCAGTTTCTTTTCAGCAGTAGCTATTCTTGTAGCGTCACCAGACTGTTTAGCCCAATACACCTCATACCTCGCAGCCTCAGTAGCTTGCATTGTAGCTATGGCTGTCTGTTTAGAAGCCTCCACTTTAGCAGCAGCAGCACTGACCTCTGCACGCATAGCATTAAGCGTTGAAACCTGGTTCTGATTCTTCTTTATAACCTCCTGTTCCAGAGCAGCACGGTAAACAGCACTCTTAGCACTCAGATCCGTTTTACTCAAAGCAGCCCTCTGTTCAACAGAAAGAACACTCATCGCTACAGCCTCATAGTTTGCACTTGAAGCCGTGAGATTCAAATTTGATAGATATTCCTGCTGTTGTGCTGTTAGTAGCTGCTGTATTGTAGCAATACGCAAACTTTTTACAAGGTTAGCATGTTCCTCAGCAGTTAGCTGCTTTTGTAATGATATAGTGTGAGCCTCCTGAGCTGCTGTCATTGCCTTTGTCTGAGCAGACACCTGACCACTCAACTGAGCATCAATCTTAAGCAGTGCTATTTTCGCCTGGCGTGCTGTATTGTCAAGTAATGCTACACCAGTATATCCTTTTGTAGCAAGCGTATTAAGTACTATGGCTGCCTTATAGCTTCCGTATGCAACGGTAATAGCCTGTATTATACGCAATATCTCATCATAGTTTTCTACAAGGCTAATTGCCCCCTGGATCCCAGACGCAAAAAGATCCTGGTTGTCTGTACCAATCTTATTCAGCGCACTATCCCAGGCATCACCAAGGTTAGAGATCATACCAGTAAGTGATTTACTTTGCTCCTGCATGAGGTTGTAGTAAACACCGCTTGAACTTGTCATGTTCTTGAAAGCCTGTTCTACTTCTGTAAATCCTACCTTTCCCTCTGTTATCAGAGCACTCACCTCATCTTTTGAAACTCCTATAACCTTAGCCAGTTCCTCATAGATAGGAATACCACGACCAGCGAACTGTCTAATATCTACAGCATAAGCCCTGCCTTGCGCCCTCAGTGTACCATACAGATAAGCAATTTCTCCCAATGGTGCACCTACACCAGATGCAACATTACCAAGCATTACAATCTCATCAACAACAGTTTCAACAGATGATCCGTATGCTAACATCTGTTTTGTTGAACTCGCTATACCTTGAAGATCGAAAGGAGTTTTTGCAGCCGTTTCGACAAGCTGATCCATGAGCGTCTTTGACTTAGTGCCACTCCTTAGCATCGTTTCAAATGCTATTTCAAGCTGCTGGAATTGCCCACGTGTAGTTACTATGCTTTGCAATAAACTACCCATACCCTGACCGACAAGGTATGAGACAATATATTTAGCTCCATTCTGAGCCATATTCTGTAGCGATTGCTCCATCATAGCTGATTCTGCAATGGTGGTATTAGACACCTGCTTAATGTGCCTTTCCATAGCCTGAGCAGACACATTAAAATCATCTATATCAAGAGTGGCTTTGAATGCCAATCCTCCATTTACATTATCCATATTACATAAGCCCTTTTATATAATTCCTAATTTCGTCTTTCGTTTTCAACTCTACATGAACAGTTTCTTCTTCCTCATCATTCTTAGACGCTTCTATTTTTGGTGCATCCGCAATGATGATTTGAATGTTCATCCAGGAAATACCCCAAAGCAGATAATCATAACTCCATCCATAAGCCTTAATAATTTCGCCACGATTACCCCAAGGGCTGTTTAGCCCTATTACTCTATCAGATTTGCTTTGGGCTTCGTCATTCCCACTTCCCTTATGGATCTGATAGAGGAGGTAAAACCCCCAGGATTCATCATCTGGCTTATGACATCAGATAGTTTCTTAAGCCTGGCTACAGTAAGGTGATTGATAAAGAAAGTCTTAAGCTGTTCAACTTCCTTTGATCTCTTATTTGTGATTTCAGGGCTGTTGATTACTGCAACGGCAGCTATTTCAGCCATAAGAGGTATGTATTTGAACAGCTTCTTACTTTCCTGGATAGGCTGTTCTTGAATGTCTTTCTCATTGTATTCTATCTGTATATACAGCTTTCTGAGATAGTCTATAGTTCCGAGATACAAAGGTTTGATATGAAAATTTCTCATATACATATCAACCATTTTACCCTTATCTGCATCTGGCACCTCCATTACAGATACGTCCCAATCAACAGGGATCCTTTTGTCCCTCCAGATTCTTGCCATCTTAGGGAATGTTCTATTCCACCATAAAACCCTCTTAGGAGGTTTTACTGGGTAAATTTTTAGAGGAACGGAAAACTTAACACCAAGTTGCAGAAGTGCTTCAATAGCTTTTTCTTCCAGTTCTAATCTTTCCTCTTTTGTAAGATCTTTTATGTCTCTTATTTCTTTCTGATCCATAGTCTAAAAAAAATAAAAGCCCCCCATCCTGGGGATAGGAGGCTGTTTTCTCATTGATTTTTACTATTCCTCTGGCATAGCCGGATTCTCACTGTACGTTATAACACCGTTTGGATTCGCTGTTACATCAAGCAATGAAATACCCTTAGCTGAGTAAGTAGTATTTTTCTTTGCCGACACAGTAGCACAAGGAATGTTAAGTACGAGACCTTCCATAGGGAAAACCTTGAAAGCAAGTTCTATATTCTTAACAGTTTCAGGTTCCGTGTATGTATTGTAACTTCCATCGGTACCTTTTTCACCGCCCTCAAAAGCAACCCTTTCATCAATGGATGGATCCATGATTGAGAAAACTAAATCTGATCCCTCTTTTGACTTCTGGATAATCTTCTTAGATGATGTTTCAGACTTGTGTGTAGTGATTGTAGCATCCTTATCTACAAACGTACAAGTGTCCTGGTACACATCTACAGGCTTCCAACCACTTTCGGGCATTTTCTTTGGATCAGTTTGGTTAATGGGAGCATAATACAATGCTTTGATTCCCACTGTTGATAATACTGGCATAATCTTTTAATTTTATGTTTTACTTTTGTCTTACAGTTATTTCAAGACCTAAAGAAACAAAGTGTTCATTATGGTTTTGTTCCTTGATAGGAGGATTGAGCTTACCTATAGTCCAGTTGTAGCCCTTACCTACCTCGCAATGATTCTGCAAAACCTCGATAACCTTTGCCCTTATGTCTATCAGTCTTTGGAAATTAGTACTATAAACAGACTTGCTTTTGTTTGCAATATCAGGAACATGAATGTTCACCTTGATTTCTCCGAACCTTACAGATCCCTCGCCATCAATAGTGTGAGGAACGATAACAACGCCCTCCTTTGCATAGTCGTTTCTTTCGTAACCAATAACTCCGTTAATCATAGTTTTAACCTCGCTTTCCTGGAGTAACTGGTAAACTCTTACAGCTATTTCCTCAGTAGTTATCATATTCCAAATAATTCGTTTGCTTTACTTTTTGCTTTTTCCATCAATCTATTCATGGCAGCAGGAAAATCTTTCTTTGCTTTCAGTTCAGCAGGGAGGATAACATTGTACCCCTTAGCTTCAACATAGGCAGCGTAATTCATTCCAGCTACTATGATGAGTGAATATGTGTCTTGCATATCCTGGGCATACTTCATTGCAGTCTCCAGGGCAGCATCGGCACCTACTCCAGGCTGGTTTGTCCCACCATAGTAAACTATCTCTTTATTACGAACCACAGCATAACCAATGGAGTTTGTCAGATTTCCTGTCTGATCGGTGTAATTGTGCTGTTCCTTTGCGTACTTAGCAAGATCCTCACCAAGGTATTTCAGCATAAACAAAACTGCTTTATCCAGATTCCTCTGGAATGCTTCAACCTTAGCAAGTATTACACCGCTACCAAATTCAGGTTTTATCCCCATATCTCAATATACCTCCTGTTTAAGTTGTCAATTCCCTGTATAGAGAACTCATCAGTACCCCCATCATCAAACACAAGCATGATCTTTGTTCCGATAGATAGATCGCCTTTGAAATGCTTAGGAATAAATACATCATAAGTGTATGCGTATGTTATTCCATCAGTTCCAACATATTGTTTTGCTGGTATTGACTTGTCTATCTGGCATTCACAGCCTTTCTGCCATTCAGTATTATCCTGTTCCTGGTAAAATCCAGTCTCAGGATCCTGAACAGCTTCCTGTAAGATGCTATATTGGAAAGTACCGTTTGTTCTCATATTACCACAAGTTAGATCCGTCTGTTATAGATGAGACCTTGACAAACTCCGAAACGTCAAGACCGTTTTCACGGCAAAGATCTTTTATCCTATCCTCCAACTTTTCAACACTGTATCCCTGTGAGGATTTTCCAAGGCTGTCATTTGTAAGCACTATCATTTTCTTAAGAACCTTGATAGCTGCTATAGCAATGCCAACCTTATCCTTTTCAGGATCATACTCACTGTCAAGATCGCTAACCTTAGCATCCAACAGAGCTTTCTGCAATGTCGTTCTACCTGGAACATAAGGATCAAGTTCACCAAGTAACGCCTCGTATTTTGTCAATGTTTCCATAACTTACTTTTCCTTTTCAAGTTCAACAACCAATGATTCAATCTGTTCCTCATTAAGTTTTGCTACAGCGTTTGACACGCCCTTAACGCCAGCATTCTGAGCAACAGGCGATCCGATAGCCTCCAGTGCATTCTTTATGTCAAGCAAAGCATAATCTTTTCCTGACACATTCACTACTTCTGACTTATCATCTCTTTTCTTTTCCTCATTGATTGCCGTAATCACACAAATACCACGTGATACGAGATCATTTACACGATCAAGATCTGAGACTTCAAGAGTTTCACCAACATTGTAGATTTTTCTCCTGTTTGTTTTGTCCCTAAACTTCTTTTTTGTACAAAGAACAATTCCCATATTTTAGCCCTCCAATGCTATATTGTCAAATTCCTCTTTTGTACAATAGAGACGAGCTTCTCCATTATCAGTATCAGGAATTACTTCTTCATCATAACCACGCACCTGTAAACATACGATAGCACCGATTTCAGTGATAAGTGGCAACAATCTACCAGAACCCTGTGTGTATTCTGCTGCTGTTTGACCAGTAGATTCACCAGTGATCCATTTAGCGATCCTGATACCGTTACCAGCATTGATATAATCAACGCCATCTTCCTCCATCAGCTCACTATCTTCAATAGCTGGCTGGATTTCACCGATAACACCAGCAGGTTTAATGCAGACAAAGTTGTGATTCCACGGATCAATAGAGTGACGTTTTCCATCCTTGTCAATACCCATCTTTCGTGTTACAACTGTAACAGGAGGTATCTGGTTTTCAGTCAACAAAGATTCAAACTGAGATACGGTAACAGTTTGAGCACTCTTATCCTGACCATGAACAAGCAGACGTGTAGTCTGGTCATTACGCAACCAGAAATAAAGATCCTGGCTCATAACGATTTCACCTGGCTCAATACCACGGTTTCTGAGGTCGGCACAAATTGCAGCCAAAACAAGGATTGGTGATACATTTCCTGCTTTTGTGTTTGCAGAAGTCCATGCAAACGAACTGATCAATTTATTTGATTCAGGCATCATGTAATCAACCTCATAAGTACGTCCACCTGGGTTGTTTACTTCTGGAGTGAATTGTGCTACTCCCCATCCAGAGAATGCAGACAAAAGAATGAAGTCCATAACGTCCTTGCATCCAAGATAAGCATCCTCAATTTCGTGCTTCAATGTTTTTTCGATCTGTTTTACCTTATCAGCTTCTTTCAAACGTGGATTTTCGTAAACCTCCATAAGTTTACGCAAGTCACGAGCTGGCATAGGGAACTTGTGACCTACACGTGGGATTTCTTTAGTCCAAATATCGAAACCATCAGAACGCCTCAATGGTGTAGGAGATTCATCACCGATCAAAGTAGCCATCAAACGCAAATTATATTTGCCGACAATAGCCTCAGCAGTCAATGACATTTGAGGTGTATTGTAAGTACACCACTGATCAGAATACATTTTCTGGAACAGTGTTACTTCACGTTCTGAGGCTTTATCAAACGTCTTTCTCCATGTAGCCAGGAGATCCAAAGGCTTTCCATCTTTATTAAGCCCACTAAATTTTTGATAAATAGATTTCATTTTCTAACCTCTTTTTCGTTAATAAGACTGAGTTAATTTCACATGAGGATTGTTTTTCAGAAAAGCACCTGTAGCATCTTTCTGTGACGCTGGGATAGGAGGAACACGCCTTTCGTACATTTCGTATTGCATTGTATCAGCGGTAACATCTACAGAAACTTCAAATTCGCTAACAAAAACATCAGCAACCAAAGCACTGTTAGACATACCTCTTGAAGCTGCGTTTGACGAACTATCAACAACTTCCTCAATTACATTATCCTTTGCAAGACCAGAGATCTCAGCAGAAAGATAAATCACATAATTTGTCCCACTCTTTTCAATTTTTGTAATTGACGGAGCAGCTTCAAACGTACCAGAGATCGCATCAGTTTTAAGTACCTTGTCTCCAAGTGCAAAGCACGGAGCATAGAACTCATCAACATACAGAGTGACTTTCTTTTTGTCCTCAGCATCAACTTCAAGGACTTTTGCAGTCTTGATAACCTGAACTTTTCTTGTTTTCTCATCCTTGATAGCAAGGGTTCCAGCAGGGATAGTATCACCTGGCATGAAATTCTGTTTTTCCTTATCCAGGTTAAATCCTCCCATAACCAATGACGGACTGCCAGTGAAGATCGGGCGTGTCCCAGTAAAAGAATCTGTTTTCCTTTTCATTTTACTTTTATTTTACGGTTATTGATTTGAGCAAATCATCAGCAGCTTCATCTATCTGCTTCTCACTTGCTGCTTTTGTACCCTCTGAATCAGCAGATACAAGACCATTTGTAATGAGATCCTGTTTGAACGAAGCAACAGCAGCATCAATATCCTCAGCATTATCTGCGATGTTGAGCTTATCACGCAAGAATGATGGAATTTTGTGTTTTTCCATTGCATCTGAAATTGCTTTTGAACGCTGGTTTTTCGCCTTTTCATTCTTAAGCTCATCCAGTTCTTTTCTGATCGCTTTCAGTTCTTCGCTTTCCTGATCTCTTTTCCCAGATTTGCCACCTTTTCCACCTTTGTTTTCTTCTTCCTCTTCCTCTTCTTCCTCTTCCTCGGTTTCTTTCGGTTTCTTCTTCTGGCTTTTCTTGTTTACCCATCTTGTAGCCTCACCCTGGCTTTCTTTTGCCACCTCAGCTATTAGATTTGCAGTCGTTTCAATAGCCTCATCATCAGTCGAATCATCTTCAATGCTACCACCCATTTTTTCGGTTATCGCCTGGAGATACTTCTCTGAAAGACCTGTGTCTGTACACTTAGTCTTGACTTTTTCAAAGAGTTTTCTATTCATATACTTATAATTTATTGATATTGTTATTTCTATAACCGCAAAGATAGAAATAAAATCGGTAAAATGTGTTTGATAAACACAGAAATTTAACCAGGTAAATTCACTATAAATCAGTGTTTTGCGTTAACTGGGTAAATTTATACAGAAAAAAAGTCGGTAAATTATTTGTTTTATTTAATAGAACAAACTATATTTGCAATGTGTTTGAGAAACACAGATAATAAATGCAACATTAAAATAGATCGGATATGACACAAAAAGAATTTGAAGAAAGAACAGGGCTAAAGCTGAATGCTGAGGGCTATGCTGAGGTAGAACAAATATACATGAATACAGACCTTGATAAAGATCTGTTTTGTAAATTATGGATTGAGAATCCTACAGCACTGAAAGAGATTGAGCGTAAAACTGTTCTTGTTCGTGAACTTTACGAGGAAAGAAAAAGCCTCTCAAACTTTCTCATAGATCAGGCTGAAAAATGGAGTGCATCAGATCTGAGAGAAAAGGCAATATCCATGATAGGAGATAAGGAGTATATCAGAAGAAAATTAGCAAAAGGATATAATCTTTGGAGTGCTGATAAAGAGTTATTAGACAATATATTAAGAAACTAACAATTAAATATAAACCGTGTGACGAAAGCCACACATAATGCGACACCGATATGGAAATAACAATCAAACAAGTTGAGGAAATTGTATCAGTACTAACATCAGAACAGCAGCAGCTTCTTAAGGACACAATTAGATACGGTTCATGGGGCGATGCAGATTATGATTTTTTGACTGAGAACGGAGATACAGAAACAGTTTCAATGTTCGGATATTGTACAAATGACGCTAAAATGGCTGGTAATTTCTCAGGTCGTAAAATATCTGCTATGTTCCGTTCAATATATAAAAAACTATGCCCAGCCAATAACAATCAGATAGGCAGATATATTTCACACTGTAGGGACTGGTGGGGGGATGGTTCTGGTGATATGCTATTTATTAGGACTGGTTACTACCAGGTTTTTGAGGAATGGGCAAGAAAATAAATATCAAACCAGGAGGGGGATATACCCCTCCTACAATGCAACACTGATTATGGCAACAAATTTTATTTCAATAAGAGTATTACAGCATGATAATGGCGATCAGATCCGCATAGGTTCAGAAAGATATATTTACGAGGATCAACTTGATAAGGCAGTACAGGACACTATAGCACAATACGAGAAAAAATCGGAATGGTGCGGAGGTTTCCAGATTGCTTGTGAAAAGTACTATAAGCGTATAGCTATAGTTAACGGTGAAACACTGGAGGTTATTAGGCTAATATATCCAGCAAGAAAGGAGGGAAAATGAAAATACACATATCAGAACTTTCCAGCATTAAAATGAGTGTAAATCCTCCAAAGGAGGTTGAGAGAGCTGGATTTAGAGTTATCCATAACGGAGTTGTAAAGTGTTGGGTTGGAATAGGATGGGTAACAGAGGAAAAAGCAAAACCAGAAGATTATAAAACCATACCAGAAGTAATAGAATGAGATATGACGGACTATAATTTATACATGATCATGGATGCTATTACCTGTGAAAAGGTAAAATCAGCATTACATATAGCTCACGAAATGGCAAAAGAAAGCTATCCTCATTTAGTTGATAAGATTGATTTTGCTATCAGTAGAATGGTTGATAATACTGAAACATTTGTCGGATCACAGAACAAGCCAAAAACAAAGAAAGCATACAAGAAAGGAGGTGGAAAATGAACACATACGTTTTTGCTGCTTTCGATGCAAACGGTATCAGGATAGGAGAAACACAGCTTAATGATGATGCCTTGCCAGGACACCTTAACACATGTATGAGTGTTCTATGTAGAAATAGCAAAGCGAAAACATACAGGATGGTTACAGAAAAAGGATCATTACTTGATCCTTTGCCTGTAAATCCAGAGAGATACCTATCACACGAGTTCAGGAACATTCTAACACAGTGTGATAACGCCTGGTTCGGTGCTGTTGTAAAGCTACAGACAGGGCAAAAAGTAAAGCTCACAGGTTTTGGAGATAGCATATTTGATAAAAGCTATCATTTTACAGCCTATCACAATTCAGAATACCTTTTGCTAAAAAGTAAGGATCTTGTAAATGCAAAGGTGATAGAAAAAGGATATGATTACAAATACTAAAACATAATAATATGGCAACACTGATAAAAACAGACGGTACAATAGAAGAAATTAATCCTAAAAACGGAACTGATTTCCAACTGGAGGAACTTCAAAAATACGTTGACGGTAACATTGAGATAATTGATCTCAGAAATGGCGAGATCCTGGTAGCAAATGAAGATGGAAAGGATCGCTACGAGACAAACAGAGCAGCCACACAGTTAGCACACGATAATAGAGCCTTATTCGGATGGGATTGGATTGATGGCGATGTTGTTCACTGCAAAACAGAAGAAGTAAAATAGAAAGGAGGATTAAATGCTAAAGTTATCAAACGAATTAAGAGACGAAATACATGCCATTGCCGTTGAACACGGCTGGCATGAAACAAAGCAACCCAGTTCACACTGGCTATGCCTGGTTATATCAGAACTTATGGAGGCTGTAGAAGCTGATAGGACTAATTTCAGAACAGATCTATCAATCATTCCATACTTTACAGTTGAAAGGTATAAAGAGAAAGGAAACATGGATCTGTTTAAGTATCACTTTGAACAGTATGTAAAGAACAGGGTAGAAGATGAGCTTGCTGATGCTGTTATACGCCTACTTGATTTTGCTGGAGAAACAGGTACGGATATAGACCTTATGGCAAACCTATTACAGCAACATGAGCGTTATATTGCTACAGCAGACACACGCTTTACAGGTTTCATATTTGCCCTGTGTGGTATATTGACAAACAATGAGAGAAACATTGATTGGGTGATCCGAAACTCACTTCAAAGAATAGATTATATCTGTAGGAGCCTTGGGATAGACCTCAATCCGTTTATAAGACTTAAGATAGAGTATAACAGGTTAAGACCATACAAGCATGGAAAAAAAGAATACTAAACGAAAGAGAAAGCCATATAGACGCTGTTTATATGACATAATGAGAGAGAATAAAGACCTTGGTAGATACATAAATCCACTTGGTAAATTATCTAAATATGCACTTCCGTTTTAATACTGATAATTATGAAACAGGAATTTAAGGTTATTCATGTAGAACTTAAAGAACAATATAATGGAAAGAACCACTATTATTTTGGATCTAAGGCAGCAATATATGACACATTACCTGAAAGATTGGTAGGAATTTCAAAAGAAAGTCTTTGGAATATTAATCTACATAATAAGGATTATTCAAACAAGAAATGTATAATCAGATTAGGCACTCTTATTAGAAGAAGAACCAAAAGGGGGAAATAAATTTATATTTTTTATATACTATAGCCATGTAATTACTATTTCGTCAACTGTATAAAAGCATAATAAGATACTTTTAGGCAGTGTTGCAACACTACAGTAGTATTAATGTTAAAACAAAAACAAAAATGGCAGAAATTAATTATTCAGTGACAGCAATGAGGAATCCTATTGACGAAATGGCACCTCAAAAGTATTATGCAAAGATGCAAGCAAACGGAGTTGTTGATTTGGATGATCTTGCGGAAGAAATCAGTTATGCAACAACGCTAACAGATGGTGATATTCTTAATGTGTTGCGTGCGTTAATTAAACAGATGAAAAAGCATTTGAAAGGAGGGAAAATAGTAAAGTTGGAAAAATTTGGAACTTTTCAATTTCAAATATGTAGCAACGGAGCAGAAACAGAAAAGGACTTTACTCCAACAAACATCACAAAAGTAAATATTCAGTTCAGACCAGGCAAGCTGTTACAAGAAGCCCAGAATGTGAAAACTCTTACTTTTAAGAAAGTAGCAAAAAAAGGAACTGCATCCAATGAAGAAACTGAAAATCCTATGCAAGATGTGGCTGGTGGATTGTAAAAAGTTATCTTTAATAAGGTAAATAGACAACTACTATACAGTAATTAACCAACTACCCTATAGTGGAAACACAACTACTATAGGGTAATTTTTATTCCAAACTAATATGAAAGCAATCAAAATGTGTGAACTTGCGTGTCAATACTTTCCGAACTCTACAAAAAGAAGTGCCGTCACCCAATTGAGACGATGGATTATTATTTGTACACCATTAAGGGAAAGATTGGAAAAACTTTGCTTCAAAAAAGGTCAAAGGGTACTTACACCATTACAACACGAAGCCATAATTTATTATCTTGGAGAACCTGGAGACTGAAAATAAATATAGCATATTGTAATTAATGTGTTTATGCAACACATATTTGTTTGGAATTTATTTTTTTACCAATAAAAATTTGGTTTATTACTGAAAACAAATTACTTTTGTTCCAGTTAAAGAACCGCCATTCTTTCTTGAATGGTTATAGGCTACCTCAATGGTAGCTTTTTTTGTTAATACACGCACATGGAAAAAGTAACAGTTTACATTGACGGTTTCAATTTCTACTATGGATTGAGAACCAAAAGAAAAGTAGATCCAGTATGGGCTAAAGCATATTGGGTGGACTTAGTTAAGTTTTTTGAAATGTTTCTCGGAGAAAATCAACAACTTGAAAAGGTTGTGTATTTTACAGCATCACCATTGAACAAAGAAAAAAGTAGCAGACAAAGTTCTTTTCTAAATGCCAACAAACTTATAAACGGTGATCGGTTTGAAATAGTTAGAGGCAAGTATTTAGAAAAGAAAATACAGTGCCCTAACTGTAAATATACAATAATCAGACCAGAGGAAAAGAAAACAGATGTCAATATTTCCATAAGAATGATTGCGGATTGTTTTCAGGATAAGACAGATTCTGTTATTCTTGTAAGTGGTGACAGTGATCTTTTGCCTCCTATAGAGTTTATTCAGAAAAACTATCCAGGTAAAAAGGTAAAAGTTCATTTCCCTCCAACTATATACAGCCATAACATAGACAACAACATGAAGTACAACAAAAGCAAAGTCATTTTGTTGGAAAGAAACCTAAATAAGTTCGTTAACTGCCAGATGCCCGAAAATGTTTCGATTAATGGAAAAACATACACTATTCCAGAAAAATGGAAAGCAAGATTATGAAATAAAATCTTTTGTAGTATGGGAATCAGATTTAGGAAAAGGGTAAAGTTGCTTCCTGGCGTAACACTAAATTTTAGTAAAAGTGGTATAAGCACAACGATAGGCACAAAGGGAGCAAGCGTAAATATAGGTAAGAACGGTGTGTATGGTAATGCTGGAATCCCTGGAACAGGCATTTACATGAGGGAGAAAATTGCTGGAGGGAAAAAAGCAAAAACAAAGACTCACACACATACAACCTATAATAATATAGATACTTCTAACTGCATAAAAACAAATATTCCAGAAACCTGCACACCAAAAACTGACAATTTCGCATTTGGTTGTATGACAATAATTGTAAGTATTGTATGTGGAATTTTCTTTAGCTGGGTTTTAGGGAATTTCAAACTTGCTTTTATTATATCGCCTGTCTTAATGCTTTTAGTTTTCATTACACGATTTGCCAAAGAGAAAAATAATGAAGATAAAGTAGCCTCCACGGAAAAAGTGCCATTAGATAAATTATTGCAATACAAATCAGTGACAGATGAAGCAACTTATAGGCAATTGTTAGAGTACAAAAAAATGGGGGCTATTTATGTAAATATTCCAATAGGAACATTGGAAGAATTAAAACATAGAAAGGAAAAAGAGAAAGTAAGGGAAAATAATAAATACTCTACCAATTCGAACACTTCTGAAATAGATTCTGTATAGCAATAATTATATACATGTAGAAATTTGTTTATGCTTGAATTTTATATAGAAATGAGAAAAGTTTTAATGATGCTGTGCCTGATAATTGTTTTAACAGGTTGTAGTAAAGATAACGAGCAAATCACTCCAACAAATAGCTCTATTGGTGTAAATGAATTAGTTTCATATATTGGGAAAAGTCCACAATATGTAAAGGATAATTTCAAGAACGGCATAATAGTACATGAGGGTGGTACGCTTGGAAAAACAGTTCTAATCTATCAGTATAGAACAAAAGACAACGAATATCGTATAAGTTTTAGTAGCAATAAGGATAATGAAATGTACTCCATTCTTGTATATGGTTATTTCAATACATATTCTATTGGGATAGAAGTTTATAAAAAAGAAATGGATTGTATAAACGAATCAATAGATTATGTGACATATAGAGCCATATATAATGATAAATTTATGGGTGTTGCAAGTTTTTCTAATCGAAATGAATTTTGGGACTATGTTTCAGAGAAAGATGTCAATAATAGTATTACAGAAACATGGTGGATTGTTAATGATGCAACTCAATATTTTACTATTGATGGAACATACGATAGGGAATCAAATAAAATTACCGTGTTGATAGAAAATAAAGTGTACGATTAAAATATTTGTGTTCAATAAACACATATTACGCTGGCAGCCAAAGATTTTCTTAAATTTCTTTGGCTGTTTCATTTTTACGGCTTACATTTGCCCTCGTGCTACATAACAAAAGAGGTGGGTCGTTCAGCCTGCCAATTATCGGTAAGGCTATTTTTATGCCTTGAATTGTCGGAAGACTGCAACCGATATACGACGGCTTTCATACCCCCGTGTGGTGTCGTTAATGCGCCCACTGCCTCTTTTGGTGTAGCACAGCGGGACAGGTGAAAGCCGTTTTTATTTTCACCTAAACAGACTTTATAAAATATGTGCAAACCAAAAGAAAGTCTGGACGTGAAGAACAGTAACAACCAGACAGGTACAGTCCACCAAACGGACTACAGAACAAGAAGTGAAAGACTAAAAGAGGTTTTGCGTAAGGCTATAGAGCTTCAAAATAAGCTGAATGAGCTTTCGAAGTTCCTCTCTGTAGATGGAGTGTTTGATTATGAATTTGCAGAAGCAGAAGACAGATTACAAACGCTCATACACGATGATCTTTCACCTATGTTGGGCTACTTCTTTATTAATGAAGAATTTCAAAAATTGGAGGAAGCCGTATGAATGATTCAAAGACCTTTATCTATGAGGGTAGCCCAGTCACATTCCAGATAGGAGAGGCTACAATGGTGAACGCTACGGAAATGGCTAAACCGTTTGGAAAGCAACCCGTGTTCTGGCTCAACAACCAATACACCAAAGGCTTTTTAGAAGAAATGTCCAAACTTAGAAATTTAAGTTTGGCTGATTTAGTGAGAGTTACAAAAGGTGGCAACAATTCTGGCACCTGGATGCACGAAGATGTAGCCTTAGAGTTTGCCCGCTGGCTCAGTCCCCAGTTTGCTATCTGGTGCAACGATAGGATAAAGGAGCTTATGAAATTCGGTATAACAGCTACACCCCAGACCATAGACAGCGTACTTGCCGATCCTGATAATGCAATCCGTCTGCTTACAGCACTAAAGGAGGAACGTAAGGCATTGAATGAAGCCAACAGGCAGATAGCCGTTCTGGAGGATCAGAAGAAAGTGTACCATTCCGAAAACAAACGTCTGCTACAGCTTACAGACAGACAGGATAAGATAATGCTTGAGCAAGCCCCTTTGGTAGAGTATGCCCAGAATGTACTTGACAGTTACGACACTTTCACTACAACCCAGTTGGCAAAAGAACTTGACATGACAGCGCAAGGGCTACACAAGTTTTTGCACCAGGCTGGTGTAATGTTCAAACAGGGAGGGCAATGGTTTATGTATGCCAAGTTTCAAGCCAAAGGATATGTAAAGACACGTGAAAGGACATACAGAAAAAAAGACGGACGGACTGGCATAATGCTTTCAACCGTGTGGACTGAGGCAGGCAGAATGTTTGTCAGAAAACTTGTACTGTTGAAACGATCTGTTACAAATACATCAGAATAATGAAAAAGAGGGGCTATATTTGCCCCTCTCTTTTGATCTGTCTGCTAATGCGAATGGCGGTAAAGACAAATCTGATACGAATATATCGAAAAAATTTGTATATACAAAGTCAAAACAGTATATTTGCAATATCCGAAAGGATACATGACCTGATAATGGCAGCTTTGGATTGCAGTTTCCTTAGTGATGTATTGTTAGGTCATTTTTGTATTCCTATGAGAACCTTATCACTTTCAGATATGCTATAGATGTATACATCGCCGTTCAGGTATTCCCTTGCAATAATATATGATGTTTCATTATTTATGTTGATTTCAAATACATGTGTTTTTGTCACCATTGGGTTGTCTTTATGATAATACGTCCATCCCCTATAGTTACTATGTTCAATTGTATTACTTAAATCCAATAATATTTCGTTTTTATCAGCATATAGACTGTGGGGCTGGTTTAGCCATTCCTTAATACCTCTTTTGTTTATTTTAAGTGAACCGCCAAAATCTGGATTTGTAAATTCAATACCTAACAATAAGGAAGTAGCAGATTTTGCTATCTCTTTTCTTCGCAATCCTACCGATTTATAGTTTTCAAGTCCTACCAATCTCTTGTTATCCATCAGGAAATATGGTAAAGTTCCTCTTTCCTTTGCGTCCTGGATCCTATCTTGATTATCACTCATCCATGTTTTGAACTCGCCTGGTAGTTCCTTGACCTCATTATCACATTTTACATTCCCAGGATCTTCACCGTTCAGAATCTCATCAAGCATCTTATCCATATCAGTTTCCTTAGCAAGAACAGGAACCATATAACACCTACAGTTAGGGTGCCATCCAGTCCACTTGAAAGACTTTGGGTAAATGCCTTTTAGATCATCACAAATATCAACACAAGGATGATTATTACTCAGCTTAATTTCCACACCTATGACAAATTCAAGCTGTTGCCATCTGGTATAGTCTGCTGTTCTGTATGCTATGTTTGTTTCAGTCCTGGCTAACCTCTGTGCATTCTTTGAAGATGATCTGTAAACACCCCTACCAGGTTTGTAGTCCTTTGGGTTTGCGTCTATCCATTTGTAAGACTGGCTTTCTTTATCCCACGTCCTGCGCTTCCACTTTCTTCCATAGATAGGATTTCCGTTCTCATCTTCTCCGATCTTGATCCTGAATCTCCTGTAATATCTATCAGGCTCATTTAGATAGCCCTGTATTTTTGCTGCCAGGCTCTTTGCTGGAGTTCCCTCACCAATCGCAAGATCAAGTGTTTTTTCAAGTTCCTCTTTGAATTGCCCTGTATAGTTCCATACCTTTTGAGACAAGTTCATACCTCCATGCTGTGATACCCTGGAGAAAAATGCGTTCATTGCCTCCTGATTTCTCTGGAACAACTTTGCAAAGTGATTATCCTCTACAGAATTTTCACCGAATACACCTTTTACCAGCTCATCATTGCTTTTGTTTGAGAACTCCCATTCTTTTTCTACACCACCACGGATAGTTTGATACACTCGGCTGTACATATTCCTCAGAATAGGGGTTACTTCCTCACTATAGCCATATTCAGAGAATGAGAAAGGAACTCCATCAGAAAGCTCAGTACCTTTCACCAGGTTAATAATTTTGGTAAAACATTCCTGGTATATTTTACGAACCTCAAAAGCATATCCCTCAGTTCTTTTGAATAGCTCCTGCTGCTGCTTCTTATAGTCTATGTACTTTTTCTTTGCCATATTAGTCTTTCATTTCAAACTTATCACAATGATCCCTATCAAGGAACTTAGAAAATTTAGAGAACCTGCATCGGCACATAAAAGGCTTTCCATTAGCTCCTATCTCGTGTGGATCATAGCTATGCTTGCAGTCTCGGCAGTGATACTTCGGTTTTTCTTTTAATTGTTTCTTTGCCATAATATTACATTGCGCTTTTGAACTCTATTTTACTTCTTTCTTCATCAGTAAGTAAAGATAAAACAGCCTCCATTCTGGTATGGAAAATCTTAAATTCCCATTCGCCTTTGATCTCCTTACCTGTTAAACAGTCATTATCACTGTCAACCATCATATCGTATGTTATCGCTGGAGTGGATCTACTTCTCAGATCCGAAAAGTGAATGGCTATAACACGGAACCGCTTAGGCTCATCGTTCTTGATAGCCCAACACTTATCTCCTACATCAAACTTTGTCCTTATTTCCATATCATTCAGCGTTACCGAAAACGTCCATCTTGTTCATTTCCATTTGTCTCTCCATGGCAGCAGCTTCTTCCGCTTTCAGCCTTTCAATTTCTGTTTTAGCGTCCTTGACCAGGTATGACAATTCAATATAAGTTTCCCTACTCAATGCACCATCATTAAACTGTTTAGACAAGTCAGCAAGCATTTCAGATACATCATCACCAAATGGCTCCTGGAATGAATGACTTACTACGAGTGCTTCATGTTCTGCCTTGTGTGTATAATCAAGTACATTAGCCATAATTGCTTTCATAAGCGAAGCATGTCTGTTCATGTAATCATCATGCTTTTCCTTATGCTTGTCTGCCTTGATAACAGCCAACAGCATAACCTTTCTGATAGCCTTTGCAGAAAGGTTTCCAAGGCTTTTCATGTTGTCAAAATCAATGTTTGGAGTGAAAGACTTTGATAGAATATGCTTATCCAGTCGTTCAAATTGGTTTGTTTTACTCTGGCTTGCCTGATCCCATGTCAGATACTTAACCTCACCGCCATTCTTAAGGATAAACAGCTTTGCTTCTTCCTCTGCTTTAGGCAGACTGTTAAGAATCTCAGCAGTGGCTACCATGGCTGGATTTGCAAAGCGATCATTTACGTCTGCATCCACACTTTCCATCATTTCCACTCTATCTATCATAGGTTGAACATCAGCAGCCTCTGGATCCTGTTCAAACAGCAAAACAGGGATCTTACCTATAGGGTTAGATATTGTCACAACCTCCCAGCCAACCTTTCCACGTTTAGCCCTGTAAATCGTTTCTTTTGTATATATGTCAACATGGTAAACAGTGTTTCCACCGACCTCAGTAAGATAGTAGCCCCAGGCAAATGAAGTCAACCTCTTATACTGATCCTTGACGGTATAAATATCATCACCGTTCTTTTTACTCAAAGGAGTAAGAATCAAATGAGGCTTATTATCATCGCCCTTGTAAACATGGTATAGAATAGCAGATACCCCCTCAGCTCCAGCAGTTCTTTTAGCTTCCCTTACTGTAGCATTGAACCTGGTTTCATCCATAAGTTTATTGAAGTACTCAAATGAGTAATCTGTATTCTCGCTTACTTGCGTCCACTTCACAGGTCTGCCATATAGAAAAACAAGAGAAATTTCGTTAATGAATTTAGGATACGGAATAGGGATCTTATTCCTTTTACTCCATCTTAAGAAATTTCCTTTCTTGTCATATACGGCTCTATCTTCACGATCCATTACCTTATGTGTGAATGTCTCGTAAACTCTCAGGTTTCTGCTGGCTACACCCTCCCAGTTCCTCATCATAGACAAAGCCCTGGTTACATCTTTTGAAGCCAACAGCTCAGTAAATCCCTGCTGATAACTTATAGCAGCTTTTACCTCATTCTTAATTACGTTTATAAGTCCCATTGCTGTAAATATTAGTTTATAATCCTAATCTTCTTTCTATATCATCTGGTATCTCATACTCATTGTAATCAAACCAGGATCTCATCAAGAAAAGATCCCTCCAGTCTGGTGAGCATCCAATTTCTGATTTTATTTCCTCTTTTGGTTTTATCTTTAGAGTTCCATCATCATCAACTTTCCATGTTTGCAGTTGTTCAAGCTGTCTGATTATATCCTCACGTTCAGCACCACTTACAAGATCCTCATCAATACCAACATCAGAACCGTTTATATGCTCAGCCAGTTTGTAACCACACTGAGCTTGTAAGTTCTGGTAGTTTTCACCGTTGAATGGAGTGGAATTATTCACAAATCCTTTTATATCGCAATTATCAACAACACCACCGCCAACACCATCCTCATCCACAATACACCTGTAGTTAGGAATACGGTATTTCTTTTGTCTGTATCTTATCCAGTCCTGGATCTCGGTTAGCTTGCTTTTGGGGAAACCTATAACCTCAACTATGTGCCAACCGTCCCAAACTGCTAACCTGGCATAGTCAGCTCCGAAACGTGCAATATCTCCAGTTATATAGTGTATGCCTGTTCTCTTTGATATTTTGTTTCCGAATATCTCACAGATAGCATCATGTGAACATAAAGCATTAGGGTTATCATCATACTCCCAGTTTCCTTTCAGAAGTCGTTCCCTCTTTACCTTATCTTTCGTTGTCCTCAATCCCTCTATATAATCAGGATCAATGAAAGGATTTTCCTGTACAAGACACGCCAGGTATGACATGTAACCTGGTAAATTTTTAGCCATTGACGGCTTATAGAATGTATCATACATCCAGTTCTTTTTAGGGTTACATGTGATAAACAGCTTTCTCTTTAGGCTTAATTCTGCGTTTAGGTGCCTACCAATACGAGTTTTAAGAGTATCATAAGCTCCAAAGTTAACCTCTCCACCTTCTTCAATCCATCCGCCAGTGTACTCAATAGATCCGTATCTCTCATACAGAGGATCGCCTGGCTTAAACTGTAGATCCAACAAGTCAATCCTGGAACCATTATAAAACTCAATGAAATTATATTGACCGTTATACTTATACAGAGTATCATCAACTCCATACTGTGAACAAACCTTGTAAAATGTGATCAGTGTTGACTGTGTAATTCTTTTCAGCTCAGCACGTCCGATAAACCATTTGGTACCAGCATACGCCAGACACATAAAAAGAAGCCAGGCAGCACCAGTCCAAGACTTAGCACCACCAGCAGCACCGCCATACAGAAACTCTGAATGTTCGTTATCTGTTAGGATCTTTAATGCCTGTTCTTGCTTTTCATGTTTCTTTCCATCCTTGCATGTTATGAAGTCAAAGCAACCACGTTTGAACAGTTCAACCTTGACTGCAACGTGCATAGGAACAGATGATACCTTACTTTTTGCCATTTCCGTTGAGTTTATCCAGAAGTGCATTATACTGTATCAGTTCCTCCGTTGTGAGTGCTGATAGATCTACACTGTTATTTGTCACCTGAGCATTAACCTCACTCTCTATAGTCAAAGAGGCTTTTCCGAATATACGATCAAAGATCATTTCAACAGTTGAAGTTCTACCATACCTCATATCTGTGTTTAATGCTGACACTATATTTAGCAACCAAAGAGGCGTTTCCTTATTTGCTTTACCATCAGCACCCTTAACGATCTTTTCCAGGTCTGCTGGGGTTTGCTCCATTACCCAGCGTATAATATTGAAATAGTCCTCCTGCTCCAGCTCATAGCCTACACTTTTACCTGTTATTGCTTTGAGTTTCTTGTACAAGGATGGCTTCCTGCCTCTGTTGCGAGGCTGGTTTTCGCTGGTAAATCTGTTACCTGTTTTATTTCCTTTTTCAAATCTTGCCATCCGTTGTTTTCCCGTTGTTTGTTATATGTGTTCAATAAACACACTTATGAAACAAAGAAAATCAGGTATTAAGAAAAACACCTGATTCCCTCTTTAATTATCACTCAGAAACCGCCTGTGATTTATACTTACCATAGAACCACTTGATAAGATCATCACCCATTTCATCATAAGCGTCCAGCTCATCCAGAAGTGCTTCCGCTTTGTCAATAACGCCAGTAAGCAAAACCTGTTGTTCCTCTGTTGCTGTACTGATTTCGATCTCTCCGTTAATTTGCTGTTCGATCACCTTAATCTCATCAGCAGATAATTCAATTTTTTTCATATATTGTCTGTTTATACGTTACAAATTTAGCCTTAAAGTTTATATTTCTTACAAATCTCTTTCACTTTAGTTGTGTACTTGTCGGATTTACCATGAACCGCTTTTGTGACTGTTTCTGCCCAGAACTCATCAACATTAGTAGTTGCATATTTACCGTACCCAGTTTTCTTTTTGTCTTTCATCCACGTTTTATACAGAGATCTGATTTCCTTTCCTGCTGCTTTATGGTTTGCTCCAGACAAAGAAGTGTTCCAGGTTGCATGTCCGAGTTCGTGCGTTACAGTATGAGCCAGTGGCTTATTTGTCTGAGTGTGCCATCCGCTTGCATATCCTTTCTTTGTTTGTCCGAGAACAGCACTCTTACTTTGATTGAACACCTTTTTGTTAAGGTAGATTGCCTCACTCTTACCACCAGAGGGAACCTGAACGCCCAAAGTTCCATCAGATAGTGTTGCCAGTTTGATATTTTTCTCCCTTACACCGAGCACTGAATGAAACCTTGAAATTGCCGATTTTGTTTCTTTGTACATCTGAGGATCTTTCATGTTAACCAGAGGCTCAACACCTGTTATCTTTCCCTTATAGTTGCTATCACCAGGTTGCAAGCCACCTCTTGATCCGCTTGAATTTCTTCCCATAACTACTTTTTCTTAGCGTTAATAAAATCAGTTACATATAGTAGCCCATGCTTTCTACAGAACTCTTTAATCTCATCACCGCCACCATATACCAGCAGATTAGGTTTTTCAAGCCCTGATATTTCCTGAGCTACCTGGAGATCCGATTTAAGGCTTTCCATCCATCCGTCCAGCCCACGGGTGAAAAAAGCGTTATAGCCTTTCGGTATTCCCATTTTATTGTATTCAATAAATTTGTGCGAAACATTAAGATCGGCATAAACCTTGATACCACACTCCTGTAGGTATCTGCTCAGCCAGCGTTTTTTGTATATTAGCTGAATACCCATCGCAATAGGAGTTTGATCATGGCAGCTACAATTTGGCTCAACGATAGCCTTGCATCCGCTTGTCAATAGGTTGATAGGATCTTTCCAGAGTTTTTCAAACCTATAATCATCAACATAGAAGTGATAAGTTACAACATCTTTCCTCAGTCTGCTATTAGCTCCCCAGGGACTAAAAGGCAGCTCCAGTTTTCCAGCTTGCTGTTCTATCAGCAAATTAGGTATCTCAAAGATATTATCACTTTCATATAGTACGTCTTTCACTTCGTATGATATAGGATCATCTTCCGAGAACTCCGCTTCTGGATCAGGATCCTCAATTTCCTCCTGCTTTTTCTTCGATTTCTTTTCTTTCTCCTTTGGCATTTCAAGCCCTATAAAATCAAAGTTTACATCTTGCCAAATATCATCTACTTTCAGAGCGTTAAAATCCCACTCTCCGTTATTGATATTCCCACGCAAAATGATTTCAGCCCTCTCATCATCATCAAGCTCCGAATAAAGCACTGTAGGAACCTTTTCAAGTTTCAGCTTGTTGGCAGCTTTCAGCCTTTGATTTCCATCCAGGACAACCAGCTTACCATCACGATCCTCAATAGCCAAAGGTCTATGCTTGTAGAAACCGTTAACCTTGATACTGTCAACCAGCTTTTGCAGTTGTGCTTTTGTGATAGTCCTTGGATTCTCAGGCAAAGGAGAAAGATCAGCAGGATTTCTATAGATTACTTCACCGCATATCATAGACTATCCCCCTCAGTATTTCCTGTTTCAACAGCTTCTTCCTTATCATCCTCTCCATCGAAAGGCAACATCTGATCATCATCAAGAACCGAAAAGGCTTTTCTTATGATCTCAGCAGCTTTCACATAACGATAGTATTTCTTATTCTTAAGATAGATCAGCTTACTACCATCGCTTGTGTCAACTCCTACAGCGTAAAACTTTCCCCTGTAGTCAACAGGCAAAGGCACCTTACCATATATGACAACTTTATCTGCTGAAATATCAGTTATTGTAGCTTTCCTGTTATACTTACCATTCAGGAATATTTCAGCTTTATCATTCAACCTGATAGGATCGCCAGGGAACAGCCCCATAAGCATATCTCCAACAGTTTCCTTAAGCCCTCCATAAATCCACCAGAGAACTATTACAGCCACGAAAACAGCCGATAAAATAATAATTGCTATCATAACAGTTATTTACTTGGTTAATAATGCAAAGATAATAAATATGTGTTTGTAAAACACACTTTTAGGCATAAAAAATCAGAACCCAAACACGAGCATAGCAGCATCCCTATTATGCTCATTTGTCGCTTGCGTCCATCCTGTATATTTAGTAAAACTTTCCTTGCTTAATTTCGTCATATTGTTTTTAGGTGCAACCATTTCAAACTCTATTCCCAGGTCAGTTAGAAAGTCTTGCCATACAACAGCATCACGCTTTACAGATCCAACGCCCTGTAGTTTCTTTCTTTCTTCTTCACGTGACATTCTTTCAGTACCGAACCACTTTCTTTGCCTTGGATCCTCAACTCTTACAATAACCCTTTCACCGCAACCAGTCTTATACTGTTCAGCATAAGACTTGACAATATCCATAGCCTTATGGATTTTCATTGTCTTTACGAGCAACAGAGATCGCTTTCTGTTGTCCCATACAGCGATCCCTGTATTTACTCCTGTGTCAATTCCGATATAAATCATTGCTCAGAATCATTATTTGTTGGTATTTCCATCAGAATAACGCCTTTAAGATGATCTTCTTGCTTTCTGGTACCCATAACCATAGCCACCTCAATATTACCAGGAATAAATGTATTTCTTACCTCCTTGATCAAAGGCATACCGATAGGCTGCTCAGACCATATATGAGCCACCCACAAGTTATTTTCAAGCTCAACGGTTACGATTGTGTTTCTGTGTAGGAATGTTCCTGGTTTATATGATCCGTACTCATCAGAAACAACCGCCTCCCTTTTTGCAGTCTCATACAGTTTATCGAACAAATCCTTTGAAATTCTGTTTTTTCTTTTCGCCCAGTATTCAGGGTAATTCACTTTTACATTCATAAGTTTTCTGTTTTAATTGATATTCTAATAGATGGTTTAGTCTCACTGTTTACAACATATTTCTCATAGAGATCAGCATGTTCCTCCTGAAACTTTGCGTTATCAAAAACCTTTCTAACAGACGGTGCTATATACGAAACTCTGATATAATCATTCTCTGCTTTTTTCAGGTTATTGCTTTGCATTGACAATAGGATCGCATTCTGTAGCTCAGCTTTCCTATCCTCCAGCTTCTTAATATCGCCTACCAGCTTAATATATTCGTCCTGTAGCGTTAAAATATCATCTGGTATAGGAATATACTCTTTTGTCTTTTTCTTCGCCATAATCAAACAGAATCAGTTCTACGAGGTAAAACAATATCACATATCTGCTTACAAATCTCAATATCATATAAAGCATCATGTAGCTTTGAATCATCCACATTGATACCGAGTGCTTTCGCCACTGTTCCCTGTTTGAAATTCTCCATTTCAGCACGTTTCTCAGAAAGATACGGTGTAGCCAGAACCATTACATCAAAACAATTACTCCAGAACCATGATCCAAAGTACTTATCTCCGTTCTGTATAAACCATGCCCTAAGAAACGAGTTATCAAATGATGCTATATTGTAGCCAGCAAGGAAAAACTTGTCTTTTTTATTATATCGGTCAACATACTTTGAAAGTAAATCAACAAACTGTTTGTATATTTCACCCATAGGAGGATATGTCATGATCTGTTCTTTTGTAACGCCAGCTACATCAAGAGCCTCCTGTAAGATCTCAGCTTTTGGGTTAGGCTGTACCTTGAAATCGAACTTTTCCTTAACTTCTCCGTCAACTACGATCATACCACTGAGCTGATGGATCCCATGTTTGTTTACAAGTGTGCCTGTTGTCTCCAGGTCAAAAAATAAAACTTTCATATTATTGTTTTTTATAACGTGAATAAATCCTTTGTCAAAATACTACTACCATAGATGGAAATGGAGCTGAGTTTTTTGATCCTCCAAACTTCAATCTGCCTTTTATGAATCTTATTTCCTTTGCTTTATGGTAGATAAACTCATGGAAATACCTGGTATCTGTTCTTGCTGGTATAAGCATCACGACTGTTGTATCAGGTTTTCTACTCTCATTGTAGCACTTCTTCACCCAGTCATACAGTTTTCTACCATAAGGAGGGTTACAAAATGTCACATACCCCCCCAATTTTGTGACAATCCGTCAGTTTCAGGGGTGAAATATTTACTACATTTAGCATTCTCAGGCAACGCACAGGGATCCAAATTGAAATGAAACTCCTTATCAAGCTCATCAAAGAACTCTTGCGGTGTAGCCCATACCTCATTTGCACTTGAAAATAAAACTTTATCCATCTGTCAATTCTGTTTTTTATATTCTCTAATTGCCTTACTTAAACTTTCTGTTTTATCCAGGAGGTTAGCCATCTTATCAATGTCAACCATAACCTCACCGTCCATCCATGCCCAGATCTTTCTAAGAGCCTCAGATATTGCTTTTGCCTCTTTGCTATCTTTCAGGGAATTTAGCACCTCCTTATTTGTCGCTGTAGCCCTACCATTTTCCTGAGCTGTCTGAACTGCTGTTTTTGCAGCCTTTACCTGTTCTTTCTCACTGTCATAGCTGTTTGCTATCTCCTTTGCTGCCTTAACAGACAACTCGCCTTTTACGATCTTGTCTTGAATGTATTGAGGCAAATCCAGAAGTGAAAGGCATTTGCTCACATAAGCCGTTGACTTTTTGAACTTATCAGCGATCTCAACCTGAGAATAGCCAAATTCCTCTTTGAACCTACGAAACATGATAGCACATTCATATTCCGTAAATCTCTTACCCTCATTACGCATCATCTGTTCGATATAAAGATCCTCCAGTGAAGCATCCCTGGGAGCCTTAAGAGCTTTGATATATTGTATGTCGGCACCCTCTTTTATTGCTTGCATTGTAGCACGGTAACGCCTTTCTCCATCAACCAGCTTATATTTTTCAATGCCATCCTCTTTGAAAGGAATAACCGTTACAGGATTGAGAACCCCTTTTGCTTTGATCTGTTCCTTAAGCTCATCCAGATCAAAATCCATACGGACGTTGAAATTATCAACAACAACTATATTTCGTGGATCTATAAGAAATATATCAGTCCTTTTTGTCACATTCGTTTCCATCTTTCGTATAATAGTTTTTATAATATTTACATGGTTTCTTTCTCGCTGTTATTTTCTTTTGTAGCTTACAACAGTACATCTGCGCACACTGAGGATTAGACCAGAAGTATTCGCAATCGCTACAGTGTCTAAATTCTTCACTCATCACTATCAAAGAATTGCTCATTTTCATCCATAAAATACTCATAGGCTTCTTCACAATAAGAACCCTCACACAAAGAATCACAACCATGATCTATTTCTCCATTTTTCCAAGGGCAAAAATCGCAAAGCTCATCACCTAAAAGTTCTTTTGCTTCTTCCAAATCCATATCAATACCTAAAATCAGTGAAGTGAATTATAACACCATCAAATACATTTCCCTTATTACAGCCAAAAAACCATTCAGTAAAATCTTCAACACTCAAACCGTCATTCTTTGCCAGATCATAAGCGGAAACTGGTTTTCCATCAACCCAACACTGTGGAACATCATCAGTGCTGCTATATGTCATTGTTATCTTCTGCAGTCCTATTTTATCGTACCTGGCAAACTCTCTTTGTTCAGAGTTATACGGTCTGCCAGTCCATTCCCGAACACTCAGATATTTCCTGTCTGTAGAAATATCATTGCATCTCTTATCCCATACATCTTTAGCGTTATATCGTATGGTGTGTTTCTTTGATCCGCTTTTCAGCTTATGTTCAAAATCCGTTTTTTCTCCAGCCCTGGAATGAGTGACTGGAAACACCTTACATAAGGTCAGTATTACTTTTTTCTTATCCATGATCCGAAAATTTATGTTGCAATTTACCTGGTTTATTTTCTTCTACTACCTCCGTGTAGTTCTATTACATTGAATGATTTGAAACGATCAACCAAACGCCCCTCAAATCGCTCCTTAAGATCCTTAACAGATAGGTTGCTTGTGATATGATACTTTTTGCCTAACTGTTGGTAGATCTCATATCTTGCAAAAAGAAACTCATCTGTTACCTGTGTAAGTGTAGTTCCATAGCTCTTTTGATTTTCAGTCATAAGCCCAAGGTCATTCAAACACACATTGAAAGGAGATCCCTCAAAGCTGTCTTTATTTGCTCCCTCATTGTATGTATATTTATCTATGTGCCCATTCAGCTTATAGTAGTTCATTAGCTGTGTAGAACTTATATTCTGAAAGCTGTTTTCATTTCGTGTCATTTTAAGATAATCAGAAAAGATCTGCATTATCATAGTCTTTCCTGTTCCTGGCTCACCGACAAGTAAAATGTTCTTGTGAATTTTATAGTGTTCGTTTGGAAATACTTCCTCAGCACGTTTACACCCATTGAAATAGTAAAGCAGAAAACGAAGTACATTTCTGTTATGATCATCTATATCAAATTGTGAAAACTCTCTGAACATATAACTATTACCAATCTCTTTAATCATTGCGGAATGCAAAGAGTACTGAGATTCATCGGTCATGTCATACTTAAAACCTCTGAGAATAGTCTTTCGGTGTTTCCATATCTCCATGTTCGCCTGTTGACTGGTTAGCATATTGCGTTCCTCCTGGAACAGCTTTATTGCCTGAATTATTTGTTCCTCCGTGAGTTTGCATCCATTGAGTTCCATTTTTATTTACCTCCTCATAATATCTATCAACTACCCAATTAAGAATAGTTCTATAGTCTGATTTATATTTTTTACCTTTTGATCCTTTGTAATTATCAAGGATTTCTATCATTCTTTTAGCAGCAGGCTCAGTATATTTATCAACCAGCTTTTTGTACTCATCATCTGTAAGAGTTACAAATTCAGCATAGTTCTTTTTCTTAACTTTTTCTGTTTTCTTCTGTTGCTGGTCTGTAGGTGGTGGCTGTTGTGGATCATTATCAAACAGATCAGGAACCTCTGGTATTGCAGTCGGAGCGTTTATATTAGCCGATAACTTTTCTTTTGTTTTATTACCTCCCTTTTTACCAGCCTCACGCCTTTTTGAGCTTATTTCATTAAGCCTTACCATCCTCCTACTGTAGTATGCACCATCCTCCCTGATCGCACAAAGTCCAGAACTACAAAGAATGTCTATCCAACTGCTACCTCCATCTGAATCATATCCTACAAGTCTTAAGATCTCATCTTTTGTATAGATTTCCTGGTTAGGTTTAAGCATAACGCCACGTTCTGCGCTCTCCCACATATAGCACAACATATCTATCCACATACCTCTAACACATGGAGCCATGGATCTTACTACTGGATCCTTAAGCCAGATAGAAGTATTGAAAGGCATACTTTGAATAGCTGTTTTTTTCGCCATATTAGAGTTTTTATAAGTGGGGTGAGCAAAAGCCCACACCCACGCTGTTAATGCTTATACTTCCAAAACAGGTATATCTGTAGCGATCTTACGGATCTTTTCAATCACATCATCCAAACATCTGTCTCTGTATTCCTCACAAAGCTCATTTGCGCCTGGAGAAACTAACTGTAGAAGTACTTCTCCATTGCTCAGGTAGTGATCAAATTCTACTTCAATATTTGTCTTAGCTGTTCCCTTGAAAATAGGAATATTCACAGTGAATGATTTTGGCAGATTGCTTTCTACCTGACTACGGTACACCTCAGCCATGGAGCCAGACGGATCACGCTGTTTCTGGATCTCAGTTTTTGCTTTTGCCGTAAAGTTCTTAAGGGTAGAAACGAGAACCATGCACTTTTCCTTGTCCTCAAATACACCTCTGTTCAATCTCAGGAATTGCCCCAGTTTTGACGGAATCCAGCCACTTTCAGCATTGTTAATTCCGAACTTCTCAAACACATCAGAAAATTCAACAGTACCCTTGATAATGCCTCTTGAATACTCATCATCTTCATTCACTGTAAGAGTGATTTCCATCTTTTCACGGTTAACCACCAGTGTAGCACGTTTCTGATCAATGGTATCAATTCTCTTTTCCAGCCAATCGAAAGGAGTTGAAATAACACCTGAAATGTTTGTTTTGATAGGAGCCTTAGTAGGCAGACTTTCTACAGCCTTAGCAGCTTCACCTGTTCTAAACTCAATCTGAATAGGTTTTTCACCTGTGTAGTGTTCAATGTTTACTGTCAAACCTTTTTCTTTCAATTCTTCCATTTTGAATAAAATTTTAGCGTTAAAAATTAGTTATCTGTTCCTGTTTTTTCAGCAGAAGTTTCACGGATCATTCTAAATACATTCCTTTGCCTTTCTTCCTGTGACATTGCACGTGAATCAACTAAATAGCCGATAGGAGAATAGAATCCAACCATACCCTCATCTTCAAATACAAATTTGAAACAGTCTCCCTTAACCCATTCACCTCCAGCCTTAAGTTCCTCACGTAACTTCACTATCCTTTCTTGCAGTGGCTTAATACGTCCTTTGTAGTCAGCTCTGATTTCAGCAAGTTCCTGTTCAAGATCTGCTATTTGAATTGATACATTCGCCAATGATGCACGCCTCTCATTGATTTCCTGTTGGTCAAATTTCCTGGTATAACTTTTCTCTACAATCTGATCACAACTATCACGCAAGATCTGTTCTCGCTGTTCGATAGGAGTGTCTGCTAACATAATGTCTTTCATCCTACAATAAGTTTAATTGTTAGTAAACCAAAATCTATATGAAAGTGATATTTGTTCAGAATGACAAATAACAAAATCAGAATACTTATTACATCGTCAATGATACGCCATGTTAAATACCTTTTTGGTATAAAACACAAAGCCAAAATCAGTAAAAAACAAGCCCACTGAGAACTAATCAATCCAATAACACATGTTAGAAAATAAAGTACATTTACAACATAGTATGTTGCGAAAGTTGCACTCATATCCTGTACATTTGACAAATCTCTGTATTTATTCACAGAAGCATGTATTTTCTTCACGGCAAACAGAGATAGGATCTCAAACGCCAGGAAAAAGGACACCAGTAAGTAAAATACATGTTCCATATTACTTTATCCTTTCTCCAGTTGTAAAGTTGTAAGACAGGTATTCAGCCCACAATTCTATAAACTGAGCACCGAAATACTGAGCCTTTTCCTCTGTTTCCTGGCACAAGCGGAACCCAACGGCCGCAATCGCAAGCGAGGAGCGACGATACGTACTCAGAGAACCGAACCCCGCAGTCGTACCAGTACCCGCATCAGCAGACAGGAGGGCACCCCTTTGAACTTCATTAAGTCTTTCAATCTCATCCTTAGTGTATAGCGCAAAGAACGGGTACCAATAGCATTTTTCTCCTTTTGGATCTGGCATAGGATCAAAGTTTTTACCCCATAAAGCCTTACTTACAGTCTCCAGCTTCATCAATGCTACAACATGTTTTGGCAAGTTCATATCAGGCTTAATAGTAGGTACACCAAGAGCCTCACAAGCATCCTCATAAGACTTGATAGTCTTATAATTATCCAAAGTAGGAGCTTCACGCTTGCAAAACAAAGCAGCCAGGACTTCTTTCATTTCATCAGTTTTAGCAGCCTGGAAAGCAGCCTTAACATCATTTTCTGTTACTTCAATTACTTTGTTCATCTTTCAATTTTTTTAATTTGGTTACTAATTTCTTTGATAATCTTATTGCATTTCCAACCCTTGTACTATGGTTAGGTGGAATGTTCTCAATCAACACAGGAATCAATCTGATCAATTCCGATACTACAGCATTTGGTATTCTTTTCATTTGTTTTCCAGTAGCGATCAGGATCTGGTATCTCTATTGAAAGGTATTCCCTGGCATACTCTCTTAGCTTTTCGCAATAAGTTGAGAATGTAACAGTGTCCATTGTTGCAGTAGAACCAGGGAACTCTATTATTTCACCTGTATGCTTGTTTACAACTTTATCTGCTGTCATTTGAGACTTGAAAAACTCATGTACCTGTTCAACAGAAACGAACTCCCAACCAGCATCCAGTAAAGCGTCAAGCAGCATAGGATATATACACCCCCACAACCATCCATTTTGATCATTAGAACGAGGCTTACGGACTTTCTTAACTTCCACCCGATATATTCCATCACAAACAGAGCAGAACCAGTTATAAAGTGGCTTAAGATCGAACAGCCCATTCTTTTTTTCTACCAGAACCTTAGACATATCAAATCCTGTTTATATTGATTACAAGACCTGGGTTAGCAGCATACACTACTTTTCCTGTTAATCTTTCAATTTCCGATACAAATAGCCTTTCATCAGAGTTGTTATCCGACATATGAAGTAAGACAATATTCATACAGGATGATAGATCACATTCACTCAGGTAATTTTTACACGTATTAAGCTCCATGTGAGATACCATTAAGCGATCTTTTTGTGATTTCAAAGTTCTGCCAGCGTTAATAGCATCCATCAGCTTCACCATAGAATAATTACACTCAATCAAAACATGCGATAAATCGCCAAACATATAATCACATCTACAGCTATCAGTAAGAAATAGGATCTTTCCGCAATCAGGATGATCTATATGATAGCCAACACAGGGTACATCATGGTTTGCCTCAAATGGCAATATTTTGAAGTTTCCAAGTTTATACCCTTTTCCAGGCACAACAGGAATAGAACGTGTCTCGCTGTATATTCCTTTTGCAGTCCATACCTCTGGTAAAGCCAGCGTATAGAAACCGTTATCAACCATTGATTTTATGAATTTGGCATGATCGTTATGCTGGTGAGTGATAAGGCAGCCCACCACTTTCCTGATATTGAAATCAAGAGCCTTTTTCACCTCGGCAAAGCGTATTCCAGCTTCAATGATTAAAGCCTCTTTCCCATTGTCAAGAATGTAACAATTACCACTGGATGAGCTACCTAACACTTTCAATTCCATAATCAATAACCTGGATCATCATCATTATTAGCTGGCGCAACACTGGAATGAGATACGTTCTCATAAGCTACAGATTCAGCATCTATCACCTTAACAGGCTGATCATCTACCTGTAGTACATTATCATCATAACTTTCACCAGCAAAATCATTAGCAATAGCATTCTGCATTTCGATAGACAAGTAGCCATATTTACTTAGTAAAATTCGGATAACAGTCTTAATCGCCATACCGTGAAAGTTACCCATCCATCCTACAGTATTACTATCTGGCATAACAGGAGCACTTGCAAGTGCTATGAGACTTTCCACTGTAGTGTCTCTTTTAAGCCCCTTAGAGTACTTCTTAGCGTGCGTTGCCATCTGTTCAACCGTCATGTACAAAGTCTTAGAAAAGCCATTTAGAAGTTCAAAATAGCAGAAGTAACCAACAACCTTATCAGACAGCTTTTCTCCATCGAAAGCAATCTCACCAGTCAACTTATTGACCTTTCTTAGTTCACCCTCATATACAGCATCAGCATTCAGAGTTCTGTATTGACCTGTACGCATAGCAAGCTGTATATAACCTTTGTACCCCATCTGAAATGTTGGTACCATCACCTTATCATAAACAGGCTTTCCAGTATTCGGATTTATAACAGCATTCCCATTCTGATCAATCCTTTTGACTGATAAGTTATATGGAATGATATAGGCATACCCAAGAGCCTTGTTAATTGGCAAATGTAATACCGCTGCTTTCAGAGCCTCGGTAACAACCGTTTTAGGATCGCATAGCTGGAGGTTGCTGTCTCCATTATATAGATCTATAACAGAAGCTACAAATGTTCCAGAGCTCTTTCCCAAAGCATTCTTAAACTGAGCCTGAACACTCTCTGCATTGAGAATACCTTTCAGGACATCTACCTTTTTGGGCTGTTTTGCAACCGCCCCACCATTTGCAGTCACCTGGACTGCTGTTGATTGTGTAGTCATATCTTATTAGTTTACAGTTAGTTTATCTTTTGACACAACCAGGTTTATAACCTGAGATATAGTAGGAATAATCTTGTTAACAGATTCGCTGTTATCAATAAAGATCGGTGCAGAAACGCCCTTATATTTACATATTGCATTGATAATATCAAGACCAGCATTAACCTTACCAGCAGTGTTAACATCAGGATAAGGAGTACCGTTTACAGTGCAAACACATGTAAGTTTTTCACCTCCATTTAATTGTTCTGTAACGAATGAGAAGCTAACCACTTCAAACATACTATTGATCTTTTCAATGAGCTTTGCATCCTTATCCTTTTGGAATGACATTACTGTAAATTCCCATTTTTCAAGATCAGCTTTTGCCTGGTTATTCTGGATTCTCTTTTCCTCCAGTTCCTCAATTTCCTTTTTAGCTCGTTCAATCTGATCACGCTTAGCAAGTCTCTTGTACAACTCCTGGATATTATCATCCAATGATGATTTAGCAAAACGAAGTTCGCTAACATCTACAGGCTTAGATTCAATATTAAGCTGATTATTAAGATCAGCTATTTCATTATTCAAACTGATACATGTAGGATCATTCTTAATCATTGCATCAACATCAGGAACTTCTGGCATATTTGCTTTCTGAACTTCAATCTCCCTCTCAATCAATACAATCCTATCCTCAGATTCCTTGATCTTAGAAATAATACTATCACGCTCAGCCTCTTTCTTCTTTTTCAATTCAACCAGTGAAAAACCTTTGTCCTTATTTTCTTTTAATCTTTTAGCCTTATTCTGATTGAAATTAGCAAGCAGCTCATTCTGCTTAGCTTCAATATCATCAACCTCTAACTGACGTTTACATGTAGGACAAACAAATGCACCCTCTGGGTATTGTATTGTTTCTGCATTGATTTTCCTGTATTCATTTCTCAGCACCGACAAAGTATCTTCTATTCTCTGTATTTCTGATTCACAGTTTGACAAAGAACTACGATTCAATTCAAGATCTCTTGTTTCAGACTTATGATTATACTCCAGATCTTTCAATTTCATCATAACCTCGTTTCTTTCAGCCCCAGCAGATGCCCTTATTTCATTCTGGCGATTGACAAGTGACATTCTTTTATCACCGATAGTTCTTTGGATTTCAAGTTTACGCTGATTTTCCTGTTCATTGATTTTTGATTTATCAGTTATCTGATTATCAATCTCAGTCAAACGCTGTTTCTTTTTCTGCAGTTCAATTTCAAGAGCTTCCCAATCTTCCGATTCTGGCATCAATCTCCTGGCTGTATCAATTTGTGATGGAATAACAGCAAGAACATCATTACATGCCTTTTTCTTAGCTGCCACTTCTTTTGAGAACTGGGAAAGGCTTCTTCCAGACAACTGAGCCAACAGCTCAATATATTCAGGTTTTATAGCAGCTACTTCATCATCAGAGATACCACCTGCCATATCAAAAAGAAGTTCCTTTTGCGCATCTACTTTTAATGAAATGAAGTAGAAAGGATTTGTTATCATTCTGAAAATATCCTCAGTAAGAATAGCAGCTACCTCACTCTCATATTCTTTCTTTGTTGCCAGCTTTACATCGTTGAGATAAAATTCAGTCTCATGGTTCTTTAGAGTTTCCTCAGTAGTACCCCTGGGCTTAACCCATTTCTCAACATAGTTACGCTGTAACTTCATTTCTTTTCCATCTACACTAATAACACCAGTAACAGAATGTTCCAAGTGTAGAATAGGTTTCTTTGTCAACGGATCAATAGTTTTGATATTGAAATTACTATCAGATCTTCCAGTGCTATCCTTACCAAATAACAGCCATGTGAAAGCATCAAAAATAGTAGTCTTTCCAGTTCCATTATCTCCACTAATTATAGTCCTTTGATCAGTGAATACAACTTCCAGGTTTCTCACGCCCTTGAAATTTACAAGGATCAATGATTTCAGTTTTATTTCTCTCATATTACTTGTTAATAATTGAATTGATTTTTTCTGATTTATCAGCAGCTAATAGATCTGCCATTGAATAGAGAACTTTGGATCTACTACTACTTCCAGATCTCATAGGTGATATAGTTCCATTACACACCCACCTTTTTACTCTGCATTCCTGGAATACTCTGTATGCCTCACGTTGAGAAATTAGATCTTCACCTGGTTTAGTCTGCTTTACATAGTTTGCAGCCCCAAGTTCAGCCATTTCCTTACAGATATTCTTTATTTCGTATAGTTCCAAAGTTATAGCCATATTACTTACCCCTCATTCGTTTGAAATAAGATCTAACACTCTCTGTTCCATACATATCATCTGTATAGAATACATAAGAAAGCAGCAAACAAAAAAAAGCTGAAAAGAAGTGCCACCAGGCATAGAAAAAGATTGCTCCAATTAGAGCGATAATACCAAAGGCAAATGATATTACCCCTTGTACTAAATTCATTAAAGTTTCTGATTTCATCGGTGTTGCATTTTTAGTTGTTAAACAATTCGTTTTCTGGTACTCCAAGTTCTTTAGATATTATGGAGATTTTGAGTGCATCAGGCTTTTGAGTGCCTGCCAGCCAGCATCTAACAGTAGTAGGGTGTACCTTGCAGATTTCTGCCATCCTCCTAACAAAGTCAGCTTTTGGTGCTTCAACCTTTCGGTTCGGTAGTCGGTCATAAATTTTTCTGAATGTACTTTTTTTCATTTTTTACTCGGTTTAATACGTTCGGCAAACACATTTTAGCTATATTTGCACCATTACTATTATTATCGTGTTGCAAATATACAGAATTTAATTCTAATAAAACAAGAATTTACGGAGTTATTTTCAGAATATTTTGCACAAAAAATGTAACACTTTGATTTTCAATTAGAAATAAACTCGGTAAAAAATGAGCAAAACAAAAGATAGATTACTGGAGTTTCTGAAATACAAGAAGCTCGGACAACAGAAATTTGAAATATCTATAGGGATGAGTAACGGATGGGCAAACAAGGTCGGTGACAACATACGTGAAACCACACTAAATAAGATAAAAGAAGTTTATCCAGAATTAAACATAGCATGGCTTAAGGCTGGTATTGGCTCAATGCTTATCAATGGAGATAATGAGGTAACTTTAGAAACTCCAGAAGATGATAACCAGGAAACGACTGCAAAGCTCGTACCCCTTTTGCCGATAGCAGCACAAGGTGGAAGTCTTAACGATTTTGTTGTATCAGTAAAAGATAGTGATTGTGAAAAGGTAGTATCTCCGATAAAAGGTGCTCAGTTTGCTATGCCTGTAAGTGGTGATAGTATGTCTCCAGAATATCCTAACGGATCACAGATCTTTATCAAACGTATAAATGAAAAGGCATTTATAGAGTGGGGTAAGGTGTATGTACTTGACACTTGCAACGGAACAGTTATAAAGATACTGGTTCCGTCTGAAAAAGATGGATATGTTCGCTGTTTATCAATCAATAAAGATCCTATCTTTGCACCATTTGATGTTTCCTGGAGTGACGTTTATGGAGTGTACAGAGTTCTATTATGTATGTCAGTAAAATAAACAGTCATGGAAAAGTATTACACAATGGTAATGGATCTCTATAGGGATGCCATTACAGGAAATTACCAGGTAAATCAATCTACAGAAGTAAAAAAAGAGTTGTATTGTGCCATAACAGCATCCAGGATAAAAGGAGAAAAAACAGAGGTGCTGGAGGACTTAATCAAGAGAATTAACGAACTGGAGGAAAAACAATGAAAAAAACTATATTAGCAGCATTGATGGTTGCATTCTTATCAGGATGCTCAAAAGAGGATAACACTGTTACAATAACTAATTTATCAGGTAAATCCTGGTATGAGACACAGGTTTGGTTCCGACAAACAGAAGATGGTGAGTTGTCTGGATATACAGAGGTAGGAACTGTTGATGTCGGATCAACATGTGTTGTTGAAACAGATGATCCTATTTTCTATATATATGCAAAAGATAATAGAGGGAAAATGATCATGTCTAAAAACATACATATCAATGGAAGCAAAGCCACAGTTAATGAAAGTGATTTATACTAATGAATACAAATGTGAGCAAACAAATTATAGAAAGGTTTTATTCAGCCTTGGATGCAATAATAGAAGCAAAAAAGATCAGAGGCGTAAACACATATTGTAGGCTGTATGATATAGACAGGAGAAACTTTATAGCACAAAGAAAAGATCTTGATCGTGGTTGGTTTCAGGTTTCCTGGTTACAGCCCATGGTACGTGAATATGGAGTGAGTGCGAAATGGCTACTTACAGGATTTGGAAAGATGTTTGACAATAACTAAAGCGGTACCTTTTGGTATCGCTTTTTCTTTCCCCCTACACCCCCTATCTTTATACATATACAACATTATTATAATATATATAATATATATAGTATAGTGTTTATTATTTTGCTTAAGCAAATTAGAACTATGCTATATTTGATTATCAGACTATTATAAATTTTTGCTTAGGCAAATTTATACAGTGTCGTTTTTTTTGTTTAAGCAAAACAAAGATAGATTTTCACTGATTATCAGTCAATTACGTTTTTTTGCTTAGGCAAACAGTTTTGCTTAATCAAATTGTAATATTCCTAATGCTGATTATCAGATATTTATAAAGTTTTGCTTAAGCAAAATACATATTTTAGTTAGTAAAATCACGGTGAAATATTTTGCTTAAGCAAATAGATATATATCTATCTTTGTTTTTCAATTAGTTACATATATTTGCTTAGGCAAACATTATTTTTGCTTAAGCAAAACAGGCTCATCTACCTTAGACAGATCCAGTGAAAGAAGATCCAGGACTTTCCTGTTTGCCTGGTCTATAGGATCCCAGCTTTTCTTTATATATATGTCTGTTACTCTCATAGAATCATCCACATGGTTTAATGCAGTATGAACAGTATATTTGTCAACACCTGCATCATTCGCTGCTATTGTAGCCCAGCTATGACGAGCTGCGTAAAACTCCAGATCGTCAACACCTATCAATGCACCAATCTTTTTCAATCCCTTGTTAATGGCAGCACTTAATGTATCCATATTAGAATACATCTTATAAAACCTGAACACCCTTTCACCTGATGGAGCTCTGTATTTCTCAATAAGAGGCTGTATCTCTGGTTCAACTTTGATGGATATTTCAGCGTTATCTATTCTGCGTTCTTTTGTTTTAGTTCTCTGATACGTGATCCTGCCATTCTTATAATCGGTACAATTAAATAAATCAACACCATTCATTCCTACAAGGCAAAAGCTGATCAGGAATATATCTCTTGCAAAGTTAAACCTATTGGTTCCAGGTTGCAGAATTGTAGTATAATCAAGATCAGCGATAGCTTTAATCTGTTCAACGGTTAAAGCTCTTTTCCTGGCTGCTGGCAGCTTCGGAAAATCAATATGGTTGAAAGGAGAATTTGGGATCCTTATAATACCAGCATCCTCATCATTGAACTCTTTTTTTGCCCTGTTGTGGATAGCTCTCATCCTATTCAGGTAGTTATGTGTTGAATACCCCCTTGTTACATTTGGCTGGCTTGCTATCCATGAAGCCCAATCCTGGAGGAACTTTGCAGTTATCTCAGAGATCATAACCTTGTCACGTCCGACAAACTTAACCAGGGAATTGATAGCACACACATAGCTGTTGGCATTTCCAGTGTGCCCTGTAGATCTCATTCTTTCTATCTCTTTCCAGGTATAAGCTACAAAGTCAAGCTCAAATTTACCTGGTGTATCATTTGTTATAAGATCAACCACCTGCTCAATGGTCATATCCTTAAGCCTCTCACCAACACGATCACAAGCTGATCTGTATTTCCGAATCAGCCCATCCGTCAAATCTATGTATGTTTGATTTTTTATCTTAAGTGAGCGAGTAAGATCCTTTTGGGTAACATACCAAACTGTAGCCAGGTATTTCTTTTTCTTGTTATGAGTAACCCTTATCTTTATATTATAGGTACCATCTTCCTTTTTCTGGTGAGCATAAACTTCTGCTTTGAATGTAGCCATATATTTGTTTCTGTAGAATATTTGTAGAACTTTTCACAGCAAATATATGTCTTTTTTGCGGTAAATGCAGAAAAAAGGCTCACCCTTTTTTTACAAGGATGAGCCATCAGGTAGCTCCGAGGGGAATCGAACCCCTATCTAAAATTTAGGAAATTCTTGTTCTATCCGTTGAACTACAGAGCCTTATGGAATAACCTATATTCCTATTTGTTGTTTATAACCCAATGTCAATGGAATAAATGTCTATTTCGGAAACCTAATGTTTAGGAAACCTCCGTTCTATCCATTTAACTATAGGAGCCCTTTTATCAGTTGCAAAGGTACAATTTTTTCAGAGAATAACATTAAAATTGCATACACATTATTTTATCAGATATTTTTTTTCTGTTACAGAATTAAACTTTGACGTTCCGTTTACGTCAAAAAGACCGTTATGAAGCGAATATTATTCTTTTTATTGCTGTGTATGAGTGCATGCACTCTATCGGCACAGGGATTTGTTAAGGGAAAAGTGTTGGATAAGCAGAATTCCGAACCGCTCGGATTCGTGAACGTAAGGGTGACGCAGAAGGCTTCCGGAGAATATGTCGGAGGAACTATGACCGATGCCGCCGGTAACTTCACGGTGAAGGACCTTAAGAATGGTGCCTATGTCCTGACACTTTCGTTTGTGGGTTACAAAGAAGAAGTGCGTGATTTTGAAATCACAGCCGAGAACCCGAAGAGAACTTTTACACGTATTTACATGTCGGAAAACCAGAACATGCTGGCTGGAGTGACCGTCACTGGACAGAAGTCCACCATGAAACTGGAAGTTGACCGCAAGTCGTTCGACGTGACTCAGCTCATTTCGAATAGTGGTGAGGCAGCAAGCGACGTGCTCGACAACATTCCTTCGGTGGAAGTGGACAACGACGGCAATGTGTCGCTCCGCGGAAACAGCAGTGTGGAGGTGTGGATAAACGGTAAGTCGAGCGGACTGACGTCGGACAACCGCGCACAAATTCTGCAGCAGCTTCCGGCAGAAAGCATTGAAAGAATAGAAGTGATAGACAACCCGTCGGCCAAATTCTCCGCAGAAGGTTCGGCCGGAATTATCAATATTGTGCTCAAGAAAGACCGCAAGGCCGGTTATTACGGATCGTTGCAGGCAGGTGGAGGAACACGCGGAAGCGCTAATACAAGTTTCAACATCAACTACAACAGCTCAAAATTCGACGCATACGCAAATGTTGGATACCGTCATCGTTCGAACGACGGACGTTCGGAGAGCAACCAGATATTCACAAACACCAACGAATATCAGCGCTACAAGGGAACCAGCAAGAACACGGGTAACAACCTTTTTGCCCGTGCCGGTCTGACATGGCATGCCACAGATAAGGACGACTTCTCATTCAACGGAATGATGATGATAGGTGCCGGAAAGAACTCGAGCGGCATACCATATCACTACGGCACGCTTGGCAATGCGACAGATTCGCGTGTCATGTTCAGAAGCACACGCAGTGAGAATGACATGAGAATGTTCTACGGCGAGTTCAACTACCGTCACAACTTCTCGGACAAGCATTTCCTGGACTTCACTGTGGATGCAAACAAGTGGAAAAGCGATAACGATAACCTATATCAGGACTCAACCACGTATTACAGCGAGGAACGTCCGACAGAATATGACTACCAGTATCGCCCGATGTATATGAACAACAATCGCTGGGAAGTGAAGCTCGACTATGAGAATCAGATAAACGACCGCATGAAGGTAGAGGCCGGTTATCTGGGCAATTTCTCGCATGAGAACACACCGCAGGAGTCATATATCGACGATACCAGCTGGAACGGAGCCAACAGTGTGGAGGACAAGGAATATTTCAACAGATTTATCTACGATATGGATCTGCACGCACTGTATGCCACACTGAGCTATAAGTTCGGCAAACTGAACGTCATGGGAGGTCTGCGCGGTGAATACTGGAAGGTGAACACCGAGAGTTACACATGGGAGCAAGAGCATGACGCATCGAAGCGCGACCCGGCCTTCAAGAAGGATTATTTCCAGTTGTTCCCCAGTCTGTTCCTTTCTTACCAACTCACAGAGACACAGCAACTGCAACTCAACTATACACGACGCTTGCGTCGTCCGTGGGGCGGCCAGCTCAACTCGTTCCGCGATACTCGTGACGCTACTATGGTATCGTTCGGTAACCCTGAGCTGACTCCTGAATTCAGTAATTCTTTCTCGCTGAACTATCTCAAGACATGGACCGAACACTCGCTGCTCGTCAGCGCATACTACCGTCCGACAAGCGACGTGATACAGCGTATAAACTATCAGAGCTCAACAGACGGACTGATGTATTCTACAAGCGTGAATGTAGCGAAGAGCCTGAGTTCAGGTCTGGAACTCGTGTTGAAGAACAAACTGTTCCGCATCCTCGACCTTACGACCACAGCAAATGCTTATTATTACAAGCTCAACGGTTTCAGTTATGACATCGACGGACAGACTGTGAAAGGTGAGGGCAACGACAACTTCACATGGAACGCCCGCATGACTGCAAGTGTCATCCTGCCGTACGACATATCGGTACAGGCCACCGGACGCTATAACGCACGCCAGGTGATAACACAGGGTTACCGCAAAGCCAACTACAGTGTGGATCTGGGAATGCGTAAGAACTTCTTCAATAAGGCACTCACCGTGGCCATCAACTGCCGCGACTTGCTCAATTCACGCAAATGGGTGAACTATACTGAGAGCGACACGTTCACAAGATATCAGATGAACAAACGTGGCGGACGCAATGTTAACCTCACCGTGACATGGAACTTCGGTAACATGAAGGCAAAGAAGAAACCGCAGAAAGAAAACAATATGCAGGATTTCGAAAGCCAGCAGTATGGTGGTGAAGGCGGAGAAATGTAATTGAAAACGGCCGTCCTTCGCGGGACGACCGCTGTAAAGAAATGCAGGCATAGTCTGCGCAGGAATGTAATAAAGTAAATTCGCTTTATACATTATATATGAAAAAGCCCTCGGCATGCGTGAGTGTGTCGAGGGCTTTGTTTTTTATGTGTTGCGTCGGCGCTTTTTCTGTTGTGCGCCGGCGCTTGAATGATTTCGTGTCAGCGCCTTTTCGACTTCTTGCTGAGGTCGAGAATACGCACGTTTCTGAACATTATGCCAGGACCGTGGCCGCAGAAACTTATGTAGCCTTCCTTGTTGAAGAGGCCCGGATGATTCTTGTGGTCAACTGTGTAAGGGTTGTGCTCGCTGCCGTCGGGTGCAACATTGTGGCCCTTGCAGGCTTTGCGGATGTCGCCGTCGAGTATCACTTTTCCGTTGACTGTCACTTTCACGCGGTCGCCAACGACGCGTATTTCTTCAGAATACCATGTACCCACCTTGTCGAACTTGACGTGTTCCGGAACTATGATACCGTAAACAGCACCGTGCTGCTGGTATGGCATCAGACCGTTGTATATCGGATCGTCATGGTCGAGAATCTGTATCTCCATGCCGTCATAGGCTGCGTCTGTTCCGAGATTGGTTCGTACGCCGACTCCGTTGTTCACACCCGGAGTGTCGAAACAGAAGTCGAAGCGCAGAACGAAGTCACTGTACTTCTTCTTTGTATAGAGATTTCCGCTTCCGCCGTAGTTTGCTGAAACATAGATGTTGCCGTTCTGTGGCACGTAGTTGGTTGTGTTGCCCTGCCATTTGTCAAGAGAGCGTCCGTCGAACAACACTTCAAATCCTTCCTTCTTCTCATCAGTAGAGAGCTGGAATACCGGAGTGGAAGGCAGTTTGCGTATGCGTGTGTATCTCACGATGAGTGAGTCGTTGGCAGCCTGGAATCCTATGCCTCCTACAGCATTCAGACTTTTACCTTCTTTCGGGTTTGTAATTACGGCGTTTGTGATGAGTTCCTTGCCGTTGACACTTACAAACACGCGGTCGTCAACAACCTTTATGTCGGCCGAATTCCATTCTCCCACGTTGCTGTAAGGATGCCATTGCTGGTTCTCTCCGTAGAGTTTCACGCCTTTTTCCTTGTCGAATGTGAGTACGGACATGTCGCGCAGGCTCACTTCAAGGTTGTCGCCGCTCTTCCAGTCGAAGCTGAGGTTGAAGTTTTCGAAGCTCTCTTTCATCTTCCAGTAGCCACGACGGTTCATCTTTGTTCTGCCTGTTGACAGCGAATATCCCTTCGGCGTGCGTTTTGCGAGCAGGCCCTTGATCTGGTCAACGGCGTATCCTGCGTCGTGGTTGTCCACCTGACGGATGTATGTGGCAATACCCTGCTCAAGCATTTCCTTCACGTGTCTGCCGCCGTTGAAGTCGTCGTGTGCAGCCACGATGTCCTTTATGCATTCTGCGGCTACGTCTGCATATTCCGATGTGTCATAATATTTTCTCATGTAACCGAGAGCCTGGAGTGTCTGTGTCTGGCCGATCGCTTTGAGGAAACGGTTTCCGAGTGATTCGGAAGCGCCGCTTTCCATACCTGCAACGAGCATCAGATAGCGTTCTACCGGTGTTGCATCTGCAGTTGATGCAAGGTCGAGATAACGTGAAAGTATCTTATCCTTTGCCTCGCCTTTGCGTTTGTCTTTCGCCATGTCGAGCAGAATTGGCAGCATCTTTATGTTCTTCAGGTCGAGCAGAGCAGCCTGTGCCTCGGTGTTTCCGGCTTCCTGAAGTATCTGGATGGCTTCGTCGGTGTTGGTGCTTGCCAGTATCCGGTAGTAGCGGGCGGGCTTTGCTGATGCGTCCATTGCCTTTTTCGTCATCTCAAAGGCCTTTTCTGGTGCTGATTTATAGTTTATAGTGATTATGGCATCCTGCAGTTTTGCTGCCGATTCCTCGTCAGCTTTGTCGAGCATTGCGAACAGACGGTCTAGCTCATCAGGACCAGCCACATGACCGAGAGCCTCGAGTGCGGCGGCGCTGATGTCCTTGTCGTCGGACGATGTGAGTGCGAGCACCTTGTCGAAAGCATTGCGTATGCCGCGTTTAGAGACAACCTGCAGAGCATTTGTCACTACTTTCTTATCGTCGGAGTTGAGTGCCTGAACCATGGCTTCGCGCAGATCGCCATTGAAGAAGTACAGTGCGTTCTTTGCTTCTTCTGCATTCTGTGTGCCAAGCAGTGCGATAAGAGCCTCGAGTGATTGCTCACCACCGAGTTTTGCGGCTGTTATTATCGATTCTGAAAGCAGTGTTCCGCTGCTCTTCTTAAGCTTTTTGAGCACCACGTCGGTGTAGTTTGTCGCATTGTAATTGCCTATCCAGCGCACCACATCGGTCTGTCCGTCATAGGAAAGACGCGGCATTGCCTTGGCCATTGCGTCCAAAGCTGTCGGTCCGCAGTATTCCAGACCATATTCAAGTGCCGTGTTGCGGTATTCGGCATCGCGGTCGCGCAGAGCTTTAGTAAAGGTGGATATGCCTTTCGGACCTTCGGCTTTGAGCATCAGACGCAGTCCGGCACATCTCATTGCCGGTGTTTCAGACTTCATGAGTTTCTTTGCTTCCTTTTCGACAATCTCCTTGTTGTCATTGCAGATGCGGTCGAGCATCGCGATGTAGGCATCTGTGGCGTGAGTGCTTTCGGGCTTGTATCCGGCTGATTGAGCTGCTTCGGCCAGAAGCGCCAGTTTGTCTGCCGGTGCGACAGCGGCCATAGCGTCGTATATCGCTGCGGTAGTTACGGCGTCGGCACCGCTGAGCCATGAAACAAGAAGGTCGTTGCAGTTAGTCAGATTGCACGATTTGATTATCTTGGCGAGTAGAATCGGCTCTGCATCAGATGTTCTGACGAAGTCGGATTTTTCTTTTTCGCTACCTTTTATGCTGCCTATGAATGCGAGGGCAGCATCTCTAAGATCCTTATTCTGGGCGTATCTGATGAAGTCGGGCAGGTCGGCTGTTGTGGCACATCCTGTCAGAACCGTTATCAGATAAACTTTTTTGCGAAGATTGTCGGTTTTGTCGATGGCGAGTTTCAGACCTTTGCGCATCTCGTCTCTGTATTTCTGACCGTCAGGAGTTGTGACGTAGCTTTGCAGACCACCAAGCGCATACTCGCCCGCAGAGGTGTTGTTTCCTTCGAAGTTCATGGTTGAGGCTATCTGCAGTATGCCGGCGCTTCCCGTGGCTGCCATCTCTCCCATGAGTTGTTTGAATGATTCGCTGTCTTTGGCAGGCATCTGCGCCAGTGCGTCGGCAATGACTGTCTCAGGTGTTCTGTTCCTGCTGTCAGTCTGTGCGATGCTTTGCGTCTGTGCAAACAAGAATGCCGCAATCAGAATAATCAGGTATTTTTTCATTTTTCTTTTTGTTGTGTAAAGTACAATTACATTATGGTTTTGTGTTAGAAAGCATTTTATCTGCGCGCGGCATTACAGATGCCATTGTCCGCGCATAGGCTGGTCGACGAGTGCGTTGGCAGCGTCGTCGTTGACAAACAGCTGTGTCTTCGGGTCGAAGTTGAGCACAGGACGGTTGAGTCTCAGTGCCACTGCACCCATGTTTACGAGTGTACAGCTGCGGTGTCCGTTCTCTTCGTTGAGCGCGAACTTCTTTCTCGTGCGCAGACAGTCTATGAAGTCGGTGTTCTGCGGCACCGGGTCAGGATATTCGGCGAGTTTGTTCATGATGTCTGGTATGGTACATTCGAATCCTTTATAGACCTTTCCTTTCGGTCCTTCGATGTAAGCCGTCTTTTCACTGCTTTCAAATCCTTCGCCTTCAAGCACTATCTGGCAGCCGTCATCGTATGTATATGTTATCTTACGCCATATTCCCACAGCGTCGGGATGTTGCTGTGCGGCATCTACTTCCACTTTCACAGGCGACGTGTTGTCTTTTCCCAAGATATACTGCACTGGGTCCAGATAATGTTGTCCCATGTCGGTGAGACCGCCGCCGTCGTAGTCCCAGTAGCCGCGGAACGTCTGATGGGTGCGGTGGACATTGTATGGCTTGAACGGAGCCGGACCGAGCCAGAAGTCGTAGTCGAGCTCTTTTGGCACAGGTTGTGTCTCAAGATTCTCCTTACCAACCCAGAAGAACTTCCAGGCGAAGCCGGTAGCGCCCGACACCACTACCTTCAGAGGCCATCCCAGCAGGCCACTGTCAACCAGTTTCTTCAATGGCAGGACCGGTGTTCCGAGGCCGTAGAATGTATCGGTGAATCTGAACCATGTGTTCAGACGGAATATTCTGTTATATCGTTTCACAGCTTCCATGACGCGTTTTCCTTCGCCTATGGTGCGTGTCATAGGCTTTTCGCACCAGATATCCTTGCCGGCCTTTGCCGCCTCGATGGCCATCAGCGCGTGCCAGTGGGGCGGAGTGGCGATGTGCACGACATCTACATTAGGATCGGAAATCAGTTCTCTGAAGTCGTGATAGGCCTTAACGTCTTCTCCGAACTTCTTTTTTGCCATGTCAACGGCCTCCGAAAGGTGTTTGCTGTCCACGTCGCAGAGCGCCACAAGGCGGCAGTGCTCATCGCTTGTGAAGTGATAGGAAGAACGTCCTATGCCGCCCGTTCCGATGATACCTTTTGTCAGCTGGTCGCTCGGAGCTATGTGTCCGTTACCTCCAAGCACGTTGCGCGGAACGATGGAGAACAGTCCTATTGTACCCATCGTTTTGAGAAAAGTGCGTCTGTTTGTTTTCATTTTGATTGATTGTTAAGATGACGGAACATCCGTTCCGCCGGTTGCAGCGATTTAGTTAGTTGTACAAATTTAGTAATAAAAATTGTAACGCCGTGCGCCATGCCGCTGTTTTTTTGTCCGCAGCGGCATAATGACATTTTTATGACCTTTCGGTTGTTGTCCGTCCGTGTGCATACGGGGCTGCTGTTCTGGAGCGATGGCTCTGGCGGCATTCTCCGGATGCATGTCTGGAAAGTTTCCGTCGGTCTGTAAAATTGTCCACGCAATACGGTGTTTTTGTCTATAACAACAAACAAACATGCAAAAGTGACGATAATATTGTCTATTTTTGAAATTTTGACATGATACGGGCTCTTTTTTCACAAATTAATATTTATTTTTGTAAAGCATTATTACAATATGCAAACATTTTGCATACGGTGTGCCGTGGAAGCTGCGGCGGTGACGAAGATTACTGACATAGACAATAAATAAAAACACAAACAGGAAAACAATGAGGATTTTTTCAAAGACTTTAATGTGCGCCGTCGTGCTGGCGGCGGTGCAGACCGCCTATGCTGCGGATATTGTGACACACATCAGTATCAAGCAGCCGGGCAATCAGGCTGTGACCTATGAACTCAAGGAACAGGGTAACAAACTTGTGGCCGACGCCGCTCTTCCGCTCACGATAAGCAAGAGTGTGAGCAATGTTGACGGCGATGAGGTGGTGACACTCACCTTCACCGCATCGGGCACTACATACTTCAACTTCGGTGCCGAGCTCAATACGGGCTACACCACCGATGCTTGCGAGTTCTATCTGCCGGGTTTCTGGTATCACCGCAATCTGCGTTCGCCTAAAGAGGCACCGTCGTTCCACACATCGAAGAGCTGGAATTTCCGTGAGGACCGTCTGTCGTCGCCGCTAACTGGAGCCTATAACGCCACAGCTGGAGAGGGCACAACAGTGCTTCGTATGGACGCCGAGGGCGTTGACGCGCTTGCCACTGCCGGCGAGGGCGAGATAATTCTGTCGGGCAACACATCTGTGGGCTATCTCGGATTCGACAACGAGAGCGGAACCGCAAAGCTCACATTCGGTTATCCTTACATTGAAACTCCGCGCCGTTACATCCGCAAGCTCACCCTCGCTCCGGCCGTTGAGGCTTTCGTGAAGATGGACAAGGGCGAGACAAAGAGCGTGAGCTGGCGCATACGCAAGGTGAAGTCGGCCGACTACGGCGACTTTGTAGGCAAGACATGGGAGTATTGCTTCGACCGTCTGAATCCGCAGCCCGTCACACCGCTTTACTCTCCGGACAAGATGAAAGCCACTCTGGCCAACTACTTCCGCAAGTCGTATGTGGACAAGTACGACCTGAAGTTCAACTCCGGCCACGGTCTGCGCTGTTCCGACTGCGAACCCGCCACACTGATGCAGGTGGGATTCTGCGGCCGTGTACTGCTCAATGCGTTTAACGCCATTGAATACGGTGAGGCTACAGGACAGCAGGATCTCGTGAAGATAGGCAATGACATATTCGACAGCTTCCTTGCCCACGGCTTCACTGCAAAGGGATATTTCTACGACGACCTGAACATGAACAACCCCATGCCGGCCGACATGGACGTGGTACACTCCATACGTCAGCAGTCAGAGGGTGCTTACGCAGTGATGCACTATCTGAAATACGAGAAGAAGCAGGGCCGCACCCACAAGGAGTGGGAGAAGAAAATACGCACTCTGCTCGACAACTTCCTCACTCTGCTCAATGAGGACGGCAGCTTTGCACGCAAGTTCCGCGACGACGGTTCTGTGATCGACGGCAGCGGTGGAAGCACACCTTCGGCCACATCCACACTCGTTATGGGATACAAATATTTCGGCGACAAGAAATATCTGAAGGCAGCTGAGCGCACGGTTGACTATCTTGAGACAAACATCATATCGAAGAGCGACTACTTCTCATCAACACTCGACGCCAACTGCGAGGACAAGGAGGCTGCCATTAGTGCAGTCACCGCCACATACTACATGGCAATGATGACTAAAGGCAAGGAGCGCAGCCACTACATCGACCTCTGCAAGAAAGCGTCATACTTCGCTCTTTCATGGTATTATCTGTGGGACGTGCCGTTCGCACAGGGCCAGATGCTCGGTGATCTCGGATTCAAGAGCCGCGGATGGGGCAACGTGTCTGTGGAGAACAACCACGTGGATGTGTTCGTGTTCGAACTCCCGCACATTGTGAAATGGCTGGGCGAGGAACTCAATGAGCCGCGTTTCGGCAAGATATACGATGTCATCTACACATCGCTCAATCAGCTTCTGCCTGTCAACGAGCGCCTGTGCGGCATCGGTGTTGAAGGATTCTATCCGGAAGTAGTGCAGCACACCACATGGGATTACGGCCGCAACGGCAAGGGCTTCTACAACGACATATTCGCTCCGGGATGGACCGTGGCTTCGCTTTGGGAACTCTATTCGCCCGAGCGTACGGTTGATTTCCTGACAAAGAAATAACACACAACAAACCATAAACCGAACCATGACCGGCCACGCGCAATGTCCCGGTTGCGGCAGAAAGCCTGCGGCACAGAGCGACACCGCCTGCGGCCGGTCATGACTCATACAGACCAGATAATGAAAAAACTCAGAATCTTAGCAGCTTCTCTCGTGTTGTCCGCCTCTGCCTGTGCACTGGCCGGCGACACCTACACCAATCCTGTCATAAACACGAGTCTGCCCGACCCGACGGTGATACGCGCCGACGACGGCTATTTCTATCTTTACGCTACGGAGGACATACGCAATCTGCCGATATACCGTTCGCGCGATCTTATCGACTGGCAGTTTGTGGGCACGGCGTTCACCAAGGAAACCCGTCCGCAGTGGAACAAGAAAGGCGGCATATGGGCGCCCGACATCAACAAAATAGGCGACAAATACGTGCTCTACTACTCTAAGTCGGAGTGGGGCGGCGAATGGACGTGCGGCATAGGCGTGGCTACTGCCGACCGTCCGGAGGGCCCGTTCATCGACCACGGTCCGCTCTTCATAAGCAAGGAGATTGGCGTGCAGAACAGCATTGACCAGTTCTACATCGAGGACAACGGCCATAAATATCTGTTCTGGGGCTCGTTCCGCGGCATATACGGCATAGAACTGTCTGACGACGGACTGTCTGTGAAACCCGGAGCGGAGAAAAAACAGATATCGGGAACATTCATGGAGGGCACCTACATACACAAGCGCGGCAAGTACTATTACCTGTTCGGTTCGGCAGGATCGTGCTGCGAAGGCGCCAAGAGCACCTATCGCGTGACATACGGACGCTCCGAAAACCTCTTCGGACCGTATGTTGACAAGAAAGGACAGCGCCTGCTCGACAACCACTACGAGGTGATGGTACACGGCGACGACACGTTTGTCGGCACAGGTCATAATGCTGAGTTCATAACCGACGACTACGGTCAGGACTGGATGCTCTATCATGGCTACAAGAAAGCCGAGGCTGACGACGGCCGCGTGGTGTTCCTCAGCCGCGTCGATTGGAAGGACGGCTGGCCCGAGGTGGCTGGTGATGCGCCTGCCAAGGAGTGTGAGAAGCCATACTTCGGACAGATACATCTGGCCGATCCGACCATATTCAGCGACAACGGAACATACTATCTGTACGGCACCTCGCCCGTTTCCGACAACGGATTCTGGGTATATACTTCCAAGGACCTGCAGCACTGGAGCGGTCCGGCAGGCGCAGTTGACGGCTATGCACTGTGGGGCAACACCTACGGCACAAAGGGATTCTGGGCTCCTCAGGTGTTCAAGCACAACGGACGTTACGCCATGGCCTACACTGCCAACGAACAGATAGCCATCGCCTGGGCCGACAGTCCGCTCGGACCGTTCGTTCAGGACGAGCCGGCCATGATACCGGCGAAGACCAAGGAGATTGATCCGTTCGTGTTCCGCGACGACGATGGCAAGATATACATGTATCATGTGCGCCTTATCGACGGCAACCGTATCTACGTGGCCGAGATGAACGACGACATGCGTTCGCTCAAGGAGGAGACCGCCCGCGAGTGTATCTCGGTGAACGAGGACGGATGGGAGAACACCGCCAAGAGCAAGTGGGGCGTGAGCGAAGGCCCAACGGTGGTGAAACTCGACGGCACATACTACATGTTCTACTCATGCAACGACTTCCGTAACATCGACTACGCCATGGGTTACGCCACGGCAAAGTCGCCGCTCGGACCGTGGAAGAAGCACAAGAAGCCCATCGTGTCGCGTCAGCTCACAGGTGAGAACGGCACGGGCCACGGCGATCTGTTCCGCGATGCCGACGGCCGCTGGATGTACGTGCTGCATACTCATAACAGCAACTCGCAGGTGAGCCCGCGCCGCACGGCCATAGTGGAGCTCACGAAGAAGGGTAAGAAGTTTGAGATGGTGCCGGGCTCGCTGAGATACATAGAGCGTTGAGGCCTGACAGGTGCTTCCGGCAGAAGAGTGGATGAATGCCCGTCGGTATATCTTCCAGTCGGACAAGAGCCGGTATAATGGCCCGCCATCAGAATATAGACAAATTGAGGGCGTCGTAGCGTATGGATATTCACATCCTGCTACGACGCCCTTCTTGTGTGCCTGCGCTTTCGTCCGCGTTCCGGAAACTGTGTGTAAAGACATACGGAACAGGCATCTGCTGCACTTACCGTGCCGAAGACGAAAAAGGGCATATCGGGGAATTTCTGCATAAATATGCAAAACGAAAAGTAAAAAATCTTGACAAAAATTTTTTGCAAAATAGAAAACGAAGTTTAGCGAAAACGCCTTTATCTAACTAAAGATTTTTTTCGGAGGCGTCGGAAAAATGCCATCGCAAAACGCTTCGCCGCTGACTGTTTTCCGGAATGGGCTTTTTGAGCCTGCGAAACAGACTTTATTGATGCCCGAAATGAAGCATATCAGGGCATGAAATGATGCATATCAGGTGCTGATATGGGCTCTATCGCAGCACCGTATGGACAATGTGATTTCGCAAAATCTTGTAAACAGCTGACTGACAAACATTTACGCAAAGTGCTCAAAACTCGCGTATTTGCGGTTGGGTGCACTTCTGTTCGCAAATATTCGATTCTCGTGAAGTTGACGATGAATAAATATACAGTCGTCGTTATGCTTTTGCATATTTATGCATGCCGTGTCATGTCGGCGAGTCTGTGCGGCGGTAGGTGTGGCACAGGGTGAAGGCGGCGGTGCTGGCACCGCCTGCCGACGTTACAACTTGTGGCTCCACGTCCGTCTGCCGTCGCCCAGTTTCAGCTTGCCGGTGTTGATGACACGCTGTCCTACGGTGAGTTTTCTCAGATTCAGACTTCCTTTCAGTACTTCAATGCTGACATTGCTGTCGCTCACTTCGCACACTCCCCACGCGTATCCGTTGCTCCAGAAGTATCTGCCCGGACGGTCGGTTATCTGCATGCATCCGCTTGCGGCGGAATAATGGAAACCGCTTGAGGCGAGCACCGCAGCCCAGCTGGCCATGGAGCGTGCGTAGTGGTGGCCGCACTCTGCCTCGCTGAACGGATTGCGGCGTGCTCCGTCGTGGCGGTCGCGTATGGCTTTGATGCAGGTGAGTGCCTCGTCTTCCATGCCTTCGTACATCATTTCGACGGCGGCACAATACTCAAATCCGGTCATCACCTCGGCGAAATAGGGGAACGGCACCTTCAGTCTGCCCTTGGGCCATGAGGCCATGAGCAGTCCGGATTCGTGCCCCATGACGTAGGAACGCATGTTGTTGAAGTGGCGGCTGAAGTCGTCCACGTAGTTGTATTTCATGACGCTCTCCATCGTTGTGCGTATGTTTGTCGGGTTGGCCAGATAGCCCAGCCCGCAGATGTGGGCCATATATTGCCCTACAAGCTGGTCGACCAGACAGCCTTTTCCCAGCTGGTAGGGCGGAATGCGCGACTCGTCGTCCATATTGATGAACTCAAATGTGGCTGGATCGGTTATCTTATGTTCATAATATTCGCCGTTGAAAAGATTGGCGTCCATCCATTCGGAACCCTGTGCGAACAGTTGCCGGCACTTTTTCTCAAACGTGCGGTCCTTCATGTCTGCTGCCATCTCTTCGGCGGCACGCAGCGCTCCCAGATACCAGAAGCCCATCTGCGGATTCGGTCCGAAGTAGTTTACGTCCATCGTATTGTGCTGCGAACCTTCCATCACGCCGTCCTGATTGCCGTCCCATCCGCCTTTCACCCATGCGTAGGACATAACTTTCTTTATCTGTTCCCAGTTGTCGGCGAGAAACTGATTGTCGCCGGACAGTTGCCAGTCGCGGTAGAACTTCATGATACATCCCATCTGGCCGTCAGCTGCAGCCGCATTGCCTTTGGCAGCATCTGAAAGTGGCAGGGCGGCGCGGAAGTTCATGAGTCCGTCATCGCGTGTGGCGTAGTTGAATTCTACGTCGCGCATGGTGCGCGCCAGGTCGCCGAAAAGAAATGATGTGGCCATCTCGTAGTTCCATACATGAGTACACGAACCCATGCACGAGCCGTAGCGGTCCATCACACCTTCCCATCCCATGAGATGACCGCTTGGCAGCCGGAATACGGTCTGCGAGCGGAGTGTGGCCAGATTGAACAGGGCTGCCTCTTTGATGACGTCGGGTAGGCTGCTGCTCAGGAAACTGTTGACAAACAGCAGGGTGCTCTTCTCCAGCTCAGGAATGCGCGGCACTATGGAGCAGGCGGCCTGCCAGGCGTCCGGATATTGCGTGCAGTAGTAATTGCCCACAACAGTTTCCGACCATGCCTTGCGGTTGGGGAAACTCCATGTGAGGAAGAACGAATAGGTGGCGGTCTGTCCCGGTGCTATGGTCTTCATGACGGCCAGCGACGCCATAGGGTCGTCGTCGGCCTGTACGTCGCATTCCGTAAGCATGCCGTCGGCACTGAAGTCGTCCCAGAAGTTCAGTATGGCGTTGTTCCAGTCGTCGGGCACGGACGACGTCCTGTAGGAAACCTTTCCTGACGACTGTGTGGTGAGAGCCATCGTTCCGTAGGCAGGATCGTCTTGTTGCACTCCCTCCGAGTGGAAATATATGCCTTTCAGTCCGTCGGCATCCTTGTATGTGTTCTTGTTTTTCTTGGCGCCAAGCGGCACATAATCGCCTTTCCAGTTGAAGGTGTATTTGCTTCCGTCCTTGCCTATGAAGTTGCGGATGGATCCGCACACTGCCACTTCTAGCGGAGCGTCAGTTAGGTTGGTGACCTCATAGCTCAAAACGGCGACCGGCAGACCGCTGTTGTCAGCATCGCCGGGAATGAGCGGATTGAATCCTTTGACGGTGACTCTTACCGGAAGGGCCTTGTCCGCCAGACGTACCTGCCCGAACGGATAGGCTGCGTCGAACGAGGCTTCGGAGAAACGAGGGAATCCGTGATGGTTTACGGGTCGTCCTTCGTAGTGGAGATATTCATGGTCGTAGAGCGGACCGCTCAGAAGTGTGGTCTGCGCCTGCTTCCCCGTTTCCTTAGTATATATGGCGAAGAAGGGCGCGTTGTTGCCCGGAGTCACGGTGCTGTATTGTTTTGCCGGAACATTCATTATCTCCCAGTCGCGCAGTTCGCCGCGTCCGCCCAGCGATACTGTTCCTGTACCGATGCCTCCCAGGGGCAGGGCGATGTGATAGAGATGGTTCTGGTCGTAGTGTTTCAGTACCGGCCATTCGGCAGGACTCCATTCTTCGGCCTGTACGGACAGTGCCAGTAACAGACAGATGGCATGAACAAAAAGTCTTTTCATATATTTATCTCCTTGGTCTTAACGTGAAAATGATGTTAGAAATAATATATCTTTATGGTTATCTGGATTATAACGGTAAACGCGTATTGTCTTCAGTGGCGTGGGAAAGAGATGTGACTGTGGCGCCACTGTACGTTGAATCCAAAGTTACGGAGATTTATTGTATTGTGGATGTTATTTGTCTGAAATTTTTGTTACGGATGAAAATTATATGTATGACGGTGTGGTGGCCGGACAGTGTGGGGCGTACAGAACGAAGATGGGGCTGAGCATGTTGTTGTATGTGTGGTGTTATGAGGTTGAGGATTCTTGAGATATCGGACGCAGAGCGGATAAGCGGCAGGGCGGAAGAGTGTGGCTTGCTGAAGATAAAAATAAAAGAACCGTGCCATACTCATTGTGAGAGTTTTGGCACGGTTCTTTTTATTGTTGTCGGAGCCAGCCTGTTTTTATGTCAGGTGGGTTCCTGTGGTTTTCCCGTATGTATTGTCTTTTACGCCTTATGTTCTTATTTCTTCGGCGCTTTCACGGCTTTCACACCCTCGAAAGTCATCTTCACCGGTTTGATGTATCCGTTTTCATCGAAGTACATGCGGTCGATACATGTCACACGGCTGTCGCGTCCTTTCTCGGTGAGCGGGCGGCGGTGATATACAATGTAGTATTCGTCCTTGCCCGGAACCTGTATTACGGAGTGATGTCCTGCGCCTGTTGCCACTTCGGGATCCTGCTGCAGAATCTTGCCCACGCGCTTGAACGGACCGAAAGGTGAGTCAGCGATGGCATAAGCCACACTGTAGTCGGGACCGCCCCATCCGCCTTCAGACCACATGAAGTAGTATTTGCCTTTGCGTTTGAGCATGAACGGACCTTCAACGTAGTTTTCCGGGGTCACCTCTTTATATGTTGTTCCGTCCTCGAATGGCACTACGCTGAGCAGGTCGGACGACAAGCGCACCATGTTGCAGTGGCCCCATCCGCCGTAATACATATAATATTGTCCGTCGTCATCGCGGAATACGAACTGGTCGATAGGCTGTGCACCGTTTATTATCTGGCCGATGAGCGGTTTGCCCAGTGCGTCCTTGTACGGTCCTTCTGGTTTGTCGGATGTTGCGACACCGATGCCTCCGAGTTCGTTGTTGTTCTGGATGTCGTTGGCTCCGAAGAAAAGATAGTATTTGTCGTTGGCATGTATGATGGCCGGCGCCCACATTGCGCGGCGTGCCCAGCTTACGTTCTTCTTCTCGAGTACACGCGGATGCTTGGTCCAGTTCACAAGGTCTTTGGATGAGAATGCGTCCATGAATATCTGATCATCGTATGCAGCGGAATAGGTAGGGAAAATCCAGTATTCTCCATTGAGCACGGCGCCTTCGGGATCGGCATACCATCCTTGGAAAATAGGGTTGCCGCTGGTTTTAGTTTTCTTCGTTCCGGCCTGTCCGCTGGCGGCTATTGCGAGGATCATGGCGGAGGTAAGCAATAGTTTTCTCATTGTTTTGATTTGTTGTTTTTGTTATGGTTATGTTTTTCTTGGGGACAAATGTATTAAAAAAAAGTATATTTTACAAATATTGTGTCATGTTTTGCAGCGGTTGGGTTATCATATTTTCACTGCCCGAAAATTAACGTAAAAAAAAGAATTCAGATTTTAACGAGAGTTAAAAAAATAACAGAAGAAGGATTTAATTGTGAATTTATTTGATAGCTCAATTTAAAAGTTTTAACTTTGAACATGCTTTTAAGAAAGCGTGAAAAACATAACTGATTAACTAACTAAAAGTGTAAATGCTACTATGATTATTTCTCAACTGTTATTTTTAGGTTCGATAGGCATGCCTGAGGTGCTGATTATAGCATTGATAGTATTGCTTCTCTTTGGCGGAAAGAAGATACCTGAACTCATGAAAGGTCTGGGTAAAGGCGTCAAAAGCTTTAAGGACGGAGTGAACGGAATTGAAAAAGATTTGAATGCAGACATCAACGCGTCTGCCGAAGATAAAAAGAAAGACTAAAAAACAGCGTATCCCATAATGGCATTAAGAGCGGACATGACTTTTTGGGACCATCTTGAGGCTTTGCGCTGGACGTTGGTGAGGTCGTTTACGGCAATAGGAATATTCTTTGTCGCAGGTTTTGCATTTATTCCTTACATATTCGATCACGTAGTGATGGCGCCGAGCCGGGATGATTTCTTCCTTTACAGATTTCTTGCAAGGTTGGGTGAGGTGTTGCCACTTGTTCCCGGAGAGGTTATCAAACCATTTCATGTTGACATTATTAATATAAAATTGTCTTCGCAGTTTTTTCTGCACATTTCGCTCTCTTTGTGGCTTGCATTGCTCGTTGCATTTCCTTATCTGGTTTACGAAGTATGGAAATTTGTATGTCCTGCGTTGTATGACAATGAGCGTAAAGGCATCAAGTTTACGTTTCTATTCGGCACGATAATGTTCTATCTGGGATGTGTCATAGGATATACGGTGGTATTCCCGCTTACGCTCAGATTCCTTTACACATACGAGATAAGTTCGTTCATAACCAACCAGTTGTCGTTAGACTCGTACATGAACAATTTCCTGATGCTTATTTTCATGATGGGTATTGTGTTCGAGTTGCCGTTGCTTGCCATGTTGATGTCAAAACTGGGATTCCTGAACAGAAGTTTCTTTTCTGAGTACAGACGACATGCGATTGTCGCTATTATGTTTGTCGCAGCTGTGATAACACCGTCGTCTGACCCGTTCACACTTATGGCTGTGTTCATCCCTGTATACGTATTGTGGGAACTCAGCGCCTTCCTTGTGAAACCGGCTCCGGCTGAGGATGACATTGAGGAAGAATGTACCGAACTGAAAAATGAATAGCTAAACTAAATCATAATGGAAAACTCTAAAATAAACGTTGGATTAATCGGATTTGGCAGGATGGGCAGCAAATACCTGCGTAAATTCAATGCAACAGGAAAATATCACTTTTCTTACATCTGTGATGTTGATCCGGAGGCACAGGCTATGGCACGTAAGCTATCGCCGGAATCAAAGGTGGTGGATAATGAGGATATGATATTCAATGACGACAACGTACAGTGTGTGATATTGTCGACATTGGCAAACATGCGCAAGGAACAGATTGAGAAAGCCGTAAAGCATGGCAAGCATGTGATATCGGAAAAGCCTATCGCGGATACTCCGGAAAGAGAGTGGGCGGCAGTGAACTGTGTGGAAGGTTCGAATGTGTTGTCGACTGTCAACCTCTATCTGCGCAATTCGTGGTATCACAACAAAATGAAACAATATATCGACGAGGGAGAACTCGGCGAACTCGCTATAATACGTGTGTGCCATATGACACCGGGACTTGCGCCCGGCGAGGGACACGAATATGAAGGTCCTGCATTCCATGACTGCGGAATGCATTATGTGGACATAACAAGATGGTATGCCGGAGCGGAATACAAGACATGGAATGCACAGGGCGTAAGAATGTGGAACTACAAGGATCCGTGGTGGGTGCAGTGTCATGGCACATTTACCAACGGTGTTGTGTTCGACATTACACAGGGATTTGTTTACGGACAATTGTCAAAGGATCAGACACACAATTCTTATGTCGACCTGATAGGAACAAAGGGCATCGTACGCATGCATCACGATTTCAAGACAGCGGTTGTGGAACTCCGTGGCGTGACAAAGACCGAGATAACCGAACTTCCTTATGGTGCAAAGAACATAGACGTTATGGGAGAACTCTTTGCTGAGAGTCTGGAGAAAGGACGTCTGAATCCTCAGCTTCCTACATTCCGTGATTCTGCAATAGCTTCAGAGTATGCATGGAAATTCTTTGAAGACACCAAGAATCATGAACTTCCGGCTATCGGAAATCTGGAAACACTGGACGAGATACTTCAGCGCCGCAGAACCATCAAGAATGGATACGGACTGCTCGGACAGAACAAATGGGCGGACGATTGAAAAGACCGCCCTTAAGAAAAAGATTTTTATTTAATGCCAACCTAATATATAAACTCTTAAAAACAAAACAATCATGTCGAACATTTCAAGACGAGATTTTCTTAAAACAGGAGCTGCTGCAATCGCAGGATTCACTATTGCTCCGAGTTCTATCTTAGGCAAGAGTCACGGACACAAAGCTCCGTCTGACAAGCTTAATATTGCCGTAGTTGGTATCGGTGGTATGGGACATGCCAATATCAATGCAGTGAAAGACACAGAAAACATTGTTGCACTCTGTGACGTAAACTGGGATTACGCAAAAGGTGTTTTTGACGAATTCCCGAATGCAAAGAGATATTGGGATTATCGCAAGATGTATGAGGAGATGAACAAGACTATCGACGCTGTAATCATTGCAACGGCCGACCACACTCATGCTATCATTACTGCGGATGCTATGACACTTGGCAAGCACGTTTATTGCCAGAAACCTCTGACACACTCTGTGTATGAATCACGCTTGCTTACCAAGCTTGCTGCTTCAACAGGTGTGGCAACATCAATGGGTAACCAGGGATCTTCTTGGGACGGCACACAGCTTGTATGCGACTGGATCTGGAATGGCGAGATTGGTGAAGTTACAAAAGTAGAATGTGCAACAGACCGTCCTATCTGGCCGCAGGGACTCAACGCTCCTGAGAAAGAGGATCCTATACCTGATACTCTTAACTGGGATCTGTTCACGGGACCGGCAAAACTGAATCCGTACAGTGCTGTTTACCAGCCGTGGAACTGGCGCGGATGGTGGGATTATGGAACTGGCGCGCTCGGCGATATGGCTTGCCACATACTCCATCAGCCGTTCAAGGCCCTCAAACTTGGCTATCCTACTAAGGTTGAAGGTTCTTCTACATTGTTGCTCAACGCTTGCGCACCGCAGGCACAGCATGTTAAGATGGTGTTCCCGGCTCGCGAGAATATGCCTAAGCTTGCATTGCCGGAAGTTGAGGTTCACTGGTATGATGGTGGTATGATGCCTGACCGTCCAGCTGGATTCCCACAAGGTAAAGAACTCATGCAGTCTGGTGGTGGTCTTACAATATTCCACGGAACAAAAGATACACTTATCTGTGGTTGCTACGGACAGGAACCGTGGTTGCTCTCTGGCCGCAAGCCGAACGCTCCTCAGGTTGCACGCCGCGTGAAAGTTTCTCACGAAATGGACTGGGTACGTGCCTGCAAGGAAAGCAAAGAAAACCGCGTAAAGACAAACTCAGACTTCTCAGAGGCAGGTCCGTTCAACGAAATGGTTGTTATGGGCGTTCTCGCAGTTCGTCTGCAGGGTCTTCATAAAACTCTTGAATGGGATGGTGAAAACATGCGATTCACAAACATCGGTGCAAACGAAACAATACGCACTGTCATAAAGGACGGTTTCACAATCCACAACGGACACCCGTCATTCAACAAGACATGGACCGATCCGGTGAATGCTCAGCAGTTCGCAAACGAACTTATCAAGCATACTTATCGTGATGGTTGGAAACTTCCTGATATGCCTTAATTTGTTAACAGTACACAATAGAAAGGATATTATCTGATAATATGAAGAAAATATTTTATTCATTGGCAGGTATCGCTTTCGCAGGCACCCTTATGTCGTGCAGTGGAGGAATGAAGGTCACAAAGCTGGCTGTATCTCCTTCACTGGGCGCAGCTGAGAATGTGCTTGTTGACATGCCTGTTGATAAAGGCTATTATGTGATATTCGACGGCAAGTCTCTCAACGGATGGCGTGGTTATGGCAAGAGTTATATGCCGGACTGCTGGAAGATTGAGGACGGATGTCTCAAATTCTCAAGAAGCAACGGAAAAGAAGGCGGCGATGTAATCTTTGCACACAAGTTCAGAAACTTCGAACTTGAGATGGAATGGAAGATATGTAAAGGCGGTAACTCCGGTATCTTCTATCTTGCACAGGAATTCTATACAATAGGTAATGACGGCAAGATGAACATCGAACCTATCTACATTTCCGCTCCTGAATATCAGGTGCTGGACAACGAGAACCATCCTGACGCAAAACTCGGAAAGGACAACAACCGCAAGTCTGCGTCGCTTTACGACATGATTCCTGCAAAACCGCAGAATGCAAATCCTTACGGTGAATGGAACAAGACAAAGATTGTCGTTAAGGACGGTGTTGTTTCACACTATCAGAACGATGTGAAGGTTCTTGAATACAAACTCTGGACAAAAGAGTGGACCGATCTGTTGCAGCAGAGCAAGTTCAGCGAGAAGGCATGGCCTCAGGCATTCATTCTTCTCAACGACTGTGGTGGAGTGCTTCACAGCGGTTATATAGGACTTCAGGATCACGGTGACGACGTCTGGTACCGCAATATCCGTGTGAAAGTTCTTGAGTAAGCTAAAATCAAAATTTTAAAAGACACAAAGACTTATGAAGAAATTATTAGTAGTGTTTGTCGGCACGTTGCTTATGGTAACGTCATGCGGCAACAAGACAAATAAGTGCGAGTGCAACTGCACATGCCCGGGTTGTACATGCAACCAGCAGAAACCTGCAGACAAGGCAAAACTTGATTATAAGGTTGCTGACAAGAAGAATGTTGATATTTCTAAATTCCCGGTTGACAAGGACGGCTACATCGTTCTGTTCGACGGTAAGACTCTCAACGGCTGGCGTGGCTACGGCATGGACACACCTCCAAAGAGCTGGACTGTTGAAGACGGCGCTATCAAACTGAAGGGTTCAGGCACAGGAGAAGCTCAGGTAGAAGGCGGTGGCGACCTTATCTTCGCTTCCAAATTCCAGAACTTCGAACTCGAACTCGAATACAAGATTTCTGAAGGCGGTAACTCCGGTATCTTCTATCTTGCACAGGAAGTTACAACAACAGAGAACGGCAAGGACGTATATCTGCCTATCTGGCAGTCGGCTTCTGAGTATCAGGTGCTCGACAATGACAGACATCCGGACGCTAAGCTCGGACAGGACGGTAACCGTCAGTCAGCTTCTCTTTATGACATGATACCAGCCAAACCACAGAACGCTAAACCGGCCGGTGAGTGGAACAAGGCTAAGATCATGGTTTACAAAGGAACCGTTATCCACGGTCAGAACGACAAGAACGTAGTTGAATACCACCTCTGGACTCCGAAATGGACAGAAATGCTTCAGGCAAGCAAGTTCAAGGAGAACGGTGATTTCCCAATCGCATACGAACTGCTCAACAACATGGGTGGCAAGAATCATGAGGGATATATCGGTCTTCAGGATCATGGTGACGATGTATGGTATCGCAACATTCGTATCAAGGTTTTGAAATAATCGCTGATAGAACGATAAATGAATAACAAAGAAACTGTTTCGGTCCGGAACGTCGATGATGTGAAGAGACGGAACAGTTTCTTTTATTACATAAAAAACATAGGACAATGATGAATAGAAATATAATTGTTTCAGTATTGCTTTCAGTGTTGTTTTCTCTGACAGCAGGTACACAGGCTTTTGCCAAAGGTAAAAAGGACGTGTGCATACAGCTTTATTCTGTTAGAAGCATTCTTGACGGCGTGAACAAAGACGGACAGGCCGACCAGAAATATACCGACATTCTCAACAAACTGGGCAAAATGGGATACACAAGCGTTGAGGCTGCCAACTACGACCAGGGCCGAGGAACATTCTACGGCCGTACTCCGTCGCAGTTCAAGCAGGATGTTGAGAAAGCCGGCATGAAGGTTCTGTCCTCTCATATAGGTCATGGCCTTAGTGGCGAAGAACTTGCTTCCGGCGATTACTCAGAGGCATTGAAGTGGTGGAGCAAATGTATTGCCGACCACAAGGCTGCCGGAATGAAGTACATCGTATGCCCATGGATGGAAGTACCCAAGACACTGAAAGACCTTGACACATACTGCCGCTACTACAACGAAGTGGGCAAGATGTGCAAAGAGGCAGGTATGCAGTTCGGATATCACAACCATTCGCACGAGTTCCAGAAGGTTGAGGACAAGGTGATGTACGACTACATGCTCGAGAATACAAATCCTGAATACGTGTTCTTCCAGATGGACCTCTACTGGGTGGTTCGCGGCCAGTGCAGTCCGGTAAGCTATTTCAAGCGCTATCCGGGACGTTTCAAGATCTATCATGTGAAGGACGACAAGGAAATCGGCCAGAGCGGAATGGTTGGATACGACGCAATATTCCGCAATGCCGATGTTGCCGGAGTGCAGGCCATCGTTGCCGAAATCGAACAGTACACAATGCCTGTTGAGGAAAGTGTTGAGGCAAGTCTCCGCTATCTGCAGGAAGCTCCGTTCGTAAAGGCTTCTTACTCCTACAACTGCAAGTGATAGAACATACAAGCGTGCGCCCGTTATGTCATGACGGGCGCCGTTTTTTATATGTATATATATAAATTACCAAATAAATTATTATTATGAATAACACAAGAAATCTTTTCGCGGCAACTCTGATGCTCGCCGCAGCAGGCAGTGCGTATGCCCAGGAAGGCATGCGCCCGGAGATGTCTGAGTTTTACACACCGGTGACAACTGTTGTCGCACCGGGTTCTGATCTGCAGGGTGGCGGCTTCACTGCTCCGTCTGATGCCATCGTTCTGTTCGACGGCAGCGATCTTTCCGCATGGGAGAATACACAGGGCGGTCCGGCAGAATGGAAGGTTGCTGACGGCGTGATGACTGTTGACAAGAGCAAAGGCGACATCCGCACAAAGGAGAAGTTTGAGAACTTCCAACTCCATATCGAGTGGCGCGTTCCGGAGAATATTCACGGTGAAGGACAGGCACGCGGCAACAGCGGTGTCTATCTGCAGGGAATGTACGAGCTCCAGGTGCTCGACAGCTACAACAACAGCACATACGTGAACGGTCAGGCCGGCAGTATCTACAAGCAGACTGCTCCGTTGGTGAACGCAATGCGCAAGCCGGGTGAATGGAATGTTTATGACATCATCTACACAGCTCCTGTGTTCAAGGAAGACGGTACATACCGTTCATTCCCACGTGTTACCGTTATTCAGAACGGTGTGCTGGTTCAGAACAACACCACTATCATCGGTACTACCGAGTACATCGGCTTCCCACAGGTGCGTGCCCATGGCGCCGGTCCGATTCTTCTCCAGAGTCACGGCGACCCGAGCGAACCTATCAGCTTCCGCAACATCTGGATCCGCAAGCTGTAATGGTGCGTATCTGATACAGAAAACAAAGCAGCCGTGCTACACGCCGCGCTGTTCCGTTCTGCGGAAAGCGGCATGCCTTGCACGGCTGCAATGACTAAGAGCCCGGATGATTCACCCGATGAACCATTCGGGCTCTTTTCTTGCCCTGTTGCCTCCTACTATCTTTTTCTCCGCTACGGCGTATAGCAGTCCGCTGAAGCGTCGCGCATGCTGTGGACACACTGCCACACAGCGCCCGCACGATATACATTTGTCGCCGTCGGTCTTCCATGGCTCGTCTGTGCCGATGGCTTCTGCCGGACATAGTCGTGCACACGTGCCGCAACTGTTGCATTTCTTCTTGTCGCCGTGAGGATGCAAAGGTATTGCCCCCGGCTTCTTGTACGGCCTGTTGCCTTTTATTGTCGGTGCGGGTATGCTGTCGCCGCAGTGCCATGCCTCAATCTTTTCCTTGCATGCCCTACCGAACTCCTCCAGTTTTGCCATGTCGGCTTCGTCCGGCCGTCCGGCCGCAAGTTGCGGGAATATGGAGTGCTGTGCTATGAACGCAGCGGCTGCCACGGTGTGGAATCCGCTGTTCGCAAGCAGGTCGGCGGTTTCGAGCAGTGCGTCGTCATAGTCGCGGTTGCCATACACGCACACGGCTATTGCCGGAGTGCCGTCGCCCTTTATCATGTCCAGTGCCTGCGCTCCCTGTTGCGGTATGCGTCCGGCATACACCGGCATGCCCACGATGAGCAGCTCGCCTTCGCAGGCCATTTTCACCTCCGTCTCAGGCAGACGGCTTGTAACGTCGAGCTCTGTCACCTCACATCCGAATGTCTTGGCCAGCGCACGCACCACTTTGCGGGTGGTGTATGTCGCACTGAAATAGACTATTGTCACTTTTCTTACTTCCATCTCGTTTCGTTTTTGTGTTCCGAAGGCAAATATACTAAAAAAATCGCACGCACCAATGCTCTTTTCCGCTACCGTGAGGCATGTCAGTTGAAGCGCAGTCAGAATATAAAGGTGCGACAGTAGCGCTTCGCCGCAGTTCTCGTAGGTTTATGCACAAACTGCCGACGGCTTCTGTATAAGCATACACCGCTATCTCCGCGTATGGTTATTATCCTGCTGCGGATTCTTTATGGCTTTGGACGGATTTATGATTCATCGCGGAATGAAGTGAGAATCGCGGACAATGCACGGGTGTATAAAACATGGTGGAGCATGTGTCCGTGTAATAATAAATTCACTTTGCCACAACCTTTAAGTCCACACAGCAAGAAGAATACATGCTTTGCGCGCATCTTCTTCCGCATGATATCGGCGTTTTTAAAGAAAACCCGGACGGCGGACTTACAGTTTTTCTTGACTTTTTTTTGACAAAATAAAATCGCAAAAGAGATGCGTGGAAAAGTTAAATACGGTGTCAAAAAGCCCGTTTCGGCTGTGCAGTCTTGTTGTATGGCCTGCGATGTAATCCCGGATAAATCGTCTTACATTCCGATTATGCCCGTTTTAAGGTCTGGTTACGACTTTTTCAGCGTGTGATATTGCGCGTTTTAGGCCCTGAAACAGGCCATATCACGTGCTGAAACGGTGCTTTTTACACGGCGAAAGAATGGCTTTTGTTTATAAATATCTGATGTTCAGTGTTTTATGCAAGTCTCTTATTTTTCGCGTATTTGCGTCCGACGGAGAGTTTGCCCGCAAATTCTCGCTTATTTTTGTGGGTAGAACTGAAAACTCGGACGGAAAAACCGTAGGATACTGAAAATCTGTAACTGCCCCATATTGCATCTCTTTCAACTGAAAGCAACAATGCCTATACGGGACAGATGTCACGGTTTTTTTATTGCAGGCAATCCGTATAGAATTTTTACTTAGACCTTTTTATATCGCAGACAGAGAATGACCGGTCTGTTTTTATGAGAACGTGTGTTTTATATTCTGCCCTTGTGGCTTACCGGTTTCCGTTTTGCAGATTTCTTTTGTCACTATAAAGTCAAGACGGAAAAGTATGAATATGAAAATCAGAACACCGGGCGGTGTGCGCCATATTTTATTTAATGTACACAGATCAGCTGTGACGTACGCCTATTAGGCAAAAAGTTCCTGCAGCACATCGAGTGACTTCAGTTCGGGAAAGTCGGGTACGTGCAGCCTGTAGTATTTCAGAATGAGGTCCACGCAGCGGTTGCGCTCATTGCGCGAGAATGCGAAAAGGTGCATTGTCTCATATCTCATGCGCATGAGTGTTGCTATTCTTGCAGCCTCCTCCGGTTTCAGAAAGTCCGTGTGCCAGGGTTGTCCGTCTGTGAAGCATCCGCTACGCAGGTCGAAGTAGGCGTTCTCTTTGCGGCTTTCGAGGTTAGGGTAGAAGCCCACGAAGCGCGTGAGGTGCATCATATATACAATGTGGAAGTTGGAGAAAGCGCTGCGGCATGCGTCGAGCCACATTATGCTGTTGACTATATATTGGAACAGCGGTTCGTTGTCCTGTTCGCTGCGTGTTGCGAAATTGGTGAACTCGGCCACGAACATGGCTATCGACAGTTTGTAGGCATCGAAGGGTATGGAGCTGAGCGGGCAGGCTATGGCGGCGTCGCTGATGCGCAGCAGGCGGGTGTTCTGTCTGTAGTCGAACACTATGTCGAGAATCGACAGTGGCTGCAACAGTTGTTTCTTCACCCTTGCGCGTGCGCTTTTAGGTATGTGTTGTATGAACGACAGCCGTCCGTGGGTCTGTGTGAGCATGTCGGCGATGATTTGTGAATCGCCGTATTTAAGTGTGCGTAACACCACTGCTCTTGTCTTTGTCAGCATAAATTCATGCGTTTTATACCGCAAAATTACGAAAAATGCACTATTTTGAAAAAAAAACACAAATATATTTGGAGGATAAATAAAAAATGTCTACCTTTGCATCCGCAAATAAGACATCTACGGTCCCTTCGTCTATCGGTTAGGACGAGAGATTTTCATTCTCTAAAGAGCAGTTCGATTCTGCTAGGGACTACAATAAAAATACTACAAAGAAAAGAAGACTAATAAAGATGGCAAATCACAAATCATCCTTAAAAAGAATACGTCAGACAAAGGTAAAGAATTTGCACAACAGATATTATGCAAAGACAATGCGCAACGCAGTTCGCAAATTGCGCGCTCTCACTGACAAAGAGGAGGCTGTAAAACTTTACCCCTCTGTACAGAAGATGCTTGATAGATTGGCAAAAACCAATATCATTCATAAGAACAAAGCCGCAAACTTAAAATCAAGTTTGTGCAACCACATCAATAATTTGGCTTAATTAAACTAAACTTAATGTTTTTCCATAGGTGAGAGTCGCTGTCCGTGAGGCCAGCGACTTTTATTTGTACCCATTTGAAGCCGTGCCGGAGCGGCGAAAATAAATCCTTATTTTGTTTTGAGTTTTGGTATATTTGCATTATTTTTGCAATAATTATAAACCAACGCTTATGCAGACAAGGTGTCATCTCTCAATGCTCATTCACGAGCAGGCAAAAAAATACGGCTCGCGCACGGCGCTCACGTTCAGACTTTTCGGCAAGAGCACCTGGGGCAGTGTGTCGTGGGAGCATTTCTCCCTGAGAGTGAAACAGGTGAGCAATGCTCTGCTCAATCTTGGCGTGAAGCCGCAGGATAATATTGCGGTGTTCTCGCAGAACTGTGTGCAATATCTCTATACCGATTTCGGCGCATACGGCGTAAGGGCCGTCACAGTGCCGTTCTATGCCACAAGCAGCGAACAGCAGATACAGTTCATGATCAACGACGCGCAGGTGAGATTCATCTTTGTCGGCGAACAGGAGCAGTACAACAAGGCTCACCGTATCTTCCCCTTGTGTCCGTCGCTTGAGCGTATCATCATTTTTGACCGCAGTGTGCGCATCAGCACGCACGATCCTCATGCTCTTTATTTCGACGACTTTGTCGGTCTTGGCATCAATCTTCCGCGTCAGGCGGAGGTAGAGGCGCTGTGGCGTGAGGCTTCGGACGACGATTTGTGCAACATTCTCTACACAAGTGGCACAACAGGCGAGAGCAAGGGCGTGCAGCTTACCTATGGTCAGTATGCCTCGGCGCTTGTCGCAAATGACAGATGTGTGCCGGTTACGGAGAAGGATAGGGTTATAAACTTCCTGCCGTTCACGCATGTTTTCGAGCGCGGATGGTCTTATCTCTGTCTTTCTGAGGGTGCCGAGCTTATCATAAACACCGATCCGCGTGAGATACAGGAGTCAATGAAGGAGACACATCCCACATGTATGTCGGCCGTGCCGCGCTTCTGGGAGAAAGTCTATCAGGCCGTGAAGGACAAGATAGACCGTTCGTCACCTATGCAGCAGAAGGTGTTCCGTCATGCACTCGAGGTGGGACGCCGTCACAATGTTGAATATCTTGCTAAGGGAAAACGTCCTCCGCTCGGTCTTGCACTCGAATATAAGCTGGTGGACAAAACATTGCTCAAGATTGTGCGCAACCAGATAGGACTCACCAATCCCAACATATTCCCGACGGCCGGAGCGACTGTGTCGCCCGAGGTTGAGCAGTTTGTTCATTCCGTTGGCATCTGCATGATTGTGGGTTATGGTCTGACGGAAAGTCTTGCCACAGTGTCGTGTGACCATAAGAACAAACCTTATACGGTCGGTTCTGTTGGACGTCCCATCGAAGGCGTTGATATCAAGATATCCGAAACAGGCGAGATATTGCTCAAAGGTCCGACCATCACACGTGGATATTACAAGCGCGACGCAGTCAATGCCGAGGCGTTTGATGAGGAAGGTTACTTCCGTACGGGTGATGCCGGCTATCTGAAGAACGGAGAACTGTTCCTTACCGACCGAATAAAGGACATGTTCAAGACCTCCAACGGCAAATATATCGCTCCGCAGATGGTGGAGGCCATGCTCCTTGTCGACAAATATATCGACCAGGTGGTTGTGGTTGCCGACGAGTATAAGTTTGTTTCTGCGTTGGTGGTACCGGAGTTCCGCTTGCTCGAGGAGTATGCACGCGATCATAACATCAAGTTTGAGAGCCGTGAAGATCTGTGTGCCGACAAGCGCATACACGACATGATGATGGAGCGTGTGGAAACTTTGCAGCAGCAACTTGCACACTACGAGCAGGTGAAACGCATCACTCTTATAGCCCATCACTTCTCAATGGAGTCGGGTGAGCTTACCAACACGCTCAAGCTAAGGCGTCCGGTGATATACAAGAACTTTAAGGACGTGATAGAAAAAATGTATGTCGACTGACGTGTCCCACAGTGTCGGCGCTACGGACAGACTGGTTGCCGGAAGAATAGGATACGTCCGCAAGGCCGGATATACATACTTAAAATAACAACAACATTCGTAATGATAACATCAGATCAGCTGAAAGACGTGATGGAACGTGCCGAGGCACTGCATCACTATCTCAACATCGACGCAAAGAAAATAGAGTTTGAAGAAGAACAACTGCGTACGCAGGCTCCTGATTTCTGGGACGATCCGCAGCGGGCGCAGGAACAGATGAAGAAGGTAAAAGGCCTTGAAAAATGGATTAACGGCTACAAGGAAGTCCGTATGTGTGCCGACGAGTTGAAGCTGGCCTTCGATTTCTATAAGGACGATATGCTCACCGAAGAAGAGGTGGACGAGGATTACAGCAAAGCCATGCAGGCCATAGAGAAGCTGGAGCTTATGAACATGCTGCGCCAGAAGGAAGATCCTATGGACTGTGTGCTGAAGATAAACAGTGGTGCCGGCGGTACTGAGAGCCAGGACTGGGCACAGATGCTCATGCGTATGTATATGCGCTGGGCTGAGGCTCATGGACATAAGGTGACCATCAGCAACTTACAGGAAGGCGATGAGGCCGGAATAAAGAGCGTTACAATGGAGATTGAGGGCGGAGAGTATGCCTACGGTTTCCTCAAGAGCGAGAACGGCGTGCATCGTCTTGTGCGAGTGTCACCGTTCAATGCGCAGGGCAAGCGCATGACAAGTTTCGCCAGTGTGTTCGTAACACCTCTTGTAGACGATACCATCGAGGTGTTTGTGGATCCGTCGAAGATAAGCTGGGACCTCTTCCGAAGCGGTGGTGCCGGTGGACAGAACGTCAATAAGGTGGAGACCGGTGTGCGTCTGCGTTATCAGTACGTCGATCCGGACACAGGTGAGGAAGAAGAAATCCTCATCGAAAACACCGAAAGCCGTAAGCAGCTTGAGAACCGCAACAACGCGATGCGACTCCTCAAATCGCAGCTCTACGACCGCGCGATGAAGAAAAGACTTGAGGCTCAGGCAAAGATTGAGGCCGGCAAGAAAAAGATAGAGTGGGGAAGCCAGATACGCAGCTATGTATTTGATGACCGTCGTGTGAAAGACCATCGCACCAACTACCAGACAACGGACGTTGACGGAGTGATGGACGGAAAGATAGACGGATTCATCAAAGCATATCTCATGGAGTTCCCGGTAAACGAAGAACAGTAACCGTCGCGGCAGGAGAGGCCTGCCGCAACTTTTGAACATAAATAACCTAAAATACTACGACTATGAGTGAAAAAAGCAAACTGAACCGCGCACGCCGCGAAGCACAACAGGAGAAACAGGCAAAGAAAGTAGTTGAGATAATATTCTGGAGTCTTATACTGCTTGCTGTGATTTATACCATCTGGGTTGTAGTTGCGTAATGAGCGGTCTGGAAATAGAACGTAAGTTTCTCGTACGAAAAGGCGACGCATTCAAACGCGCCGCCTTTTCGTGCAGCAGAATAAGGCAGGGCTACATGAATTGTGCCGATGCCACCGTGAGAGTGCGTCTGCGCGACGACAAAGCCTATCTCACCATAAAGAGCCGTTCGCTCGACGGCGGACTGTCGCGCTATGAGTTTGAGACAGAAATACAGTCAGACGAAGCTCTGCAACTGCTCAAACTGTGTCGTGGAGGATTGATAGACAAAAGCCGTTATCTCGTCAGAAGCGGCCATCACACCTTTGAGGTGGACGAGTTCTACGGCGACAACGAAGGTCTTGTGATGGCTGAGGTGGAGCTGGAAAGTGCTGACGAAGAGTTTGAAAAGCCCGATTTCATCGGAATGGAGGTAACTGGCGACAAACGCTTCTACAACTCCCACCTTCTTGTTAATCCTTTCTCTTCCTGGCGCGATACGCTGCCAGAAGAATACCGATGACGTTTCCGAGCGTCACACCTATGGCATTGGCCGCGAAGTCGAGCCAGTCGCCGCTGCGCCGGCCGCCGGTGCAGTATTCCTGAAGAATCTCTATCACTCCGCTCATAAACAGCGGTGCGAGCCACGCCAGCAGGAAGAGGCGTGGCTTGTTTGTTTTGTCATGCCGGTGGAGATATTCATACCATATCGTAGCACATGTGCCGGCATACATCAGCACGTGCGTCCATTTGTCTATCAGCGTGATGTTCTCTAACGGCGTATCAGGCACATCCATGAAGCATAAAATCCATATGAATGCTATATACAGGCATGAAATCGGATAGTTTGATATCAGATGATGCGTAAATCTTCTCATTTGCTTTCTTTTTTAATGCAAAAGTAGATATTTTTTTATACTTTTGCAGAGTTTCAGTTATTTTTCTTTGATTATGACAAACGAGAGAGCTAAATTCGGAAGCAGATTCGGACTGATACTTGCCACTGCCGGTTCTGCTGTTGGACTTGGAAACATCTGGCGTTTCCCTTATATGGCAGGCAACAACGGCGGAGCCGCTTTCATCCTTGTATATATAGGATGTGTTCTGCTGCTCGGCATCCCTTGTATGATCAGCGAGTTCATCATCGGACGTGAGGGAGCGTCGAACACGGCACGTGCCTATACAAAACTGTCCAACGGAACGGCATGGAAATATATCGGATTCATGGGTGTGCTCACCGGATTTCTGATTATAGGATATTATGCAGTGGTCGCCGGATGGTGTCTGCAGTATATTTTTGCTTCGGCCGCAGGAGAGCTTCAGGGTGATCCGAAATACGTGGCCGGCTATTTCTCCGAGTTCTCCGCCTCGCCCGTAAAGCCTGTGTTGTGGACTGTCGCCATATTAGTGATAACCCATCTGGTTGTGATACGTGGTGTGAGAGGAGGCATTGAGAAGGCTTCAAAGATGTTCATGCCCACGCTGTTTGTTCTTCTGCTGGGCCTTGTTGTGGCTTCGTGCAATCTTCCCGGTTCCGGTGCGGGAGTGGAGTTTCTGCTCAAACCCGATTTCTCCAAGGTGGACAGCGGTGTCTTTCTCGGTGCTCTCGGACAGGCATTCTATTCTCTGAGTATCGGCATGGGATGCATCTGCACTTACGCCTCATACTTCAGCCGCCGTACAAATCTTCTCAATACGGCGGTGCACATTTCGCTTGTTGACACTATGGTGGCTGTTCTGGCCGGTCTCATGATATTCCCCTCGGCGTTCTCTGTGGGCATTGCTCCCGACAGTGGCCCTTCGCTCATATTCATGACACTGCCCAACGTGTTCCAGCAGGCGTTCACCCATCTGCCGCTTGTTGGCTACATTGTTTCCATTGTGTTCTATGTGCTGCTTTCGCTTGCGGCACTCACTTCGCTCATTTCGCTTCACGAGGTGTGCACGGCCTTCTTCCTTGAGGAGTTCCGCATATCCCGTTTGCGTGGTGCGACGTTCGTTACAGTCATCGCATGTGTTGTCGGTGCGTTGTGTTCGCTGTCGCTCGGCCATACCGATCTGCAGTTGACAATATTCGGTAAATCTGTTTTCGACGCGCTCGATTTCGTCACCGGACAGATACTGCTGCCTTTCGGCGGATTCCTCACATGTCTGTTCCTCGGATGGTATGTTCCGAAAAAGATTGTGAAAGACCAGTTCACTAACTGGGGAACACTCCGTGGCGCATTGTTCGGAGTATATCTGTTCTGTGTGCGCTTTGTGTGTCCGATATGCATCATGCTCATATTCCTCAATCAGTTCGGTGTCATCTGATGCGGCGTAGAGAGCTTTGTAGGATGTGACAAGACTTGTATGATAAAGGAGTTCTTCTATTTTCCGAAGAGCGACCGTCGGGTCATTATATTTCTTCTGGTGGTCATTGTCCTGTCCGTGATTATTATCAGTGTCATGGACAATGGCGGAATGTCCTCGCAGCTTGCCAAGACCGACAGTCTGAAGGCCGATACTGTCACATACGGAAAGACCGCACGGCGTCAGCGCCACTATGTATATAATGTAGAAACAGCCCCTCGCGAACTGTTCGCGTTCGATCCCAATACGGCAGACAGCACGCAACTGCTGCGGCTCGGCCTGCAGCCGTGGCAGGTTCAGAATATTTACAAATACCGCGCCAAGGGCGGAGTGTATCGCAAACCGTCGGATTTCGCGCGTCTATATGGACTTACAGCGAAACAGTATAGAGAACTGTTGCCATATATAAGGATATCCGACGATTACAGGCCTGCGGCCGAACTGTATGGCAATGCGGACGAGAAGAAATACGAACGCGACACGGTGCTGTATCCTGTTAAGTTGCAGCCTGGCCAGTATGTGATGCTCGACGATGCTGATACCACGGCCTTGAAGAAGGTTCCGGGCATCGGCCGTTACTATGCTTCCGAAATAGTGAGATACCGCAATGCCCTGGGCGGTTATGTGTCTGTGAGTCAGTTGTCAGAGATAGAAGGCTTTCCCGAGACAGCACTCCCTTATTTTAAGGTTTCGGGACATACTGTAAGGAAACTCAATCTCAACCGTCTGACGCTCAATCAGCTGAAACGCCACCCGTACATCAACTTCTATCAGGCGCGCCATATCATAGACTATCGCAGGCTGAAAGGCCCTCTCCGCAGTCTCGACGACCTGAAACTGCTGAAGGATTTCACGCCACGTGACATAGAGCGTCTGCGCCCTTATGTGGAGTTCTGATGCATTTCCAATGGAGTGTTTTTATGAATCATGATGTGAAATAGTTTTGAATATGGTCCGCTGATGCCAGACAAGTACTGTCAAAGAGTGTGTTTTTTCTCTTTAAGAAATCCGTAAGGTAGTTCCAAATGACTCATGTACTTATTGGTGTTATCCTGAATTGACGTGAATATTGCAGACAATAGCCATTTCGTATTTTTCTGATATTATGTTTGGTTCGCCATGATGCGGAACGTACCGGTATGATACTAACAAGTATATCACACCGATACGTTTTCCTGTATAATGTCAATCTGATGGATTGTTGGAACTCACTACGTTTAATGTCATTCTATATTTGCCTTTTATTTCGCATTGTCTGTTGTTGCTTTCACATTCGTATGTTCCGGTAAACGTACCTTCCACCTGTACGCCATCTCCTACATCCTTTATCGATTTGACATTGTTTGTTCCTTTCACGAGTTCATAAAATTCTCCGGAACTTATCGTCATTGCTAGAAAGATGCGTGTTTTTCGTATTTCTCCCAGCACGTCATATCAGCGTTTTTAAAGAAAACCCGGACGACGGACTTACAGATTTTCTTGACTAATTTTTGACAAAATAAAATCGCAAAAGAGATGTTAGGAAATGTTAAATGTGGCATCAGAAAGCCTTGTTAAGTCTTTACGGCATTATCCTATACCCTGTTGCGTAATCCCCGATAATTCATATTGCATTCCGATTATGCCTGTTTCAGCCTCCGGTTTCGTCTGTTTTAGGGTGTGATATTGCACGTTTCAGCCCCTGAAACAGGCCATATCACGTGCCAAAATGGTGCATTTCGTATGACGAAAAAATCACTCTTGAATATAAGTTATTGATATCCAGTATTTTGAGCAAAGTCCTTATTTCTCGCGTATTTGCGTCCGAAGCTGAACCTCGCTGCAAATTCTCGTTTATTTTTTGGGGTAGAACAGAAAACTCAGACGGAAAAACCGCGGGATACTGAAAATCTGTAAACGGCCTTGATTGCCTCACTTTATACTGAAGGTAACAACGCCGATATCGTGGCTGAGTTCCTGTTCCTCAGTTGAAACCAGTCCCGGCAGAGTTTTTATTGAGCCAGAATCTCTGTATAAAATGTTAGGATAAGCCGGACAAGGCTGTTTGTATCATGATAAAACAAAAGCGACAAGCAATTTTCACTGCTTGTCGCTTTGTGTCGAAAGCCCTAACAAATTATCGAACAAATTTATAGAAGATTTGCGAAAAATACACGATTATATGGCTTATTTTCATATCGCCGTGACACGGCCAGTAAAAGTAAAATAAGCTAATCACGTATAACAGCCCTTCCTGAGGGCTGTTATACGTATGTATCTCGTACGAACTATATACTTTTTTAGTAGGTGTAGCATTAAAACGGTTTCCAACATTTTACCATGTTATAGGTTTTAAGAAAAAATGTGTTACTATACCTGCTTTTCTGACTTTACCTAATATTTATATATAAAAAGATAAATTATGAAAAGACAATTTAGGCAGTTGAACGATATGACTAAGTTACGTATTAGTCAGAGCTTACGAGGACGCTCTATGAGCGAAACTCATAAGCAAGCTATCAGCAATAGCATGAAGGCTTACTGGGCTACGATACCCAATAAACCAACCGAAAATAACAAGAGTGAAAACCAATTAGATAATGAAACGAATATGTAAAAGAAAGATAATGATAGATGCCTTAACGGTATGTTTTGAGGTTACAGACCGTTATCATTACGACTGTATTAGTGAGCTTGACTTCGGACAGACTTATGATATGTATGAATTTCAATTGACACGAGTAGAAGGTCGTTATTACAATAATGTCTATACCATTATATATATGGATGGAGATAGCAAAACAGAGTTTGGTCAGCTAAAATTCAATCTTGGGAAAGTAGTAAATCCCAATAATCTTCATGATAATGGTAATCCCAAGGTTTGGATAAGTCTCAACAATCAAAGCCTATATTCTAATGACCAATACTATTTAGGTTTCATCGCTACTAAAATAGGACTGGAACCGCACAATGTTACAACGCTGGATATATGCCTTGACACTTCTTTTAATATTAGCAAGCCATTACGTCAACTAATTAAGAATAAAACTGTTACTACTATTCTAAATGGTACGAGAATTAAAGACCGTGACGAAGACCGTCCCGAAATCACTTATACACTCAGCGGTAGCCTCAACAAAGACAAGTATATGACGGTTAATGTCAAGCAGCGAAATGCTATAAAAGACAAAAGTCGAGGTGTGACCGTAACCACATACGATAAGTTAGCGGAAATTAGTAATAGCTCGGGTAAGGAATACATTTTAAAGTTTTATGATAATCCAACTAAGTTGTTCAGGACAGAAGTCCATTTAAACAATACCGAGATTAAAGACTATTTGGATAGTCGTGGTTTGTATTTTAACTATTATATGATAGATGAGGCTTTGTTAGAGGATATGTTCTTCTATCATCTGAATAGTGTTATTCGTTTTAAGGCTGACAAACAGGATATAATGTGGGAGCAGTTGTTAGGTCGTGTTTCATAGGGTTATAACAACCCCCTCTCCCAATATGCAGAATTTACATATAAACCATTGATTATTATTATTTTCTGTATCAAATTAAAAACGTATCAATATAATCAATTAAATGACGATATTGATACGTTTATTTGTATTATTCTAATCTAAAAAAATAATTTGATATATAAATGTTACTTGTATTATATTATTTAAATTTTATAATTCTAAAATTGTTCTTGTTATCAATTATTGCTGCATCAGCCCCAAGCTTACGAGTTTTACGTGCTGCCTTCCAAAATAAATATTTTTCAATTCTGGGACGTTCTGGGCGAATAAGAGGGAAAATAATAGGAGTATAAGAACCATAAGCTACAACTTCAAAGTTTCGACCAACCTCCTGTTCGTTCATAAATACTTTGACATTATTATAAGTGTCTAATTTCTTCTTGTCAGTTTTGAATAAAACTTTTCCTAAGAAAGTTGTGTTATGGATTTTTTTTTCGTAATTAGCTTGCAATTTTTCAGTATTAACATAGTTTACCGTACTGCATGATGAAAAGAAAATACAGCCAACTAATAATATTGTATATGATACTTTTTTCATATGTTTACTTTTTAAGATTAAAAATTTAAGTTGATAAGTCCAAAGTGCGAAGGTATAGACAATAAAAAACGTGGACTTAAACTTCGTCTATACTCTCTTAGGTATCGCCAAACACCATGCAGTCATATACGAGTAAAAGCCCACGCCACAGGCGTGAGCATTAACTTCTACTCTTGACTGCATTTCTTTCAAATTGGCGATTTTTAAGAGAGTCAGAATAAAGCTAACGCTTTTTATTTATATGTCTTTAAAAATTAATGCTTCATAGGCTATTCTTTTTGTTCATATTGCAAAGATACAAATTTTGATTAATTTAAATGGAAAGTATACGGTTTAATTCCTCTCGGCTATTAAATTGATATATTTTACCATTAACCTTAATGAAGCCTTCTACATTATCATACATAGGCTCAAAGAGGCTTTTAACAGAAATGCCTAAAGCTATTGCTATCTTTTCAATGGTGTCCAATCGCGCATTTCCATACATAGCACGATTGAGGCTTGCAGGGTCTATTCCCATATCTTTTGCAAGGTCTTTTAGCTGTTTGTTTTGTTCTTTACATATTCTCTTTACGTTTTCTGCTAAAACTTTTTCCATTAGTTTTTTGCTGTAAAGTTAGTAATATTTGTTTAAAATATCAATTATTTTTTCTTAAAATGTAATTTATATCAATTTGAATTTGTTTTTAATTATATTATAAGTATATTTGCAGTGTAAAAATTGATAAATATAACAATTATGGTAAAGACAGTAATTTTCGCAAGGGTTTCAACAAGTGTTCAAGAATATGAGAGACAGGTAAACGAACTAACAACTTTCGCAAAATCAAATGATTGGAGTGTTGAGGCTGTTTTTGCCGAAAAAATATCGGGAGCAAAGGCAAATACTGAACGTACTGAACTTATGAACATGATAAGCTATGTTGAGAGCAATCATATTAGTAAGGTGTTGGTTACAGAGTTAAGTCGTTTAGGTCGTGACACATTACAAGTTCTAGAAGTAATTGAAATGCTGAATAAAAAAGAGATTAGTCTTTGTATTCAGAATTATGCTATTGAAACCTTAACTAAAGATGGTAAGGTTAATGCAATGAGCCAATTTTTGATTACCATACTGGCAGAAGTTGCACGTATGGAGCGTAAGACAATAAGGGAACGCGTAGAAAGCGGTTACAATAACTATCGTGCTAATGGTGGAAAAGTTGGTAGAAAAACAGGGTATAAGAAAGCAGAGGAAGCAATGAAAACACAATATATAGAGGAAATTAAGTTACTCAGAAAAGGGTACTCATTACGTAATATTTCTAAATTGACAGGAACGTCTATTAATACTATCCGAAAGTGTAAGAGCCTCATCTAACTTGATTTTTAATTTTATTTTTGGTATATTTGAATCAGTAGGCGTTCTTTGACATATTGAGAATAAAATAGAAGTAATAAAATGAGATATAGTCATTCTTTAAGAGAGTAGGTTTATTGCAAACGCGAAAGGCGACGGTCAGGTATTTGACGATTATCGTTTTACCGTTGCTGGATGGCTATCAAATACCAAATATAAGTGTCGAGATTGACACACTGGAAATTTTTATATTGAATGTTTAACGAAGAAAAATTAAAGTCGTATGAAGAAATATTCAATCATTTCGGCATAACAAGCCAAGAAGAGCAAAAACAAGTGTTAGAGTTCTTTTATTCAATAGGTAAAATAGTTTATAATAGTAAACAATCTTAAATTAAATATTATGACAAAAAAAAGTGTAAAAATAACTGAATTCTCCAGGTTGGAAAACAAAGTGGCTGCATTATGGACACGTGTCAGCACGGAAAAACAAGAGAGAAACAATTGTAGCTTAGAAACTCAGCAACGTATTTGCAGGGAATATGCAGAGCGCAACGGTATAGCCATAAAAAAGGAGTTTGGTGGAACGCATGAAAGTGCCAAGACAGAAGGTCAGATGTACCGTCAAATGATTGCAGAGGTCGCAAAAGATAAAGAAATCAATATTATTTTAGTTTACTCGTTTGACCGTTTCAGTCGAGCTGGAAATGAAGCTATTACAACTAAGGCTTATTTGAAATCCAAAGGTATATATGTTGTTTCCGCAACACAGACGACAGACCCAGATAGTTCAGTTGGTACATTTATGGAAGATATGTTGTTCCTATTTAATCAGTTTGAAAATAATTTGCGGAGGGATAAATGCGTGACGGGTATGACGGAGTGTCTAAAAAGAGGCTATTGGTTCAGCAACGTCCCATTAGGTTACGACCGAAAGAAAGTTGGTCGTGAGCATATCATAACGGTTAATGAAGATGGTAAGATATTGCGTAACGCTTTTTTGTGGAAAGCAAATGAAGGATTAGGGGATATAGCTATCGTAGATAGATTAAGGTCTTTAGGGCTGACAATAGACCGTAAGCATCTTAATAAGATACTGCATAACCCTTTCTATTGCGGCTACATTAAACATAGTCTTTTGGGAGATGAGATAATTAAGGGCAAACATGAACCATTGATTGATGAGGCTACATTTAACAAGGTAAATAGTTTGTCAAGTGCAGGGTATGAACATAGGGAGATAACAGATGAATTTCCACTGAAACGTCATGTTATTTGCTCTGATTGTGGTGGATATTTGACGGGTTACACCGTAAAAGCAAGAGGGCGTAATTATTATAAGTGCAATAAGAAGGGATGCAAAAGCAATCATAGTACTGATAAGATGCACAGTAAATATGTAGGGTTATTAAACAGTTATCAGATACCGCAGGAGCTTATTCCAGTACTTACAGGAGTGTTCGAGAAAGTTTTTAAGGAAAATAATGATATGAAGACGGAAACGCGCAGGATGCTCTTAAAAAGCCAAACGGAGTGTAATGCCAAGTTGGAAAAACTTCAAATTCGCTATGGGTTAGGTGAAATTAGTGATGAGGTATATCAGACTACATATAAGCATTTGAACGCGAAAATAGCAGAAATAAAGAAAGGGCTGGAAGAAGCGAGCCAAAATTTATCGAACATGGCTAAATTTGTAGATGAGGCAATTGTAATGTCTTGTAAATTAGGTGATTTATGGATTAGTGCGGGCTTTGAATCACGTCAAGGGTTACAAAAATTAGTGTTTCCGACTGGTGTTTTGTTTGATAAAGAAGTTAATGATTATCGAACAGATAACGAGAATGAAGTATTTAAGATATTCCGTAGAATATCAGCAAGTTACAAAGAAGATAAAACAAAAGCGACAACTGATTTTCATCAATTGTCGCCTTCTGTCGGGATGAGGCGACTCGAACGCCCGACCCCTACGTCCCGAACGTAGTGCGCTACCAACT
>USDT01000004.1 GCA_900553465.1 uncultured Prevotella sp.
ATTTTATTTACCGCCAAAGCCGCTTAGGCTTGGCTAATTTTTAACGAACTATTGTTTAGTTATATTACCCTATTATCAATGTCTTTTTTTATTATTGGGAATAAATTAAGAATGGTTGATCTTATGAGAAAAAGGTATTTCATATCATCCGTTCTTATTGTAGTATGTTTGGGTAATACTTTTCATGAGATGATAGATTTAAATAGTGATTATATATTGATATATCTAATAATAGCTGTATTTGGTATCATTTTTATTTATGACATAAGTAAAATATTAGATGTAAAATGTAAATATATTAATGTTATTCTTGCATATATTGGTGAAAAATCATTAAGTATAATGATTTTTCACCTTATAGCGTTTAAAATAATAAGTTATATAATAATTGTGAATGAAGGCCTCTCTATAAATATATTATCATCGCATCCGATTATTGAAAATGTTCAATGGTATTGGACTGTATTGTATATATTGATAGGAGTAACTGTTCCTTTATTTTTAGAAAGATGTTATAGGCGTTCCAAATCTTTTGTTTTATCAAAGTTTAATAATAAATGTAATTAAAATTTAGATTATCATCATTGTGTGAAAATGGGACAGAATATAGCAGAAAATAATAGGAGAATAGCGAAGAATACACTGTATATGTATTTTCGCATGATAATTTCATTATGTGTTTCTTTAATAACGGCAAGAGTTGTATTAAAAGTTTTAGGTGTTAATGATTATGGGTTAAATAATGTTGTTGCTGGTTTTGTCAGTATGTTGGGATATTTTAATTCTTTACTGTATTCTGCAACATCACGTTTTCTTACAGTTGAATTAGGAAGAAATGAAAAAGATCAATTAAAAAAAACATTTTCTGCGTGTCTGACAATCCATCTTATAATTGCAATAATAACAATCTTATTGGGAGAGACTATAGGATTATGGTTCTTAAATAATAAATTAGTAATAGAGCCGGAACGTATATTTGCAGCAAATGTTGTATTCCAGTTAGCTCTGTTTAGTTTGGCTTTGTCTATTATGCAAGCTCCTTATGGTGCATCAATAATATCTCATGAAAAAATGTCGATATATGCATATATGAGTATTTTTGATGTTGTGATGAAATTATTAGTTGTATTTTTATTATTGTATTGCAGTGGAGACAAATTGATATTATATTCGGTATTTTATTTTATTGTTAATATAATAAATATTGTTTTTTATAGAATATATTGTATCCGTTCTTTTGAAGAGTGTGGTTTAGTCTTTGGATTCGACAAGAAATTATATAAAGATATATTTAATTATGTTGGATGGAACTCTTTATCTGGTTTGGCTTTTATGATGAACGGACAAGGTGTAAATGTATTACTGAATTTATTCTTTGGAACTGTTGTTAATGCAGCAAGAGGTATTTCGGAAAGTGTTTGTGGATATTTGACAAAATTTGTTAGTAATTTCCAAATTGCAGTGAATCCTCAAGTTATGAAATATTATGCTCAGAATGATATATGTCATATGAATCATTTGACAAAGAATAATTCAAAATATTCTTTATATTTGGTCATACTTATGAGTTTACCTGTAATATTTGAGACAAAATATATCTTACATTTATGGTTAGGTGTTGTACCTGAATATACTGTCTTTTTTATTAGAGTATCAATCATAATATTAATGATTCAAGCTATTGATTATCCTATTGGAAATGCAATTCATGCCTATGGAAAGATGAAATTACCCAATCTTACAGCATCTCTTATCTATATGTTAGCACTTCCATTTAGTTACGTCTTTATGAAATTAGGAGCTGATCCAACTATTGCGTATATTTCATTATCACTTGTTTATCCGTGTGCATTGGTGTGTGATTTATGGATACTTCACAAATATTCAGGTTTCAATAGAATGGATTTTTTGGTTGATGTAATATTTAGAGGTTTGTTGATAATATGTCTATCTGTTATAATTCCATATTTAATATATGTCTTAATGGATTCTTCTATATATAGACTTTTGTTTATAATAATAACCTCCATTATTTCGTCAGCATTCTTTATTTTTTATATTGGTATGAATAAAATGATGAGAAATAAAGTCGTTGGAAAATGTCAGAAATTAATGTTTAAGTTAATAAGAAAATAAAATGAGATATACATTTCTAGTACCTGCTTATAAAGATTTATTTTTTGAAGATTCATTGAGAAGTATTTTAAATCAGAATTATAATTCAGATTTTGAGATTATAGTATCAGACGACTGTTCTCCATACAATTTAATTTCTATTATAAATAAATTTCATGATGGACGCATAAAATATCGTCGTAATGAAAAAAATCTTGGAGCAGAACGTCTTTCGGAACATTGGAATTTGCTATTGTCAAAGTCTCAAGGAGACTATGTTATAGTCGCTTCTGATGATGATATATATGAATCTGATTTTTTACAGAAGATTGATAATTTAATCAATAAATATCCCGAAGTAGATGTTTTTAGAGCACGGATTAGAAATATAAATGCGGAAAATGAAATTATTTGGGAGGATTTAGTTTATCCGGAATATCAAGATGAGCTTTCAACAATATGTGCATATCCCACAATATGCATGGGAAACAATGTATTTAAAAAATCAGCATTATTGAAAAAAGGTGGTTTTATAAATTATCCTTATGCAATGGGAAGTGATAATGCAACAGTAATGGCATTGTCAAGTAATGGATTAGTAAATACTAAAGATATATTGTTTAATTTTAGAATATCAGATATACAGATTTCACATCTTTCAAAAGAAAAAAAAATAGATAAAAGAAAATTGGATGCAGCGCTTCAATTTCACCATTGGATGAAAAATTATATAGACGGTCTTAGCTATGAAAAGACAAAATTGAATCAAATAAATATAGATACTTTTGTTAAGAAGCATATTAAAGGTGGATTCTTGCATTGTTCAAGATTGTATTATGGGGCATTAAACATAAAAGAATTCTGTCGATTATATAAATTTTTGAAGTCTGAAGGTTGTTTCTTACGCAAGATAGATGAAGTTGTGTTCATAATAGACTATTTACATAATAGAAAATATTATTAGTATGAATCAAAATGATAATAGTGTTTTTATTTCGATAATAATTCCTGTTTTTAATAATGAAAATTTAATTGGTAAATGTATTGAGAGTATAATTAATCAAACGTATAAAAACTGGGAATTGATCATAGTTGATGATGGTAGTACTGATAATTCTTTATATGAAAGTAAAAATTATGAGAACAAAGATTGTAGAATAAAAGTAATTCATCAGGAAAATCAAGGTGTAAGCAGAGCAAGATGTAAAGGGTTTAAACAGGCAAAAGGGGAATGGATAACTTTTGTAGATTCTGATGATACTATTCCTGAAGATGCGTTAGAATCATATTTATCTGTAATGTCTAATTCTACGGATATAATAGTTGGCTGGATAAGAAATATAAAACCGATGGAGGATATCTTGACGATAGATGAATATAGGAGAAGAAATATCAGAAGAGGAGGAATTCATGTTGGACCAGTTGCACATTTGTATAGGAAAGCAATAATCACAGACGATGTATTTGATATACCACGTGTAATAACAATGGGTGAAGATATGCTGATGAATATAAGAATATCTTTTAATACGTCAAAACCTGTGAAAATAGTAAAGAAAATGGTGTATAATTATTTTATCGAGAATGTAAATAACACAACAAACTCTCATAAAATATCAATGGAATATGAACATATATTGCATAAATATAGATTGAAATCAATACCTGAAGATTTTTGGTCAATATATATGCCTGAGATGATAGGAATACGGGTATATACAGTAAAGCAATATTTAATGAAACATCCATTTTCAATTAGATGGAGAAAATCAGATTTTTTTATTTGTTTATTAAATGATATTAACCATAATGGATATAATTTACATAAATCCATACATATTATATTTAATACAACCAATCATTTAGTAGGAATAATCTTAACATTCTATCTTATAATTAGAAATAAGTTATGAATATTGTATTATGTTTAGATAATAACTATATCAAATATTGTACTATAGTTATTGCCTCTATAATATATAATAATCAAAATGAGAAGATAACTTTTCATTTGTTGTCTGATGACATAACAGATAAAAATAAGCAGAAATTACAAAATTGGCTGACTTCTTATAAATACAAATCAATAGTCTTTTATAAGATAGACGCATCTAAATTCAAGGATTTTCCAATAGGAGAAAGTTCCTATTTGAATATTTCGACGTATTATCGCCTTGCAATGCCATCTTTACTTTCTGATATAAAAAAAGTTTTATATTTAGATTGCGATGTCATTGTGAATCAGTCGTTAAAAGAATTATGGAATGTTGATATCTCTGGTTATGCTTGTGCAGGAGTGAGAGATAGGATAAATGATAGCATACGTTTATATAATAGATTGAATTATCCCTTGTCTGATGGTTATGTTAATGCAGGCGTATTGTTGATAAATTTAGAAAGATGGCGACAGGATAATATTTTTGAAAAGTCGATAAGTATTGCAAGAAAAGAATCTGACAAGTTGAAGAATCATGATCAGGATCTTATTAATAAGATATATCATGGGCAGATAAAGATGTTGCCGTTTAAATATAACCTTCTTGAATATTACTTATATACAGAAAATTGGCTTTATATGGACAGAAAATATTATCCAGAGATAATCGAGGCGTGCAAGTCTCCGGCGATTATTCATTTCTGTATGCCGCAAAAACCTTGGCACTATGAATGTATAAATCCGTATAAAGAGCTTTATTATAAGTATAGAGCTATGACGCCGTGGCCGGAATTAAAGTTGATTCATAAGGTACAGCATCTTTCTAGGAAGCAAAAGTTGAAACTTGTTTTAGAAAGAATGGGATTATATAAGGTGGAGTGTAAAACGACTTTACGTAAAGATATAAATATAATAGAGGAACCTAATAATATATTATTCTGACATGAAAGAAAATCTTAGTTTTAATAATGTTTTAGGAAAAGAGACTCGTTCTTTCTATATGGGAATTGCGATGATTTGGATCATTGGCTATCATTTGTATTTACACGATGTGGATTTCTACAATACCTCATTTAAGATTTTTAGAAATATTTTCAAGTATGGTTATGTCGGTGTCGATATATTTTTATTTTTCTCGGCTTATGGATTATGTCATTCATGGATAAATAGTAGCACAAAGAATTTTTATATAAAAAGATTTGTTCGTATTGTTCCGATTTATTTGTTTTATTGTCTTGTAAGATTTTGTTTGGATAGGGATAATAATATTATTACTTTTATATATTATCGTTTTTTGGAAATAAGTTCATTATCTTTGGTGCAGACAAAATGGACCTGTCCTGGAGATTTATACTTAAACTGGTTCGTTCCGGCAATAATTAATCTGTATCTGTTATTTCCGTTATTCTTTCATTTAATAAAAACTGTTTATAAGCGTTCTGTAATTGTACATATTATATTTATAATCTGTGTGTTTTTCTGCTCTCATTTGTTTTGTAATATAGGGATTATTCATGGATTATATGTAAGTAGAATACCGATTATATTTGTAGGAATATTTACTTATTTTTATTTGAAAGATAAAAGGTATGATGAGTTGTTCTTTTTATATGCTATTTTTGCTATGATGACATATATTATAGATAGAGATAATTTACGTTTAAGTTGTGTTGTTCCTATAATATTATATGCATTGAGTTCTAAAAATTTTACCATAGTAAAAGGACGAAATATAATATATGGTATCTCACTTGTTGGTAAGACTTCTTTTGAATGCTTTTTGGCACATTGTTATGCAATGACATTTTGTCCTCATAATAATGTATTATACACGATTTTGATAACTCTTGGTCTGACTTTAATTATAGCTTATATTTTGTATAAAGTTAATACATTTGTATCATCATATATGTTGATGAAAATAAAGTAATATACGAAAAGTTAATATAATGAAATATTCTTATAGATCAGACATAATTTTTTGTATGTAAAATCGAAAGATATTTAATTAAAATGTATTAATCGTGTTATTTGTCAAAAATTAGATTCTTATTCCTTAAATTCCTATATTGTAGCTTTTGGGGTAGAATAGTTATAATACGAATTGTTGTATGTATTATTTTTCTGTCAGAGTTCTTTATGCAAAGAATTGTTGTTGGACACAAAATAAAAACTTATTAGAATAGACTCATGTTATTAAAAGTTGAAGATAGGATAAATCTGCAATCAAAGACATTGAATGCTGTGAAGATATTGATGATACTTTTTGTCATCTTTATTCACATGAATCCTACAACTGAGCGATGTGGAGAGGTGGCGATGTGGTGGCATTCAATTGTTGTAGTTGCAGTACCTGTATTTTTTATAATCTCCGGATATTTCTTCTTTTATCATGTAAAGGAATTTAATAGTGGTGTATATGTAACAAAACTGAAGAAGCGAGGTAGAACATTAATCATACCTTATCTATTATGGAACTTATTACCTGTATTCATGATAGTAGGAGGAAATTTGTTTTCTATAATCTTCAGGGGAAAATCGTTTGATGCCTTGTGCTCTTTCTTTTATGGATTATGGGATGAAGGATTGTGGCATATCTGGTGGGATAAGACATCTGGTACGATGCCGTTTGACTCACCTTTGTGGTATGTGCGTGATCTTATGATTGTTGTTTGCCTGTCACCAATCATATCTTGGTTGATAAAACGAATTGGACTGTTGTTTCCTATAATAATTGGTATATTATATGTATCCGGTCTGTGGCCTAATGTTACGGGATTCAGTCCAACGACATATTTGTTTTTTTCAATAGGTGCGACTTATGCGTTGAAGAATAGGTTGATGATTGATATGCCAAGTAAAATGAAATATATTCTGCTGATCCTTGCATCGGTTTTCTTTATCTTACAGAATGTGGAATCCGTACCTATTGTTAATAGGTTATTTATTATAATATCATCATTACTATGGATTGTTGGCTTTTCTCATTTGCCGTATAAAGTTATAAATATAGCTTCGAAATATGTTTCGTCTGTGTTTTTTATTTATGCAATCCATAATACCGTTGTATTGTCAAACACATCTAAGATTTTATTACGGCTCGTTGATGAAAAGGTTTGTTACTGGATATCACCTTTAATTACTATGATTTTGTGTATGGTTGCATATTTTTTATTAAAAAAGATATTACCGAGGTTTACAGCATTTATTTGTGGAGGAAGAATATAATTATATGAATAATCCTTATATATCAATCATAGTCCCTGTTTATAAAGTTGAAAAATATATTAGGGAATGTATTGAAAGTATTGTTTCTCAGAAGGGAACTTGGGAACTGATACTTGTAGATGATGGAAGCCTTGATGGTTGCCCAGCAATATGTGATGAGTTCGCAGAGAAAGATGAACGTGTACAGGTGATACATAAGAAAAACGGTGGTGTTTCTACAGCTCGTAATGCAGGCCTGGACGTTGCACGAGGAGAATGGATATGGTTCGTAGATAGTGATGATATTACTAATTTTCAATATGAAAAGATTGAAAAAGCTGTAAGATCAATAAAAGGAGAACCGGATTATATAATGTTTGATATACAGACATTTAATGATGGAGCTTCACCTAAACTTAATGATGTGTGTAATGATGTATCGGAGATTGAAGACAATATAGATAAAAATAATTTTTTGTTAAAGCATATTTGCGCTTATCATCAATGTTTATGGTATAGACGTGATGCGATAGAAAAAATACATCTCAGATTTACACAGGGGTTACGAACTGGTGAAGATGGAGAGTTCCAATTTAAATATTTGATGGTATGCAAACATCTTGTTTACATTCATTATAATATATATTATTATAGGAAACGTGAAGGATCTGCAATGCAAAATCCGGAAACACGAAAGCATATTGTTGAGGACACACAGATAGTTTTTAATCATTATCTTACTTTCATGAAAGAGAATAATATAGTGCTTGAGCCTTGGCTGAAAATAAGATTGGTGGGTACAATGAAAATATTGTTGTATTCTGCATTTGTTTCTGGACAATATAAATTAAAGGTGTTTCAACGGAATATCCGTAGAATTATGAATTCGTATAATAAAGAAGGATATGGTCCTTTTAGTGGTATGCTGATGAGGCTGGCTTATTTTAGTATTCCGCTTTATTGTACAATATTGAAAATAAATCTTAGAATGAAGGGTATAAAAATATGAATATTATTTATTGGATATTGGGCCTGCCGCACATCATATGTTATATGATATATCGTCATATAATAAAAGAAATAGATGAGGACCTTGTAACATATACGAGTGGTAGAGTTGGGGCGAGTGCTTTGATATTCGCCCTTCGGAGAAAAGAATATCGTAATGTTCTTTACTACAGACTGCCATTGGTATTAAGAAAATTATTAAATATAACTCTTCCGCGGGTGCCGGATTGTAAAATACAATGTAAAAATGTTGGAGGTGGAATAAATGTGCATCATGGCTGGGCGACAATAGTGCTTGCAGATAATATAGGAAGAAACTTTAGTGTTTATCAGAATGTAACGGTAGGATATGGAAAGGAAGGTAAGCCTTCAATAGGTAATAATGTGACAATATATACCGGAGCTGTGGTTGTTGGTAAAATAACAATAGGGGATAATGTTAGGATTGCAGCAAATAGTATGGTACGCAAGGATATTCCGGCTGGTAGTCTTGTTTATGGTAATCCTGCAGTAGTTGTGTTAAATGACAAATAATATGAAACAACGAATATTATATTGGGATGTAATAAAGTTTTTTGCAATACTTTTAGTAGTATATGGGCATGCGATTCAAAATCTTAATCCTGTAGGACGTACTTTATGGGATAGTTTTATGGAAACAAATATTCTTACTTTCCATATGCCGTTATTTATGATTGTGAGCGGTTATTTTGCACGTTCTTTGTTTAAAAAGGATATTAAAGAAACAGTAAAGAATAAGTTCGTTCAATTGGTGATACCTTCTGTGACGACCTATTTTATTACGGGAGTGATACTTATCTTTTTAAGACATACTCCTGTGGTTGAAGGTTTGAAAAATCTTTTAGGATATTGTTTATCTTCTTATTGGTTCCTTAAATCATTATTTATTTTTTATGTGTTGACTTCAGTTTTATATCTGATAGCCCGCCGTAATGTATTACTTGCAATATTGTTCGCGGCATTATTATTATTGTTGCCGACTAATATTTTGGATTATGTACATTGCATCAGCATGTATCCGTATTTTATTGTAGGATTGTTACTTTATAAATATGAAAAGAAGTTTTTTCACAATAAAAAATTAATAGTGATTGTATCTGCATTGATATATCTGATATTATCATATTTCTATTCTCCAAGAGAATATAATATGTATGATCATCATTTTGATTGGAATGCCGAATATCTTTATTTATATGTGATACGATTTATTATAGGAACGTCAGCCTCTTTTGTTTGTATCATTCTTATCCGCAAGTTATGTATGATGTTTAATGGACATAAAATAATAGATTTATTTGCAAAGATTGGTACATGCACATTAGGCATATATGTATTCCAGCAGAATTTTATGGTAGCAGGAAAATATTATTGTGTGGAATTTGTGAGAAGTATTAATCCGTTTAAGGATACTGCATGGGAGTTTATTTATTATGATTATATCTTTTGTTTTATTTGGGCAATTGTTGTTACTATAATTTGTACAGTGATGGTTCTTATTTTACGTAAGACAAAATATCTTAGATTAATACTATTAGGAGAAAAATAAATTTTATGGGAACAGTTAATTACGATTATGTGAAAGACTCTTTGAAAGGAGAAGTTCAGAGAAGAACGGAACATATTTGTTTCCGTAATAGGGATTTGAAGATAAATTGTTATAAAAATGCACGTGTTTTTCCTTATAAGAAAGGTCAGAAGGGAGAAATTGTTATTGATGACCAAATGGCAATTGCAACAGATTTCCCGCATAAAATAGATTTGAAAGATTATGATACTTCTAATGGATATAGTAAATGTGGAAAGGCTATCTTTATTGGAGATTTTTGGATTTATGTGTGGGGACATTGCTTTACTGATCATTATAATAAGGTTTGGGTTGCATTAACAGAGAAATGTAAGGAACTGCAAAATAATGGGGCTGAACTGGTTTTTATCGGATGTAACCCTAAGATACCTAAATATTTTTATGATTTGTTTCTTTTAGCCGGAATAGATTTGCATAAAGCCCGGATGATTACTGAAGCTACAATATTCGATGAATTATATGTTCCAGATAATTGTTATTATATATTAGACGATGGTTGGTATAGATATTACACAGATGAATATCTTGGACTATTGTCAAATATGAAAACAAATGTAGCTTTATTGGCAAAAAAATCTGGTAAGTTTCCTATATATAAAAGAATATATCTTACTAGGACACAGGGAAATTTTGGTAGTACATTCAAAAATATAGGAGAGAAAACGATTGAGAATATATTTAGAAAAGAAGGATATACAATTATTGCACCAGAAAAGTATAGTGTGGCAGAGCAAATATGGATGATGATGAATTGTGATGACTTGGTAGCAACGGATGGTTCTATATGTCATGCATCTTGTTTCTGTAGATCAACAACTCATTTAACAGTGTTGTTAAAAGCAGATTTCCTTGTTATGCATCAAGTGGCGGCAAATCAGATTGCTGGAATGGATGTTGCTTATGTGACAGCCCATCATTCTACATGGGTTGATAAGGATGCTCCATGGCATGGACCATTTTATATGTATGTAACAAAACAGCTGCAGAATTATTTAGGAAAAAGAATATTACATATTTCATATTTTGCGTCACCATCTTATTTTTTATATTTTATAAGACATATATATATGATGACATTGAGAAAATCTGTATTTTGTGATCGTGTAGTAAGAAAAATATTAAGAGTTAAATGATGAAAAATATACTTGTCACAGGAGGTGCTGGATTTATTGGTTCTAATGTATCAATAAAACTTATATCAAAGGGGTATAATGTAACGGTTATGGATTCTCTGTCTAAGCAGATACATGGTGATAATCCTGATAAGACATCACCTTTATATCAAAGTATAAAAGGTAAGGTTAGATTTATTCATGGTAGCGTCACTTCTCGTGAAGACTGGTTAAAGGCACTTGAAGGACAGGATGCTGTGATACATTTTGCAGCTGAAACTGGAACCGGACAGTCTATGTATGAAATTGAGAAATATGTTCAGACAAATATAGGTGGTACGGCATTATTGCTTGATATATTGACAAATACAAAACATAATGTAAAACGTGTTGTCGTTGCAGAAAGCCGTGCCATATATGGGGAAGGAAAATACTACAGTGAAAAGTTAAAAAAGGATGTGTATCCCAATGAACGCTTAGATGAAGACATGGGTAAAGGACAGTTTGAGTGTACTTATCCGGATGCAGGAAAACTGAAGTTGGTCGCAACGACAGAGGACTCTAAAATTCATCCTACATCGGTATATGGGATAACTAAGCAGGTGCAGGGGCAGCTTGTCCATTTGGTCTGTCCTGCAATAGGTATTGATGCTGTTAGTTTCAGATATCAGAATGTTTATGGGCCGGGGCAGTCTTTGGCAAATCCTTATACAGGAATATTAAGCATTTTTTCTACAAGGATAAAGAATGGCAATGCGATAAATATATTTGAAGATGGGAAAGAATCCCGAGATTTTGTATATATTGATGACGTTGTTGATGCAACAATTCTTGGACTTGAGGTGGAAGCAGCTGCGGGACATGTATTTAATATCGGTACAGGGATTGCGACTGATGTTCTTACTGTAGCAAATACTTTATGTGAGAAATATGGTATCAATGTACCAATCACTGTATCGGGGAATTATCGTGTCGGGGATATAAGACATAATTATGCGGATATTTCTCTTGCAAGAAAGATACTTGGTTTCAATCCAAAATGGAAATTTGCAGATGGAATAGCCATGTTCTGTAAATGGGTTGACGGGCAATCAGTACAGAAAGACAATTATGAAGACAGTATAAACGAAATGAAAAAGAAAGGACTATATAAATGAAGGTTTTGGTAACAGGAGCAAACGGATATATAGGCAGGCATGTTGTAAAAGCATTACTGGATAACGGAGCTGAAGTTATAGCGTGTGATATAAATTGTAATGATATAGACGAAAGAGCAGAACGTAAGGTATTTAATCTCTTTTCTCTGCCGGAAGACAACATATATGAACTTTTTGGCTCGCCTGATGTATGTATTCACATGGCTTGGAGAAATGGATTCGTTCACAATTCTCCTACGCAAATGGGAGATCTTTCTGCACACTATAAATTTCTTACAGCAATGATAGACGGAGGTCTGAAACAGCTTGCAGTAATGGGAACAATGCATGAGATTGGTTACTGGGAGGGTGCTATAGATGAGAATACGCCATGTAATCCAACATCAATGTATGGAATAGCCAAGGATGCACTACGCCGTGCAATGATTCAATATACTCAGCAAAAAGGCTGCCTGCTTCAGTGGCTAAGATGTTATTATATACTTGGTGATGATAGAAAGAATAATTCTATATTCTGTAAACTTCTTAATGCTGCAGAAGAAGGTAAAAAGACATTCCCTTTCACAACAGGAAAAAACAAATACGATTTCATAAATGTAGATGATTTAGCCTATATGATTACTGCAAGTGTAATGCAGAAAGAGGTAAAGGGTATTATTAATTGTTGTACGGGTAAACCGATTTCTTTGGCAGGACGTGTGAATCAGTTTATTACTGATAATGGATTGGATATAAAATTGGACTACGGAGCATTCTCGGAAAGACCGTATGATTCTCCATGTGAATATGGTGACGCTACAAAGATAAATTTAATTCTTTCAAAGTTTAATAAATAAACCGGATAAAATGATACCAAAACTTATACATTATTCATGGTTTAGTGGCGAGCCTTATCCGGAATTTCTGAAAGAGTGTATGGACACATGGAAGAAGGTCTTGCCAGATTATGAGTTTATGTTATGGGATGCCAAGAAATTGGCGGAATGTAATAATGTGTTCGCAAACGAGGCTGTGAGTGTAAGAAAATGGGCGTTTGCCGCTGATTTCGTAAGGCTGTATGCTGTATATCATTATGGTGGAATATGGCTCGATACGGATATTGACATGTTCAAGTCGTTCGATCCGTTTCTGAATGACGGAATGTTTATCGGACGCGAGTATTATGTACACCATGAGCCGGGAAAGGAGGACTTTGTTACATTGACGTCTCATTGTTTCGGGGCGGAGAAGGAACATCCCTTTATAAAGGAGTGTCTTGAATATTATGAGCACAGGCACTTTATACGTTCGCATAATGAGAAACTGCCTCAGAAACTGCGCTATGATATGACTATAATACCGATGTTGCAGATGAGATTGGCGGAGAATTATGGGTTCGATTCGCGTAATAGTGTGAACAAGTTGCAGGTATTAAGCAACGGGGTGCATGTGTATCCTTATCAGTGGTTTGACCAGCCGGGATATACTTCTATGAAAGATGTTGTTTGTATCCATCGGGTAGCGCAAAGCTGGAATCCAAAAGCTAAAGGACAAACCCTTCGGGATGTTACTAATCCTAAGAAAAAAACATTGGGATATAGGAAGATGGTATTACAAAAGAAATTGGCGGACTTTATATTAAAGTTATGATGAATGCGTTATTTTGGTTTATAAGCGTTCCACATATAATATGTTTCATTTATTATAGAAGGATAATCCCAGAAATAAATGAAGATCTGCAAAGTTTTGCTGGTGATGTATCCGTAAGTACTTTTGTCTTACAATTAAAGAAAAAGGAATACCGTAATGCTTTTTATTATCGTTTACCTTTTGTTGTAAGACATTTTTTGAACTTATTTTTACGAAGAGAAAGAACATGTTATATTCATACAAAGAATATCGGTGGCGGTCTAAGAATTGAACATGGCTTTTCTTCAATCATTGTTGCAGAAAGAATAGGCAAGAATTTTTGTTTTAATCAGAATGTAACAGTTGGGTGGGGAAAGAAAGGTAAACCTGTTATTGGGGATAATGTGAGAATATATACAGGAGCAGTGGTCGCCGGTGCAATAAACATTGGAAATAATGTGACAATCAGTGCGAATAGTTTAGTTACTGTTGACATACCAAATAATTCTTTTGTAAAAGGAAATCCTTGTATGATATATCAAAAAAGGTCTTTATAGTTTTGTTGAGATAATTTAATAAAATGAAGATATTATATATCTTAAAACATAACCCTTGGGGAATTGGTGGCGGTTGTTACGCATGCCGTAACTATCTGGAGCTTTTCTCAGAGATATTCAAGGATATGCATATTGATGTACTTATATGCAGTGAATATTTAAAGAACGCAAAGCAGACGGATTTCACTAATTGCAGATTTATTCCAGTTGCTCCACGTACGAGATTCGATAAATATATGTCACCACTGACCGGTGTGTTGCACAGACATAATTGTGTAACAAAGCGGATGATTGCGGAGAATGATTATGATTATTGTATATTCGATCATAACAGTATTGCTGGGTCGCTTGTAGATGATTGCAGAAAGGCTGGGATAAAAACAATAGTTCTGAATCATAATTGTGAGCAGGAGTATTTTCGTGATAATAACAGCAAGATAAAGAATCTGTTGTTATTGCCTGTAGTTAGAAGGAATGAAAGACATTCGTATAAGGAATGTGATTATAATATATTCTTGACAGAAGAGGATGAAGCCACTTTTAAGAAATTGTATGGCAGTTCTGAAACAAAGAGCATTGTTGGGGGATGTTTCCTAAGAAAGGGAGAAAAGATAAATGTAGAGGATGACAGACCTTTTGATAAGGAGAACCCGAAGATTGTGATAAGTGGTACGATGGGGAATGTGCAGAATATGGACGGGATAAATTATTTCCTTGATGAATTATATCCTGTGCTGCCAGAATATGTTGATGTTGTTTTAACAGGGAAAAATCCTCCTCCTGCATTAATTGATAAGGTAAGCAAATATAAGAATGTTACAATAATAGCCAATCCTAAGGATATTCTAAAAATAATAAATGGATGTGATATCTTTGTGTGTCCGGCTAGGCTCGGTGGTGGCATAAAGATAAGAATTATGGATGGACTGAGATGTGGATTGCCTATAATTGCTCATGAGATAAGTGCAAGAGGATATACATATTTAAAGAAAAAAGGCTATCTTTACAGCTTTGAAAATGCTTATGAATTTTATGTCATATTTAATGATGTGATTGAAAAAATGAAGATTTCTCCTAATTTGCGATATGATATTGTAGATTTCTGCAAGACTATGACTTTTGAGAATAAATTAATGGATATAAAAAGATATTTCGTATGATAGGATCAATTAAAAGCTATATATTAAACAATAAATATGAGTTGTTGGTCTCTTTTTTATTGTTTACAAACTTATTCCCAAGAGAATTTCCTAGTATATTATATTATGTTTCATTTATTTCTATATTAATTAAGTTCATAAGATATAATGGAAAATCTTATGGTAAGACTTATCTATTTTATGTATTTATTGCATATATATGGCTTTCTACAATATTGGGAATGGCGCTGGATCTAAGATTGTTGATATTTTCATTTATTCTTTTTATCTGGGCGCCAAGAAAGTCACTCAGGTGGCATAATTATAAATTAAAGTTATTAAGAAATTTATTTATCGGTTTTGGCGTAGCAACATTGGCCAATTTTTATGCAAAAATTGCTGGAATTAATCAAATAGAATTGGACAAATATATGGAAACTATGGGGATTGTTCGGGAATTTGCTGGTTTTTGCACACATCCTATGTGGACCAGTGCTGCTGGAGCTATAAGCTCATTGTTTTTCGTAAGTTTGGTATTTAGTAAAACCATATCAAATATATGGTGGAGACTGTGCTGTTTGGCGATGGCATTAATATCATATTATATAATAGCAATATCTGGATCAAGGTCTGCTTTTGTATTGTCATTAGGATGTTCTCTGTTGGTTGTATTAATGAATTCTAAAAAAGTTACAACATTGATACGGAATATTGCAATAGTTGTTGGTGTCGTAATTTTGTTTTCACCTGTAATCATTGATAATTCAGGTGCTATGTTACAAAAGAAGAATGCTTTTGAGATAACAACTGAAGGAACATCGCGTGATGAATTATGGGCGCAACGGATGGCTGAGTTTGACTCGTCGCCAATTCTTGGAATTGGATTTGCTGCTCACGGAGTAGGACTCTCAAAAGTGGTGGGACGTAATGAATCCGGCGGAGGTTATATCAGTGTTTTGGCACAAACTGGTATTATTGGAATTTTATTCTTAGCCATCATTTGGCTTTATGCAATAATGTTACCTAAAAGGGTTGGTAATGATTCAACAACAGTGTTGACTTATTGCGTTTTTGTATTTATGATATTCCATTCTATATTTGAAGGATATCTTTTCCAAGGAGGGTGGTATCTTTGTATGGTTATATGGTTAATTGTTGGTGTTATGATTGAGCATAAGGATTTTAGTAGGAAATATCCACAATTAATGTATTAAAAAGTAAATACAGAATTTTATCATGAAATAGTATATTAAATAAATATATTGTGGAGTAAATAAAAAAGATATTTAATTTTATTAATGTATTCTTTGCCGTATTTATATTTTATTTATAATAAAATTTGTTTATGTATGGTACAGAGCATTATATTGGGAACTTTATACAGAATACAAGAATTTAAAATAAACTTTTCTATTTCTTATATTGAGGAGTCTTTTTTGTATAACTGGTATAGGTGATTTCAATCCATATGATACATTGTTTGTTTCTTATATATACAAATACTGAATATAGATGAGATTGAAAAATCTTATTATAGTTTAAGTATGAAATTAAATAATTTTATCTTCGATTATTATGGTTAATTTAAAGAATTTAAGATTCTTGTTTAATTGTGGTAATGTATTGAAACCAATTATTCCATTTAAAATAAATATCCTATATTATAGTCAAAAAAGTAAATACGGGAAAAAATACTATCACAATGTAGGTGATTATTTATCTGTAATTGTATTTAATCAGTTGGTGAATTATTTAGGATATAAGATGGGTTTTAAAAGAAAAACTTATTGCATCTCATTTATTGGTTCTATAATACAAAACCTAGGCCAAAATGCTATAATCTACGGAAGTGGACTAATTTATGACAATGATAAAATACGTTCTATATTATTAAGAAAAAAACTGAATTTTGATATAAGAGCTGTCCGAGGCCCAGAAACAAGACGAGTTTTAATTGAACTTGGATACAATGTCCCTGAAGTATATGGTGATCCTGCAATATTATTACCTTTTTTTTATAAACCTACCCAAATAATCAAAAAATATAGTTATATATTAATTCCACATAAATCTAAAATAGAAAAATATGAAAAAAAGGGATATAAAATATTATCAACTATTACAGATGATTGGAAACATTTTATTGATGAGATATTATCTTCAGAATTAGTGATAAGTTCTTCTTTACATGGAATAATAATTGCTGAAGCTTATGGTATTCCTGCTGTCCTTCTTAATGATACGGAACATCAGGATTTATTTAAATATAAAGATTATTATTATAGTACAGGAAGATACAACATAAAAACTGTTGATTCTGTTCAAGAAGCTCTTCGTTTAGGTCCAATAATTCCTCCAAATTTAAAAAAGTTACAAGAGACGTTAATAAGTGCGTTTCCCAAAGATGTATTTCATGCGTAATATATTATTATTTTTTTTGTTTGTGGTATTAATTATTGAATTATGTTTGAGATATTACGGATTTTGCGATGCATTATTATATAACGAGAGTGCTAAATATGAATATATCGCACAACCAAATCAGAACAGACATAGGTTCGGGGCGCACATATATTATAATTCATATTCGCAACGCAACGGTGAACCGGACTCTACGAAGGTGAGGGTGCTTGGACTTGGCGACTCCGTGATATTCGGTGGTACGTGGATGGACCAGGACTCGCTTGCCTCTACGCTCTTCTCAAATGAAACGGGTATGCAGATGCTAAATATCTCAGCCGGAAGCTGGGGACCGGACAATTGTGCAGCTTACCTGAAGGAAAAGGGAATATTTGGAGCCAGCGCGATGATTCTAGTGTGTAGCAGTCATGATGCGTATGATGTTATGTCGTACATGCCTGTGGTTGGTATTTATCCAAATTATCCGGATAAACAATATCCTTTGGCCTGGATTGAACTTATTGATAGATATCTTATGCCAAGAATAAAGATGTTCTTTGTTAAGAAAACATTTTTAGATCCAGACGCGTGTGTAGTTGCATCTGCGAAAGGAAAATCTGTAATCAAGAAATCGATGAAGTTTAATCCCGGATTTTTACAATTAAAGACAATCGCAGACTCTTTACACATACCGTTCTCAATATATCTTCATGCGGAAAAAAGTGAATTGGAAGCAGGAAAATATAATGAAATGGGAGAGATGATAATTAAATGGGCGCGACAAAATAATGTCATATTAATGCAAGGATTGCAAAATGGAGAAACGGTAGATATGTATAGAGATATAATACATTTCAATGAGAAAGGACAGCGTCATTTAGCAAGTTGTCTGGAAACTATTATAAAGAAAAAAGGATGAAAATTGCATATTTGATAGCGGCGCATACAGATACAGTACAATTGTATAATATGGTTTCTGCATTGCATATAAAGAATGTAACAACATTTTTTATACATATAGATAAAAAGGTTGATATTAATCCGTTTAAGGATAAGTTAAGTAAATGTGAGAATGTTATTTTTATTAAAAAGCGTTTAAAAACATATTGGGGTGGATTTTCTCAGTGTCGCTATCAAATAAATCTTATAGAGGAATGTTTAAACTATAATTGTAAGTTTGATAGAATATTTTTTCTCTCAGGTTTAGATTATCCTTTATGGAGCAATAAGCAAATATTGGAATTTTTATATAAGAATCCAAACAAGGAGTTGATAAAAGGAATGGACCTTACTCATTGCTTTTATCCACCAAAAATGCAAACACGGGTCAGATTATTTCATTTTAGAGATATTAATGTGAAAAGTGCGAAAATAAGAAGACTCATTTATGGTGTTATAAGAGAGGGTTTGCGATGTATTCATATTAATAAGAAAAATTATATAGATATTGATGGACGGCAAATAAATATTTATTGTGGCTCAAGTTGGTGGTGTCTCTCTTATGATTGCTTGCAGTTTGTTTATAATACATATAAAAACGAGAAAAGTTATGAATCTTATTTCAAAACTGCATTAGCCCCGGATGAGATGTTGATTCAGACGATTATCTTCAATTCTAAATATTCAGATAAAGCAATTTTATATGAGGGCGAATATCCCGGATTGGTAATGCTTACACCATTGCATTATATCGAATATGATACAAAAATCCATACATATACAGAAAAGGATTTTGACAAGTTATATAATAGTGGTAAGATGTTTTTCCGTAAATGTCAAAGCGGAATATCTGATAGACTTATTGAACGTATAAATAAATATCGTTTATAGGATGAAAAGAGCTAAACGTATTGCCATATTGCAGCCGGAGGTGCCTCATTACAGGGAGGAGTTTTTCGATCTGTTGAGGCAAAAGTGTGAGACGATGGACTTGTATGTCTATAATTCGTTTGACGACACGCGCAAGAATGGCTTTAAGATAAATACCGAAAAGCTGAAGTTCATTCCCAACAAACAGGTGAAGGGCTTCCTGTTTTATAATCCGCGAGTGTTGTTTGACAAGAGGTATGACGTGATTGTGCTGATGCTGCACTTCGCGCACATCACCACGTGGCTGTTGCTGCTCACAAAGTTCCTGCACCGTAAGAAGATAATATTGTGGGGACAGGGCATTTCTGTGAAACGTTATCTGAAGGAGGAACGCCGACCTGACTGGAAGCTGCGCTGGCAGATGGCGTTGGCGGACGGCGTGTGGCTGTATATGCAGAAGGAGCTGGAACAGTGGCGTAAGGTATTTCCGAAGAAAAAGATGGTGGCGCTGGACAATACGTTGTCGGGCGTTGACGATATGCTGGCGTATCGTGGGGACAAGAGTGCACTGAAGGAAAAATACGGGATAAAGGAGAAAACGGTGTTGATATTCTGCGCGCGTTTCGAGTCCAACTACAGGCGCACGGATTTGCTGGTGGAGGCGATGAAGCGTCTTGACAGTAAGGATTTTGGATTTATAATAATAGGTGCGGGACGTAACAAACCTGACTTCAGTGGCTTTGATAATGTGCATGACTTCGGCGCGGTGTATGACACCGACGTGAAGCGTGAGCTGTTTGCCATAGCCGACATTTATTTCCAACCGGGATGGGTGGGACTGTCTATTGTTGAGGCTATGGCTTACGGATTGCCGGTGTTTACATTCAAACGGAGTGAGGATACGAAGCAATGTGTGGAGTATAGTTATATAAAAGCGTCGCAGAACGGTATGATATTCGAGAATATGGATGAGTACGTGTCTGTGATAAGCACGATTGCTCCGGAGGAGATACGCAGACTCGGAGATAACGCCCGTGAACTGGTTAGGACGCGCCTGACGCCGGCACAGATGGCGGAAAAGGCTTATTCTCTTGTGGAACAGTTGTGATATAACAGCAAGTTCTGTGTAAATTATATGTTACCATATTATCTTCAGTTACGGCTTTATTGGCGACATTCTGTCAAGTCGGTTACGGAATAGTGCTTTTTACGCTGCGGAATGGGCTGTTTCGGACTGCGATATAGGCCATTTTAGGACGTGAAATAGGCTTTATCAAGGCTTAATATGGGCTCTTCCGTAACGTGATATGGACTTTTTTAGGACGCGCACGTAATTTTAGTAGATAATTAGCCTGTATCGGACTTGCGTTAGTATATATAACAGATAGAAAATAGAATGAAAGTAATACATTATATTCCTACAATAGACAGGGCATGGGGTGGCACGACGGCTTACATGCAGTTGCTCGCCGAGAAGCTCGGACAACTGGTGGAGCTGCATGTGGTGAGTCACGGGTCGGCAAATCCTGTGGAGTTGGGCAACTGCCACGTCCATTATATAAGCCGGTTGCTTTCCGGCAGGATGAAACGGGAGTGGCAGGCGCTTATAGAGGAGATAAAGCCGGACGTGGTGCACATAAACTGTTGTTGGATGCCCGGATGTGCGTTTGCCCAGAAGTGGGCACAGCAGTTGGGCGTGAAGGTTGTGCTAAGTCCTCATGGTATGCTGGAGCCATGGATAATGGCGCGCCATTATTGGACGCGCAAACTGCCGGCTCTGCTGCTCTATCAGAAGCGTGCGGTGGTTGAGGCCGACATGCTGCACGCCACGGCGGAGAGTGAGAAGCAGAATCTGATGAAGCTGGGATATAACAACCGTATATCCGTCATAGCCAACGGCATTGACGTTGACAATGTGGAGATGAAATATTCGTGGAAGCGTAACAGGGAGATTCTGTTTCTTTCAAGGGTGCACGTGAAGAAAGGCATAAACTTCCTTATCGAGGCTGTGGCTGCGCTGAAGGATGAGCTGGAGGGCTACTGCGTGAAGATAGCAGGCGAGGGTGAGGATAGCTATGTCAACGAGTTGCGACAGCTCGCCGCACGGCTTGGCGTTGAAGATATGGTGAAGTTCACGGGTGGCGTGTATGGTGACAGCAAATGGGAGCTGTTCAGGCATGCTGACGTTTTTGTGTTGCCTACACATAGTGAGAACTTCGGTATCGTAGTGGCTGAGGCTCTGGCTTGCGGCACTCCGGTCATCACGACGAAAGGTACTCCGTGGCAGGAGCTGGAGACAAACGGCTGCGGATGGTGGACGGAGATAGGCACGGAGGCATTGATTGTGGCTTTGCGTAAGTTCCTGGCTTTGTCTGACGGGGACATCGAGCGAATGGGACGCAACGGACGGAAGCTTGTCGAGGATAAGTATTCGTCGAGGAAGATGGCGGAGGATATGGTGAGGATGTATAATGAACTGCCGGAATAGTCCGGGCAGGTGTTTAATTTCAGGATAAGGATATGGCAAAAGTTGATCTTGCTTCATTTTCAACGGGTGATTTCGATAAGGGTGCGGGATTCGTAAAGCAGACCTTATGGTTTTTTATGAGTGCGCTGTTCGTGCGTGCTTCATGGAATCCGTTTATGGGGATAAAGATTTTTCTGCTCCGTGCCTTCGGTGCAAGAATAGGCAAAGGACTTGTAATAAAGAATAACGTCACGGTGAAGTTTCCTTGGAAACTGACCGTGGGCGACAACTGCTGGCTCGGTGAGCATTGTTGGATAGACAACCTTGACAATGTGGTGATAGGCAGCAATGTCTGCATATCACAGGGGGCGATGCTCCTTACCGGCAATCATGATTATACTGTGGCGTCGATGCCTTATCGCAATGCGCCGATAAGAATAGAGGACGGCGTGTGGATAGGAGCGCAGGCTACAGTGTGTCCGGGAGTCACGGCTCATGCGCAGTCAATACTGACTGTAGGCAGTGTGGCAACAAAGGATATGGCAGAGAACGGAATATACCAGGGCAATCCTGCTGTGTGTGTAAGAAAAAGAATTATAAAGGAATAACATTGGTTTTATCTTGTTATGAAAATTTCTATAATCACTTCATGTTTTAATCGTAATGCCACAATACGCGGAGCTATAGAGAGCGTGCTGGCACAGGATTATGACAATCTGGAGTATATTGTTGTGGACGGTGCTTCGACGGACGGATCGCTGGATGTGATAAATGAGTACAGCGGACGTATAGGCAGGATAATAAGCGAACCGGACCATGGCATGTATGAGGCGATAAACAAAGGCATACGTGTGGCGACGGGCGACGTGATAGGTCTTGTGCACTCGGACGATTTCGTTTATGACAAGCACGTCGTGTCTGACGTCATGGCGGTGTTCGAACGGACGCGAGCGGATTTCGTGTATGCCGATGGTATTTATGTTGATGAGAATAATATAAACAAGGTGGTGCGCAACTGGATTGGTGGACGCTATGCAAAATGGAAGGTGCGCCATGGATGGTTGCCGTTGCATCCTACGTGTTATATAAGGCGTGACGTGATGATGCGTCTCGGACTTTATGACGAAAGTTATAAGATTGCGGCTGACACTGATCTGTTGGTGAGATATCTGTTGGAGAACAATCTGAAGGTGGAATATATGAAGCGTTATGTGGTGAGGATGCGTATGGGCGGACTCAGCACCGACAACGCTAAAAGAAAAAAGATGTGGAACGAGGACATAAGGGTATATTCGTCGCATCATTTCAGATGTCCGCAGCTGACCAAGATGGAAAAGATGTTGTGGAAGGTTCCGCAGTTCATATCGGCAAAATGGAAGTAACTGGGATTTTCTTCGAACTGTTGCAGGTGGCTGTGGGCACACGCCGGAGACTTTCGTCTGTACCGACAGCGGAGGAGTGGCAGGCGGTGTTTGACATGGCTGTGCGCCAGGCGCTGATTGGTGTGTGTGCCGACGGCATAGACGCGCTGGACAATGAGCAGAGACCTCCGCGGACGGTGGCCATGCGTTGGGCAATGACGGTGGTGCAGATAGAGAAGATAAGCCGGCGGCAGAACATGCAGGCGGTGGATGTGCAGCGCCGGTTTGCCAATGAGGGCTTCCGTTCGTGCATATTCAAGGGCGTGGGCGTGGCTGCTGCTTATTATCCACATCCGTTGAGACGGCAGGGCGGCGACATAGACATATGGCTCGAAGGTGGCCGCAGGCGCATAGTTGATTATGTGCGCAGCTTGTCGCCACGCGAGACGGTGAGCTATCATCACATAGACTTCAGCGTGGTGAAGGATCCTGCGATAGAAGTACATTTCTTCCCTACGTTCCTGCTTAATCCGTGGCGCAACATGCGGATGATGGATTACTGGAAACGGGAGGCTCCGCGACAGATGACCAACAGGGTGGAGCTGCTGGAGGGATTGGGCGTGATAACGGCGCCGACGGACGACGTGAATGTCATTGCATTGCTCGGACACATAATGCATCATTTCCTGGAGGAAGGTGTGGGGATGAGGCAGATAGTGGATTATTATTATCTGCTGACGCGCGGTTGTCGTGAGCTTGACCGTGAGGCGACAAAACGACTGCTGTGTGAGTTCCACATGACAAAGTTTGCCGGGGCTGTGATGTATGTGTTGAAGGAGGTACTCGGCATGAATGGCAGGTTCATGATTACCGAACCGGATGCGAAGGCAGGCAGAATGTTGCTGGACAACATAATGAAAGGCGGAAACTTCGGTAAGTATAACGAAGACATTAAAACAATACATCAGGCGGATGGACCGCTGGACAGGTTCATACGTCGCGAGCGTTATAATATGAGACTCCTGCGCAATTATACGGAAGAATATTTCTCGGAGATTGCTTATCGGGTGTTCTACTTCTTTTATCGTAAGTATTGGAACGAATGGCGGTTGCGTAACATCAAAGACGGCGCGGCCGGAGGAAAGGAATAATGATGAGAAAAATTGATGTGAAGGCTATCGCTCCCATATCCACCTCGCACGGTTGCGGTATGAAGCGGGTGCTGGTGAAGAACGGCGACGTGGCTTCGCCCATCACACAGATAGCGGTGACGGCGTTTGTCGAAGGGGAGAAGGCTGAGAGACACAGCCATGCGACGATGGACGAGTTTTTCCTTATAAGGAGCGGACGCATGAGCATAACCGTGGGTGACGAGACAGAGGTGTTCGGCGCTGACGAGTTCGTGAGCGTGCCTGCGGGAGTGGAGCATGAGATGGAGGCGGTGACCGACTGTGAGATTCTTACTATCGGTTGCGCCACAGAATAAATGAATGGAAATTACAAATTAAAAACATATTGAATTTATGGAAAGAAAAGTAGCATTGATTACAGGTATTACCGGTCAGGACGGTTCGTTCCTTGCCGAGTTCTTGTTGGAAAAAGGTTATGATGTGCACGGCACAATCCGTCGCTCGTCGGTGGATTTCCGTGAGCGCATCGCTCATCTGGAGGGACGTCCTCATTTCCATCTTCACTATGCCGACCTGAGCGACTCTATGAGTATGATTCAGGTGGTGAACAAGGTGAAACCTACTGAGATATACAACCTTGCGGCTCAGAGCCATGTGCAGGTGAGCTTCGACTCTCCGGAGTTCACGGCCGACGTTGACGCAACGGGTGTGCTGCGTGTGCTCGAAGCAGTGCGCCAGTGCGGACTGACCGACAGCTGCCGTATATATCAGGCTTCTACTTCGGAGCTTTACGGTAAGGTGGAGGAGGTTCCGCAGAACGAGAAGACTCCGTTCCATCCTTATAGTCCGTATGCTGTGGCCAAGCTCTACGGCTTCTGGATTGTGAAGGAGTATCGTGAGGCTTACAACATGTATTGCTGCTCAGGTATCCTGTTCAACCACGAGAGTGAACGCCGTGGCGAAACTTTCGTTACACGTAAGATCACTCTTGCCGCTGCACGCATAGCTCAGGGCAAGCAGGACAAGCTGTATCTTGGTAATCTTTCTTCTTTGCGCGACTGGGGATATGCCAAGGATTATGTGGAGTGCATGTGGCTCATCCTGCAGCAGGACAAGCCGGAGGATTTTGTCATCGCTACCGGTGTGCAGCACTCTGTACGTGAGTTCTGCTATCTCGCGTTCAAGCACGTGGGCATAGAACTCGAGTTCGTCGGCGAGGGCGAGGACGAGAAAGGTATCGACAAGGCAACCGGACGTGTGCTCGTCGAAGTGTCAAAGGATTTCTATCGTCCTACTGATGTTGTCAACCTCTGGGGTGATCCGACGAAGGCTAAGAATGAACTGGGATGGAACCCGTCGAAGACTTCGTTCGAGGAGCTTGTCAAGATAATGGTTGACGCTGATATGGCCAAGGTGGCTGTTGAACGTGCCGGCGAGGAGGTGAAGGTTAACCTTGCCGAGTATCTGGAAAAAGGTATTGTGAAATAATAATAATCTCTTGCCGGTCGTCGGGATTCGTATTTTCTTTATACCGGATGTCTTGGCGTCATATTCCGCATGCATGGCTGATAACATATTGGCGCCAGTACACTGATGGAAAATGAAACGACGGCTAAACGCTCTTGATGACAGATTATTCTTCTCAAGGTGCATGCGTCCTAACGACCGGTCAGGGATATAATAATTTATATAAGATGTTGGACAAAAACAGTAAGATTTATGTAGCCGGACATAATGGTCTGGTGGGCTCTGCCATCTGGAACAATCTTATGGGCAGAGGTTATACTAATCTTGTTGGCAGATCGCACAAGGAACTCGACCTGCTCGATCCTGTAGCCGTGAAGCGTTTCTTCGATGAGGAGCAGCCCGACGCCGTAGTGCTGGCTGCCGCTCATGTCGGCGGCATCATGGCCAACCTCAACTATCGTGCCGACTTCATCTATCAGAACCTGCAGATACAGCAGAACGTGATAGGCGAAAGTTATCGCCATGGTGTGAAGAAACTGCTCTTCCTCGGCAGTACATGCATCTATCCGCGCATGGCACCGCAGCCGATGAAGGAGGAGGCGCTGCTCACTTCCGAACTGGAATACACCAACGAGCCGTACGCCATCGCTAAGATAGCCGGACTGAAGATGTGTGAGAGTTTCTCTCTGCAGTATGGTTGCAACTACATCGCAGTGATGCCTACCAACCTCTATGGTCCTAACGACAACTTCCATTTGGAGAACAGCCACGTGCTGCCGGCTATGATACGCAAGGTGTATCTGGCTAAGTGCCTGAACGAAGGCAACTGGGATGCCGTGCGCAAGGACATCAACCTGCGTCCGGTAGAGGGCGTTGACGGTAGCCGTTCAGACGAGGAAATCCTCGCAACACTCGCCAAGTATGGCATCACTCCTGAGGCTGTTACTCTCTGGGGCACAGGCAGTCCGATGCGTGAGTTCCTTTGGAGCGAGGAGATGGCGGACGCCAGCGTGCACGTGCTCCTGAATGTTGACTTCAAGGATACATACAAACCCGGCGACAAGGAGATACGCAACTGCCACATCAATGTCGGCACGGGCAAGGAGCTGTCCATACGTGAGGTGGCTGAAAAGGTCGTCGCTGAAATCGGATTCCGTGGCGAACTGCGCTGGGACGCATCCAAACCCGACGGCACACCGCGCAAGCTCACTGACGTTACGAAGCTGCACAACCTCGGATGGCATCATAAGGTGGAAATCGACGAAGGCATTCATCGTCTCTACGAATGGTACCAGAAAGGCATCTGCATAAACCATAAGTCGTAAACCTTCTGCCGGACTGCCAGCAGAAACGACGCGCTGCATGTCGCACAGGCATATGATAAGGATTCGATTTTATGCAGCCTTACATATGCTTGCAGTTGATTTTGTGACGCGCAGTGATAAGCGACTTTAATACATTAATGGCGGACCATGCTCTTTATGCGAAGAAATGAAGGGCTGGGCCGCTTTTTTATTTTATAAGTTCGATATGCGGAGATTACTCTGTATTATATCGGTTTAATACATTTTGAGAATATAAAGTATTATGAAGATGAATAATGACGACAGACTGATATTTGTAAATATCAAACATTCGTACGAAGCGATGATAAAGAATGAAACATCCAGTCCTTACTATCGTAAAGACCTCAAAGATTGCACGCGGATGTATTGGAAAATATCCGACGACAAAGCTGAGGCTGCCACTCATATACTCGGATGTTATAATGGTATTGTTAAAGAGGTGATACGTATTTCTTCATATTCCACAGACGAGGGCGAGTATGCCGGAAGAAAAGTATTTGAAGGAGAGGAACTTAACGATTCGCAATACTTGGGGATGGATATCCGCAGCTTGTTCGGTACGTTAGCCAATTTCAGAATAAAATACATAAATTTATAACGTAACGCGTTTATTGCGCCGAAATTTACCGGCTTCTTTTTATCGCCTATACAATCTTTAACCCAAATCTGTTCTCCGTATTGGGCGCTGCTTTTATTGTCTCTTTTTATTATGTTTCCGACATCAGTGTTATTAAAGAACAATATCAGTGCTTTTCAAGAAAACTCCGGCTATCAACTTACGATTTTTCTTGACTTTTTTTTGACAAAATAAATTTGGAAAATAGGTGTAAGGGAATGTCAAATTTCATATAATAAAGGCTCTTTCTGCCCGAACTGCATTTTGATTTACCCTATACCATATTCCGGAACAAATCATCCGGCGTTCTGATAATGCCCTTTTGAGGGTCTGGTTAAGTCCATATCATGGCGTGATATTAAGCATTTCAGCCCCTGATATGGGCAATATTGCATGCTGAAATGGTGCTTATTGCGGCACGAAAAAAAGGTTATCAAATATAAATATTTGACACTCAGTGTCTTATATCGTCCTCTTATAATTCGCGTATTTGCGCCCGAGGGAGAGTCAGCCCGCAAATACTCGCTGAATTTTCGGGGTAGAACAGGAAACCCGGACCGAAAAATCAAAATCTGCTTACAATTTGAAAGTGCCACAATATGTCTCCCTTTATCATAAGGCGACAACGCTTGTTCGGATCTGAAGCAGTTGTTTTTAATGTACGTACTGACAGCCTTTCATATAAGGACCGGCAGCGTAAGCATTAGAACCATTCTTTGAAGGCTGTTACACGTGCTTTGCTTATAAGTACCTTTTCTGTAGCCGGTGGATTAAGCTGTACGTTCAGCCGGCCGCCGAACCAGTTGCTTACGCTTATGACTGCTTTGCGGGAGATGATGTACTGGCGGTTGGCTCTGAAGAATTTTCCAGGGTGTAGCATTGTGGCGAGTTCGTCCAAAGTCTGCTGGAAGCGTACGGTTCCTATGTTTTTGGTTACGGCTCTTACTATTCCTTCCTCTATGTAGAAATACATTATGTCTTCTACATTGATCGGTATGAACTTATCGCCCTTTACAGGTATCAGAAAGTGTGTTTTGAATGATTCCTCACGGCGTAGGCTGCGTATTATGTCCTGCAGTTCGTTTGTATTATTGTCGGCATTATATCCGTTAAGAACTTTCAGTTTGTCAAGAGCTTTCTGCAGGTCGGTGCTGCTGATGGGCTTTAAGATATAAGCTATGCTGTTGACACGGAAAGCCTGAAGGGCATATTCGTCATAGGCTGTGGTGAAGATGATGGGACACGTTATGTCCGTCTTGTCAAATATGTCGAAAGCAGAACCGTCGGCCAGATGGATATCCATAAATACCAGTTCCGGCATGGGATGGGAGTGAAACCATTCTATGGTACCGGTAACACTGTCGGTCTCACCGACAATTTCAAAGTCGGTATCCACCTCCTTCATGGCCGCCTTCAGGTTTCTCAAGGCGGCTTTCTCGTCTTCAATAAGTAATGTTCTCATATCAGAGGTAAGGTTACTTTAAATTCGTTTTCGGTTTCTTCAATTATGATTTCCTTGTTCACCAGCAGGCGGTAGCGTTTCGACAGATTGGCCAGACCGACACCGGTACCGGTCGTGTCCGACAGCTTGGGCTGCAGTGGGTTTGATATGCAGAGTTTGTCGGCATCGGCCTTGATATATACAGTGAGATGGTTGCGGCTGCTTATTTCGTTGTGCTTCACGGAGTTTTCCACCAGCATCTGCACGGCCATTGGTGGTATATGCCTTGATAGGGCTTCCTGAGCTATGTCGATGTCGAATTGCAGATTGTCTTCATAGCGCATTTGCAGAAGATACATGTATGAATGGACAAACTCCATCTCTTCTTTCAATGTTACGGTATGAGCCAGATTGTCGTGCAGTGAGTATCTCATGAAGCGCGACAGCTCATGCAGGAAGGTCTGGGCTTTTTGCGGAGATTCGCGTATGAGCGAGTACAGAGTGTTGAGCGAATTGAACAGCATGTGTGGATTCAGCTGGTTCTTCAGTGTCTCATACTGGTTCAGAAGATTCTCTGTACGCAGTTGCTCGTTCTCCAGAAGCATACGGCGGCTGCGCTGATACTGGTGGTAGAGATAACTTGTGCCGGTGACAAGGCAGGCGATGAGAGTGTCTCGCAGTGGATGCAGATAGTGATGAAGTGTGGCATCAATGGCCGGTACTCCTAAATGATGATGCATAAACACAAAGACATTGCCAAGAATGTTGCAGGTCACGAGTGTGATAATGAAAGAGGATGCCACGCTTTTCCAACCTATATCACGGAGGCTGTTACCCCACATAAAGACTTTTCTGTTCAGAATGAAGAGCAGCAGTATCGACAGATACGTAAACAGTATCTCATTGCCTACGTTTACCCAATGTATTCCGGGAAACAGATTCTGGTCTATCTCGGGTTCTGACAGGGCAATGAGCTCTGGTAAGTGCATCAGAAATGCCACAATAACAGAGATACTGTTGAGTATAAGTACTATGCGTCTGGATTCGTGTTGGGAACTCATGCCGTAAAGTTAATCATTTTATCTGGATTGCAGGCTTTTTTATTTCTTGGATTCTGCTTGTGTGTCGATAATCCTGGCCGTGACATACATACCGGGACGGAACGCCGGGTCCGACTTGTCTATCTGAGCGTAAACCTTTATGGAGCGGTTTGTGTTGTCCACCATTTGGTCGATAGATACAAGACGGGCGGTAAAGGTGGTGTCGGCGATGCCGTTCACTCTGAAGGCAAAGCGACAGCCTGGATGAAGCTTCTCAAGATCTTTCTCATAGGCGGTGAGCTGAAGCATGGGACGGCTTTTGTTTATAACGTCACAGACTCTTTCTCCTGCCGCAAAATATTTGCCGGCATTGGCGTCCATGTTGGTTACATATCCGTTCTGCGGCGATTTTATTTTCAACAACGGTTGTATGCCTGTCTTTGAGAGCTTTGAGGCATTAACGCCTAACAGAGAGAGTTTTGCCGCGGCTGATTCTTTCTTGCTCTTCATCGACATATATTCGGCTTTGCTTTGCTGCATGCGCTTTTGTGAAGCTGACTCGTTCTGGGCAAGGCTTTTCTGACGGTTATACTCCTTTTCCAGATATTCCACCTGGGCTTCTGCGTCAAGATAGCTTTGCTGCAGTTCTATAAATTCCGGGTTGGCAAGGGTGAGGATAACCTGTCCCTTGCTGACATATTTGCCAGGGAGCGCGTGTATGTCTCTCACTGCACCTCCCATGCTTAGTGTGAGACTGACGTGGTTTTGCGGAGGCGTCATTATGATGCCGTTGAATGTTGTAGGGTTTGCCACGTTGGTGGCTCCGCTTGTCCCATCGACCTTAGACAGAGTGTCGCGTTCTGTCGTTGTGGTAACTTCAGCTTCTGAAGGCTGGTTGGATGTGGTGTCCTTTTGTGAGGACGATGTGCACGATGCTGCCACTAAAGCGAGGAGCATCAGTATGGTCACGTGTTTCTTCATTATGTTTTTTGTTTTTGTTTCTTGATAATGGAATTGTTCTTCGGAGCGGATCATTCTGTATAAAGCTCCAGCTCGAGTGATGTCACATTGTAGTCATAGACAGTCTCTATATATCCTTGTCTGATGGAACGGGCCGAGTTGAGGCTTTGTACGAACTCGTATATGTCTGTTTCTGACTCGTTAAGCTTCATGAGTGCGCTGTTTTCAAGAGACACCGCTTCGTCTATGGCTGCCTCACGGTAGTATTTGAGGCGTTCGTATTGTTGCGAGAGTCGGCTTTGAAGTTCATGTACCTTGTTGGTCAGCTGTTGCTGGTTGTCGAGTGCTTCCCATTGGGCTGTCTGCCAGCTTATGCGCGCCTGCTTGGTGCGGCTGCGTTGTGGGAAGAAGTTCAATGGGAAGGACATGCTGACCATCCATGAATTCAGACCGGACATAGGCGATATCTTCTGCCGTGTATATCCTACTGAGAGTTCCGGGAAAAATCGGCTCTGTTCTATCTGAAGCATGTTTTTCTTTTCCTGTACCTGGGTGTTGAAGTATTCGAGATGAGGATTTGACAACATCGTGGAGACCGCTTGTTCCTGCATTATGGCAAGAGTTGTGTCGGCAGGAACGATCGGAGTAGAACTGTAGCATGCCCATGTGAAACGCTTTTGGGCAAGATCCAGTTCCTCGGAGGCCTGCATCCAGCGTGTCTGCATGTCGGCAGCCAGTGTGGTGATCATGTTTTTCTCGGCAAGGTCTATATCTCCCTGACTGTAACGTTGACGGGCGCTTTCTTTCAGTTTCTCGGCCTGTTCTTTCTGACCATAGTAGAGGGCGTTGAGATTGTAGGCATACTGATAGTAGGCCCATGCTCTTTTAACTTCGGCTGTTATTTCCTTTTCTACTATTTTGCGATAGGTCTTGTTCTTTGCCACTTGGGTGTTGGCCAGGGCATTTTTATAGAACGGAGTAAGCAGGGAGCCGAGCGACATTTCTACGCCCACTTCGTTGTCTTTGCGGTATGCGCCGTTCAGCTGTCCCCACGAATAGCTTACCGATGTCACGCCTCCTTCCCATGCTTCGCCTTTGGTGGCTGAGGCCTGGGCTATCTGGGCTGTAGCTGTCTTCAGGCGTGGATGATTGGCCAGCGCGGTTTCGATGGCTTTGTCCAGACTGACGGCCTGCTGTGCATTGGCCGATGAGGCTATCAGCATCATAACTGTTACCATGACTGTGGCTGTGATGTTGCGGCTGATGCGTCTTTTGCGCTGATAGCGTGTGGCGGTACTGTTCACAATACGGTAGAATACAGGAATGATGATGAGCGTCAGGATGGTTGATACTATCAGACCGCCTATGACAACCGTGGCCAACGGACGTTGTACTTCTGCGCCGGCTGACGTGGCGATGGCCATAGGGACAAATCCTAACGAGGCAACCAGACCGGTCAGGAATATCGGGCGCAGCAGATGCGGACAACCAAGGGATATTATGCGATTGGTACACATGTTATATCTGTTTTGTGTTCTAAGGTCATTAAAGTGATTGATCATCAGAATACCGTTCAGAACGGCAACTCCGAAAAGGGCGATGAAGCCTACTCCGGCCGAAATGCTGAAGGGCAATCCGCGTATCCATAAGGCGAGAATACCGCCAATGATGGACAGTGGCACGGTGGAGAACACCACAAGTGAGTATATCACGCTGCGGAAGGCAAAGAACAGTAGCAGCAGTATGAGCAGCAGGGCGATAGGTATTACCACAAGGAGTGTGCTGATGGCGTTCTGCAGATTCTCAAACTGTCCTCCGTACTCAAAATAGTATCCGGGCTTCAGCTTTATGTTCTCGTCAAGCGAGGCGCGAATCTGACTTACTACTTGTTGTATGTCTGCATCACGCACATTCACTCCAATGACAACTCTGCGCTTGGTGGCATCACGGTTTATCTGCAGCGGACCGTTTACAAGGTCAATGCTTGCGACCTCGCTTAGCGGAAGCTGTATGTTGTCCTTGGTGCGTACAAACAGTTTGTCAATATTGAAGTCTTTCACCTTATCCTGGTCAAGACGTACCACAAGGTCGAATCGGCGTTCGTTCTCAAACACCACGCCGGCAGTCTCGCCTGCGTAGGCTGTACGGATAATATCGTTCAGTTCTTTGATGTCAATGCCATATCGGGCTATCTTGCTGCGGTCATAATTAACCAAAAGCTGAGGAAGTCCCATGGTCTGCTCTACAAGTACGTCGGAAGCGCCTGGCACTTTCTCCACATATTTGGCTGCTTCGAGAGCTTTCTTATACAGTTCGTCCATGTCTTCGCCATACAGTTTGATGGCGATGTCGGCTTTGGTTCCGGTCATCAGTTCGTTGAAACGGAGCTGTATGGGTTGGCTGAAGTTGAATTCGGCACCCTTGATGGAGGACAGACACTCCTTCATCTTTTCCACCATCTCTGCACGGCTTTTGGCAGAGGTCCATTCGTTGAACGGTTTCATTACAATCATCACGTCGGCATCCTCCACGGCCATCGGGTCTGTGGGCACTTCGGCTGTTCCTATCTTTGCAACCACATGCTTTATCTCAGGGAACTGCTCCTTGAGCTTTTTCTCTGCCTGAAGCGACAGTTCTATGCTATGACTGAGAGAACTGCCGGCCGGCAAGGTCATCTGCATGGCAAAGTCGCCTTCGTCAAGTGTGGGGATGAACTCGGCCCCAAGACGGCTGAAAAGCAGAATGCTCAGCACCAGTGCTGCAAAAGAACCGGCAACGACACCCCACATATGGGCCAGGCTGAAACGCAGAACACGCTGGTATATCCTGTTGAGCCAGTCAAAAAAGCGGTCGGCTGGAGTGACTTTGTTGCTGATGGTACGTTTGAGAAAGAGCGATGCCATGGTGGGTACATAGGTGAGCGAAAGCAGCAGCGCACCTATAATACAGAACACAAGTGTCTTGGCCATGGGGGTGAAGTATTTGCCTTCAATGCCCGACAGGGTGAGGATTGGAAAGAACACAATGAGGATAATGAGCACTGCGAATGTCGCACTGCGTGCTACGTTGGATGCTCCTTTCTCTACTTCTTTGTCCATCTCTTCCTGACTGAGTGTGCGGGACGTAAGTTTCTTGCTGTAAAGATGGGCCAGTATGCCTTCAAGAATGACGATGGAGCCATCCACAACGATACCGAAGTCTATGGCACCGAGACTCATCAGATTGGCAGATACGCCGAATATGCGCATCAGAATGAACGCAAACAGCATGGCCAGTGGTATGACTGAGGCTACGATGAGGCCGGCACGGACGTTACCGAGGAAGAAGATGAGCACAAGAAACACAATGACTGCTCCTTCTATAAGGTTGCGCACAACGGTGGAGATGTTGCGGTTTACGAGCTGCGAACGGTTCAGGTAGGGCTCTATGGTGATGCCTTCCGGAAGAAGTTTCTGCACTTTTTCCACACGCTTTTCCAGCTCCTGGGTCACAATATTGGCATTAGCTCCTTTCAACATCATGGCAATGCCTCCCACGCACTCGCCGTCGCCGTCTATTGTCATTGCTCCGAAGCGCTTCGGAGAACCGTAACGCACACGTCCGATGTCGCTTATGTGTACAGGTATTCCGCCACGGTTTGTTATGACAATCTGTTCTATATCCTTCAGGTCGTCGATCATACCCTCGGAACGGATATAATAGGCGTTGTCGGCCTTTTCAATGTAACTGCCGCCTGTGTTTTGGTTGTTGCGGCTGAGTGTCTCAAACACTTCACCGATGGTTATGTTGAGTGAGTAAAGCGCATCGGGATCGACTGATACTTCATACTGTTTCAGATAGCCTCCGAAACTGTTTATCTCTACAATGCCGGGAATGCCGGACAACTGGCGTTTCACAATCCAGTCTTGAATAGTACGAAGTTCCATGGCATCGTAGCGCGACTCATATCCGGGCTTTACTTTAAGCACGTATTGGTAGATCTCGCCCAAACCGGTGGTGATAGGCATCATCTCGGGGACGCCAAGTTCGGACGGTATCTCTCCCGCCACTACTTGTATCTGTTCATTCACCAACTGCCTGGCGGTCATGGTGGGAACGCTTTCCTTGAACACAACGGTGACAAGCGAAAGCCCGAAGCGGGATACCGAACGTATTTCTTCCACATCCATCACGTTGCTCATGGCAACCTCTATGGGAAAGGTGATGAGCTGTTCCACCTCTTGAGGGGCCAGCGTGGGCGATACTGTTACTATCTGCACCTGGTTGTTGGTGATGTCCGGCACAGCGTCAATGGGCAGAGTCAGCATTGCATATATTCCGCCGGCAAGCAGCATTAGTGTTGTCAGAATTACAAATAGTTTCTTTCGGATTGAAAAGTGTACGATCTTTGCAAACATAATATCAGAATTATTATAATGTTTACAAAATTAGGCCTTATCCGGTGAATATGGTCTGACTTGTGGTTCAAACGGCTGAAAAGGCAGATGAACCGTACGTTAAGGCCGGTGAATTTTCAGACTGTGTCCAGGTTCGTGTCGTTTCTTTATAGTGAAGGCACGCTGATATATATGTTGCCGGTTGTGAAACACATATACTGTTGGGATTTTTAATAACAAATGGCGGATGCATAATCATCCGCCATTTGTTCCTATTCTAAGAATAGTTTCTTTGAATAGAGTCGGCCATTAATGGATATTCCTATGATGTATATTCCTGATGTCAGTTTGCGACTCTTCCAACTCTTTGTCTGTTTTCCTATGTCATACACGATGCCTGATATCGCAGAGACTGACACGTGGCCAATTTCCTTGTCACTGTTGATACATATACGTCCGTCAACAGCACCGGCCGTGTAGGGTATATCATTGATTGTATTATTGTCTTCAATGGAAGTCAGAATATCGTAATCAAATGATTTTCTTCGTGCTTCTGTCCACTTTTGGAAATATTTTTCTGCATTAGAATAATCTCTCTTTATCATTCTGTTCTTTTAAAAAGGTGCAATACTCCTTCAATGGCTGTTCATAAGCTTCTTTCAGTTTCCTACAAGTATTAGGTTTTCCCGGATGGTAAGTGTCGAAGAAAACAATATTCCTGTTCTTATTATATTTTAACCAGTTCCCTGATGATTCGACAGAGGGAGAAACCGCCCGATTGACAATATCGAAAACTCCGCTACCGCAGCATACAACAAGGTGTGGCTGAAGCAAGTTTAATTGTGCATCCAAAAAATCAATATTTTCGTTTGCATATCTTTTCAGATAATTAGTAGATGTCGTCCCTGCCCCTATATCTTTGATGACATTGATTACGGCAAAAGGGTATTGCGTGAAGGCTTTTTCTAAAGCGTTCGTTTCCACTGCTTCTTCATAACTCGGAAAGCCATGTTCCGTTGCATTCATAATGCCATACAGACGACTCAACAACTCGCGCCAAACCTGTTCGCCTATACAAGTTTCAAAGTCGTACTCCCGATAGTCCTCACCTAACAATTCGTCTGAATTGGGTTGTTTCAGCACAAACAACACTTTAGGACAAGTATCTGCCCAACTTTTCACAGCAGAACCATAGAAAATACCGTCTGCCACATAAGCCTTATCCTGAAAATGTTCCAGACAAAGTTTGTCCAGTTTTTTATTTATATCCATACTCTGTAAGTTTAAACAAAGAATAATCCTATAGAAAATATGAGCATTGCCCAGCAGAATCCTGCCATAAACATCGTGCGGAAGAAGTAACTGATTTTAGAATCAAGCATACTGCTTTTGCTCAAATTGAACAGCATGGAATAGGAGGTCACTTCATCAAAGTTCTTTACTGCATAGATGGCGGTGAATACGGCGGGAATGGTTGCCCCTAACACAGCTATAATTAAAGGAAGAACAGCCTGCTGTTGGGTTATTTTTTCTCCCTTTGCCATAAGAGTAAACATTACAACCCAGACCAACAGACTTGCCAATCCTTCCAATTTAGAGATACCCCAACATAAAAAAGTTTTCATACGTTTTTGAATTTAGTGATTAGAATGTTTATTAATGTGGGGCAAAGATAATAGTAGCTTGCCCGAAAAATCAGGGCAAGCTACTTATTTTTTGCGAAAAACAAAAAATCAATCCAATGCTTCGAATTCAAAGTCACCTACATTGCAGTTGGCTTTCTTGTAATCGAAGTTATACAACCGCATGTAGGCTTCCTGAAGTTCCTTTGCCCCGTTGGTGAATGGGGTTGTGGAGTTTGCCTTTGTGGTCACTGTGACTGTCATTTCCGGTGTGAGCACCGTCCCATTTGTGCGCTTGATGCGCTTAGGGGTTACTTGAAATACTCTTGACATGGTTGTGATAATTAGAGGATTAAAGATATATTATGAACGGCTTAATCCAAACAAGATTAGCCCTCCTATAATTATAATTAATAAAATAATTCCAATCCAATTGATGATAGTCGATACCAATGAATAAACAAGATAAATTACCAATAACACGCCAACAACTTTCAGAGCTACAGAGAGAAGATTCATCATCTGCGTATGTTTCTGTGCTGCCACAACGGAGTTTATCTGTATAAGTTGCTGAATTAATAAGGCTGAAGAAAGCTCTTTCCCTGATGAACTTTCCATAATCTGTGATATCTGCGCCATGCTTTTATCATTCAGCTCATTGTTGGTTGCTATATTCATCTTTAAGGCTTGATCAATATTTTCCAGTCCCCCTTTGGAAGCTAAGATAAAGGCCTGGATAGCTTCTGTTGATAATTTGTTGTTTAAACAAGCCGCAATGAATTTCGATACATTCAGCGGAGAGATATCTCCCATGATGATTCCTAAATCAGACAAGTTTTTCATTATCGTATACAATATTGATAAATAATACTACTCATTTCTTCACTAAATTTCTTGGAAAGGTCTTCAGCCTTTTCATTCTTCCTATATCCTTTTATACCATCCTTTATTTCCTGGATTATTCTTGAAACAGCTTGTCCTTTGTACTCATAACTTCCTATTGTAAAAGATTTATTTATAGTATTGGAAGCTATATGGTCATAAGTGGTAGTATAGGTATATTTTTTTTGCAACTTACCTGTTATGTTGCTACAAATTGTACAATGATTCTTCTCAAAAATCAGCAAATCATGGTCTTTAGTAAAAAAACTGGATTTCCTTATATAGGCCAGTACTAGTTGTGGCTCATTGTCTTTCAAAACTTTTGCTTCTTTCATGAGTTTACAGATATTATCAAAGCCGTTAAATTCATCATCTTTTAGATTTTCTTCGTGACCTATAATTCTTATGTTGGGATGGATTGCCCCTGTTAGATAATAGTTATACTCATTATCATTATGAAGTAAAACTCCATGCAAGTAATCGCAATAATCTTGCCCCTTAAGAGTAAGGGCTATAGAGTGGTCGTAATTCTCCGCTGATTCTATTAACCGTTGTTTATACTCGGTTCTGAGTGCTTGAGAGGTACTTTCCTGTTTGTAAAAAAACTGTATGAGTTTGTTCCTGTTTTCTTTTATGAATGGCCATTCTTCATCACTCAAAGCCAACAAGTTTGTCTGGAAGTTATCATCCATTTCATTGTACTTCTTATTGTCGAACAAATAAATGGCTTTCAATAACAAATCTACATAGTCATTACCTTTGGTGGGATGATAAACCTTGTCGCTTTTAACCTTGACGTAAGAGCCCATCAAAGTTTCCTCCCATGATGCAGGCATCGGAGAATGTATGGAGGCCATATTGTGCAGGTGTACACTGGCTTCTTTATACCTGCCACTTTTCATATTAGTAAGAGTCGCTTTATACTCTTTAATCCATTCCATGTACCTGGAATCAGGCTTCTCTCCACTATCTGAAGCAGTCATTGCCAGATAAAGCATGTCTGGGGCGGTCTTCTGTAAATGTTCTTCCGCAGATGGATTTTCTTCCTCCATATAATATATATTACCATTAGGATAGCAGATAAGAATATCTTTATATAAGTTAGATGCTTTTGCATAGATTCTATTTCCTTTCGGATTCAGAGGATCTATAATTCTCAGGCCTAAAGTTTCTGATTTTAGTATTTCATTATCCAAGTCTTGGAAAGTGCTATACAAGTTGTCTAAATATCCGAACCTCGTATCTTTAAACTTCAAGTCATCACGGTTGTAAATCGTATCTTTCTGACAGCTCAGTTTGCCGTCTGTAAAATTTTCGTCCTGATATGTAAATAAGACAGGAAGATGCGGAGCTTTCAAAATTTTCAGCGTATCTTGCGGTACGCTTTCTTTCTGGAATCGAAAATATTCTTTGGGAAACAATTCAGACAAATACTTTTCCGCATTATCGGTGGCATCCTTCAATATACCAGCTGAGATAGCCAGGTCTTTAGCTCGTCTTTCCAGTGCTATTTTTAACGGTATGATACAATTGTTGTAGTCCACTTCTACCTGATTGCGAATTACATTGCTTTCCTTCTTATCGTCCATATTGGCCTTTGTTATTTTAGCATTAGGCAGGGTGATGATGGTCAATGAATCTTTCTTGGTTTGTTCGATGTGTTCCAAGTTTACACCGGCTTCCACTTCGTATGGATATAATATGATAGTTTTCTTTCCTGATTGATAAAACGAAACGAGAAAATCCACATTATAAGCCGAAGTGACTAGCTCCTTTTTGTCCAGCTGGGAAATGGCATACAGACCTGTATTCGCAGTGGTTTCTACAAACTGATTCACGAACGGAATCTTTGACAACAGCAGGTTGGTAACAGAACCGACATTGATATTGCACACTTTCAGAATAATGATGCAACAGGCTATCCCCACAATCAGAGGAGTAACCAATATGGTAAAAAATTTTATGATTTTCATATCTCAGCTATTATTGTTTGTAATTAAACTTGACATCTACATTCTGCCATCCGAAAGTTTTCATTATCTCTATCAGTTGGCGTTCACATTCGGCTTCATAATATTTCTGCAATTTAGAATCGTAGTCGGGTTCTGACAACAGGTTCCCTCCCATGATTTCAAGAGCAATAAGTCCTTTGGACGCATGAATGATATTTTCTTTGTCTTCCATTTTGTTATTGGTTAGGTTCAAGTCCATTAAAAAGTTCTTGGTGTAAAGATAGGCACCTCTACCCGCAACGGCTGCCCCAGAGATTGCTCCTGCTGCTCCTCCGATAATTTTTGCGACTTTTCCAAAAACTCCTCCCAGTTTGCTACCAAAGTCTCCACCTATATATGCTCCTATTCCACCGGCAATAAATCCTATAGGCTTAGCTATGGCTTTTGCATCTTTCTTTGTAATAGGGGTAGGTTCTATTTCTTCTACCAAAGTGTAGTTTCCACTGGGTATATCCACATCTACAGATACAGGGATACGTGTCGGACTATTATAAACTAGAAATAAACTCTTTCTTGTATAATCTGTATTCACAGTATCAACACTCAGATAGCTTAGGTCAATATACAAATCGGCTTCCCCCTTCAGATGTAAAATATTCAGCTTGTCCAAATGCTCATTGGTGCCATCGGGCTTTCCGTGTATTACCAGTTTGCTGAATTGAATGGTCTTGAATACCAATTTGGGATTTTGCTTGACGTACTCCCCGATATTGAACGCTTCCATTTTCTTCTTTTCGATTTGATTGACCATCCAAGCACCGATACCAAAAACAACGATGAGCAATGCTATCACAGAAGCTCCCCATATAGAGATTTTCTGTTTTTTGGTGTATTTATTTTTCAATAGTCGTTTCGTTTGTACAATATCAATATTATACCTCTGCGACAATTTTAATATGACTTCTTTTTCTTTGGATGAGATGATTCCATCCCTTTTTATTATCTGTGCCAATAGCTTTATGACTTGCTCCCAGTCTGCATCGTCGTACAGAAGGGCATAAAACTCCGAATCAGACATTTTGCTATCTGTAGCAAACGATGAAGCGATTTTCTCTTTTACGGCTTCTGCCTTACGGTCTTTATCGTCTACCAGCAATGCTCCCTCCAGCATACACACTTCCTTCTTAATTTTATAGAAGAACTTATCCAGCTGTGAAGTTTGAAATCTGTTTTTCTTTTCCTGATATCGTATGTAAAAATCAGCTATCAGGAGGTTCTCGAATACATTGTTATTCATAGGGTAAAAAGTATTTAGTTGTCACTATTATTCAAAGGCTTTATCACTATTTTTATCTCTTCATAACGTATTTTATCTATATATACAAAAAGAGCGCAAACTCACTTTAAAAACTTATCCGTTAGAGAAGGCTCTGGTAAACCCGTAATCAAGAATAAGTAAAAGCAGTCCACGCCCTTGGAGGGTGTGAACATCACTTTCAGCTTATTATCCGTGATTACAAAAATAAATTTACCAGACTTATCTCTTAACCGAATAACACGCCGATGATGTTCTGTTAATATGTTCCTTCTGTTTTTATGTCATATTCTCTACTTTATGTTTAGCTTTACAAAGCTAAGAAAAACAAGAGAAAACTCCAAAAAAATAAGAAGTAAAAATAACCGGACTGCTTTTATCTTGCAAAATTACATAGAGCTTGCCCAATATTTTTAGGCAAGTTCTATGTATTTTTGTAGCAAACAATAGTACAAATCAATATGAAGACTCAATTTTGCATCTGGTTAATTAATTTTTTATTAAAGAGAAAAGCCACACGACAGGAAATAAACAATGCTTGGAGAAGGTCCGCCTACTATGATGGCAAAGATATTTCCAGAAATACATTCTTAGAATATAAACGGAAAGCAGAAGAACTGTTTGATATTAATATTATCTGTGACCGCAGAACCAATCAATATCTTATAGAAAAACCGGAAGTGCTTGAATCTGACCATTTGAAAAAGTGGCTATTATCTTCTCTTTCGGCGGCTACAACCATAGAACAATGTAAGAATCTGTCGCAACGCATTATGCTGGAACAGACATTTGGAGGGGAGTCATTCCTTCCAACTATTACAGAAGCTATGTCATCTAATCTGTGTATCAACGTGATATATAAGCCGTTTTGGTATGACGCACCTTATACTTTTTGCTTAGAACCTTATTTTATCAGGCTATTCCGGCAACGATGGTATATGATCGGCTTTTCACACAAACACAAGATGATCAGAGTTTTTGCATTTGACAGAATACTGGATGTGAATATTACCGGACAAAAATTCACCATGCCCGAAGGATTAAACGTGGAAAATTATTTCTTCGATAGCTTTGGAATTATGCAACAAGATAATATAAAAACGGAAACCATACGTTTGAAGTTCATTGCAGAACAAGGTATCTATATCGAAACAAGACCATTGCATTCTTCACAAAGACTGGTGTCTAAGGACGACGATTATATGGTGTTTAAACTTCGCTTGAAGCCAACCTTCGACTTCTTTCAGGAATTGTTGTCGTATGGTTCGGACATGGAAGTGCTTGCTCCGGCATCGTTGCGCGAACAGATGGCGCAATGCGTCCGAGCAATGGCAAATATCTATTGTCCTGCACAAATCATCCCAGAAAAAACACAATAAGAACATTTGCTTCTGTGTTGTGTCATTCATGAATATGCCGCTCTATATTTTTAGATTACCGATAATGGACTATTTTTGTAATTTATTATTTGCAAATAATATAAATAAAAGATGAGAATGTCGCTGTTTTCGGGAAGATGTTTATCGCTGTATGGAATATTGGCAATGGGTAAATACATTTTGTGTAAAGTCTTATTATATGCACTGATTTTTGATACTTTCTGCATCGGTGTCTCTGTATTAAATATTTTATCATTATCTTTGCATAAGATAGGATTCGGCTCGGCAAAGTCAATTCCGGTAAAACACCGTTTTTCCTTTTTGCCTCTGCACTCGCCTTTCGCTATCTTTACAGACAGAATGATGGGGCACGGTAATGGTGTGGACGGGAATTATCCCGGTCACGTCTTCGTTTCCGGATGTGTTTCAGATAATCTTGTTTGTAGCAGTGCTTGCGTGACTGTCATAAATGTAATTGATCGGTGTTGGAGATATGCACTATAATTAAAGGACAGCGGAGCCACAACCTAAAGCTATTTTTTAATATTAACTGATAAATCATGAAAAGAATAATTGCTATGCTTATATGCGGAATGTTTGTATTTTCCGCATACGCACAGAAAGTTTTTACATTGAAGTCGCCGTCGGGTAAACTGTCCGCGACAATCTCTGCCGGTAAACAACTCACGTATGATGTGTCGTGCAATGGACGGCAGGTCATGGCGCCTTCTGCCATATCAATGACGCTTGACAATGGCGAAGTGTGGGGAGCCGGTGCGCGTCTGTCTGGAAGCAAGACAACGAGTGTTGACGAGATGGTGGCTTCACCGTTCTATCGCACAAGCGAGATGAGAGATCACTATAACGGACTGGTGCTGCGTTTCAAAGGCGGTTACAATGTTGAGTTCCGTGCTTATGACGATGGTGTGGCCTATCGTTTCGTTAACAATACAAAGAAGAAGTTCAATGTGGTGAACGAACAGGCTGACTTCTCTTTCCCGTTCGACGCTACAGCCTCTGTGCCTTATGTGAACAGAGGTGATGATGACAATATGGAATCGCAGTTCTTCAACTCGTTCGAGAATATTTATGAAACCAACAGCATTTCCAAACTTAACAAAAAACGTCTGATGTTCCTGCCGCTGGTGGTGGACGCCGGAGAGGGTGTGAAGGTGTGCATCACCGAAACTCATCTGGAGAACTATCCGGGACTTTATCTTTCCAGCGCGAAAGGCGACAATCAGCTCACATCCGTATTCGCTCCGTATCCTAAGAAGGTGGAGCAGGGCGGACACAATCAGCTTCAGCTGCTTGTGACGGAACGCGAGAATTATATCGCTCGTGTCGATGGTCAACGCTCCTTCCCATGGCGCATTGTCATCGTGACAACCGAGGACAAGGACCTTGCCGCAAGCAATCTCAGCTATCTTCTGGCTGCGCCTTCGCGTGTGAAGGATCTGTCGTGGATTAAACCAGGAAAGGTGGCATGGGAATGGTGGAATGACTGGAATATCGAAGGTGTTGATTTCGAAGCGGGAATCAACAACGATACATACAAGGCTTACATCGACTTTGCCGCATCAAAGGGCATCGAATATGTTATCCTTGACGAGGGATGGGCTGTGAATCTGCAGGCAGACCTCATGCAGGTTGTCAATGAAATCAATCTGAAGGAACTGGTGGACTATGCTGCGCAGCGCAATGTAGGAATCATACTGTGGGCTGGATATTATGCCTTCGAGCGCGATATGGAAAATGTATGCCGTCACTATTCGGAGATGGGTGTGAAGGGATTCAAGGTGGACTTCATGGACCGTGACGACCAGATCATGACCGACTTCAACTACCGTGCGGCGGCTATGTGTGCCAAGTACAAACTGCTTCTCGACCTGCACGGCACGTCAAAGCCTGCCGGACTTAACCGCACCTATCCTAATGTGCTCAACTTCGAAGGCGTGAACGGTCTGGAACAGCTGAAGTGGAGCCCCGAATCTCACGATCAGGTGAAGTACGACGTGATGATTCCTTTCATCCGTCAGGTTGCAGGTCCTATGGACTATACGCAGGGTGCCATGAAGAATGCTGTGAAAGACAATTATTATCCTTGCTATTCCGAGCCGATGAGTCAGGGCACCCGCTGCCGTCAGCTGGCATTGTATGTCATACTCGAATCGCCAATCAATATGCTGTGCGACGCTCCGAGCAACTATATGCGCGAACCGGAGTCAACCGATTTCATCGCTGCCATACCTACAGTATGGGACGAGACAAAGGTACTGGATGCGAAGATGGGCGAATACATCATCACTGCGCGTCGCAAGGGTGATGTGTGGTATGTCGGCGGTATCACCGACTGGACCTCGCGTGAAATTAGTGTCGATCTGTCGTTCCTGCCGCAGGGCGACTATAACGTCGAGCTTTTCGCCGACGGTGTGAACGCCCACCGCAAGGGTACCGATTATCGCAAAGTGACGGAAACGCTGTCGTCGGATAAGAGTCTTAAGATAAAGATGTATCCGGGCGGAGGATTCGCTGCCAAGATACAGAAGAAGTAACATCGCTTAATATTCGTTCTCAATAATATGCATGGACCTTTTGTGGCGTGCCTGATGTCATGCAGGCGTCGCGGCCATTACAGGTTCATGCATTTTTTGCAGTATTCTCGTGAATGGTTTTCGCTAATCATCTGTTTACAGGCATTTACAATTCGTAGAATTCGTATTGATAATTATAATTTGTGGTTATGGTAAAAAAAGTGGCATTAGCCTTATGTCTTGCAGTAGTAACTGATGTATATTCTTCTGATACTGTCTGGAACATAGGTAATTTAGATGGAAGGGCTGATGAGTTTACATTGGCTCCTGATAAATTCAAAGATTTTTTGTCAAAAGATTTTGGATATGAGGATAAGTTCTTCGTTATTGGTAAGTCTTCTATAAATAAAGACTTCCCTTATATATTGCCGGGTCCTGTTGATACTTGGGGAGGCACATGGCCTACTTCAGGATGGAGAACTCATGAAGTAAATCTTCTGTTCGATGTTGCTGATAAACCGGAATCGGGTGATTATAAACTTGTTGTGAATCTTGCTGATTTCGCAAAAGAATTTTTGCCTCTTGTAAAGGTTTCAGTTAATAATTTTGATTATAAGGTTCAGTTGTCTGCGCCGGGATATGATGTGGCTTCTCAAAGAAAACCTTCACAAACGGAGAAAGTACAGGAGAGTGGGGCACTATATGGCAATTATGACAAGGCAACGCCTTATTGTATAGAGGTTCCCGTCAAATCGTCGTACCTTAAAAGGGGTGGTAATAGTGTAAGGATTACGGTGTTGGAGGGTTCGTGGATTCTTTTTGATAACATAAGACTGGAAGGACCTGAAGATACAAGATTGTCTTCTGTAAAAGATGTTTTTATCCGGGATGTATATCCGGCTGACTATGAGTTGGCTCAAGGCAATCGGTTTGTCCAGCCTCTCATTGTCGATATGGAGCATCTTACGGGAACTCCTCTGTTGGAAGTGGAGCTGGATGGGAAGGTTATATTGAAAAAGTATATCGAGAAAGGGCGTTATCAACTGGAAGCGCCAATGCCGGCGGTTGATGAAAATATATCAGGTAAATATCGCATATTTTTAAATGGACAGCAGATATTCGCAGGTATAGTGGAGCGTGCTCCTCAGAGAAAGCAGGAGTTATCTGACTATGTGGATACCCGTATTGGTACGGCTCATTCCCGATGGATGATAGCACCAGGCCCATGGATGCCTTTCAGTATGGTTAAGATGAGTCCTGATAATCAGAATATGGGATGGCAGGCCGGATATCAGCCTTCTTTTGAGAATATAGGTTGCTTTAGTCATATCCATGAATGGACATTGGGAGGACTGGGCATTATGCCTGCTAATGGTGATCTTAAAGTGAAAGTAGGTGATGAACAGAAACCGGATGAAGGATATCGTTCCAGAATTGATAAACGCTCGGAAAAAGCTGGTATCGGTTTATATAGCGTGGATTTGTCTGATTATAAAATAAAAGCGGAAATAACGGCAACAACGCGATGTGGCTTTGAAAGATTTACATTCCCGGCCGACAGAAAAGATAATCGGATACTTGTAGAGTTGCATCCACAAACGGAATATGACTTTTCTTTGCATAATATTAGTGTGAAGAAAGTCAGTGATTATCGGATTGAAGGAACGTGCAGGCAATATTCTCCTAATGTATGGAGTAATGATGCGGAACAGAATTACACTTTGAATTTTGTTTTGGAGTTTGATCAGCCTGTTGCGGGTATGGGGATTTGGAAAAATGATGAAATTGTATATTCGTCAGATGAATTGGTAGCTGAATCATGTAAGGAAGCCGGATTGTTCCTTTCTTTTGATACTGAAGAGAATCCTGTCGTGCAAGTCCGCTCCGGAATTTCGTTGGTCAGTGTGGAAAATGCATCGGAGAATTTACGGAAAGAGATAATAGAGCCATTTGGATGGAACTTTGATGCTGTTGTTCAAAATCAAAAGGATACATGGAATGAACTGCTTGGACGCATTATTATACAGACTGATGATAGATTGGAAAAGGCGCGTTTTTATAATAATATGTATCGTTCCATATGTAGTAGAAATATCTGGAGTGATGTTAATGGTGAATGGATCTCTACCGATGGTAAGGTGAGAAAGGTCTCTGATCCTGAAAGGGATGTTATGTTAGGCTGTGATGCTTTCTGGAATTCTTTCTGGAATCTTAATCAGTTTTGGAATTTGGTTATTCCGGAATGGTCTGGCAAATGGGTGAGATCACAGCTTGCTATGTATGATGCTAATGGTTGGTTGGCCAAGGGACCTGCCGGTTTGAATTATATTCCAGTAATGGTAGGTGAACATGAAATACCGTTAATCGTAGGAGCATATCAGATGGGTATTAGAGATTTCGATGCGGAAAAGGCTCTGGAAGCGTCAATAAAAATGCAGACAACGCCTGCGCAGAAGGTATTTAAGGGCTTTGCTGGTAACAGGGATTTGGTTGCTTATATGGAACATGGATATGTTCCTTTTGACAAGGGACGTTTCTCAAACACAATGGAATATTCGTATGATGACTGGTGTGTCGGACAGTTTGCAAAATCTTTAGGTAAGACGGATTTTTATAAAACGTTTAATGAAAGAGGGTATTGGTGGAAAAATGTGATAAGTAGTGAAGGATATTGTCACATGAAGGATAGCCAGGGTAAATGGCTTCCTGATTTTGATCCGTTTAGAAGTGGGGCTAACCAGCATTATGTAGAAGGTAATGCATGGCAACTTACTTTTTTTGTTCCTCAGGATGTCCCTGAGTTAATAAATCTGATAGGCAAAGAGCGTTTTATGGAAAGACTTACTTGGGGATTTAATCAGGATGAGGCATGGAGATATAATGCTCCGAATGACCAGTATTGGGATCATCCGGTGGTGCAAGGCAATCAGCAATCCATGCATTTTTCTTATTTGTTTAATTATGCAGGTTATCCTTGGCTCACCCAAAAATGGAGTCGTTCAATTTTAGATAGATATTATGGATATGGTGTTGCTAACGCATATCTGGGAGATGAAGATCAGGGACAGATGAGTGCATGGGCTGTTATGACGTCTATTGGATTATTTCAGATAGATGGTGGATGTAAAGTAAATCCTGAATATGAAATTGCGAGCCCTGCATTTGAGAAGATAATTATTAATCTTGGAGAGAAATATGGAAGAGGTGAAAAATTTGTCATAAAAGCGAAGAATGCTTCTAAAAATAATATTTATGTACAACGTGCTGTCTTAAATGGCAAAAAGTTGGAGTCTTTTAAATTTCCTGCATCTGAACTGTTGAAAGGAGGAGAACTGGTTTTGGAAATGGGAGATACTCCTAATATGAAGTGGGGAGTATCTGATTGAGGTATAATTTCAGTATATCAGTACAATCTTAAAATAAACAAAGAGGGTGTGTCAAAACTAAAATGACTGCTTTCAAAAGTTATAGATTGTAACTATAACGCTAAAAAGGGTCGTATCAAACTTTGTATTAAGTGATGATATGGCCCTTTCTTTTGTTTCTTACGATGCACAATTTACGTTAATCATCAGGTTTAAAAGTATTTACATTTCGGCTAACTCACGTTATTATGTTCTTGTGGACTGTTTTTATATGAAATATGTTTGGCTTGTAATGTTAATTTTACTAAATTTGCAAAATTATTATTCCCGCCGACTCTCGGCTCCACCATAACATTGATGCTGTCTCACTGACGCCGACTGGGATTCCTTAAAAATAACACTCTATGACCGTAATTCTCAGAACTCTGTTTCTGGTTTTTCTTATAGTTTTATCCACCGCAGTGCGTTCTCAGGACGACAATACGGTGTTTACTCTCGTTCGCGATGCGTCGGAACTGAAAGAGGGTGATGTACTTGTTATTGTCAACAAGGCTGCGGGAGTGGCGTTGAGTACAGAGGCGAGTTCTTCTGTAAGTATTGCTCCTGTATCTGTTGAAATAGCCGGTGATGATGTAATCGTAAACGAAAAAGTACAATTCTTTTATCTTAAAGGATCAAGTTCTGCATGGAGGTTCTTTACAGGAAGCCAATATCTTACAACAACATCAAATGCTGCTTTATTTTTACAGGAGACTTTGACAGATTATACCAAAACCAAAATAACGATTGATTCAAATACAGGAGAAGCTGTAATAGATTTCCTGAAGTCTGGTGAAGTAGGATATAATTCAGATCGTGGGATATTTAAGTGTTATGAATCTTCATTGCCAAACAATGGGGAAGTCTGTCTTTACAAAGGCTCTGCCATCCCTCATTTCCCAACTTCTCTCATTCTCAACGGCGATACTCAGGATTCCGACAACAGCGATGTGATAACCTCTTATCTTAATACGACGGTTGACCAGGTGACGCTTCAGCGCACCTTTGTCGGTGATGGAGGCTGGTACACTCTTTGTCTGCCTTTCGCTCTTACGGCCGATGATATTGCCACACAGTTCCAGGGCGCCGACTTCCAGAAGTTCACCGGCGTTACCATGAATGCCGATAATACGTTCAATCTTGAATTCCGGTCTGTTTCACAGACTCGGGCCGGAGTGCCGTATCTCGTACGCCCCATTAAGGATACGGAAATAATCAATCCTGTATTCACAGACAAACTGATTTCCGAAGCAAAGCCCGTTACTGTCGTACATGCTCTTCAGACAGAACCTTTATCCGAATACAGTTTCACAGGAATATACAACTCTACGGATCTTTTCGCTGTCGATTCGTCTGCAAACCAGACCATCCGTTTTGTTAATGCTGACGGTACGCAGCTTGTAAGGCCCATTAATGATAAGACCAAACTTAAAGCCACAAGAGCATATGTCAAATTGCCATCTGCTGATACAAAAGCCATGATACGACATCACGAAGGAGAAACTGACGGCATACAACATACTACGAGTGACTCACAGTCATCTCATGCCGGTGTTTATGACCTTGGTGGACGTTACGTAGGACCGTCTGCCGAAGGACTTGAGTGTGGCGTTTACATCGTGGACGGAAGAAAAATCATGATAAAATAACAATACACAATAGAATCTATGAAGAAACTTTATGAAGTCCCCACTGTTTTTCTGCTTCGCATCCCGGCACATCTGCTGAGCGGTTCCGGTTCTGCCGTAACAGAGGGTGGAGGCAATCTGCCTGACGGCGGTGGCGAAGGCTCTGCCGGTGACGGACGCGCCAAAGAGAACAGTGATACATGGAACAGTTGGAATAAATGATGCGCACATCCTCCGTCGGGACGGGTGGGTCTGCCCCTTGGCGCTGGCCGTTCCCCGACCGATGAGTTAATAATGCGTGACACAGTTTATTTTACACTACCCACATCCTGCGTTTTGTCTTTACACAAATTCCCGCACATCGTTGCATAGCTTTTCTGATAAACGGCCTCAGAATATTTGTCGCGACACTCCAGCCGTACAATATTCTGGGGCCGCCTTATTATAGTTACATTATTAATTCCTCTGTTGTTGTTTCTTCATGAATAATATTCTTAATATCTCTTTGTAGATTTTTCATGAGTAATCTATATTGCAATATGCTGTTGTGTATAAATCACAAAGCCATCCAATATAAAGATAGTCTGGCATATATAAAATATAACAATTTATTACTCCTGTCCCATCTCAAAACAAACACAAGGCCAAACTTAAACTAAACTCCAATCCACCTCCAATGCATCTCCAATTTAATTCCAATCTAACTCCAATTTAACTCTAATCCGTCCATGTCATGCCTCCGGCATATCCACTTCCTCATTTTAACGCCATAACTCTTGCCCGTTACTCTCTTTCATATTATTTTTGCATCATGAAGTATCTGTATGTATCCATCGGCTTCGTGTCCGTGGTTCTTGGTGTCATCGGCATTTTCTTGCCGGTCCTGCCCACCACACCCTTTCTTCTGTTGGCCGCCGCCATGTTCTTCCGCGGTTCGCCACGCGCATACCGTTGGCTGATGAATCATCCCCGCCTCGGTCCCTACATAAAAAGTTTCCGTGAGGATAAGTCCATCCCCTTGCGCATAAAGGTCATTGCCATATCCACCCTTTGGCTCACAGCCATCCATTGCGTACTCTTCATCTTTCCCTGGCTCTGGCTCAAACTTGCAATGATACTCCTTGCCACCGCCATCACCCTATATATCCTCTCCTTCAAGACACGCCGTCGCTAATGCTTTAATTCCGCGTCCAATGTCCGACCGATAGTCCTGTGCAATGGCAAAGGCTTCGGTCAAGACAATTTCATTTTATATTTCCCTCATCTTTTTAAGAATTCATACTCGGTGTCTATACTTATAAATTAATATGAGTCCATCGAACTCACGTTAATTATTGTTTTCCTTTTGATATTCTTTTTTTGTTAATATACCTTCCTTTGCTTTTTTCATAGATTCTGCATCTTTAAAGAATATCCAGTGAATTATAGGATGGCCTCCATACATGGAAGAATAAGCTTGCTGAAATACCCAACCTCTTTTTACCATATAATTTGCAGCATCTACCATACTGTTGAAGTTTATTTCTTTGCCTTTTTCATCTACAAATTTAAGTTTGCTGCTCAAATCACCCCACAGATTATAAGACGTCTCTGTTCCAAAATCGAAAATGATTTTCAATCCAGATGTAAACTCTTTTTCTATACCCTTAACTTCACAATAGTATCTTTGTTGGGCATTGACATTCATTGTGAACATCATAAAACAGGATGCCAGCAATAATTTACTTAATACACATTTCATAAGTTTTTACATTATATTTTAGTTATATTTATCCGAAATATTATCCAATCTCAAATTCTTTACTCTATGAGCGTTTATATTTTGCAACAGAAACAATCAATTTGTTCATTTATTTGAAATAAAGCGTTTTGTATTTTATATTCTCCTCATCTTTTAAAGCGTTCATACTCTAAAAGAAAACCAAACAAAAGAGTCGGACTTCTTATTCCTCTTTCTTCTGTTTCACCACCACCTTTCCGTTTCTTCTCACCAGCAGATGATCTTGGTGCATACGTTTTACTGTATCTGTCTCGCAGTAGTTTGCTATATACTCATAGCTGCCGCACGTGAACAGATAGTCGTCACATCTCTCCAGCTCGTCCGGTGCCGCGGGATGATGTCGCCTGTTGCCGCCTGTTATCACTATGTCTGGCTTGTCTGCCATTGTCTTGGGCTTCTTCCATGAGGCATAACGCAAGGTGTGACTGTTGAGCGAATCCACACGTACGATGTAGTCCTTAGTTGTGAAATAACATATCAGCCGGTTATATCTCCCCAAACTCTTATGCATGTCCTTGTGTGGTTGCTCGCCTAATGGGACAAAACGATTGCCGTTGAAATGCCACACCTCGTACCGGTCAATAATATCGCCGTCTTTTGTAAGCGGCACATATAGGTTCTTGCTTTTCGCATCATATTCAAACAACCAGTCATATCCTGCACCGTTTGTCGTGAAATACCAGTTAGGTATACAATAGTTTATTTCGAAATTATTGTCATCAACCTTGTTGCTCCCGTCTGTCACATTAACTTCTTTTATTGTGTCGCCAACAATCCTGTAAGCCTCCAGCCATTCATATCCGTCAGAACTGGATGCTTTCCCGGAGCAGTCAACGATGTAATAGGTCGTCCCATCATTCTTTCTTAGAGAATGCACGCTACCGACGTAAGATGTTTCCGGAAATCGCAGCTCATGCTTCACACCCTTGTCGTTTACTATTGTCCATTTCGCCCAATAGTCGGGCGAAGTCCCGCCGTCGGGACATACGCCAGACTCTATTGTCACACGTCCGTCCTCCGAAACGAATACTTTTCCGCCTTCAAATATTTCTTCCTCATCCTCTTCTTCCGAATAATCCACTACGTCTATACCCATAGAGTCTGTAAGTGATGTTTCCGCTTCTGCTCTATTCGCCCCGTTGCCACATGCAGCGAGCACCGCTATGATTACTGATAAATAGATAACCTTCATGTTTTCCCAGTTTTTGTTTTGTTGTGTGTAATTAAAGAGCAATATCAGTCATTTTTTCTTACACTTGTTCTATAGTTTTTTGTTTTATTCATTCGTGGTTCTTATTGTTTATAAGATTTACCACCACCTTCACCATCACGTCTTTCTCTTCGGTGCGGCTTTCCGCTATCATCAGCGTTATGGCTACGAGCGTACTGTCGGCCACGCGTTTGCTGCCGTCGGCGTTGTACAATATGCCGTTGTTGTTCAGAAACCAAAGAAACAACGTGGCGGCTATTCGTTTGTTGCCGTCGCTGAACGAGTGATTCTTCGTCACCAGATAGAGCAGCATGGCCGCCTTTTCCTCAACGGAAGGATAAAGGTCCTGCCCACCGAAAGTCTGATATATCTGTCCGATTGAACTTTTGAACGAATCGTCCTTCTCGTTGCCGAACCATCGGCTTCCTCCGAACTTCTCTTTCAGATCCGCTATGGCCAGCATAGCCCCTTCATACGTTGCACGGAATTTCTCCTCGTTCGTCGTGTTTTCCATTTGTAGCTGCTGATAGTCGTAGCGGTCTAGCGTGTCGAGTGCGTAGGCGTAATCGGCCACAACGTTTATCAGCGACCGTGTGTCCTCTCTGCTTATTCCTTCTTGTATGCCGACCGTGCGTTCCAGCAGCCTTACCAGTTGTTTCAGCTCGTTGTAGTGTTGTTCGGTTATTGATTTGTTGACAGCGTATCCCTTCACGAGAAAGTCTTTCAATACACGGTTGGCCCATATACGGAACTGCGTGCCACGTTGACTTTTCACGCGGTATCCGACAGATATTATGACATCAAGAGAATAAAAGGCTACTGACTGTTTTACTCCATCAACACGCAAAAAATGCGTGTTGTTCTGCTTTTCCAGTTCTTTCTCTGAAAATACATTATTTACATGTTTTCTTATTGTTTTTTCATCGCGTTCAAATAGATCCGCCATCTGATTGGCAGAAAGCCATACGGTGTCATTCTCCAGTTTCACATCTATCGATGTCTTTCCGTCTTTAGTCTGATATATTATTATTTTATTGTTGTTTCCCTCCATAGTTTTATAAAAAAGAGGTGTTGTTACTTTATTCCAGAATTTAAAATATATACCCAACAGAAACACAATCTATAATTATTCAATATCTTACTATATAATCCCATTTCCATTGGGTATAGGTATGTTAGTTTTTGTTGTTTATGGTTAAAACCTATAATCCTAAGATATGGTGTTATTGGTTTTATTATCTTTAGTCTCCAGTTTTCTTTCTATCATTAGATCAAGCCTTTTAATACACTCACTGATGTCTGCAAGTGCATCTGTTATGTCTTTATGCTTATTCCTTTTTATATCAGGTGATATTGTAGTATCAATTTCATATTTAGAATTATAATTTCCTTTTATGGAAATGCTCTTCATTGATTTTATTTCGTTATAGAAATCTGAATATTCTTTTTTATTAACTGATACCAATCCTATTTTATAATCATGGTTATTTATATTTTCCATTTTGTCTTCGCACAAACTAATGATAATGCTATCATTTGGTAATAATAATGAGAAGGATTGACATATATTTTTTAATGCTTCTTTTGTGTCATTATTTGGGGCTTTTTCAATTATGTTTTCATCTATGCAAAACTTTATATCCTTTGCTGTATTTTTACCGATATTTACAATTTCAATACGTTGCCCCTTGACAGGTATTTCGTCTTTGACAAAATACATTTCCAACCGTGGTTTGTTTTCTTCATCCCATTGTCGTATCATTTCATTTAATTGGGCTTTGTTCTGTTGTAATTGTCTTTCGTTTTGCTGCAGTAATTTGTCGTTTTGTTGTAATGAGTTGCCGTTCTGTTGTAGTAAGTCATCGTTTTGTTGTAGTAATCTGTCATTTTGCTTTAATGCGTGCCAAGTAATAAATACCATAGCAAAAGATGCGACAGCACTAATATAAGTTACCCAAAAATTCAACCAATCAGTATCTAATCCTACAAATTCAAAGAATGCAGGCATTTTTATGGTCCAATTCAGTATTATTGGAATAAGGATAATTACAATAATAAATATCAATACACGACACTTATTTAAGTGTATCTTAATTAATTCTTTCTTTTTTGTTGGTTCCATACCGTTCATATATTCTATATTTATATTTTCTTACTGTGTTTCCTGCTATTACCAGATAGCAAACCTTTATTTTCATTTATCAGAATTTACGCTTTCTAAATATTTTATCGCTTTTTCAGATATTTCTTTTTCATATTCTTTGACAATACTCCATACTGAGATTTTGTATTTTAATTAGCCCGTTTTCTTTCGTGTTCTAAAGTTCGATTCATATCGGAAAACACGTGTTATATACATGGTCTAGAATTTTTAAAATTTTGATAAGATTTTCGGAGATATTCTTTTTCAGAAAATATCTGCAATCACATTGCAGTTATTATGCCTAACCGCAAAGTTAGCATTAATTTTGAAATAGAAAGTCATATCATTACGTTTTAATGCAGTATGCCGGTTCGCCGTTGGTTGTGGCATGGTAGGCGTTGTGGACGTGTCGGCGCATTTGCCCTGCTGTTTCAATATATGTAAAGCACAGGTGTGCGCATTGCATAAATATGCAAATCCTGAGCTGCTGTTGTATATTTATTCATTGTCAACTTCGCGAGAGTTAAATATTTTCGAGCAAGAGCATCCTCGGGTGCAAATTCTCGAGTTTTGAGAGGTTTCGTTATCTGGCTGACAGACAGTGGTTTACGCAGTCTGGTAATTCGATAGTGTGTTCATGGCTTTGCGAAAGAGCCTGTTTCAGGCCCTGATATAGGCTTTATCAGGCCATGATATGGTGCATTCCGGGCTCTGATATGGTGCATATCACAGGCTGAAAGAGCCCGTTTTTCAAGGCCGTCTGTTTTTTGTGCAGTTATGAGGAAAAAAGAGCTGATGCGGAAAAGGCTCTTTGGCTGACCGTGACGGGGTAGCTTTAGGGTCGTCGTTTTCTATTTTGAGAAAAATTTTTGTCAAAATTTTTTACTGTCGGAAATTGCATAAATATTCATTTCCGTGCGGTTAAGGCTTTTTTGTTTGGAGTGGGGAAGAGGCTCCACTGATGCCGCGCGACACGTTGACTGCGCTTTGTCGTATGGTGTGACATGGCATGTGGCGCAGTCGCGAGTGTCGCGCGGCAGATGGAGTGGGGCTTGTGGCGCCGCCGGCAGGCGGTCACCAGTTGTCAGTTCTGAACGGAACTACGGGCAGGCCCGATGCGCCGTGCAGATTGCCGGGCATGAAGTCGCGGAAGCAGTAGCGCACTGCCACGGGATGTTCGACGCTCTTCGACGATACGGCGATGGACTCGTTGCCCACTATGCGCACCTCGTCGGCGGGATGGAACACTCGGTCGTCGCCTGCCACCTCGAAGCCCGTGATGCCACGGTCGCGGCTGAAGCCACCCGACACGTGGTCGAACGTAAGAATGGTGGTGCTGCCTTCGGTGCGCATATCCTTGTAGCGCGGTCCCTCGCACGGCAACCACGAGTGGCCGTAACACCTGTTTAGTGCCGTCAGGGCGAGGCGCATGCCCACCTCACGTTTCTTTTTCGGATGAATCTGTCCGCACTCGTAAGATTCCACAAGGTCGTTGGTGGATATGCAGGCAGAGTTCGGTATGAGTCCGGCCGAGCGGTGCTGCTGCTCGCGAAGGAACGGGCCGCTGCCGCCGTAGTCCTCGTATGGCGCTATCTCGACGCTGTAGAACGGTATGTCGCCAAGGCCGAGTTCCTCCCTCCACGACTTCACCATGAGCGCCAGACGGTCGGCGTATGTCTGGTAGCTGCCGGTGTTCGACTCGCCCTGATACCAGATAATGCCTTTGTATGTGTAGGACGTCACGGGGTGGAACATGGCGTTGTACATAAGCAAGGGGCGCGACCACTCCTGTTCCTTTTCCACATCCTCGCGCTTGAGACTTATGTCTGGGAAGTCCTCGAGCAGGCTGCGTTTCATCCAGCTCTCCACTCTCGAGCCGCCGTAGGCGCACACCACCACGCCCACAGGCACGTCGAGCGCACGGCTCAGCGTCGTGGCGAAGTGGTAGGCCGTGGCACTGAACTCGGCGGCGTTCCGCGGTTCAGACCTCATCCACCGTCCGCCGCACGAGTCGGCAGGCTGCCAGCTCTGTGTCTTGGGTACGGTGAAGAGGCGCACGTCGCGGTTCTCGCCTGCCCGGAGTATTGTCTCGGTGCTGTTCTCCACGGGGCAGTTGTCGAATCCCCGCATCGGCATCTCCATGTTGCTCTGTCCCGACGCGAACCACACCTCGCCCACGAGCACGTCGTCAATGGTCAGAGGTTCGCCGTCGTCGAGTGTCAGCGTGTGTGGCTTGTGATCGGCCTGCGGGGTGCGTATGGTTACGGTCCAGCGTCCGTCGTTGCCGGCCTTGCACTTCAGTGTGCGTCTGTCCCACGACGCTTTTATCTTTATCGTTGCACCTTTGCGCGTTGTCGTTCCGCTCAGGCGCACGTCGCTGTTCTGCTGTATCACCATGCCCGGCGCTATGAGCGGTGCGGTTTTTATTTTCGCATAGGCTCCGCAGTGCGGCATGATGGCTATGGCCAGCGCAGCCATCAGTGATGTTCTGTGCATGATTTCTGGTTTTATATGTTGGGCGTGTCCCATGTCTTTGTCTCGTTGCAGTGTATTGTGAGCTTCTGACTGCCGCAGGTCATGACGAAGTCGCCCTCCTCAAGAGTCCATCGGCCGTCGGCTCCTACAAACGCAAGGTCCGAAGCCTTGATGCTCATCTTCACTGTGCGGCGCTCGCCCGCCTTCAGTTCCACCTTGTCAAACTGGCGCAACCGTTTGTTGTCGGGCGACAGACTTGCCACCACGTCCGACGAGTAGAGCAGCACGGGTTCCTTTCCGTCGCGGTTGCCGGTGTTGGTGATGTCGATGCTGAACGTCAGAGTGTCACCGGCACCGAAGTCGGTCTTGTCGGCACGCAGGTTGTCGTAGGCGAACGTTGTGTAGCTCATGCCTGCGCCGAAGGGCCACTGCACGTCTATCACGGCGTCGTAGTTGTAGTTGCCGTCCATCTGTCCCATGTTCTCACACGGCTTGTAGTCGTAGGTGGTCAGCGAGTTCGGATGACTCGGATAGGTGAAAGGCAGCTTGGCCGAGAAGTTGCTGTCGCCTGCTATCAGCGAGGCGAGGGCGTCGCCACCGTAGTTGCCCGGCAGCATGATGTCTATCACCGCCTTTGCCAGCGGCACAATGTCGCTGATGATGCGTGGGCGTCCCTCGTTGAGTATGAGCACTACGGGCTTGCCCGTTGCGGCGAGAGCTTTCACCAGACTGCGCTGTGCGTCGGGCAGCCAGAGGTCGGATATGTTGCCCGGAGTCTCGGCATACGATGTCTCGCCTATGCACGCCACGATTACGTCGGCATCGCTTGCGGCGTTCACGGCAGCCTCTATGTCTGTCGTTCCCATCTCGTCTATCTTTCCGCCTTTCTTGTAGCTCACGCCCTCCACGAGCTTCACGTTGTCGCTTCCGAAGCGGTTGCACATGGCTTCGTATATGGTGTTGTACTGCGCTGCGCACTCGTCGGCCTTGTCGCCCTGCCATGAGTACGACCATCCGCCGTTGAGGCAGCGCATGGAATTGGCGTTAGGGCCGGTGAGAAGTATTCTTGTTCCCTCGCGCAGAGGCAGCGTGTTGTCGTCGTTCTTCAGCAGCACCTGCGACTCAGTGGCGAATGTGCGTGCCTCGTCGGCCCACTCCTTGCAGCCGAAGTCAGGATAGTTGGCCGGCCGGGTGTCGGGACGATTGAAAAGATTAAGACGGTATTTCAGTCGGAGTATGCGGCGCACGGCGTCGTCTATGCGGCTCATGCTCACCTTGCCTTCGTTCACGAGCTCCTTCAGGTCGTCGCAGAAACTGACGTCATAGGGCACCATTGACATGTCGATGCCGGCGTTTATGGCTATGCGTATGGCGTCCTTCTTAGTGGCGGCTATGTGGTCGCGTACGCACAGATTGTTGATGTCGGCCCAGTCGGTCACAATCATGCCGTCCCAGTTGAGGCCCTCCTTCAGCCAGTCGGTGAGCAGAGTCTTGTTGGCATGGAACGGAATGCCCATGTTGATGGACGAGTTGGGCATGAGCGTAAGTGCTCCGGCACGCGCCGCATGGAGGAAAGGCATGAAATATTTCTCGCGCATATCCCTATCGCCCACGGCCGACGGAGTGCGGTCGCGGCCTGTCACGGGCACACCGTAGGCCATGAAGTGCTTCATGCAGGCAGCCACGTTCTCAGGTCCTATGTGGTTGGGGTCGTCGCCCTGGAATCCTTTTACCGCCCGGCTTCCCATCACGGCGTTGACGTAGCAGTCCTCACCGAACGACTCCCATGCGCGTGGCCACACCGGATTGCGCCCGAGGTCCATCACCGGAGCGTATATCCACGGTATGTCGCATGCGCGCGACTCGTATGCGCTCACCTGCGAAACGCGGTAGGGCATGTCGCGGTTGAAGCTCGCCGCCTGGTTTATCGGCTGCGGGAAGAGCGTGCCGCCGAGTGTGTAGGTGGTGCCGTGTATCTGGTCGACACCATAAACACACGGTATGCCTATGGCTTCCATCGACATCTTCTGAATCTCGGCTATCGACTCAGCCCATTTCTCCTTGGTCTGCGCCACGCTGAGCGGAACGTTCAGAATGGAGCCCACCTTGTACTGACGGATGATGGTGTCGAGCTTCTCGCGGCTCAGTCTGAAGTCGTTGTGTGAGCTCCAGTCGGTCACCACATCGACCGTTATCTCGCACATCTGACCTATTTTCTCGTCGAGAGTCATGCCGGCGAGTGTCTGCTCCACCTTGCGTTCTATTTCCTTGTCCTGCGGTATGGCGGGCTTAACGGGCGTCTGCGCCATGACCACGGCAGCCATTGCTGAGGTTGCTGTCATAATGATTGTACGTTTATTCATATATTCCGAGTTTATTCCAAAGCCATTCACACCATTCGTCCCATTGTTCCTGATACCAGTAATGTCCTGTCTGCAGGTAAGGCTTGAACTCCTTCGGTGCCTTCACCGCATTGTAGGCGGCCTGCATTGAAGTAGGCGGACACACCTCGTCGTTGTATCCCCAGCTGAACCATCCGGGCACCGTGATGCAGCGCGCGAAGTTCACCACGTCGTAGTGGCGTATGTTCTCAATGGTCTTGTCAGACGGTTTCGTGTCGTAATAGTAATAATGCGGCCATCCGCCTGCCCTGCCTTTGAGAAACGCCTCGTGGTCGCACAAGGCTGGATGTACGGCTGCATAGCACGTCACGCGGCTGTCCAGTCCGGCTGCCATTATTGAAAGTGCGCCGCCCTGGCTCGAACCTGTCACTCCGAGAGCCTTGTGGTTGTATTGCGGCAACTGGTCGATGAAGTCGATGGCACGTACCACGCCGAGCACCACGCGGCGATAGTAGAACGATGTGGGGTTGTCGGTGTTGAAGCGGTAGTACTCGCGCAGTGCGCCGTCAGCAAGTCGGTCGTACACGTCCTGGCTCATTGTCACCGGTATGCCGTGTATGCCTATCTCCAGAGTTATGGCTCCTTTGGATGCCGTATAGGTGTCGCCCGAGTAAGGACGCACGCCTGCTCCAGGCACACGCAGCAGGGCCGGATATTGTCCTTCGGCCTTAGGCATGCAGAGTATGCCGTAGATGCGCGAGCCGTATTGCTCATTCTGGAAGCTCACCTCATACACGTTCACCTTGTCGGTGCAGCGTTCGGGCAGCAGACGCATGCGGCTGTCGAGCGGAGTCTGGCGCGCCTGACTTATGTTGCGTTCCCAGTATGCCTTGAAGTCGGCCGGCATCTGCGCCGCCGCTTCTATCTTCTCCGGCGCGAAAGCCACCGTGGCGAGTCCCTCGTATGTGCGTCCCCCGGAGTGGGCGCGCACCTTGCAGCGATAGTATCCGGGCTTGTCCATGCGTCCGGTCAGCCGGCATGTGCCGTCCTTCAGCCTTACGTTCTCCTTCTTCACGTCGGCATACATCACCGGTCCGAGCTCATAGTCGATAACCACGTCGCGCAAGAGGTTCTGTGCTTTGTACACCGACACGGTGAATTCGCATTTCTCTCCGAGCCCGTAGTTCCAGTCGTCGTGGTCGGGCGACACCATTACCGTGATTTCGTTGCCCTTAATCTGGGCAGCGGTGCGGCATTGCCATGTCATCAGAAACAATATGGCAATGACAATAAAAAATCTGTCTCTTATCATTGTGTTTTTGTTTTTAGGTTTATTCTGTATGCAAAGTTAGTCGTAATGCTTTTATATGGACTGTATTATTTTTGCAGAATCGCGTACGATTATGCTTATTGGTGTGGTCTTGAGGATGTTCCCGTGTCGTGCTCTGCGGGCAGTCTTTGTTTTCTGTTTGCGTCGTGACGACAGGCCGGTTGCCGTGGTATGTCAGACCGAATATTGCACAAAACGCCTCAAAATGTGCGGTATTTTCTTTTGAATTGCAATATTTATTATTGTTTTGTTGTTAAATTGATATTTTTATCGAATAAATAATGACGGTTTGTTTGTTCTTTACACAAAAACTGACTACCTTTGCATGCAGACCGTCTGAAAAGCCGTTGAAGGCTTATGTGTCGCATGAGGCGATACGTATGGCGGTGTTTGTTATTTTTATACGGTTAGCGTTCCACCGCATACGGAGATGAACTGTAGTGCGGATTGGAACTGAAAGGGAGAACAGAGATGAAACATAAGTTGAGAAGTGCGGTATGTACCGAAGGCCGTCGCATGGCCGGAGCAAGGGCTCTGTGGGTGGCCACGGGCATGAAGCAGGAACAGTTCGGCAAACCTATAATAGCAGTGGTGAACTCGTTCACGCAGTTTGTGCCGGGACATACGCATCTGCACGAAATCGGACAGATAGTAAAAAAAGAAATAGAAAGCATGGGGTGCTATGCCGCCGAGTTCAACACGATTGCCATTGACGACGGAATCGCTATGGGACACGACGGCATGCTTTATTCACTTCCGTCGCGCGACATCATCGCCGACTCGGTGGAGTATATGGTGAACGCTCATAAGGCCGACGCCATGATATGCATATCCAACTGCGACAAGGTGACGCCGGGCATGCTCATGGCTGCCATGAGGCTCAACATACCGACCGTGTTCTGCTCGGGTGGGCCGATGGAGGCCGGACGGTGGCGCGGCGAGAATGCCGATCTCATCACGGCAATGGTGAAGGGAGCCGACCCTTCGGTGAGCGATGAGGAGATGCGTCAGATTGAGGGGTGCGCGTGTCCGGGATGCGGAAGCTGCTCGGGCATGTTCACAGCCAACTCCATGAACTCGCTCACGGAGGCTATCGGACTGTCGCTGCCGGGTAACGGCACGATACTTGCGACGCATGCCAACCGTATCAGACTGTTCCGCGATGCGGCACGACAGATAGTAAAGAACGCGCTGGCCTATTATGAGGACGGTGACGAAAGCGTGTTGCCGCGCAACATCGCCACGCGCACGGCGTTCCTCAATGCCATGACGCTCGACATAGCCATGGGCGGAAGCACCAACACTGTGCTCCATCTGCTGGCGGTGGCAAACGAGGGTGGCGTGGACTTCAGCATGAAGGACATCGACCGTCTGAGCCGTAAAGTGCCGTGTCTGTGCAAGCTCGCGCCCAACACACAGAAGTACAGCGTGCAGGAATGTAACCGTGCCGGAGGCATACTCGGCATAATGAACGAGCTGAGCAAGGGCGGACTGGTGGACGGAACTGTTAAGCGTGTTGACGGAATGACGCTTGACGAGGCAATGGAAAAGTATGACATAACGTGCGAAAATGCCGATCCTGAGGCGTTGCGTATTTACAGCAGTGCGCCCGGACACAGGTTCTCCACTGTCATGGGCAGCCAGAACTGTGAGTGGGAGACACTCGACACCGACCGCGCCACCGGCTGCATAAGAAGTCTGGAGCACGCCTATACCAAGGACGGCGGACTGGCTGTGCTCTTCGGCAACATAGCCCAGGACGGTTGTGTGGTGAAGACGGCCGGCGTGGATCCGTCGATATGGAAGTTCAGCGGACCGGCCCGTGTGTTCGACTCGCAGGAGGAAGCTTGCGACGCCATACTGGGCGGACGTGTGAAAAGCGGCGACTGCGTGGTCATCACCCACGAAGGACCGAAGGGCGGACCGGGCATGCAGGAGATGCTTTACCCCACGTCGTACATCAAGAGTATGCATCTCGGCAAGGAATGCGCGCTCATTACCGACGGCCGTTTCTCCGGAGGAACGAGCGGACTGAGCATAGGTCACATATCGCCGGAGGCCGCAGCGGGCGGCAATATCGGCAAGATTGTCGACGGCGACATTATTGATATTGACATCCCGGCACGAACTATAAGTGTCCGTCTGAGCGACGAGGAACTGCAGGCACGTGGACAACGTCCTGTCAGACGGGTGCGCGAGGTGAGCAAGGCACTGAAAGCCTACGCGCGGAGCGTAAGTTCTGCCGACAAGGGAGGAGTGAGAATAATAGATTAAAAACACAAAGCCGGCGGCAGACATACAGGGTTTCTTCCTGCTGCATGGTTTTCAAAACATATTATAAATGTCGAAGGAAATTATAACAGGAGCTGAGGCACTCATGCGCTCGCTGCAGAACGAAGGGGTGAAGACCATCTTCGGTTATCCGGGCGGAGCCATAATGCCGGTTTTCGATGCTCTTTACGATTATACGGTAGGTGACAAACATGCTTTCAACCACGTGCTGGTGCGCCACGAACAGGGTGCTGCCCATGCCGCCGAAGGCTATGCGCGTGTGAGCGGTGAGGTGGGAGTGTGCCTCGTCACGAGCGGTCCGGGAGCCACAAATACGCTCACCGGCGTGGCCGATGCCATGATGGACTCTACTCCGATAGTGGTGATAGCCGGTCAGGTGGGTGTCAGCGCGCTCGGTACAGATGCTTTTCAGGAAGTCGATCTCGTGGGTATCGCCCAGCCAATTTCAAAATGGAGTTACCAGATACGCCGTCCGGAGGACATCGCATGGGCCGTCAGTCAGGCATTCTACATAGCCCGTTCGGGCCGTCCGGGACCTGTTGTGCTCGACTTTCCAAAGAATGCGCAGGTGGCGACAACCGAGTGGAAGCCAGTAAAAGTGACTTCCGTGCGCAGTTACGAACCTTATCCCAAGCTCGACGATGATGCTGTGGCGCGTGCCGCCGCACTCATCAACTCGGCCAAACGTCCGCTCGCACTCGTGGGACAGGGCGTTGAATTGGGAGGCGCCCACAACGAACTGATAGAGTTTCTTGAGAAAGCCGACATACCGGCGGCACGCACATTGCTCGGACTATCGGCTTTGCCGTCGGGCCATCCGCTCAATATGGGCATGCTCGGTATGCACGGCAGCTATGCGCCCAACGTGAAGGAGCAGCAGTGTGACGTGCTGATAGCTATCGGTATGAGATTCAGCGACCGTGTGACAGGTCGTCTTGACACTTATGCCAAGCAGGCGAAGATAATCCACTTTGACATCGACAACGCCGAGATAGACAAGAACGTGAAGACCGACGTGGCCGTTCTGGGCGACTGCAAGATGTCGCTGCCTGCCGTGACGCGCCTGCTCGACAAAAAGAGCCACCGCGAATGGATAGACAGTTTCGGCCCGTTGCGCGACGAGGAAGACGCACGTGTCATACAGCCGGCCATACATCCGCAGGACGGTCCGCTGCTTATGGGCGAAGTGGTCAATGCTGTGGCCGAGGCCACTAAGGGCGATGCGGTGCTCGTGAGCGATGTGGGACAGAACCAGATGTTCTCCTGCCGCTACTTCAAATACAACAACAAACGCAGTGTCGTTACCAGCGGCGGCCTCGGAACAATGGGCTTCGGCCTGCCGGCAGCGGTTGGAGCTACGTTCGGAGCGCCACAACGCACGGTGTGTCTTTTCACCGGCGACGGCGGATTCCAGATGAGTATACAGGAACTCGGAACCATAATGGAGCAGCAAGCCCCCGTAAAGATTATACTGCTCAACAACAATTATCTGGGCAATGTACGCCAGTGGCAGTATATGTTTTTCGACAAACGCTATTCCTTCACCCACATGCTCAATCCGTCGTACGAACTCGTATGCCGCGCCTACAACATTCCTTACGAAGCCGTGACCGGGCGCGAGACACTGCACGAAGCCGTTGCTCGAATGCTCGCAACGCCCGGACCGTATGTGCTCGAGTGCGCCGTGAGAGAGGAAGACAACGTCCTGCCGATGACGCCTCCGGGCTGCAGCGTGGACGAGATGCTTCTTGAAATAAAATAACAATCAACAGTAAGGACATGGAGAAGAACTTATATACATTGCTCGTTTACTCGGAAAACCTCGCCGGCATACTGAACCAGATAACCTCTGTGTTCACCCGTTGCCAGATAAACATAGAAAGTCTGAACGTGTCGGCATCGAGCAAACGCGGCATACACAAATATACCATAACGGCATGGAGCGACGAAAATCAGATACAGAAGATAACAAAACTTATCGAGAAGAAGATTGACGTGGTGAAGGCCGACTATTATCGCGACGAGGAACTGTTCATACACGAAGTGGGACTTTACAAGATATCGACACCGAAACTGCTTGAGAATCCTGAAATATCGCGCACCATACGCCGCCACGACGCACGTATGATGGAGGTGAATCCTACGTACAGCACAGTGCAGTATGCTGGACTGACCGAGGACGTTACCGACCTGTACTACTGTCTGAGCAAGTTCGGATGTCTGTTGCAGTACAGCCGCTCGGGCCGTATAGCCGTAACAAGAAGTTTTGACGAGCCGGTGGCCGATTATCTTCACCGGCAGAAATATAGTGACGATTATGGAACTGAAGAGTAAAGTAGGCGTCTACGATTTTCTGGTAGAGCCTTTTCACTGCGATTTCTCGCACCGTCTGTTCATGGGACATCTGGGAAACAACCTGCTCAACGCGGCTGATTTCCACTCAAATGAGCGCGGCTACGGCATGAATTATCTTAATCCGATACACCGCACATGGGTACTTTCGCGCCTTGTAATAGAGATGGAGACCATGCCCGAGGCTTACGACACTATCAGTGTTGGCACTTGGGTGGAGAGCGTGAAGCGCTATTTCACAAGTCGCAATTATGCCGTCACCGACAGCAGCGGCCGCCGTTGCGGATACGGACGTAGTATCTGGGCGATGATAGACACCGTGACACGCCAGCCTGTGGACATCATGGCCGTGCGCGACGGACTGATAATGGAGTATGTGGACACTGACACACCGTGCCCCATAGAGCCGCCGTCGCGTGTGAAGATGGGCGACGGAGCCCGACTGGTACGCAGCATTGACACACGTTATAGCGATGTCGACGTGAACGGACACATCAACAGTGTGAAATACATTGAGCATATTCTCGATCTTTGGGACATCGAGTGGTACCGACACAACGACATACGCCGCATCGACATCGCATATGTGGCCGAGGCTTATATTGGCGACCGTCTGAATCTTTACGTCGAACAGACCGGCGACGATGAGTATTGCGTGCGCGTGGCCAAGCTGTCTGCCGGTGCGGAAAAGGATGTTGAGGCTTGTCGCTGTAAGATTAAATTTGTGAAAAAGTGAAAGAAAATTTGGCTGATAGCTATTAAATTGCTATATTTGCCCGCTGATTTATTGAAATAATATAACGAACCGTGGCCTTCGGGTTGCATAAAAACAAATTAAAAATATGGCAGAAATGAATTTCGGTGGCGTGTTGGAAACAGTAGTCACCAGTAAAGAGTTTTCATTGGAAAAGGCACGCGAAGTGCTCAAGAACGAGACCATAGCGGTTCTGGGCTATGGTATTCAGGGACCCGGACAGGCCTGCAACCTGCGCGACAACGGCTTTAATGTGATTGTGGGACAGCGTCAGGGCAAGACATACGACAAGGCCGTGGAAGACGGATGGGTTCCCGGCAAGACATTGTTTTCTGTAGAAGAGGCTGCCGACAAAGGCACTATAATATGCATGCTCCTGTCTGACGCAGGACAGATTGCCGTATGGCCGAAGGTGAAACCTTACCTCAAGTCAGGCAAGACACTTTATTACTCACACGGCTTTGCCATCACTTGGAACGACCGTACGGGCGTTGTGCCGCCTGAGGATGTTGATGTGATGATGGTTGCACCGAAGGGTTCGGGTACATCGTTGCGCAGCATGTTCCTCGAGGGACGCGGTCTGAACTGCTCGTATGCCGTATATCAGGACGCGTCGGGCAAGGCTGAGGAGAAGGCAATCGCCTTCGGCATCGGTATAGGTGCGGGGTATCTGTTTAAGACAACATTCCAGCGTGAGGCTACGAGCGATCTTACCGGCGAGCGTGGTTCACTCATGGGAGCCATCGAAGGACTGTTGGAGGCACAGTATGAAGTGCTCCGTGAGAACGGCCATTCACCGTCTGAAGCGTTCAATGAGACCGTGGAAGAACTCACACAGAGCCTTATGCCGCTGTTCGCTGCCAAGGGAATGGACTGGATGTATGCCAACTGCTCAACCACAGCACAGCGTGGTGCACTCGACTGGGCACCGCGTTTCCGCGACGCTATCAAGCCCGTGATGCAGTGGCTCTACCTCTCTGTGAAAACAGGACAGGAAGCACAGATATCCATTGACAGCAACTCACAGCCAGATTATCGCGAGAAACTCAATGCCGAACTCAAGGCAATGCGCGAAAAAGAGATGTGGCGTGCAGCCGAGACCGTGCGTAAACTGCGTCCGGAAAGCAGCGAATTCTGACAAATGCCATAATTAGATATCCGGCCGCAGAGTGTCGGAGAACGAAAAGACTTATCCCGGGAACTGCCCAACATGGTGCGCCGGGATAAGTCTTTTTTTGTATATCGGGGGATGGAGGTATACCCACAGTGATGTGGCGGAACATTTATTCTGTGATGACTGAATGTGGAGCATTATGTGCCGCACGTGCCTACGCATAGCGTTACACACCTTATATATAATAAGGATATATGACCTGTCGTCATGTTTTTCATTCATATAAATTTCATGTTTTGTATGTCGGACAGAATATATGGTATTTGTTTTTTTTGTATCTTTGCTAGGCCTTTTAACAAAACCGGGAGTCGCGAGACACTACAAGGAGCGTTACGGACGCATGCTGTGGCTTCCTTACAGATTGAAGTAAATGGAAATGAGAAAGACATTTTGGTTATTAAGTATCGTACTATTAGGATTTTTTTCATGCACATCGCATAATGAGGGCAACCTGCAGGAGCGGGATATGGTGGATTCTTTTCTGATAAGCCGCTACGACTCGATTTATACGTTCCCTGATCTTATGGAAAAACGTTTCAGCCAAGTACAGAAAGGACTGACGGACAGCATGGCCTTCTACCGCCTTGAGTTGTTCGAGGCTTACTGCCGATTCCTGCAGGGAAACACGGACGATGCCATGCGCACCAACGAGAGAGTGCTGGCCTATGCGCGTGCTCACGAAGACGCTGAGGCTCTTGAGGCCGTATGCTGGAACCACCGATATGCAATGCTGCAGGGAATGAACCAGCGTGATTCGGCCATGGCATGCCTTCATCATGCCTACGATGCGCTCTACCGCACATCCGACAGGCGCGAGCTGGAGAATATCTGCATAAATCTTGCCGACCAGTATCGCCAGACAGGCGACCAGGCCAACTCTGCCAGATACTACCGTAAGGCACTGTGGGTGGCCGACTCTCTGGGTTCGCGGCGTGTGAAATACAGCATATATGTAGGTCTGGCGCTGGTGTATGCCGATCTGCATAACTTCACGCAGGCACACTATTATTTCGACATGGCCGAACATAATCCTGAACCCAAACTCGAATATGAGCGTTATTATTTCTATAATTCCAAGGGAAACTGCTATTATTTCGAGGAACGTTATGCCGAGGCTCTGGAATGTTTCAAGAAGGCGTATGCCATAGTGAGACAATTCAACCAGCCTTCGTTCAATGTCATAACCGAGGCCAACCTGGGTGAGATATATACACTTCTCGGCCAGCTCGACTCTGCCGGAGTGTATCTCGACCGTGCCTGCTCGTATGTATATGCCGATTCTACGGCCAACGACGAAGTGGTGTTCTATCTTAACAGTCTGCAGGCTGCACTCGCGCTCAACCGTCATCAGTATGCAAAGGCGGGGAAGTATCTGTCACAACCGTATGATGCCAGACGCATAGGACCGTCGTACATGTATCTGCACAACAAGCGCCTGATGGAGTATTATCTGCGTCAGGAGGACTATCGTCGTGCCTTCCGCTACAAGGAGATGGTGGACAAATACAACGACTCCATAAGAAACGAACGCCATCTGAAGAGTATCGCTGAGATAGATTTCCGCTACCGTCAGGACACAACGCTGCTCAAGCGTGATATACTCATAGCAGGAAAGAACGTTCAGCTGTCCGAACAGCGCACCACCATTGTTTTCACCGTGGGTCTGTTGCTTATTGTTGTGCTCGGTGCGGTGCTTGTGTTTGTGTATGTACGCCGCAAGAACGAGCGGGTGTATGCCCGTCAGCTCGCTCTGGTGACGAAACTGCGTATGGATAATGTGAAGAACCGCATATCGCCACACTACACTCTGAACGTGCTCAATGCCATCATGCCGGCCTTCAGACAGTATGATGATCTGTCGCAGAAGCTGCGTCTTTTTATTAAAGTGTTGCGCTCCAATCTGCTTGCTTCGGACAAGGTGGCTGTGACACTGGAGGAGGAGATGGAACTCGTGAAGGACTTTGTGGCTCTGCGCGAGGAGACAAATCCCGACACACCGCGCGTGGAGTGGCATGTGGATGAGGGTGTTGACGTTCAGGTTTTGGTGCCGTCAATGTGCATACAGATTCCTGTGGAGAATGCCTTGAAGTATGCCTTCGACGGTATGGAAGACACTGGAGAAATTGTGGTGACCGTCGACGACAACGGCAAGGGCGTGCTTGTAAGTATACGCGACAATGGCAACGGCTATAATCCCGGTGCATACAATAATTCGGAACGCGGTACAGGCAATGGTCTGAAGATGATTTTCCGTACGGTGGAGATGCTCAATGCCAGAAACGTGGAAAAAAATGCGGTTCGACATCAGCAATCTTTCAACGACAGGGGAGAGAGGCACTCTTGTCACCATTTACGTACCTTACCGCTATCAGTTCAACCTATAAAACACACAAATCAGATGAATACCAAGATAATGTCAGCCGTCATAGTGGACGACGAACCCGGCGCGATAAGTGCTTTGGAGAACGATCTGCAGACTTACGATGATATAGTCGTGGCCGATACGCAGACCAACGTGCAGAAGGCACGCCGCAGCATAATGCGCCATCAGCCCGATATACTTTTCATGGATGTGGAGATGCCCGGCATCAGCGGCATAGACTTTATGAAGGAGATGAAACCGCTCATCGGACCAAACACGCATGTTGTGTTCTACACAGCATATGACAAATATCTCATCGACGCGTTGCGCGCCTCGGCGTTCGACTATCTGCTCAAGCCCTACACACCCGAAGAGTTGCAGACTGTCATCGACCGTGTGAGGACCGACAGCCGCAGCGGCATGCCGGTTTCGGCTTCACAGACCGCCACTGCTGGCTCCGGTGACAGATTCGCGGTGCAGACCGTGGACCGTCTGATGCTGCTCCGGCGTCAGGAGATACTCTATTTTCACTACGATGACAGCCGCTGTTGGGTGATAACGCTCACCAGTATGGAGGAGCACCGCCTGCGCCGCACCACCAAGGCCAAGGACATACTCGCCATGAGCAGTACCTTTGTGAAGGTGAGTGCCAGCTGCATTCTCAACATCGACTATCTGGCTTCGGTAGAGTACACCACGCTACGTTGCGTGCTCTTCCCGCCGTTCAACAATGTAGAGATAATGGCCAGTCGTCGTCACTATTCGGAGATAAGAGAGGCGCTCAGACTGTTGTGAGTCTGTCGTGCGGCATTGGGAAAGAATAATACGGCTGACGGCCTTGCGCGAAAACGCCTTGTGCGTCGTCTCCCGGCTATAAATACACTGTTTGGCTTACGTCCGTCGGGCTGCATGTCCGTCGGGCGTTTCTTTTTGAGAGAGACATGGATGGCTCCCGGATGTCTGTCCTGCGGTCGGGTGTCTGGAGTATTTCTTTTTATCTTGACCGGTTGGTGAGACTGCATATTTATGAATTTTTGATTTGCGATGAATGTTTATTCATTTTCTCATATCGGTTTATGCAAGTTCATGCAAATCCGTGTCTGCAGTATGCGCAGCTTTACGGAATTGCCGTAAAATGCCATGTCGATGCATATTAACTACCACATAAACATGTTTTTCTACCATTTAGGCACACTCACTGCACGTATGGTGCATGCGTGCTGCCATGGTGGTTGCATCTTTTATGATGTTTTCCTACTTTTGTGCATATAATGACGGCGCGCTTTCCGCGTCTTCGATGAGACCGTACTATGCAGGCGATGGAGTGTCCGTCGCAATGATTCGCATTAAATATATATATATACATACAGAGAGTTTAGCCTCATGTTGGTATTATAGGATTAGGCTTTCCTGATATAGAATGTCTGATATCGTTGTCGGCTTGTTACAACTATGGGAAAATAAATATATATATGAGCCGTGGCGAAATTCGGACATTCTTTTTTTGTAATTATCTCATACGTGTCGTGTCCCGATGAAATATATACCGTATGGGCACGATTTTCCACCGTTTGAACCGGTCTGTTGCCGCTCCGGTAATTCTGCGCCTTCAGGCCGGTTGCGGACATGCCGCGCTTTGTGTAACTTTGCACAAGACAAACGTTCTGTTTTATGTGTCGCTGCGGGTTCACCCGAATGTACTTCGGGCACCACAGCATATATGGAAAAACAATCAATAATAAAATAAACAAACCACAAAATCAGATTTTATGAAAACATTAAAGTGTATTCTGTTCTCGGCGATGTGCTGTCTTTGCTGCGTCGGAGCGAGTGCGCAGAGTCTTGGTGACATTCTTGGTTCCTTAGGCGAAGGACTCACCGTGAGCGCCGTTCTCAAGAATCCCAACATGCAGTCGGCTGACATGAAAAACTTCTTTGCTTTTATCAATGCCGGCCACAGCAGTTTCAATGAAGGCAAATATGGTGATGCCGTCTCTCATTATTCAGAGGCAAGAAAGATTGTGAATGCCACCAACGACAAGATACTCCGGAAGGTTTATCTCAACTATGGTGTCAAGGCACAGCTGGACGAATGGTACAGCAACGCATACACACAGTATAAGTTGCATAATCCTTCGCAGCCGGTGGAAAGCAGCGGTTCTGTCTCAGGTTTCTCCGGTGGAGGCTTCTATACAGCTCCGAGTACAGGAGGAACCACTACTACGCAGACCAAGACCGTGTGCCGTCTGTGCGGCGGAACAGGCCGTAAGATAAAGGAATTCTACAGTGCCGGTCAGCACAAGTGGTGCGCCACATGCAACCGGGAAGTGGGAACGGGCCATCAGCACGTCACGTGCGACTTGTGCCATGGAACAGGATCATACTGACATGATTGACTTATGACAGAACCGTCATGTGTTGAACATGTGTTCTGTATAAGATACCTTAAAGCTGTTTTGTACAATATTATCATGGTATCCGGTGCATTTCAATGTATGCACCGGATTTTGTTTTTGTTATGAAGCGTTTCTGTCGTTTGCTGTCAGTCCGTGACCGTTGTGCCCATACGTGTTTCTTGTCCTCACAGCAGGCGGGTTTGTGAGGATATACAGTCGGTCTTCCGGCCATGACATGATGCAAATACAGACTGACCGGTGTATGTCGCGAAAAATTATTTACCATGTGATTACTGTTTTTTACCGTCTGAACCACGATATGTTTTGTTTGGGCTCTATCCTTGATTTTCGCGGTTGTCGGCCTTTGTGTATTTGTGTAACTTTGTGTCATAAAAGGTTAAAAAATGACGGTCGGGCAGATAACGAGTTCAGCTGCTCGTATCGTAATGGTTATTGATTGACAGAACTCATATTAAAAGAAAGAAAATGAGAAAATTTACTAAAGTTGTCGCAGCATTGTCTGTAACTACATTGATGTTCACAAGTTGTGCGTCTTACCAGAAGACAGCTCCGGTTATGGGTGTGGGTGATAATGTCATCGCCACTTATGTCGCAGCTGACCTGGACTATGCAAATGCCAAAAAGGTAGAGGGAACAGTAGAGACAAAGACTCTGTTTGGCTTTATCCAGCTCAACAAGAACGGCAATAAGACTCTTAAGAGTTCCAACCGTTACAGAGGATTGGGCAAGAGAGAAGCCCAGGCTCTTTATCGTGCAAAGGAAAGTTCTAATGTTGACATAATACTCGAACCGGAGTTCGACAAAGAGAAACACAGCTATTTCTTCGGATTGTACAAAACATCCGTGACAAAGGTGACAGGTTGGGGAGTTAATATAAAAGGTATAAAAGAAGATACTCGCAGATAGTTTGCTTTGTTTTCTTATTGCTGTTTGCATTTTCATAACAGTGGTAAAAAACGGCCCGGCTCCGGTTTTCGGAAGCCGGGCATTTTTGTTTTCTTGTGCCATTGCCTTACGGCTTATGCGTGGACAGGCTGGTTCAGCTTTGTGGAATGTGGCTTTTCTTCCGGTGGTTTTACGTCTTTCGTGCCGTCAGATACTGTTTTCAATGTGTTATTCTCCGGCTTCTTTTTCTGCGGAATATGCCTGTCAGTGATGCTGTTCTGGTATGTCTTTATCATGCTTTATACGGGCTTTTAATAAAAATAAACACTTTTTTGAATGTAAAAGCCTGAATTTGGAATCATATTTCAGATTCTTTTCAGAATTCGACAATAATTTCGCAGCATGAAACAATAATCAGAACTAACAACTAAAAATAATGTATATGAAAGGAAGATTCACTATTTTAACACTCATGATGGCGATGTTCATCATGGTATCGTGCGACAACAATGATTCTTTTGACGACGGTAAGCTGAGCGAGAAGCAGGTGCCTAAGGCTGTGCTGGCTGAGTTTGAGGAGAAATATCCCGACGCTACAAACGTCACATGGGCCAAGAAATATGATTCGTATGCCGTTGCAAGTTTCACAACAAGCGGACAGCAGACATCCGGCAAAGACCATACGGCATGGTTTGAATGGGGCACTGGTAAGTGGAACATGACCGAGGTGGAGATGCCATACAGCATGATTCCCGAAGCAGTGAAGACCGCATTCGAAGCCAGCGCTTATTCCAAGTCGCCGTGGGTGAGAGACAACGAGGTTGATTTCCTCCAGAGACCGGACAACACAGAAGCACTTTATGTGATAAACGTGGAGAAGAAGGAATCGGGCGTTGAGACAGAGATGGAACTCTATTACACCGCTGCCGGTGTGCTGGTGAAGGAGATTGCCGATGTGGACAAGGACAATGACTATCACGACTACCTGCCGCAGACACCGTCGGATGCCATCAACGCATGGCTCAATACAAACTATCCGGGTGCCCGTATGGTGGACATGGAGCGCGAGCACAACTCCACAGAGATTGAGTTTGTGTGCAACGGACTGAAGTACGAAGCCGTATTCGATGCGTCAAACCAGTGGGTTTACACCAAGACCGACTTCGGCCGCAACTACGCCAGCCTCGTTCCTGAGGTGGTGATGACTGCTCTCACCGGCAAGTACAGCACAAGTGAGTGGCGTGTTGAAGACGCCGAGGAGTTCGAGTCTGCCGCAAACCACTACTTCAGCTTCGAGCTTGAGCGTCTGCAGAGTGCATGGAACGACGAGATAGATGTGTATATCAGCGTTGACGGAACATTCATCGAGCGTCCGCAGAATCCGGAAATTCCCGGTGGCGAAGGTGGCAATGTGCCCGTGGCAGAAGACCTTCTGACCTTCATCCAGCAGCAGTACAGCGGTGCGGTGGTGATAGGCAAGGAGTATGACGACGGTCTGCTGGAGATAAAGATCAGCCACAACGGACTGATAAAGGAAGTGAAGTTCAATGGCCGCAACCAGTGGGTGAAGACCGAGTACGATATTTACAACTACGAGGACCTGCCGCTGGCAGTGAGAACAACGCTCGAGGCCGACAAGGATTTCCAGAAAGTGAAGATGGAGATGGAGGCCACCGAAACACCTTCGGACACTGTGTACAAGATTGAGATAGAAACCGCACGTGCCGAAGTGCAGTACACCATAAACGCTGCGGGCACTCTCCTTCACAAGGAATACGACGACTGATAAATGTCCGCAAGTATCATGTTGCGCTACAACCGTTTGTCTGACGGTATATATCAGACAGTTTGATCGATACTGAGTTCACAATACCCGATCCGCCGGCATATGTCAATCGGCTCACAGCTGATACTGCCGGCGGATCTTTTTTTATCTTCTTACGGGTTTTCAGATACAGAAAAAAAGTTGTTCCGTTTTCTCCATTACGCCGTACGGACGGTTCCCTCACGTAATGACAAACTCACTTTGCCACAACCGGTAAATCATCACCGCAAGGCCGGGGCTTCTTTCCCGGGTTTCTCTTCACTCCTCTTGTCAGTGTTTTCAAAGAAAACTCAGGCGATGGACTTACAGTTTTTCTTGACTTTTTTTTGACAAAATAAAATCGCAAAAGAGAAGTAAGGATATGTTAAATCAGACCTTATAAAGACCCTTTCAGCCCGTACCATATCGCCACATACCCTGTAGTGTAATCCGTAATGATTCATCCGGCATTCCGATTATGCCCATTTGAGCCTGTGGTTTCGGCTGTTTTAGGGTGTGATATTACGCATTTCAGGCCCTGAAACGGGCAATATCACATGCCGAAACGGTACTTATTGCAAGATGAAAAAATGGCTATTGAATGTAAACCGCTGATGTTCAGTGTTTTGTGTGACCTTCTTATTTTTCGCGTATTTGCGTCCGACGGAGAGTCTGCCCGCAAAAACTCGCTTATTTTTAGGGGTAGAATTGAAAACTCTGACGAAAAAATCGCAAGACGCTTGAAATTTGAAAGTGCCCGGATTGCCTTGCTTTCAGCAGAAAGAAACAATGCTTATCGGGGATTGAAACAGCGGTTTTTCATATAAATCAATTTTCCTTTCATGTCTGCCGATTTTTGTTCAGACGGCAGATCCGGACATATATATCACGTCTTTGCATACAGCCGGTGTGTTATTATTCCTTTGGCAATGCTTTCACTATATTTCTATAATATAGGATTCGGCTCGACATTGCCAATCCAAACAAACAAAAGTTTCTTTGTCTTGTCAGTGTGCTCGCCTTTCACTATATTTGCAATATCAATTTATTTTTTTGTCTTAGAATATGCGTGTAAAACTGTTTTTCTTGCTTCTTATGCTTCTTCTGCCGTGCCGTTCGTGGTGTGGCGGTGTGTCGTCGTCACTCGGTGAGCGCATCGATTCTTTGCTTTCAGGTAAGCGTATGACCGTCGGCGTGTCGGCCGAGTGCGGAAGTTTCAGTTATGTAAAGAACGCCCGGGTGCGCTTTCCGCTCATGAGTGTGTTCAAGGTGCACGTCGCCATGAAGGTGCTTTCCGACCTGGCGGCCAGCGGAACGAGCCTCGACACCATAGTGCATGTGGAAAGAGCAATGCTTCGTGAGAACACTTACAGTCCGCTACGCGACGCCCGCCCCACGGGAGATGTGGATATCAGCGTGGCGGAACTAATGAGATACAGTGTGGCGGAGAGCGACAACAACGCATGCGACATACTCATCGCCATGGCCGGAGGAGTGCGTCAGATAGACCGCTACGTGCGTTCGCTCGGCGTGAAGGACTTCCGTCTGAAGCACAACGAGGACGGTATGCACCGCGACCTCACCAACTGTTATGACAACTGGAGTCGTCCCGAGGCCATGACGCAGCTCATGAAACTGATATTCGAAAGCAATACGCCGCTCTACGAACCCCTGCGTCGCATAATGGCAACCACCGTGACGGGTGCCGACAAGATACGCGCCGGTGTGCCTGACGGTTTGCCCATAGCCCACAAGACGGGCAGTTCGGACCGCATAGATGGTATAAAGACCGGCGACAACGATGTGGCCGTGGTGCGTATGCCGTCGGGTCGCAACTGCTACATCACGGTCTTCATAAAGGATTCGGCCGAGAGCGACGCCGTCAATGCCTCTGTCATAGCCTCCGTGGCACGCGAGATTGTGGCCGAGGTGGAGGCGCGCGGGCTTTAAGTGCTTTCATGTCCGCAAGTGTAACCGCGCTGTGTCGCGGTTCGTGGCGGTGCTTCGCGCCAAGTGCCGCCTCACTTATATAAACCTGATAATCTGCTAATCAAAACAATAAAACCTTATGAACCTCAGAACACTTTTTCTCTCCGGCATGCTGGCTTTGAGTCTTACGGCCGGTGCCGACGGCTGGAAAGGTCGTCCCGTAGACTTCTCCCACGGCCGCATCGTGGTGTCCGAAAACCATCGTTTCCTGCAACATGAGGATGGCACACCCTTCTTCTATCTCGGCGACACAGCCTGGGAACTGTTCCACCGCCTGTCGCGTGAGGAGGCAGATACCTATCTTTCCGACCGCGCGTCGAAAGGATTTACCGTCATACAGGCCGTTGCCATAGCTGAGCTCGACGGCCACACTGTGCCAAACGCATACGGACACCTGCCTCTCAACGACTTCGACCCGGCGTCGCCAGCCGTCGCCGACGGACCCGACAATGACTATTGGGACCATGTGGACCACATCGTGGCATGCGCAAACGCCCTCGGTATGTATGTGGGAATGTTGCCCACGTGGGGACGCTACTGGCATGAGGGGGCGGGAGTGCGCGACAACCGTCCGCTGTTCGACGAGCGCAACGCCGAGATTTACGGCGAGTTTCTCGGACGGAGATATAAGGACAGCCGTGTGATTTGGATTCTCGGAGGCGACCGCAATGTGGACAACGACAGTCAGAAAACCGTGATACGTGCCATGGCGCGCGGACTGCAGCGCGGTCACGGAGGTACGCAGCTCATGACGTTCCATCCCATAGGCGGGCAAGGCTCGTCCACATGGTTTCACAACGACGAATGGCTGAGCTTCAACATGAGGCAGAACGGTCATAACTCCGACTACACCGGATGCTACAGCAATACGCTCGAGGATTATCGACGCACGCCCGTGAAACCCGTCATCGACGGCGAACCGCTCTACGAGGACCATCCGCTATCGTTCGATGCCTCGCGTCTCGGCTATTCCATATCGTCGGATGTGCGCCGCCCTCTATACTGGGATCTCTTCAACGGAGCATGCGGTCACACCTACGGACACCACTCCGTGTGGCAGATGTTCGACTCCGACAAGGGCCGCCACCCTATAAACAATCCGCTCTGCACGTGGCGTGAAGCCCTTGGCCGTCCCGGTTCGGGACAGATGATGCACGCCCGCCGGCTCATGGAGTCGCGCCCGTACTTCAGCCGCGTGCCCGATCCTTCGCTCATAGTCAGTGCCCGTGTGGCGCAGTCGGTGCCCGGTGAAGGCCGTTACCGCCTCGTTGCCACGCGCGACACAGCCGGAACATACGCAATGGTTTACGTGCCGTCGGGCCGACGTTTCGCAGTAAATACCTCACAGTTGCGTGGCAAGCGGTTGAAAGCATGGTGGTTCAATCCGCGTGACGGTAAGGCAACCGCCATAGGCACATTCGCCAATGACGGCAATCCGTTGACCTTCGCACCGCCCACCGACGGCGAACTGACCGACTGGGTGCTCGTGCTCGACGATGTCTCATGCCGCTATCCTGCACCCGGAAGCCGTCGGTGGAAAGGTGACTGGAGCCGTTAGCGCTTTCCGTGATGTCGTTTCTTCCGATTGTCACACCGGTTTGCTACGTGTCCGTCAGGCTGTGCCGACATATTATTGTTGAGGCTTCGGATGCATAAATATGCCATCACGGAAGTAAAAAAATCTGACGGATAAGATTCTCAAAACAGAAAACGAAATACTATCCACGGCCACGGTGCGGAAAGCAAAAAAGGTTTTTACGCAACCGTGTGCCGTCCGTCGCATAGTGGTCCGCACACCGCCTGCGTGCCAAACGGCCTTTTTCGCATCGCCGTACGGGCCATATCACACTATGAAATGTACCATATCATGGCACGAAACGAACTATATCATGACATGAAACTGGCTTTATTGCAGTGCGGAACGGGCCGTTCCGCACCGTGTTCCATTGGTTCGTGAAATACATAGATGAACAATCCGCTAATTATTAATGGAATATGCAAAGTTCCTAAAACTCGCGTATTCGCGACCGGAAGTACTCCTGTACGCTTCTGCGCAATTCTAATGCACTTGACGTTACATAATTATTTATAAGCCGTATCCGTTTTTGCATAAATATACATATTCGTTCTTGTTCCGCCTTCTTTTACGGTCTGTGTGCTTGCAAAGTGAAAGGAATGATATTTTGTAGATTTTATGGCATTTTTATTTTATAAATATTGCCTTATTTACTATATGTTATAAAAATCAAGCTTTTTACTTACATATATTATATTTTTATAGCAAAATGTATGCGTGATGTGATAATTTGTTACATCGTCTGAATTTTTTTGATGAAAGATTTTGTATGTTTTATCATTCTGAAACAATTTTTCTATTTTTGCACGACAATAGAAATTATTTGAGAGAAATATATTTCATATCGATAGTTTTAGTGGTAAAAAGATAAATTTTTAATAACATGACAATGTCGGAAAGAACAGGATTGTATGACGCATCGCACGAACACGATGCTTGCGGAGTGGGCATGATAGTGGATATTCACGGCAACAAGTCGCACGAACTGGTGGATTCGGCTCTCAAAGTGCTTGAGAACATGAAGCACCGTGGGGCTGAAGGTGCCGACAACAAGACCGGCGATGGTGCCGGAATAATGCTCCAGATACCGCATGAGTTCATTCTTTTACAGGGTATTCCTGTGCCCGAGAAGGGCAAGTATGGTACGGGTCTGGTGTTCCTTCCGAAGGACGAGAAGGAACAGGCGGGCATGCTCAGCATAATGATAGAGGAGATTGAGCGTGAGGGACTAAACCTGATGCATCTCCGAAATGTGCCCGTCAATTCGTCGGTGTTGGGTAAGGACGCGCTGGCTACCGAACCGGACATAAAGCAGGTGTTCATAACCGGTGTGACAGATGCCGCCAACATCGACCGCACGTTGTACATCATACGCAAACGCATAGAGCGCCGCATCAGGCATAAGGATTTCTACATCGTGTCGCTCTCGAGCAAGAACATAGTTTATAAGGGTATGCTGTCGTCGGTACAGGTGCGCGAATATTTCCCCGATCTCACACAACCGTATTTCACAAGTGGTCTGGCGGTGGTACATTCACGCTTCAGCACCAACACGTTTCCTACGTGGAGCCTGGCCCAGCCGTTCCGTCTGCTGGCGCACAACGGTGAGATAAATACCATACGAGGCAACCGTGCGTGGATGGAAGCTCGCGAGAGTGTGCTCTCTACTCCGGCTTTGGGCGATGTCAGGGACATACGTCCTATCATACAGCCCGACATGAGCGACAGTGCTTCGCTTGACAATGTGCTGGAGTTTTTCGTCATGTCCGGACTCAGTCTGCCTCATGCCATGGCGATGCTTGTCCCCGAGTCGTTCAACGACAAGAACCCTATCAGCGAAGACCTCAAGGCTTTCTATGAGTATCACTCCATATTGATGGAACCGTGGGACGGCCCTGCCGCGCTGCTGTTCAGCGACGGACGCTACGCCGGAGGAATGCTCGACCGTAACGGTCTGCGCCCTGCGCGCTATCTGATAACCCGCAACGACATGATGGTTGTGGCCAGTGAGGCCGGTGTAATCAGTTTCGAACCGGGTGATATAAAGGAGAAAGGACGCCTCCAGCCGGGCAAGATTCTGCTTGTGGATACACAGGAAGGCAAGATATACTACGACGGAGAGCTGAAAGACAGTCTGGCTTCGATGAAGCCCTACAGGCAGTGGCTCTCGGCCAACCGCATAGAACTCGACGCCCTGCGCAGCGGACGTAAGGCACCGAACAGTGTTGACGATTACGAACGTCGCCTGAGAGCGTTCGGCTATACACGCGAGGATGTGGAGCAGATCATACAGCCCATGAGTGCCAAAGGCTCCGAACCGACGGCCTCCATGGGCAACGACACACCGTTGGCTGTGCTGTCCGACCGTCCGCAACTGCTCTTCAATTACTTCCGTCAGCAGTTTGCGCAGGTCACCAATCCGCCGATAGATCCTATCCGCGAAGAGCTGGTTATGTCGCTTACCGAATACATCGGTGCCGTGGGTATGAACATTCTGCTGCCCGACGAGTCGCATTGCAAGATGGTGCGTCTGCCGCATCCCGTGCTCACCAACACGCAGCTCGACATCCTCTGCAACATTCGTTACAAGGGATTCAACACTGTGAAGCTGCCCATCGTCTTTGAAGCGTCGCGCGGAAAGGCTGCTCTGCACGCCGCACTCAACGATCTTTGCAAGCAGGCTGAGGCATCGGTGGACGAGGGCGTGAACTACATTATCCTCTCCGACCGTGATGTTGACGATACACATGCCGCCATACCGTCGCTTCTTGCCGTGAGTGCCGTGCATCATCATCTTATTTCTGTGCAGAAGCGTGTGCAGACAGCGCTAATCGTTGAGAGCGGAGAGATACGCGAGGTGATGCATGCTGCACTGTTGTTGGGCTATGGAGCAAGTGCCATAAATCCGTATATGGCGTTCGCGGTGATAGACGATCTGGTGAAGCGCAACGAGATACAGCTTAACTATGAGACCGCCGAGAAGAATTACATCAAAGCCGTCTGCAAGGGCTTATACAAGATAATGAGCAAGATGGGCATCAGCACCATACGCTCATATCGCGGAGCAAAGATATTCGAGTCCATCGGATTGGGCGAAGAACTGTTGCGCGACTATTTCGGAACTACCGTATCTACGGTCGGCGGAATAGGTCTGGAAGAGATTGCACGCGACTATACTGCCTTCCATGACGAGGGCTTCCGGCCGGCTGACGCGTCAGGTCTGTTGCCTCATGTGGGCCTTTTCTCCTATCGCAAGGACGGTGTGAAACATGCATGGAACCCTGTTACGATATCCACTTTGCAGCTTGCCACTCGTCTGGGAAGCTACAAGAAGTTCAAGGAATTCACATCTCAGGTCGACGGGAAGGAGAGCGAGATATTCCTGCGCGACTTCTTCGACTTCAAGCGCAACCCTATTCCGATAGAAGAAGTGGAGCCGGTGGAGAACATCGTGCGTCATTTCGTGACGGGAGCAATGTCGTTTGGAGCCATCAGTAAGGAGGCTCACGAGGCTCTCGCGCTTGCAATGAACGAGCTGGGAGCACGCAGCAACACCGGAGAAGGTGGCGAGGACAGCAGCCGTTTCCACGATATGGTGGACGGCATTGCGCTCAACAGTAAGACAAAACAGGTGGCATCAGGACGTTTCGGTGTGACTGCCGAATATCTGGTGAACGCCGACGAGATACAGATAAAGGTGGCTCAGGGTGCCAAGCCTGGTGAAGGAGGACAGCTGCCGGGCTTCAAGGTGAATGAGGTTATTGCCCGAACGCGTCACTCCATTCCCGGAATATCACTCATTTCTCCGCCACCTCATCACGACATTTACTCAATAGAGGACCTCGCGCAACTCATCTTCGACCTTAAGAATGTCAATCCTAAGGCGCAGATAAGTGTCAAGCTGGTAGCAGAGAGTGGCGTAGGAACAATCGCCGCGGGCGTTGCCAAGGCAAAAGCCGACCTGATTGTCATCTCCGGAGCGGAAGGAGGAACAGGTGCTTCGCCTGCTTCGTCAATGAGATATGCCGGTATATCGCCGGAGATAGGACTAAGCGAGACACAACAGACGCTTGTTCTCAACGGACTGCGCGGACAGGTGCGCCTTCAGACTGACGGTCAGCTGAAGACCGGACGCGACATAATAAGCATGGCGCTGCTTGGTGCCGACGAGTTCGGATTCGGTACGACGGTGCTCATTGTGCTTGGTTGCGTGATGATGCGTAAGTGTCATACGAACATGTGTCCGGTGGGTGTAGCCACTCAGGACCCGAAACTGCGTGAGCATTTCCGCGGACATTACAAGTATGTCGTGAACTATTTCCGGTTCCTTGCGCAGGAAGTGCGTGAGTATCTTGCGCAGATGGGATTCAGAAAACTCGACGATATAGTAGGTCGTGCCGACCTCATCGAGATAAGGAAAGACAAAGAGCACGGCAGATCATTGCTGCTCGACTTCGACCGTATGCTCCATATGGTGGACAACGGAGCGGCAATACATCATGTGAATGAGCAGAAGCACGACATTGACCATGTGAAGGACGTCGACATCATTGCTGCTGCGCGCGACGCGATAGATAATGGTAAGGAGGTATCGCTCGACTATGCCATCACGAATACCGACCGTTCTGTCGGTGCGATGTTGTCGGGTGTGGTTGCTGCCAAGTATGGTAACGACGGACTGCCAGACCAGTCTGTCAATGTAAGATTCAAGGGATCGGCCGGTCAGAGCTTTGGAGCCTTCCTTGCACATGGCATCAGTTTCCGTCTGGAAGGCGAAGCAAACGACTATCTGGGCAAGGGCTTGAGTGGCGGACTCATATCTGTACAGCCGCCCATAAGGTCGAACTTCAAGGCTGAGGAGAACACCATCGCCGGCAACACACTGCTTTATGGTGCGACAAGCGGCCAGGTATATATCAACGGTTGTGTGGGCGAGAGATTCGCAGTTCGCAACTCCGGTGCCGTGGCCGTGGTGGAAGGCGTGGGTGATCACTGCTGTGAGTACATGACAGGCGGTCGTGTGGTTGTGCTCGGAAAGACCGGACGCAACTTCGCCGCAGGTATGAGTGGAGGCGTGGCATACGTCTGGGATCGTGAGCATACGTTCGACTACTTCTGCAATATGGAGATGGTGGAACTGTCGTTGCTCGAGAACTCCACTGCCAGAAAGGAACTCCACGAACTCATACGCCAGCATTATCTGTACACAGGTTCGCCGTTGGCACGCACGATGCTTGACGACTGGAACCGCTATGCCGATGAGTTCATACAGGTGACACCTATCGAGTACAAGCGCGTTCTGGCCGAAGAGCAGATGCGCAAGCTGCAGCAGAAGATAGCAGACGTACAGAGAGATTATTAAACATTAACAGAACCTTATCACAAACATATATATGGGAAATCCTAAAGCATTTCTTACCGTACCGCGTCAGGAGGCCGGTTACCGCCCGGTTCACGACAGAATAAGCGACTATGGCGAGGTGGAACAGACGTTGAATACAAGTGAACGCAAATTGCAGGCATCACGTTGTATGGATTGCGGTGTGCCGTTCTGCCATTGGGCATGCCCGTTGGGCAACCGTCCTCCGGAGTTTCAGGACGCACTGTACAAGGGAAAATGGAGAGAGGCTTACGAGATATTGAGTGCCACAAACGACTTTCCGGAGTTTACAGGACGCATCTGTCCGGCACTCTGCGAGAAGAGTTGTGTGCTTAAACTGGCCATCGACGCGCCTGTGACTATACGCGAAGACGAGGCCGCTATAATCGAAGCGGCATTCAGGGAAGGCTATATACAGCCACAGAAATATGAGCGCAATGGCAAGAAGGTGGGCATTGTGGGGTCTGGCCCGGCCGGACTGGCTGTCGCCAACCGTCTGAACGCCAAGGGTTACGAGGTGACAGTGTTCGAGAAAGACGAATACATTGGCGGACTGTTGCGCTTCGGAATACCTAACTTCAAGCTCAACAAATCGATCATCGACCGCCGTGTGGACATAATGAAGGCCGAAGGCGTGAAGTTCTGCGTCAGCACTCCGATTGACGTTCAAAACCTGCCTGAAGGCTTCGATGCATGGTGTCTTTGCACGGGAACGCCGCAGGCACGCGACCTCAAGATACCCGGACGCGAACTGAAAGGCATACATTTCGCTCTTGAGATGCTGTCGCAGCAGAACAGAGTGCTAGCCGGACAGACCTTCGACCGCGAACACCGTATCGACGCCAAGGGCAAGCGCGTGCTTGTTATAGGCGGCGGCGATACCGGCAGCGACTGCATCGGCACAAGCAACCGCCAGGGAGCTGTGTCGGTTACGCAGATAGAGATAATGCCGAAACCGCCTGTCGGTCATAATCCGGCTACTCCATGGCCGCAATGGCCGGTGGTGCTGAAGACCAGCTCGAGCCACGAAGAGGGCTGCGAGCGTCGCTGGTGCCTGACGTCCAACCGATTCATCGGCACGAAGAACGGTCATGTGTGTGGTGTGGAAGTTGAGGAAGTGGAGTGGATTCCGTCGCCCGACGGCGGACGTCCTACAATGAAACCCACCGGAAAGAAAGAGATGATAAAAGCCGACCTGGTGCTTCTTGCCATGGGATTCCTCAAGCCGCAGCACCCCGAATATGCCGCCAACGTGTTTGTGGCGGGTGACGCTGCCACTGGAGCGAGCCTCGTTGTGCGCTGCATAGCAGGCGGACGGAAGGCTGCAAAGGACATAGACGCTTATCTTAAAAAACAATAGACCATGTGTGGAATAACTGCCATATTCAATATAAAGGACGATGTGAACGCTCTGCGGAGAACGGCTCTCGACATGTCGAAGAAAATAAGACACCGCGGACCGGACTGGAGCGGCATTTATTGTGGCCGTTCTGCCATACTGTGTCATGAACGACTGTCGATTGTCGATCCGCAGAGTGGCAGACAGCCTCTGTTCTCTCCCGACGGCAAGCAGATACTTGCCGTGAACGGCGAGATATACAATCATCGCGACATACGCGCCCGTTATGCCGGAAAATACGAGTTTCAGACCGGCAGCGACTGCGAGGTGATCCTTGCACTCTATCGCGACAAGGGCGTGGACTTCATCGGGGAGCTGAGCGGTATATTCGCCTTCGCCCTCTATGACGAGGAAAAGGAAGAGTTTCTTATAGCCCGCGACCCGATAGGAGTGATACCTCTCTACATAGGATACGACAACGAGGGCCGCGTATATTGCGCCAGTGAACTGAAGGCTCTCGAAGGCTATTGCGACCGCTACGAGCCTTTCCTGCCGGGCCACTACTACTGGAGCCGCGAGGGAAAGATGAAACCCTGGTACAGGAGAGAGTGGACATCGTATGACAACGTGAAGAACAACTACACTCCGGACGCCACAAACGCCACTCATGTTGATAAAGGTGTGGATGCCTACAAAGTGCAGGTCGATGCCCTGCGCGATGCTCTCGACAATGCCGTACGCAGACAGCTGATGAGCGATGTGCCCTACGGCGTGCTGCTTTCGGGCGGTCTCGACAGTTCGGTCATCTCGGCAGTGGCAAAGAAATATGCCGCACGCCGCATAGAGACAGACGGACGCAACAGTGCGTGGTGGCCTCAGTTGCACAGCTTTGCGGTGGGACTGAAGGGCGCGCCTGACCTTATCAAGGCACGCGAGGTGGCTGAACACATCGGCACTGTGCACCATGAGATAAACTATACCATTGAGGAAGGACTCGACGCTGTGCGTGACGTGATATACTACATCGAGACATACGACGTAACGACGGTGCGTGCATCTACTCCCATGTATCTGCTCGCGCGTGTCATAAAGAGCATGGGTATAAAGATGGTATTGAGCGGTGAGGGAGCCGACGAGGTGTTCGGCGGATACCTTTATTTCCATAAGGCGCCTGACGCCCAGGCTTTCCACGAGGAGACAGTGCGCAAGCTCTCCAAGCTGTATATGTACGACTGTCTGCGCGCCAACAAGTCGCTGTCGGCTTGGGGAGTGGAAGGCCGTGTGCCGTTTCTCGACAAGGAGTTTCTCGATGTGGCCATGCGGCTCAATCCTTCAGTGAAGATGTGCCCCGGAAAAACCATCGAGAAGAAGATCGTGAGAGACGCATTCGGAGACATGCTGCCCGAAAGTGTGGCATGGCGGCAGAAGGAACAGTTCAGCGACGGAGTGGGATACAGCTGGATAGACACGCTGAAGGACATCACGTCGAAAGCTGTGACCGACGAACAGATGGCCCGCGCTGCCGAGCGTTTCCCTATAAACACTCCGATGAACAAGGAGGAATATTACTATCGTAGCATATTCGAGGAGTATTTCCCGAGCGAGAGTGCCGCACGCAGCGTGCCGAGTGTGCCGAGCGTGGCTTGCTCCACAGCCGAGGCTCTGGCATGGGACGCTTCGTTCGCCGGCTGCAATGAGCCGAGCGGAAGAGCTGTGAGCGGTGTGCATGAGGAGGCTTATTGAGGCCGAACCTCTGCATGTCGGTTGACAATAATTTGCAATACCGTGATAGATGTCTGCCTTGTCTGTGGCTGTTGCCTGCCGTATGTGCCGGCACAGCTCAGACGGGGCGGACTTTTTTATGGCCGTACTTATAGACTTTACGGATGTGGCTGGCGGCAATTACGGGCTTTCGCGCAAGGTCATGGTGCGGTGTTTGCGGCAAGAGCTTATGTCGGTGTGAGAGTGAAAACAGTTCTGCATAAATATGCAATTTGCTTAGCGCTGTGATGAATAAATATTCATCGTAACTCGAAAATACGCGCGTTTTTTCGTCCGGACAAGCTTCCGGTTGCAAATACGCGAGTTTTGAGCACTTTGCGCATCCCGCTGACAGTCAGAGTTTTGCACGCTTTTATGTTTCATTGACAATCGGAACGCGCTGCGAAACGGGCCGTTTTGCACTGCATTATAGCCTGTTTCGTGTCATGATACGGTACGTTTCATGGTGTGATATGGCTTGTATTACAGTGCGAAAAAGGCCGTTTTGCACGCAGGTGGTGTGCGGACCACTCAGTGACGGATGGCATACGGATATGGAAAAGCCTTTTTTGTGTTCCACACCATGCCCGTGGATGGTGTTCCGTTTTCTATTTTGAGAAATTTTTTTGTCAAAATTTTTTACTTCCAAAGCTGTATATTTATTCATTTTTCTGGCCAGACAGGCTCTCTCGTATGGATGTGCCGGAGGGCGGAAATACGGTGTGGCAAGGCTGTGGTGTGCTTGTACGGTGGCAAAAAAATAAGTCCGGACTGTCTCACGACTGTCCGGACCTGATTATCAAATAACTAACAATGAAGGAAATTATGTTTACCTAATAAATAACAACTCTCTGTATTTAGGCAATGTCCACATCTGATCATCGACGATTAGCTCCAGTTTGTCGATGTGATAACGTATCTGTTCGAGCATAGGAGCTATGGTGTCGTGGTATGCTACGGCCTTCTCGCGTTCGTTCTCAATTCTGTTGGCCACCTTGCGTGCCTCCACCATGTCGTCCACATGCTTCTTGATGTAGGCCGTGCGTTCGGATATCTCTCTGATGAGCGAGAGGTTTTCGGCCGACAGACTGGCGGCTTCCTCGGCGTCGAACAGGCCTTTCATCTTGTACACATTGTTGATGAGCACACTCTGATACTGTGTGGCGACGGGCACGATGTGGTTCATTGCCAGGTCGCCGAGCACGCGTGCCTCTATCTGTATCTTCTTGGTGTAGGTTTCCCATTTCACTTCGTTGCGTGCCTCGAGCTCCACTTTTGTCATCACGCCTGTGGATGTGAACATCTTGATGCTGCTTTCCGACAGATAGTTGTCAAATATCACAGGGCAGCTTGTTTCGCAGTCGAGACCGCGGCGTGCGGCTTCTTCTTTCCACTCCTCGCTGTAACCGTTGCCGTCGAAACGTATTGGTTTGCATATCTTGATGTATTTTCGGAGCACCTGAAGAATGGCAGCCTCTTTAGAAGTGCCCTGTGCCATGATTGCATCTACATCGTGTTTGAAGTCGGCGAGCTGTTCGGCCATGGCCGTGTTGAGTGCAATCATTGCGCTGGCACAGTTGGCTTCGGAACCTACGGCGCGGAATTCGAATCGGTTACCGGTGAAGGCAAAGGGCGACGTACGGTTGCGGTCGGTGTTGTCTATGAGCAGTTCGGGTATCTGAGGTATGTCGAGCTTCATGCCGTGCTTGCCCATCAGGACGCTCATGTCCTCGTCCGAGCTCACCTCGAGATGGTCGAGCACCTGGCTGAGTTGTGTGCCGAGGAACGAAGAAATAATTGCTGGCGGTGCCTCGTTGGCTCCCAGACGGTGAGCGTTTGTGGCACTCATGATGCTGGCTTTTATCAGTCCGTTGTGACGAAATACGGCCATCAGGGTGTTTACTATGAATGTTATGAAGCGCAGGTTGTCCTCGGCGGTCTTTCCCGGAGCCATGAGGGCTGTGCCGTTGTCTGTTCCGAGCGACCAGTTATTGTGCTTTCCTGAGCCGTTTATGCCCTTGAACGGTTTCTCGTGGAGCAGCACTCTGAATCCGTGGGCACGTGCCACCTTGCGCATAAGCGACATGATGAGCATGTTGTGGTCCACAGCCAGATTGCATTCCTCGTATATTGGGGCAAGCTCAAACTGGTTGGGCGCCACCTCGTTGTGGCGTGTCTTCACCGGAATGCCGAGTTCGAGGGCCTGTATCTCCAGGTCTTTCATGAATGCAGCCACACGGATTGGAATTGCTCCGAAGTAGTGGTCTTCGAGCTGCTGGTTCTTCGATGCCTCGTGGCCCATGAGTGTGCGGCCTGTGAGCAGCAGGTCGGGGCGTGCTGCGTAGAGCCCTTCGTCGACGAGGAAATATTCCTGCTCCCATCCGAGGTAAGAGAAAACCTTTTTCACCGAAGGGTCGAAGTAGTGGCATACGTCCACTGCTGCCTTGTTGAGAGCGCGCAGAGCCTTGAGCAGCGGAGTCTTGTAGTCGAGTGACTCGCCTGTGTATGATATGAAGATAGTAGGTATGCACAGAGTGTCGTCAACCACGAATACCGGTGACGAAGGATCCCAAGCGCTGTATCCGCGAGCCTCGAACGTATTGCGTATGCCGCCGCTCGGGAACGACGATGCGTCGGGTTCCTGCTGCACAAGCAGTTTGCCGGAGAACTCCTCCATCATTCCACCCTTGCCGTTGTGCTCCACAAAGGCGTCGTGTTTCTCTGCCGTGCCCTCCGTGAGTGGTTGGAACCAGTGTGTGTAATGGGTGGCTCCGAGCTCCATGGCCCAGCGCTTCATGCCTGCAGCTACCTGGTCGGCGATGCTTCTTTCGAGTGTTGCGCCGTTGTCTATCACATCGACAAGTTTTGCAAACACGTCACTCGAGAGATATTTGAACATCTTCTCACGGTTGAACACGTACTTTCCGAAATACTCGCTCGGTCTTTCGGTCGGTATGGCAAACTCTTTGGCTTTGGTCTGAAAAGCCTTTTCTACTACTCTGAATCTTAAACTCGACATAATTGTTGTTTTGTTTTTGGTTTTTATTGTTATTTATTTGACATTGTTGTTTCTGATGTTTCCTACAGATCGTATGCTGCTTCGCCGTGCTCATATATGTCGAGGCCTTCTTCCTCAACTCTTTTTACAACTCTTATTCCGCACACTGCGTCGACTATCTTGAATATGATGAATGTCATCACGGCGCTGAAGACAATCGATATTATGGTTGTTTCGGTCTGTATCCAAAGCTGGTGCCAGTCGCCGTAGAGAGCACCCTGCACACCGTTGCTACCCGTTACGTATCTCGTGGCGAAGACACCCGTGAGTACCGAACCTATTATTCCGCCTATGCCGTGTACGCCGAATGCGTCGAGTGCATCGTCATATCCGAATCTGGGTTTCACCACGGCCACCATGCAGAAACATACTATTGAGGTTATGAATCCTATACATACGGCGCCGAGAATGTCTGTGGTGCCTGCCGCAGGAGTTATGGCCACAAGGCCGGCTACAGCTCCTGTACATGCTCCGACGGTGGTAGGCTTCTTGTTGACAATCCAGTCCACGGTCATCCATGTCACTGCAGCCATACACGTTGCGATGTGTGTCACGAGGAAAGCGTTGGCTGCCAGTCCGTCGGCTGCCAGTCCGCTGCCGGCGTTGAAGCCGAACCATCCGAGCCATAATAGGGCAGTGCCGATGAATACGAACGGGATGTTGTGTGGTGTTATGGGCTTTCCGGGTCTGTAGTCGTTGCGGCGTCCTACAAGCAACGCCATGACGAGGGCCGATATTCCGGCGTTGATGTGCACCACAGTACCGCCGGCAAAGTCGATAGCTCCCATCTCCATAAGAAATCCTCCGCCCCATACCCAGTGGGCCATAGGCAGATATACGAATATGCTCCACAGTATGGTGAAGACGAGAAAGCCGGAGAATCTGACGCGTTCGGCAAATGCTCCGAGGATGAGTGCCGGCGTTATGACGGCGAACATGCACTGGAACATGGCGAAAAGCAGTTCGGGTATGCCGCCTGTGGTCATGGTGTTGAGGTTTATTCCTTTGAGCATTGTCTTGTCAAAGCCTCCTATGCCGTATTTGAAAAGACTGCCGTCGAATCCTGAACCGAATGCGAAACTGTAGCCGAAGGCAACCCATATCAGACTGATTACGGCAACTATGGTGAGGCTTTGCATTATGACGCTGAGCATGTTTTTCCTTCTTACAAGGCCGCCGTAGAACAGGGCTATGCCCGGAATGGTCATAAGAAGAACCAGAATGGTGGCCATTATCATCCATGCAGTGTTTCCTGAATTAAGTGTTATTGTAGCTGACATCATATCGTTTGCTTCCTTTTTGTTTTTCCTTTCAATAGTTCTCTCTCCCGTTAGTTTCTATTTCTCATGCTCGGCGTTGTAAAGCGCTATGTCGCCTCTTTCTCCTGTGCGTATCCTTATGGCGTCTTCCACAGGAATGATGAATATCCGCCCGTCGCCTATCTCGCCCGTATATGCGGCTTTCATCACGGCTTCTACTGTCTTTTCCACGTTTTTCTCTCTCACGACAATCGATATGAGGATGCGCTCAATGGAGCTTGTGTCGTAAGCCACTCCGCGATAGATACGCGCTTCACGTGTTTTTCCCACACCTCTCACTTCGTAGTATGAGAACCATTCGATGTCCGCCTCGAGCAGTGCTTCCTTCACATCGTCAAACCTGGTACGGCGGATGATCGCTTCAATTTTCTTCATAATGATGTGTCTTTTAGTGTTATATCGTTTTGTTTGGATACATCTTTGCCGGATATCCGTAGGGATTGCAGACTGTGGCCTGTTGCGCAGCGTATGACGTCTGCTGCTTTTTATGGTGCTGACGGAGGTCGTATTTCACACCGGTATGCCTGTCTGTGTCTGCCATACGGCAATTCTCTGTTGACGTAATAAGAAGTCTTGAATGTGGGAAACAGGATTCTTTTCCTGATAATAATGTTGGCGACATACCGCAGAAACCATAGGTCTGGTGGCAGTGTAGTGTATGGTTGTGTGATGTACCGGCGGCTGTTGATACTTCAGGTTGTTCCTGCGCATGGGCAACCTGTGCGGTTGCTATGAACGATAATAGCAGGATTATTGTGTTGTTATAAAAAATCTTCATCATACTCTAATCTTTTAAGTTATTATATGTGGTGGATTTTTCCTGAATGTATCTATGTCTTTTTGAAGCTTAAATGTTGTATATCCTGTCTTTTTGCTTCTGTATGGATGCAAAATTACTAATTAATGTAATGTAAAAGCGCGTAGTGCTGACTTTTGAGAAAAATATTTTTGTGTTCTTACAATATGGAAACTGTAAGATTAAGAAATTGTTATTTTGTAATAAAACAGGCGGTATTATTGATAAATTGTAATTAAGACGTATGATGAAAATCTTTTTTATAATCTACGGTTTGCACAATATTATCTGATGATAAGATGCTTTTTGTCGCGTGAAAAGGGCGTTTTTGCTTTGCGGTTAGGGTGTTTTAAGGTTGTGTTATGGCTTTTGTTTGTTTTTCAGTGTGTGCAGGATATGCAGCCTTATGGGCATGGTGGCTATATAAAAAATGCAGGATATTCCTCCAAACGGGATATCCTGCATTTATAAGATTATAATAAATGTTTGAAAGCGCGGACTATTGTTTGGTTCCGATATATTCGGACTGTATGGCAGGTGGCAGTCCGCTTTCGGTCAATTCCCATATTTTTTTAGCTTCCCATGATGTTCCGTCGGTTGCTTTCAGGGGGCTTACGTTGTCGTCTATAAGTGTCTCGAAGTTTGTCCCGCCTATCTGTACGCAGTGGTCGGTTGTGCCTTGACCGGTAAGGTTTATGCCACTTACTCCGTCGGGAAGGATTGCGTAGCATGAAATGACATAGCCGCTCGAATATCCTGCTATGGCGCCGATGCCTGATTCGGTGCCGCTTACGCTTCCTGCGAAGGTGATGTGGGTGGAATAGCATCCGTAGATATAGGCTTTGCTGGTGTAGTTGTATCCGACGATGCCACCCATGGATTCGGAAACTATGCCATCGGTTCCGACAGTGGAAAATGCAGAATAGCACGCAACGACATCGCCTCTTGAGTTATATCCGACCACGCCGCCCAGTCGGGCACTTTTGTCTGTTGAGTTGTGGGTCACCTTGATGTTGTTGGCCACGCACTGCGCTATCGTGCCGAATCCGTTCTCGCCTGCTATGCCGCCGGCCATCGATCCGGATACCGTTATTCCGTCTGTCGCACACTTGAGCAGGCGTCCGCTTGTGGTGATACCGCCTTCCTCGGTGGTCTGTCCTACGATTCCTCCGGCACGGCTGTTTCTCTCACTTGATGAGATGATGCTGTTTCCGGTGACAGAACAGTATTCCACTTTGCCGTGACTTGTGCCGGCTATGCCTCCGGCTGCAGTGGATGCGCTCACATTTGTGTCCGAAACAAGACACTTGTTCACCTGCACACTGTTGTTGCCGGTGACTGCTCCGGCATACTGTCCGGTGATTTCTGAATTGTTTACTTTGCAGTTTTCTATTATTCCGAGGCTCGTTCCTGCCACGGTGCCCACGTAAGTCTTTCCGCTTACATTGGCATTGGTGAAGGTCACGTCGTGCACTTTCGCACCGGCCGAAAGACCTCCGAAGAAACCTGCATTGGCATCATTGCTTACGGTAAGATTTGATATGGTCTTGCCGTTGCCGTTGAAATCGCCTGCGAAACCGTTCTGCATGTCGCTTCCCAGCGGTGTCCATGTGACGCCGTTCATGTCGATGTCGGCTTCAAGAACGGCTTTGCTGTTCAGACAGTCGGACTGTGCCCTCCAGCATTCCAGGCCTTCCGCATTGTAAATGTGATACACTCCGTCTATCTTGACAGCGCCGCATGCGGGCATCTGGAAGGATGTCGGCTTTATTGTTCCCAGGTTCAGAACACGTCCGGCGATGAGAGTGGCCTTGCTCGAACCTTTGCGCTGGAACATCATTCCTTTGTCATTGTAGAGTTTCAGGGTGAGTCCGTTGCTGAGAGTTCCCGGCAATGCAATGATGTAATAGGTGTTGCCGGTGGTGAATTCGCCCGCCAGTTCTATTTCTTTCACAGCATTCGCGTTGTCGGCTGTGACGGCCACAGGGTCGCTTGCTGCCACATCGGCCTTGACAGGACCGGCCAGCGCCTCTCCGTTGTTGCCGCTCAGACGTACGCTTCTTATGACTTCGCTTTCAGAGTCGAGTGTGAATTTCACCACAGCACACACGTTTCTGAAATACAGATTCCTGTTTGCGTCGGCTACGGCAACCGAGGGATTGAGTCCCTGCGCAAAGCTTCCGGCTCTTGGTTCCTGCACTCCGGGCAGGGTGGTGCCTATCTGTGCGCCGCTGATTGTCGCATCCTTGTCGTACGGATACAGGGCGTAGTAGTTGCCGTCTGACTCTGTAGCCTTGCCGGTGAAGGTGACTGCGGCTCCGCCTTGCGCTGTCGTGAACTCATTGTTCTGTCCCGTCGGATCAAAAAGAGATATGGCGTCTCCTGCTTCCCACAGTATCTTGTTGCCTTCGGTCAGTATGCTGAAGGTCATGGCATTTGACCCTGCGGAAAACGACATCCATACTTTCTCCTGAGCAGGGCCTGCCTGCTGTTCGTCTTCAGAGCATGAAACGAACAGAGTGGAAAGGCACACCAGGCACAGCAAGTGTATAAAAAGACATTTCCTTTTCATATAATTACCATTCATAATTGTCTTCTTCCTCATCAAGGTCTTCGTGCGTGGAAGAACCTTCCGGCTGCGGGCTGGCGCATAAAAACTGCATTGTTTCCATCTTTATTATATTGCATGCAGGCGCAACATAATATTTTTTTACGGTTTTCATAATTCTTTTGTGTTTATGTAAGTGACAATGTAATATGTTGCCATCGCTTTATAAGCTTGCGGGTGAACTATTACGGAGCAAATATACATATATTTTTATAATACAGCCTTTTGATTGTCATTTATTTTCAAACCATTGATTTTTTATGGTCCCGGCAGAAATTCGGTTAGGACTTGCTTTTATTAGTAAATCATTACTGAAGTCGGCAAACCGTCCTTACTGTTTGTGTCGGCACGGACCGTGCGGGCATCATGTGAAGGGAAATAAGTGTTGGTGCAACCGCCTGACTATCGCCGTCTGGCATGTAAGGCTTTCAGATGATTCTCATAGCGCCCGATTCCGGCTTTTTAAAAGAAAACCCGGGTGGCGGACTTACAGTTTTTCTTGACTTTTTTTTGACAAAATAAATTCGGAAAATAGATGTAAAGGAATGTTAAATCCGACGTATTAAAGCCTGTTTCGGCTTATACCGTCTTTTCATATACTCAGTCAGGTAGTCAGGAACAATCCGTATGACGTTCCGGTTATGCCCGTTTCAGCCTCCGATATGGTCCGTATCATGGTGCGATATTGCGCATATCAGGCCCTGAAACAGGCCATATCGGAGGCTGAAACGGTGCATTTCGTACGCTGAAAAAATTACTGTCGGATGTAAGTTGTTGGCATACAGTTGTTTGCACAAGGCTCTTATTTTTCGCGAATTTGCGTCCGAAGGAGAGTCAGCTCGTAAATTCGCGAAAAATAAACGGGGTAGAACAGAAAACTCAGACGGAAAAACCGCAACATGCTTACAATCTGAAAGAGCGCTTGCAGGGGGCATCCGGACAGAGACGGACAACACTTATCCGGGACAGTAAAGGCAGGCTTACACAACGGTATCAATCCACACTGATTTTCTATCGGGGCTCTTTTTTGTCCGGTAGAACATTTTTATGGCATGAAGAAGCGTATGGTGTACGTGGGAAAACCACTGTGCGGTCAGCTAACAGGCCGTTTACGTTAAACCGGTCGGTGAAAGATGTAAATGAAAACCGAGGCATTTGCGGATGGGCGGAATGCAGATGCGTAAGGTGGTAAGCACTTTCACGTATAATAAAAAAAGACAGACCACAATCCGTTTCTGCTGTATATGCCGGATTGCGGTCTGCCGTTCATGGGGTGTATGCACCCCTCCGCTTATTTCTGAAGGGTGAGTGTGTAGTTCAGTTTTGAATCGATCGGTGCCATTTCTTTATCGAGCATCTGTATCTTACCGTCGAGTTTGCGGAAGTTCATTGTCTCTTTTCCGTCGAAGGATATGAGCTGTATGACGGTGGAATTCTTGTCAGCCTTGTCGCCTTTCAGAGTGTACTGTCTGCCGTAAACCTCATAGCTGCGGTCCTGGCCTTCCTCTGCTTCAAGATAATTGAGTGTGGCATGGAACACACCGTCGCCGCTGTGTTCCTGGTGGGATATGTTTACGGTGTATTCTATTCCCGGACACGAAGCGGCGGGAAGCGTACCTTTATAAACATCTGTCACAACTTTTCCGGCGTCAGGATTCTGTTTCAGGGAGTCGAGAACGTTGAATGGTTTCACTCCGTTCGGGTCTTCCGTCTTCACGTATGTCAGTCTGAATGTCTCGTTCTTGCCTAATATGAGAGTGTCAGCTGTATGTTTCACTATGTTGAATGTATCGTCAAACTCAATCGTCTGCCCGTTTCCGATGCTTTTTCCGCTCAGGACTATTTTTCCGTCGGCCTGTTGCCATTTCTCATAGAGCAATGTAGCCATGCCGATGGATGCGGCGCTGCCGTCCTCGTTGAGTGTCATTCCCTGTACGATGTGCGGACTTCCCGGCATTACTTCAATCCAGTTTCCTACTAAGTCTGCACCGTTGATTCCGCTTTTCGGGCCGCATGCAACCAGTGCGAGCATGGCGGCTGCTGACAAAATCTTGTTCATAATAGTTTTGGTTTGAGATGAATTGGTTTGTGAAACAGTTAATAAACTTCTGAATGAATACGTCGTCTTGTACTTGTCGCTTCGTTGTCTTCTGCTGTAACAGATATTTCTGCATGCGCGAATACAGCCGCAAATATATCGATTTTTTCAATACGCAAATATGGGTATATACTATTTTAATATGTTTTAGCACATTATGTCAAATCGGGTGTGGCGCAACCGTCATGATGCGGTGGCGCATACATGTGGCGGAGCGGGTCTTCTGAGGCAGTCGGAACATGTATGTGACGGTTGCACGTGGCCTTGGCCGTTATGTCCGGACAATGCGGTGGGGAAGTGAAAAGCAGGATGGTATGTCAGTGTAAAACACAGTCGGATCGGTGCAAAGTATGAATAATAGATGTATCTTTGCATGATGAAGGCTGCCGTATGCCGCTGCCGCGCCGGCTGGCAGATGGCAACGTACGGCACGAAAGGCCGGCAACAACAGAAAAAAGAGAAAATATGGAGAAGGAAATGACACACAGTTGCGTGGACTGCGGCACGCAGAACTGCAAGTACAAGAACCGCACTTATCCCGACTTCTGCCTCACCACCAATCTGAAAGAGGAAGACATGCAGTGGGCACTCGAACGTTACGACGAAGGACGCAACCGTGAAGTGATGGTTGCCAGTGCCGAAGTGGAGTATGAAGGTTACTGCCAATGGACACGTGTGCAGGAAATAATGGAGTTCGCCCGCAAGATAGGGGCTCACCGCATAGGCATTGCCAACTGCATAGGACTGATAAACGAGGCACGCATCTTCGCTCGCATACTCCGGGCAAACGGCTTCGAGGCCTACTCGGTGATATGCAAGGTGGCCGGCAAACCGAAGACATCGATGGGCATTCCGGCCGAGTGTGAGAGCATAGGTGCGGCGATGTGCAACCCCATACTGCAGGCGCGGCTGCTCAACGAAGCCCACACCGATCTCAATGTGGTGATTGGTCTTTGTGTGGGCCACGACAGTCTGTTCTACAAATACTCCGACGCTTACGTCACAACTCTTGTGACCAAGGACCGCGTGACGGGCAACAATCCGGCAGCCACGCTCTATACGGCAGGTTCGTATTACAGGAAAAAGTTTTTCGGTGATAAGGAAAAATGAGCCGTGACCTTCGTGCAGGGCGACAATTATCGTCCCGCACGAAGGCCGCAGCGTTTATTTCAAAGCCTTGCCGTCGGAGAAAGCGTTGCCTGCTTTATCGCCAAGGGCAATATAGTTGTGGTGTATCGGGTCGTAGGTGATGGGTCTCAGCTTGAATACATCAATCTTTCCGTCGTCGCCTATTATCGCCTCGTCGGCCGAGATGTTCACTATACGGCCCGTCATGTAGCAGCTTTCTTTGTCGTACGACAGCAGCTCGCACTCCAGCGTCATGTGCAGTTCGGCTATCAGCGGAGCGTTGACAAATTCGGACTTCACGGCGTGGAAGCCTGCCTTTGCAAACTTGTCAGGCTCCTTGTTGCCCGAAACTATGCCCACGTAGTCGCACTGTGCCACGGTGTCGGCCGTGCCCATGCTTACCGTGAATGCCTTTGTTGCGAGAATGTTCTGTGTTGTCTTGTGGCCTTCCGACAGGCACAGACCTATTGTGTCGTCGGTGTTGATGCCTCCCCATGCGGCGTTCATCACGTTAGGGCGGCCTTCCTCGTCGTAAGCTGCTACGATGAATACGGGCATGGGATAGAGCCATGTCTTTGTTCCGAAGTTCTTTCTCATGATTTGTTTTGTTTTATTCTGATTGTTCTTTGCGCCCCGCCGCGTCAGGTTTTCTTCAGAAGGGTGGGCGGGTATTGTTGTTTTGTTTATCCGTTATCGTGTTTTTGGTCGTTGCTCACGGCCACTTTTATCACCCCGTCCTGTCGGTTTTCAAACACGCGGTAGGCCTCTTCTATCTGCGACAGGCCGAAACGGTGGGTGATGAGCGGTGTGGTGTCAATCTTGCCCTCGGCTATGAGGCGCAGTATCTCCTCGCAGTCGCAGCCGTCAACGCCGCCTGTCTTGAAGGTGAGATTCTTGCCGTACATGTCGGGCAGGGGCAGCGTCTGCGGACGGTCGTACAGAGCCACCACCGTAACAATGGCGTTGGGACGCGCGCATTGCCACGCAAGGCGGAACGTGTCGTCGGCCCCCGCCACCTCGATCACCACGTCGGCGCCGCCGTGACTGCTGTTCTTTCTGACAAACTCCAGACAATCGTCCGGTCCGGTGACGAGTACGTCGGGATAGTGACTGCGCACGAATGCCGCACGCTCCTCAGATTTCTCACACACTATGATGCGCCGTGGCGTCTTCAGCATGACGCACAGCAGGGTGCAGATGCCCGTAGGTCCGGCACCGATTATGAGCACCGTGTCGTCCGGAGTTATCTCCGACATGCGCGCGGCCCAGAATCCTGTGGCGAGAATGTCGCCCGTGAAGAGAGCCTGTTCGTCGCTCACGCCGTCGGGTATGCAGTTCAGTCCCTGGTCAGCGTGCGGCACACGAACATACTCCGCCTGCCCTCCGTCGATGCGGCATCCCAGAGCCCAGCCTCCGTCGGGGTCCTCGCAGTTGTTAACGTAACCCTTTCGACAGAAGAAACATTCGCCGCAATAGGTCTCCACGTTCACCGTTACGCGGTCGCCCGGTTTCACATTCTTTACCTCCTCTCCGGTCTTTTCCACTATGCCCACCATCTCGTGGCCTACGGTTATGCCCGGTACAGCCCGCGGCACACTGCCGTGTTTGATGTGCAGGTCGCTTGTGCAGATGCTTCCAAGCGTCACGCGCACAATGGCGTCACGAGGATCTTTCAGTTCGGGCACGGGTTTTTCTCTCATTTCAAAGTGCCCTTTCTCGATGTAAGTATATGCCAACATGATATATTTCTCCTTTCTTTATATATGCAATATTATAATGTCAGTGCGGCGGAATCATTCCACCACCTCTATGAGAAAGCTGACAGGGCGGAATCCGTCGTTGCACGATATCATGGCCGAATGTTTGTTTTTCATCCATCCGTCGTAGAAGTCGCCGCCTCCGTGAGCCAGAGCCATGACGAAGGGCGACATGCTCTGCCACGCGCTCTCGCACAGTCCTTCGGGCTTCTGCCATCCTTCGGCTATGAACACCTGGCCTTCCTCCATGTCGCAGGCGTGCTCTATAGGGTTTTCATATCGCTCCATGAGGTCGCGGTGGCACACCTTTCTCATCACAGTTATTCTTATCCGTTTCATTGTCTTTTGCGTTGTTGGTTTATGATTCCTATGGCGCGCGGTGCAGACTATTGCAGTTCGCCTCTGCCGTCTCCACGGCCGAGTCCGTCGTCGTAGGTCCATCCGCAGTCGTCGTGATATATCATCAGCCGGCTCATGCCGCCGTCCACCGTTATGTTCTCGCCGTTGATGAACGAGTTGCGCGGGTCGCACAGGAACTCAACTACACGTGCTATGTCGCCGGGTTCGCCTACACGGCCCGACGGATGCTGCGCCGTGTCGCCGTGACTGTATTGCGGTGCGTAGCTGTCGGAGTGCCATGCGCCGGTGTCTATCCATCCCGGAGCAATGGAGTTCACTCTCGCCACGCCCGCAAGGCTAACCGCCAACCCGTGCGTGAGTGCTGTTATGCCGCCCTTGGCAGCCGTGTAGCTCTCTGTGTCGGCCTGCGACTGGAACGCCCGTGTGGACGATATGTTGACGATGGAGCCGAGTCCCTGAAAATGGTTCTTGAACAGACTGGCGAGCCAATAGGGTGCTGCCACACCCACACGCTGCACATACATGAAATCGTCGTAGGAGCATCCGCTCAGCACTCCGCCCTTCATCAGGCACGCGTTGTTGATGAGGCAGTGTATGCCTTCGGGGTGTTTGTCGAGCACCATGGCGGCGAACTTCTCCAATTCCTCCTTCTCTGCCACGTCGCCTGCATATCCGCAGACGTCCCAACCGCGGCTGCGCATCCTTGCGGTCTGTGCCTCGGTGGCGTCGCGGTCGGCGTCGATGAAAAACACTGTGTCGCCCTTCGATGCGAAAAGTTCGGTTATGCAGCGTCCGATACCGTTGGCGCCGCCGGTCACAACTATTATTCTGTTCATATTGTTTCTATTTATTTTCCTCTATGTATTGTCGGTTTATTATCTCGTATATGGTCTGATAGAAGTCGGGCGATGTCTCCTTCTCGAGAAAAGGAGAGTGTCCGCATTGCGACAGATGGTGGAGTCTGTAGTTTATGCCGGCTTCGTCGAGTGGTTCAATGACACCCTGCAGCGGATGCGGATCCTTGTCGCCGTGTATTATGTCCACCTCGCAACTTATTTCATGGAGCATACGTTTCAGTTCTCCCCGTTTGCGCATGGCTGACGCTTCTGTCCATACAGCGTTGTACATCCTGCTGTCGAAGTCCGTTTCTTTGTGGTTTATCAGACAGTGGTTGTCCGTTATTTCAGTGTATCTTTTCAGTTCGCACACGGTCTGTCTGTCAGGATGAGCGTCAAGTCCGGACAGTATGAGGGCGAAACGCTCCCTGTCTGCTTCGTCCAGACGGCGCAGTCTGTTTGCGGTTATCAAAGGTACGTATTTTTCCTCAAACGGCGGACAGCCTATGAGTATGAGCCTTTTCACTTTCGCTATGTGTTCGGCCGCCACCATGACAGAAAGCCATGCACCCCACGAATGGCCTATGAGCGTCAGACTGTCGGCCTCATTCCGGTCAATCTGCTGCATGAGTTCGCGCTTCAGTCCGTTGACAGTGTATTCGGTCTGCCTGCATTCTGTCGTGCATACCAAGCCGGACAGGCGTTCAGCCATCGCGTGCAGGCTGCCTGTGGCTCCCGGTCCGCCGTGCACGAGTAGTACGTGTCTCTTTATGCCGTTGTCTGTGTAGGGTAGTGTCATGAGTGTTGTTATGTTGGTTCTGTCAGTGTCCGGTATTCCACAAATCCGCTTTATGCGGAGAGCATTGTCCTGTTGCGGTTCTTCACAAGGATATGCCTTCGTTCTCCAAAGATAGTACATATTTGTCAATATGTGTCTGCCGGAAATGAAAAACCGGCTTTGGCGTACGATTATTTAACACGCACCTGCTGTCGTCCGTGATGTTTATGCCGGCAGACTGTATCTTCGGACTGCGCATTTGTTTGCAAATTTCTGTTAACATCCGTTTGCATTCGGGGTGTGGAATTTAACATTCCGTTTTTCGGATTACAGAGAATTTTCCTACACCTGATGCTCTTCGGAAAGCCTGTTCAGGACATTTGACGAACCGTCACAGTGCTGACGGTCTTGCGAAAAAGCCCGTTTTGCACTCTGATATTAACTGTTTCAGGGCCTGATATGCACCATATAACCACCTAAAACGGCCCGTTTCGGAGTGCAATAAAGGCTGTTTTGCATGACGAAGAAAATACAGTTGGAATTTTATTGGTTGTAAGCATCTGTCTGACAGTGATTTATAGATACTCTTCATTTTTGCGATTTTCTGAACAAAATCCTGTTGCAAATGATTTTACACGGATTTTGCGTAATTTTCACGATGAAAATTTAACGTTTCCGGCAGCGCTTTTTGTTTTTTTATATATCCGCGCGTTCAACATGCAGGTCTGCGTGGATATGGTCTGACTGCGGCTTATGGAAGGGGAGCGGTGCACAATATTCCGTAATCATAAGACCGGATGCAGCTTGTCGCACGCATGCCGCAGAGTGGCGACAGATGCAGGAGTCAAGGGCGTTACGGGTGAGAAGAATCGGTTGACGAAACGGTAAAATTGCGCCATTTTATGCTAATTAGTTAAATATTTGACTAATTTTGAGAAAAAAGATGTAATTTTGCACGCGCTAAAAGAATTATGGATAATGACAGAATAGAGGAAAGCCGTAATACATCCTCACGTGATTGTATATTGCAGCTTATCCGTACGCGTATGGCTTCGCGCCAGGCCATGCAGAGATTATTGAGAAATACCGGCGCAGGGATAACGTTTGAGATGCTTCAGATAATGAGCTGTCTTTGGGACGAACAGGGGATAACACAACAGACTCTTGCCGCGCGCACATCGAAGGACAAAGCCTGTCTCACAGGGCTGATGCTCAATCTTGAGCGCAAGGGTTATGTGTGCCGGCGCGAGGATCCGGCCGACCGCCGCAACAAGCTCGTGTATCTCACAGAGGAGGGCGAGGCTTTCCACAGATGGATAGCGCCGCAGCTCAAGGATTATTACAGCCGCATCGACCGTGTGTTCGGCGAGGACAGGCTGAAACAGGTAGAAACATTGTTAAAGGATTTACAGAATGCCATTGAGTCGTATTAACAACATCTTTTTGTCGCTTGGCGTCGCATTGCTGGCGCATGGCGGCATATATGCCCAGAGCGACACTCTGCGTCTTGGTCTGCAGCAGCTTTTTGAGCGTGCGTCGGCCAGTCATCTGCAGGTGGCTGCCGACCGGATAAAGGAGCAGATGGCTTCCGACAGGGCTGCCACGGCACGCACTGCACGTCTGCCGGAGATTACGGCAGGGCTGCGCGGAGGATTTCTCGGACAGCCCATAGTGTGGAAGAACGGGCTTGACAATGCCACCAGGCCGGAGTCGCCCGACTGGCAGCAGAATTACACAATAGACTTTACGCAGCCGGTATATCAGGGAGGAAAGATAAAGTATGCCATACGCAAGGCTGACATAGAGCAGGACATAGCAAAGTTGCAGACTGCTACGGACCTGTCGGACATCAGGCTCGGACTGCTGGAACAGTATCTCGAGCTTTTCAGTCTCTACAAGCAGCGGCAGGTGTTGTACCGTAAGATAGAGGAGTCTGAACACAGACTCAAGGACATAAGGCGGCTGAAGGATGAGGGCGTGATAACAAACAACGACGTGCTGCGCAGTGAGATGCAGCTCACCAACGACCGTCTTGCACTGACAGAGAGCTGCAACAGCATACGCATAGTGTCTCAGCGGCTCGACATTCTGCTCGGTCTTGACGAGCGGCTGACGCTCATGCCCGATACGGCTTTGCTCGATGGTAATTACGCAGTGGAGGGATATGCCGACTATGTGGAGCGTGCCTGCATGTACAATCCGTCGCTGCGGCTTCTGCAAAAGGAGACGGAACTGGCTGAGAACAATGTACGTCTGACACGTGCCGACCAGCTGCCGCGACTCTCGCTCACGGCATCAAACACGCTGGCGCGTCCGGTATCGCGTACGCTGGCCGACATGTATAACAACAGTTGGAACATCGGGTTGTCCTTCTCTTTCTCGCTTTCGTCGCTTTACAACAACCGTCACCGTATGGACGAGGCGCGCAGAAACGTGGGCCTCATGCGCAATGCCGAGGAGCAGCAACGGCAGAACGTACGCATGGCTGTGCAGACGGCGCTGCTCAGACATCGCGAAGCGGCCGGACGGGTGGAGGCGCTGGAACTGTCGGTGAGGCAGGCTGAGGAGAATTACCGCATCATGCGCAACCGCTATATGAACCAGCTGGCCATACTCACCGACCTGCTCGATGCAGACAATCTCAGGCTGAATGCCGAGCTGCAACTTACCACTGCCCGTACGCGTGTGGTGTATACATATTATGAATTACAGCGGGCTGCAGGAACATTGTAGGCCGTAAGTCATCTGTTTTTAACAACACAATAAACGTATATGTCTCTTATTCATCTGAAATACAGGCGGCTGAAACGACAGAAACGCCGCAACATCATTCTGAACATAGTGTGTATTCTCATAGCAGGTTCGGGCATTGTCTGGACGATAAACTATTTCTGGAGATACATAAGCTACGAAATCACCAATGACGCGTTTGTCGATCAGTATGTGGCACCGGTGAATGTGCGTGTGGCCGGATATATACAGGAGGTGCGTTTCAAGGAACATCAGTTTGTGCACCGCGGCGATACGCTTGTGGTTCTGGACAACCGCGAGTATGTCATACGGCAGAAGGAGGCATGTGCGGCACTGCTCGACGCACGCGGTTCGCGCGATGTCCTTGCCTCAGGCATACGCACATCGCACACGAAGGTGGCCGAGCAGGACGCCAATCTGGCCGAGGCGAAGGCCAAACTTTGGCAGGCCGGACAGGACTACCGGCGCTATGAGAGGTTGCTTCGCGAGGAGTCGGTGCCCGAACAGCAGTTTGAACAGGTGAAGGCCGACTATGAGGCGGCGCGTGCACGATACGATGCACTGATGCGGCAGAAGGAGGCCGCCAGTTCGCAATATGACGAGACAAACAAGAAGAAAGTGAATGTGGAGGCGGGCATACTGCGTGCCGAAGCTGCGCTCGACCTGGCAAACCTCAATCTTTCATACACGGTGGTCACGGCTCCATACAGCGGATACATGGGCAGGCGCACTATAGAGCCGGGACAGTATGTAAGTGCCGGGCAGACTCTTTCGTACATAGTACGGCAGTCTGGCAAGTGGGTCACAGCCAATTACCGCGAGACACAGATAGCCAACATCTACATAGGACAGCCTGTGCGCATAAAGGTGGACGGTGTGCCTGGCCGTGTTTTCAAGGGCCACGTGACTGCCATATCAGAGGCTACGGGCTCGAAGTATTCGCTGGTGCCTACGGACAACTCGGCAGGAAACTTCGTGAAAGTGCAGCAGCGCATACCCGTGCGCATTGATTTCGATGATGTGGACGAGAAGAACATGAGCATGCTGCGTGCAGGAATGATGGTTGAAACAGAAGCAGAGAGAAAGAAATGAAGACCGCACGCGAACTCGACATTCCCGTACGCCGGTGGGTGCCGGACATTATTGGCGTGGCTGCCGTCTTCATCATAATGCTCCCCATCGCCATGCTTAACGGCACTTATACGGGCAGCATGGTGGAGGTGTCGGGCACACTCGGTGTTTATACGGAGGATATCACCATAGGTTATTATGCCGCTTCGGCCGGTATGGCGGTGTCTTATCCCATCGTGCCGAAGATTCTTAATGCCTTTTCGTCCAAGTCGCTTCTGCTTGCCGACCTCACCATGCAGTTCTTTCTGAGCTGGTTTTGTGCGCGTCAGTCGGAAATAGGACTGCTCATTGCCGCCAGCTTCATCATTGGTTTTCTCAAAGGATTTATCATGCTTTGGGTCATACGGCGCATAAAGTTCATATTCAGTCCCAAAGATGTGAGAAGCGAATTCTACGCTTACTTTTATCCTTTGGTGTTCGGCGGCGGCCAGTTGTCGATGGTCATAACGGCTTTGCTGGCTTATCATTACGACTGGAAGTACATGTATTATTTCATGATGCTGCTTCTGCTGCTTGCCATTATGGCGGTGATACTGTTGTTCCGGCATGACCGCCCGTCACGTTCAGTGCAATGGAAGGAACTTCATCCGCGCGAGATGCTTATCATTTCCACCGGTCTGCTCATGCTGATATATGTGATAACTTATGGCAAGACTCTCGACTGGATGGCGTCAACACGCATTTGTGTATATATTGTCGTGGCACCGCTGCTTGTGGCTTTGTTCTTATGGGAGCAGTTCCATTCACCCCGTCCGTATGTCAGTCTGAAGCCTTTGTTCCAGTGGAAGGCCATTCTCGGATATTTCTATATGATGCTTGTGATGTTCTTCAGTACGTCGACAAGTCTTCTTACAAGTTACATGACAACGATACTTCACGTTGACAATACGCATACTTACACACTCTACGTGTGGCTTTTGCCCGGTTATCTGCTCGGAGCGTTCATCTGTTTCTGGTGGTTTCGCTGGCAACGGTGGCGCTTCCGTTTTTTCATAGCGGGTGGAATGGCGTGTTTTGCATTGTTCTTCGGAATGCTCTATTTCGGCATCTCGCCCGACAGCACTTATGAGATGTTGTATCTGCCGATGTTCTTCCGCGGACTTGGCATGCTCACACTTATCATAGCTTTTGCACTTTTTGCGGTGGAGGACCTGCATCCAAAGTATCTGTTGTCTAATGCTTTTTTTCTTATCACATTCCGTTCTGTGCTTACTCCGGTCATTGCTTCTGCCTTTTACAGCAATGTGCTTTATCATCTTCAGCAGAAGTATATGGTGGAATTGTCGGAGAATATGACCGCAGCCGACCCGTTGGCGGATGTCCGTTGGCAGTCGGCATTCAACAGTGGGATTATGCAGGGACACGGAGTGGATGAGGCAACACAGCTTGCCACCAATACGCTTTACAGCGTGGTGCAGCAGCAGGGCACTCTGCTTGCTCTAAAACATATTCTCGGCTGGTTGTTTGCCGTAACGCTGGTGATAGCTGTTGTGTCACGTTTCATTCCGTTCCATAAGACAGTGCGCGTACCGGTTGTGCGTATGGGCGAGGATATGGTGTGATTGATGAGTTGGCACATACGTGCATACGGTTTTATTTCATGTTCATTCCGGAGTGTTCAATTAGTTGCGGCAACTAGACATGAGGATGTGGCGCCGGCGGCGGTAATACCATAGTCCGGTGATGTCGGCCAAAGCCCAGCCTATAGGCACAGACCACCATATGCCGGTGTATCCAACAGACGGGATGGCGGCAAGGGCGTATGCCAGTGCCACACGGGTGCCGAGCGACACAACGGTGAGCACCACCGACATCGAGGGCAGCGCCACTGCGCGGTAGAGTCCGTAGAGAAGGAACAGATAGCCAATGCCTACATAGAAGCTGCCTTCGATGCGCAGATATTCTACTCCGATGGCTATTATCTCGCTTTCGCCTTCAGGTACGAAGAGCGACATGAGCCACGGCGACAGCCAGAACACCAGAACAGACACCGTGAGGGCGAACAGCGTGGTAACGACAACGGCGCTGCGTATACCCCGTCTTATGCGGTCGGCACGTCCGGCGCCAAAGTTCTGTGCGATGAATGTGGAGAAGGCGTTGCCGAAATCCTGTACGGGCATATAGGCGAACGAATCAATCTTCACCGCCGCGGCGAATGCTGCCATGACCGCTGTGCCGAAACTGTTGACCAGACCCTGCACCATCAGTATGCCGAAATTCATCACCGACTGTTGCAGGCACGTGAGAAACGACCATGAAGCCACGCGTCTGAGTGATGCACCGTCGGCCTTGCAGTCGGAGCGAGTGAGGCTAAGTTCAGGGAAACTACGTTTGGTGTATATGTAAAGTCCGACAGCAGCTACGGTCTGTGCGGCCACAGTAGCAAGCGCAGCACCCTCTACGCCCATGCCCAAACCGAGTATAAGTGCAAGGTCAAGCGCGATGTTGAGCACCACGGATACTGCGAGAAACACAAGCGGAACAACCGAGTTGCCAATCGCGCGAAGCAGAAATGCGTAGAAATTATATACGCATACGGGCACCATTCCAAGAAAGACTATGAACAGATAGTCGTGTGTGAGCTGTTCAATCTCGGCCGGTGTCTGCATGATGCGGATTATAGGATCGAGAAAAACAAGTGACACGGCATTGAGCACAAGTGTCGTTGCGCCTATGATGAGCATGGAGGAGAACAGGCTGCGGCGCAAAGCCTTCAGGTCGCGGGCACCGTAGTGTATGGAGAAAAGGGCGCTGCAACCCATGCAGAGTCCTATGAACACGGATGTGATGAACACCATGAGAGCATACGACGAACCTACGGCTGCCAGTGCACGAGCACCAAGTACGCGGCCAACGATGAGTGTGTCGGCAATGTTGTAGCACTGTTGCAGCAGATTGCCGAGCATCAATGGCAGTGCAAAACGCAGCATGGTGACGGTGATGCCGCCCTCTGTGAGATTTCCTTTATTGTATAATTGGCTCATGTCCTTGTTCCGAAAAAACATTCAAAATTACGCTTTGTGCGTCAATTACACAAATATCCATGATGTAATTATATGCATGTAATGAATGATTTTTGCATATTTATTTGCAAAATATACATAAAAGTATTACCTTTGCGGCCGCAAAATTCGATATCCAATGAACAATACATTATTCATAACACGCCGTTTACGTATTGATGCCGGTCTTTACAAAGGCACCGACATCAGTCAGACCGTGCATGTTCATTGGTTCAGCGGTTTTATCTGATTTTCCACTTTATCTTATTATATCAGGCTGTCATGCTGTCCGTATGAGGCATGGGCCGAAGTGATGTTGCGTGTGGAGTGTTTCCATCGCGCCGTCATCAGTGTTCTGTATGTGGAATTCTTAAAATCAAGACAATACAAATCATGTTCAGCATAGTAATGACCATGCTGGCCGGTGTGCTTATCGGCCATTTCCTGCGCAATGGAAAGAGAGTGGAGAAGATAGAGAAGAGCACGTCAATAACCATTTTCGTACTGCTTTTCGTGCTCGGCCTTTCAGTGGGCTCAAACAATGTTATAATTGACAATCTGGGACGTTTCGGCTGGCAGGCTGCAGTCATTGCCATGCTCGGAATGGGCGGAAGCATCATTGCCGCACGCATAGTGTTTCAGTTGTTTTTCAAGAAAGGAGAAGAGAAAAATGAAAAATAGTCTGTTCGTAATCGCGATTTTCGTTGCCGGTTGTATCGCCGGTGCATATTATGAAATAAAAACCGACATGCACAATATGTCGCTCTGCATACTCTACGCGCTTATGCTGCAGGTGGGCATTGGTATCGGCAGCAACAAGAGTCTGCGCGAAAGCCTGAGACATGTAAGTCCGAAGATACTGCTTGTACCTGTTGCCACCATCACGGGAACATTGCTGTTTTCGGCTGCTGCAAGTCTTTTGCTCAGTCAGTGGAGTGTGTTCGACTGCATGGCTGTGGGCAGCGGTTTCGCCTATTATTCGCTTTCGTCAATACTGATAACGCAGTTCAAGGAACCGTCGATAGGTCTGCAGCTTGCCACCGAGCTTGGTACGATAGCGTTGCTCAGTAATATCATACGCGAGATGATGTCGCTTGTGGGTGCTCCACTCATACGCCGTTACTTCGGAAAGCTGGCTCCCATATCGGCTGCGGGAGTAAATTCAATGGACGTTCTGCTGCCTTCCATCACCAGATGCTCGGGCAAGGAGGTCATGCCGATAGCCATTTTTCATGGCATTCTTGTCGATCTGAGTGTTCCGTTCTTTGTAAATCTGTTCTGCAGCCTGTAAAAAATCCGGCGCCTCCATGCAGACTTTTGCTGCGGAGACGCCGGAGCGCATTGGGTTTTGATTGTTTAGTAGTTTTCTTTTATTTTACGGTAGTCTGATGTTTTTAGCCGATAGTCACTTCACCGTCAGCCGTTACCTGGTCCTCCCATCCGCTTATTGAGCCACCCGAAACGGTTATTCCGTCGCGTCCGATGCTCAATGTGATGGTGCATTTCTTGCCTCCCTCCAGGGTCTCCTGCGGTGTGCCGAGCTTTTCGAGCAGCTCTTTCAGAGTCATGCCTTTCTCTTCTCCGTTCATGTTTATGGACAGTGTGATGTCGGCAGTGGCCTGTGGTACGAGGAAGAATGATGCTGCCGCACCTTCAGATGCGTAGTTGTCTTTTGTTTCTTTCACTTTGCTTATCTCGCCTTTGGCGGCATCCACCACGCATGTTGTTCTGGCGTTGCATTTCAGTATGAGCCCTTTCAGATCTTCTTCTGTATATCCGCTGCCCGGTGTGAAGTTGATGTCGAGACGGTGGAGGGCATGTGTGAACGTGAGGCTCACGTCATCCTTCGTGCCTACGTTTACCGGCTGTGATTTCGAAAGCAGCAGATCCTTATATGATGCAGTGGCTGTATTGAATTCGAAAGTGCCGTCGTCGGCAAGTGTCTGTTTCGGATAGCATGCGGCGAAAGTCACGTGTGTGGTGCCTTCTGGCAGGTTAAGACCACTCCATGTCAGTACGTCTGTGTCGAATACATAGTCGGTGCGTGTTATGCATTTTGTGCCGTCGCCGACAAAAAGCGACAGAACGTCTCCCTTGATGAAGTTGCCTTTGCCTTCGTTGTCGAGCTGTGGAGTGCGCTTCTGAGGTGCCACACTTGTTCTTATCTTTATAATGTCTCTCTTGCTTGAGTTGTCATCGTTATTGTCATTCGAACATGCTGTCAGTATAAGACCGCCCATAATGCACATGCATAGAGCGCTGATGATACGTGAATAGCTTTTTTTCATAATCATTGTTTTTTATTGTTTGTTTTATTATTTCGTTGTTTCTTAAATAATTATTTTATGTGTGGGTATTTCGTCTTCCAGATGTCAAGACGAAGATCAGCAAGTACCAGCGAGTTGAACGCAATCTTTCTGGCAGAAATGTTGCCGTTGTCAGGCAGTTGTACCATGTATGCACACAGGTCTTTTATCTCTGGCAATGTGGATTTGTCGTAAACAACCTTATATCTCATTATTGATGCATGGTTGGGTTCATCTATTCCGTCGTTGTTGTCACAGAAATAAACGTATGCCACATCTCCGTTTTCATCGAATTCTGCTCCCCAGATAGTCATGGAGTGACGGCCTGTGTTTGTTCCGGCATAATCGAATGCCGAGAAACCTATTGCCTTATGATTTCTGAATGCATCCTTCATCCACAGGTTGAAGTTCTTCTTCGACATGTCTCTCGTTTCTGTAGCGATATCATCTCCTGTCTTGAATAAACTTCTGAAGAATCCTTTGAATTCGGGATTATTAGGGCTGAGATTTTGTCTGTTACCGTTAATAAACCAGTTGACACCTCCTTTGTCCCAACTTCCGGCGTCTCGGAATGATTTCTTGAAGAAATTGAATACGGCACTATGGTCCAGATTGTCGGGTGTCATCTGCTTGTATTCTTCAGGACGACTCATGTCACTGTATTCCAGACCGTAATCTTGGTCGTATGCTTCTATGTATTTTTTGTTTTGTTCCAACCACCAATGAATGAGGTTGGAAGAAGTGGCGGCCCAGCACATATTCCTGTCACTTACGAGGCTTTTGTTACAGTCGTACCAGCCACATCCTTCCTTCCAGGTAAAGAATTGCATTTCCAAGTTCATTGGCGGATACATGTTCTCGTACGCAAGGCGTAACCATTCTCCAGCCGGGAATTTAGTTTGTCCTACAGGATATGTGGTGATGTTTTCCCTGCCCGGGAAGTCGACACCTTTTACACCATATACCCACCGTGTCTGGTTGGCAAACTCGGTATCTACTCCGCCTTCATCCATTTTCAGTGTCAGATTGAGCGTTGTCTGTTTCCCTGCCTCAAATGTGCTGATGTCCGATTTCAGCATATATTTGGCCGACTTGCCATCGCTTTTGAAGCTTATGAGGCCTTCGCCGTCGTGAAACGCCTTTGCGTCCTGTGGCATGATGATGACAGAATACGAATTGTCGCCCGTCTTGTAAGGTTTTATCCATACGTATCCGGCTGCCTCGTCCGGGCTTACACTGCCGTCGGCAACGGACATAGTGCCCTGGCCGAGAGATTTTATTTCTACAGTCAGGTCTTCAGGTATGGAACCTTTCAGATTGATTTTTATGCGGTGCATGGCATGTGCGAACTGCATGTCCGCAGCTACAGAACCTTCTTTTACGGTAGTTCTGGCGAAGAGAATATCGGTTGCGTTGTGGTTGTCGGTTGTGCTCTGGTCGGCAGGTATGCTTATGGTTCTCATGTTTTCGCCCACGGCAGCCTGTGGCAAAATAGGATAAACGGCTGAGAGCAGCAGTTCTCCTGTGCCGTATTCGCTGCGCTTGAGTGCCGGCATCCACTGTGAACCGGAATACTGTAAAGTGGTATTGCTTGTGGTACCTGCGGTAGAAATGTTCATCTCTATGCGGTCGCCGGCCTCGAAGCTGCCTTTACCGTCTGTGTCGACGGCTGCGTTCCTGAGTGTCCAGTCTGCACTGCGTGAGCATTTAAGGGCAATCATGCCTTCCTCGTTGCCATAAAACGAATCGTCAATGTCGCTGCACGAAGCCATAAACATCAGGCTTCCCGCGAAAATGGCAATAACTTTCTTGAAGTTTGTCGTCATTATTCCAATATTATTCTGATAAAAAATGAGTTGTCGGTTTACTTCCGTAATAATCAAAACAACAAACATTCATATAATACTTATGCGCATACCTGAATATTTGTGTTATTATATCATATATGTATATCCTGAAAACATATTCCCGATATTTACGGGCTGCAAAGATAATGCTTTTGCTTTACATTGCAAAGACTTGTGTCGGAGCTGTTTTGTTTTTTAGAAAGACGATGAATTACATTCCGTTGTCATAAAGATGTTTCATGGTATTGAACATTTTTAATGTTGTGTGTTATTGAGGGAGACGTTATGGTTTTTTATAATGAAGATATGGTCTTGGAGGACAATTCGCGTAGCATGACATATTCTTCTTCTGTTTCGTGCAAGGTCATGAAGCCGAAGCGACAGTACAGACGTACGGCAGGATTAGCCTTCTGTACCGAGAGTGACACACTGTTAATGCCTTCATCGTGTAGCCTTTGCAGTATTGTCGATAGCAGTCGGCTGCCAATACCTTTGCCGCGATGTTCTTTTTTTACTGATATGGCGAGCGATGGTGTTTGGTCATCCACGTGTCCGTAGTCGTTCATTATGCGTGCCCACACAGCTCCTATAAGTCCGTCGGTGGTTTCGGCAACGAAACAGACATCGTGAGGTCTTTGTCCAAAGTCTTCTATATAAACACGGAGTTCAGGTATGTCTGTTACGCTTAGTGGTGGCGGTTCCACACCTTCGGGCAGAAAGATGGCGTCGTAGAGAAATCTGCGAAGGTGGTGATATTCGTCCTTGCGCATCGGTCGTATGGTGCAATATTGTGTTTTTGTCATTTCTCGCATGCTTTTTTCAGATCGGCAAGATATACAGTCTGCTGTTTCTTCAGATATGTTCCTGCAAACGGTCTCATCCACCATTTTCTTACGTGTACGCTTTCCGTGAATTCTATTTCCGTACCGTATATTGTTTCGCGGAACACTCCTGTCCAGTGACCATTCAGATTATTGTTTTCAAAATACAGCTTGTAGCAGCTGTATGGTCTGGATACGATGACGGTGAAGTGTGTGGCATAGCCGTCTGTTGTGTATTCTGTGAAATTCTGTTCGTCATGTGTGACTATGTGGTTTATGCCACTGCGCCAACTGTGATGCTCTGGTGTAGTCACGGTGTTCCATACGTTACGTATGGAGGCACGTATTTCCGATTTTATCGTTACGGTTTGCATGACTTGTCTGTTATTTTTTCTTGTCTGTGGATTTTAGTCTTTCTATCATTTGTCGCAGATTAGTGACGTTCTCCTCGTCGGACAGTGTGGGATCTTTTGTAAAGCGTTCGCAGGGCAGGAGAGTACATTCTCCACAGTTGTCCATGCCTTTCCGATTTACGCAACAGTCATAAACCTTGCATATTTTGTCACCGGTGTATTTAAGCCAGTGCACTTTTCCGCGTATGTTTCTGCATCCACTACATTTTGTTGGGAACATGTTGCAACGTATGCAGAGCGCTCCGCATGGTGAGGGCATGACAAAATCGTCCTTCCATAACCACCAACTGCATTTGTTAAGGTTGGGTTTGGGAGTGTTGACGAAGTATTCTACAGCCCGATAAAGATAGAGTTGGCAACGGTCCACGATGCATCCGCGCAAGCGGCATTCTTCGCTATAAAGTTCTTCAGCGCTTTTACCTTTCAGCGATTCTATGGTGGTGTAGCCCATCGCTATGAGGTCCCGCTCGGTCTGTGGCCCCACGTTCGGTATTTTTCTCAGTTCGCTCATATATGGTGATTTTATTCCTTAGTCTCTTCAATGAGTGCGGAACTCCACTCCAACAGGTCGCGGCTCATGAGGTCGAACACATCACTATCGGTTATGGAATCTGCGTGGCGGGCATGGTCGAGAATCCTCCGGTCGGCAGGCGTGACCACTTCTGCAAGCCCAGACATGGAGGAAACGTAAGAGCCGGTCTGCATGAAGTGTTTCATGCGGACGGTGAAGCGTGCCGTCTTGTAGAGCCCGGCAAGCGCGTCTGAACTGCGTGCGTGCAGGAAGTTGTGCGAGCAGGCATGGTAAAGATTGCATGCTCCGATGCGTACGGCGCGGCGTATGTCGGCATCGGTGAACAGACTATGCAGACACTCGAGCGAACCAATGACGGGTCGCGTGTCAAGATACAGTTGCAGGAGGTCGGACCGTTCCCAACCCATCAGTTCGTCCTCACCCGCTACAAATCCGCAGATGAGGCTGCTCTGGCTGTCGCTGTCGATCATCCGGCGGTACGTGCGCAGGTCGTCGAAACCAACGTGGTCGAGTATCACCACCACGTCGATATCGCTCTCCGGTGTGGCTTCACCGCGGCCGTAACTGCCTTGCAGCCCTAAGAAACGGAGCCTATCACCGAACAACAGGGTGAGTCGCTCCTGGAAAGAGGCGAGCCACAGGTTGATGTTGAAGTGTTCTTCGGCAGTCTGTATGCTTTTGCGCCATTGCCCGGCGGTGAGCCAGAGGAAGTGCTCGGTGCGTATGTCGCCGAGTGGTGAGGGCTTTCCTGTCTCCGTATGATGAAACACAAATCCGCATTTTTCCATCACCCGTCTCGACCGGGTGTTGCCTTCGTAGTGGCCGCACCACACTGCGCGCAGCCCCAGCTCGTCGAAACAGCGTCGCAGTATGCGCCTTACGGCTTCCGGCGTGAACCCCTTTCCCCAATAGGGTACGCCGAGCCAATAGCCTATCTCGGCCTCGCCGTCGCCCATCTGCGCACTGTGCAGGCCGTCGCCATACATTATGCCTATGCTGCCTATGGGCTCGCCTGTCTCTTTTAGTACCATGGCGTAGGTCTCCGGACCCGACAGAACAGTGCGTATTATCTCGTGACTGTTGTCCACAGACGTGTGTGGCGGCCATCCGGCAACAGGTCCTACAGCCGGGTCTGAGGCATATTTGTAGAGTGCTGCGGCATCATCGTCGTGCCACGGACGCAGTATTAGTCTTTGGGTTTCCATAATGTTGTGAAATGAAAATATGGTTTTGTTTTCGCAGGTGTAATTGTCCGGTATGATGATTACACCTTTTTCTTCTTTTTCTTTTCAGGATAGGGTAGAGCCTTCTCCAGCGTGCCCACCACCTTCAGCAGTTCCTCACGGTGCTCCACATCCAGTATGTAGTGCTCCTTTGCGCCGTCGTATGGCGTGCCACATTCGGCGTTTGCCATCATATCGGCCACTTCCGGCAGTTTCTTTATGTACGCTATGTCGTCGCAAACAAGCACTGCCGGCTTCTCATTGACATAAACCAGATATTCGCCGAACATCTTGCGGTGGCGCACATTGTCCAGCTCTGAGAGTTGTGAACATACAAATTCTACGAAGTCGATGGAGCTCGCCATAAAACGATGTGTTGTGAGTGTGTTTTGATAAGTGATAATAGTATAAGCAGATTTCGGACCTTGGGTGGTTTAAGGCGGAGATATTGTATGGATACTGACACTTTATGCGCAGCATACGGACCGTTATACCGATTGTAAGCGCATAATGTGCTAATGTCTGTTATGCCACATACCGACAGCCCATACGTCTGTCTGCATGTGGCATGATTGATATTGTCATTTCTGTCCGAACAGGTCTACAAGTCCAATTTTGTTGAATTTGTAGAACATCTCGACAGACTCCGGAGTATCATTCTTGAGCAGCAGAAGCAACTCACGTGCAAATTCCAGATAACCGCTGCCGTTGGCCGTGACTATGTTTTTGTCTGCCACAGCCTGTTTGTTGATATATCCCGAAGCGTTGGTGTAGTTGTCTCCGCCCCATTGTATGAGTTGGTCGATGCCGTTACCGGTGTGTTTCACGTTGTTCAGGAAACCGTGTCGTGCCATGAAAGACGCAGCGTTGCATATGGCTCCTACGATGATGCCTTTGTCGAGTGCGGCTTTCACTATCGGTGCCACCTTGTCTGCAACGGCATGGTCGAGCCATCCGTATCCGCCTATCAGAACGAGCGCCGCGTAGGTTTCGGGCATGGTGTCGAACGAGTAATCGGGCAGTGTGCGGAATCCTCCGCATGAGCGCACTGCGTCGGTTGTAGGTGCAACCACCTTGTTGATGTATTTTGGTTCGGGACGCAATCCGCGTTCCTCACAGTTTATTGCCGATGCCAGAAAGGCCGGTTCGTGTTCTGCATAGTTGTCAAGCAGAACGTAGAGTATCTCATTATCCATTCTGATTAAGTTTATTGTTGTATGACTGTTTTGTCCGGTTGTTTCTGCTGTTATCAGGATTGCTTGATAACGGTAGTGCAAAGATAGTGAAAGGTGAGCGCAAAAGCAAATTTGCGTAATAACAAATTCACGTCTCCGCAATCTGTAAATCCTCATCAACAGAAAGATACACGCTTTCTGTATCTTTCATAATGTGCTGATATCAGTGTTTTCAAAGAAAACCCGGACAGAGGACTTACAGATTTTCTTGACTTTTTTTTGACAAAATAAAATCGCAAAAGAGATGT
>USDT01000005.1 GCA_900553465.1 uncultured Prevotella sp.
TCTCTTTTGCGAAAAAATTTTGTCAAAAAAAAGTCAAGAAAAACTGTAAGTCCGTTGCTCGGGTTTTCTTTAAAAATGCCTGTATTGCGTGTTATGAGAATCATTGGTAGGCAGCACCTGTCATGCGGTGATGGTCAGACGGTTGCGCCGGCACGTATTTCTCATCACGTGATGTCCGCGCTGTCGCTTTATGTGCCGTAACGCACTGTCAGGTCTGTTTGCGGCTTTTAGTGGTGATTTACGGATAAAAAGACTCTCTCCACAGAATTTATACCGAGATGGAAAAACTCCTTTTGACTGCCGGTGGAAGAAACGAAAAAAGCCGGAACAGATGTTTGTCCCGGCTTCTATTGCGTCTGTCAGTTTATTTCACTGCGATGCACTCCACCTCTACGAGTGCGTTTTTCGGCAGCGTTTTCACTGCAACGGCTGAGCGTGCAGGGAAAGGCATGCTGAAAAATTCGGCATACACTTCGTTCATTGCGGCGAAGTTGTCCATGTCGGAGAGGAAAACTGTAGTCTTCACTACGTGTGCCAGGTCTGTTCCTGCCTCTTCCAGAATATGCTTTGCGTTTGTGAGCGACTGTCTGGTCTGCTCCTTTATGCCGCCCTCGGCGAACTCTCCCGTTGCCGGATCGATGGGAAGCTGACCTGAAGCGAATATCATTCCGCCGGCCTCGATGGCCTGGCTGTACGGTCCGATGGCTTTCGGAGCCTTTTCTGTGTTGATTGCTTTCATGTTGATTGATGTTTTATTGTTATGTGAATGTATGTCTGTTGTGTTGCGGTTGTATGTTTACAGCCGGGTTATTGGCCGTCCGTCGTTGTACCGCTGTTGAGAAGCCGGCGCGCATATTCTATTATTGTGTCCTTTCCGCGCAGCACATCGGCTTGGTCGAGCGACACTTTGTAGTCGGGCTCAATGCCGAATTCGGTGCTCTGTCTGTCGGTGTCGTACATGGGACATGCCGAGAATCTCACGCTCCATCCTATCGGGAGCTCGCTCGAGTAGGGCATTCCTGCTCCGCCGCCGGTCTTGTCGCCCACTACGGTTACGCCCGGACAGCACTTCATGTACTTCACGAACTCGTTGGCGGCACTGAATACCGCCCTGTTGGTAAGCACCACCGTGCGCTTCTGCCAGCGCAGTCCCTTGCTCGGTTTCAGGCGCTGTTCCTCCATCTTGGAGAATTCGTTGTGTCCCGGTCCGGTCTTGTGCTGCATGTAGCCCACGCATATCTCCTCGTTGGTGAAGCGTGCCGCGAGTTTTTCCGAAGCCGTCAGCAGACCGCCGCTGTTGTTGCGCAGGTCGATGATGAGGCCGTTGCACGGCGCGAGAAACAGCATTATCTCGTCCAGATTGCCGTCACCCGCCGCTGTGGAGAACGACTCGCAGCGGATGTATCCTATGTTGTCGTCGAGCACGCGGTATTCCATTCCCGAAGCGATGCGGTAGTCGGTGCCCAGATATTTGTTGATGAGTGTGTCGCTGTAGTTGGACGGATAGTCCTCCTTCCACGACCAGTTGCGCGCCACATCCCACGCCGAGTACATGTTCACGTGTCCGTCGCGCAGCTCGCCGAGCATGTTGCCGAGAATCTCAAACAGCTGGTCCTCCGACAGATTGTCGCTCATCTGCACAGAGTAACGGCTGTAAACCTCGTCCCAATCGAGCCCGTACTCCTTGCCTTTCACGTCGAAGAAGCAATAGTGCTCGTCCATTATGCGCCACAGAGCCTCGAAGTTGCCGCGCGGATTGTCGGCATACTCCTCCTCGTCAACGCAGGAAGTGAGACACAGCACGATTGCCGTCATGAAAAGAAAAAAGCCAGTCAGTCGTTTCATGGATGTATCTTTATGAGTTTGAAGCGTTTGACAAATCCTATCACAAAGGCGTGCGTGTAGATGTGCGACTTCAGATTGTTCACCCGTGCCTGCTGTATGTCGCAGAGATAACCCACGCGCAGGGTAGTGCGGCCTATGCTGAAGTCGAGCGAAAGCATCTGTCTGAGTGATGGAGAGCAGACGAATGTCGTCGGCACGACGTTGTGGTCGTAGTTGCCGCGTGAGAAGATTTCATAGTAGGACTGCCCGTAGTTGGGGCTGAACATCAGTCCGCAGAGCGGCACTCCCAGCTCATAGCGTGCGGCAAAAGGCCTTCCGGCGATGGTGAAACGGTAGTCGGCACTGGCCGTCGGTGTGATGTTGAGCATGGCCCTTGCCTGTGCCGGATTGTTGCCGTTGCGTGTATTGTATATGAAACCGATGGTGGCGTCGATGGCGGCACCTGCCTTTACGTTCAGACTGCGGTCAAGAAAATGCCAGTTGTAGAGCCATGCGTACTGGAAGTTGTATGCTCCCGCTATCTCCGTTCCGTTGCCCGAACGGTTGTCTGTGTAGGCTATGTTGCCCTGATGCACTATCTGTCGCGACCAGCGGCTGCTCTCGGAGTCGCGCGTGGTGTGCGATATGTAGCGCAGCTCCGTGCCTCTGTATTTCTCCGGCGACAGGTAAGTGTCGAGAATGTTTGTTGCTCCTACGCCTATCATCTTGGCGTTTGTTATCACCTTGTCCGACGTTATGGTGTCGCTCTGGGCCCATGACGCGGTGGCGGCGAGCATTGCCGTGGCTGCGAGAAAGGTTCTACACGTCGTCATTGCCGAACAGATTAAGTTGGCCTGTCATCTCGTCTATCACCTGCTGCTGGCTCTTGCCTGCGTCCGGATCGAGGTTTTCGGGTTCTTCGCCGGCATTGTCAGCATCTTCCGTACCGTCTTCCGGTTCGGGCTCGGGTGTTCTCAGAGGTTCCAGTTCTTCAATGTTCTCGACGTCCCATGTGCTTATACGCTTGCCCTTGGCCTTGAATCCCTTCACTCCTACAAACTGTTCCATGTCAATTTCCATTGGCGGACGCTGCAGGGCATTGCCGTCGCGGCTCTCCGCAGGCTTGAATGTCACACGGATGCGTGGATAAGGCGTGTCGGTGAGCAGCACGAGACGGCTGTGCGGGTTGTCGCCCAGAAAGTTCTGGTGACGCTTTGTAGCCTCCATGTTGAAGCGTTTGATGTAAGGATAGTTGTCGTTGTCGGCGTCGTAGACCACGGCTGTCCACACTTTGTTCGGATCCCATTTCTCGATTGTGCGGATGTTGTCCTCGTAGTGGTTGTTGGCATCGAAGTTGGATATATAGAACTCGTTGTTGTCGAGCACCACCAGTATGGAGTCGCCGTCATTGAACTCTCCGAGCAGGCGGCCGCGGCCGTCGTAGTTCAGTCTGTTCACGTCGGTGTCGAACCATACTTTCCTTCCTCCGAGCGTAGAGCGTCCGTGGCTCTTCAGGCTTATCCTGTTCACAGTGTGTTTTGTGAGGATATTGCCCTTGGCCGTGCGCGATTTGATGCCGATGTCGGAGAAGTCCTTCTCCAGGAATATCTTTTTCATCTTCGAGGTCACTTCGAGCGTCACCTTTATCACCTCCGCTTCTCCGTTCGGATTGGCCGTGAAGTAGAGCACGCGCGAACCCGGTGTGCCCTGTGTGAGGTCATATTCGCGGTCGCGTGTCATGGCCGTCACGTTGAAACGCTTGATGTATGACGGACCGTTGCGGCCGTCGCGGTAGACAGCGTTGTATGTGGTACGGCGGTCGTTGCGCTTGAACACCTGCACGTGCATCACGTTCTTGCCTACGAATATCTTGTCTGCCACACGTATGATCTTGTATTTTCCGTCCTTGTAGAAAACGATTATGTCGTCGATGTCGGAACAGTTGCACACGAACTCGTCCTTCTTCAGAGCGGTGCCGATGAATCCCTCCTGCCTGTTGATGTAGAGTTTCTCGTTCGCCTCCACCACTTTCGCGGCCTCGATGGTGTCGAAGCTGCGTATCTCGGTACGGCGCGGATGGTCCTTGCCGTACTTTTCCTTGATGAAGCTGAACCAGCGTATGGTGACGTCGGTCATGTGGGCGAGGTCGTGGTCGATGTCCTTTATCTCTTCCTTTATCTTTACTATCAGTTCGTCGGCCTTGTCTTTGTTGAACTTCAGGATGCGTTGCATCTTTATTTCCATGAGCCGCAGTATGTCGTCGCGCGTCACTTCGCGCACCAGATCTTTCTTGTACGGTTCCAGACGTTTGTCCACATGAGCCACGGCGGCGTCCATGTCGGGCGCGTTCTCGAAGCCTTTGTCCTTGTAGATGCGCTCCTCGATGAATATGCGTTCGAGCGATGCGAAGAACAACTGTTCGAAAAGCTCTCCGCGTTTTATCTCGAGCTCCTTGCGCAACAGGCCCATGGTGCTGTCCACCGAGTGGCGCAGCACGTCGCTCACGGTGAGGAAGCACGGCTTGTTGTTCTCTATCACGCAGCAGTTGGGCGACAGATTTATCTCGCAGTCTGAGAAGGCGTACAGGGCGTCGATGGTCTTGTCGGACGATATGCCCGGCGTAAGATGCACCTGTATCTCCACGTCGGCGGCTGTGTTGTCGTCCACCTTGCGTGCCTTTATTTTGCCTTTGTCTATGGCTTTGAGTATGGAGTCGATGAGCGTTGTGGTGGTCTTGCTGTACGGTATCTCCTTTATGACGATGGTTTTGTTGTCTATCTTCTCGATCTTGGCGCGCACCTTGAGCTGTCCGCCGCGCTGTCCGTCGTTGTACTTGCTCACATCTATCGAGCCGCCGGTGGGGAAGTCGGGATAGAGCGTGAACTCCTCGCCGCGCAGATAGCTTATGGCTGCGTCGCATATCTCTACCAGATTGTGCGGCAGAATCTTAGAGCTCAGACCCACGGCGATGCCTTCCGCACCCTGCGCCAGCAGCAGCGGGAACTTGGCCGGCAGCGTGATGGGCTCGCGGTTGCGGCCGTCGTAGCTCAGCTGCCAGTTGGTAGTCTTGGGATTAAATACCACGTCGAGTGCGAATTTCGACAGTCGTGCCTCGATGTAACGGGGCGCTGCGGCGCGGTCGCCAGTCAGTATGTTGCCCCAGTTTCCCTGACAGTCGATGAGCAGATCCTTCTGTCCCATCTGCACGAGAGCGTCGCCTATGGACGCGTCGCCGTGGGGATGGAACTGCATGGTGTGTCCCACGATGTTCGCTACCTTGTTGTAGCGTCCGTCGTCCATGCGCTTCATCGAGTGCAGAATGCGTCGCTGCACGGGTTTCAGTCCGTCCTCTATGTGTGGCACGGCACGTTCGAGTATGACGTATGAGGCGTAGTCTAGAAACCACGTCTGATACATTCCGCTCAGATGATGCACGGCCGAAGCGTCAAAACGGTTCACCGGCTTGTAGTCGGAGTGCACCTCCGGCGCGGTGTCTTCGCTGTTCACGCTTTCACTGTTCATCTCGTCATCAAAAGTCTCGTTGTCCTTTATTTCGTCGCTCATATTTTCCTATCGTCACAAATTTTGCTTCAAAGTTACTGATTTTTTTCCTATTTATAAAAGATTTGCCCCAAAAGCCGCATGCATAGGGCGTTGCTAAGTCTGCGATGGCGTCCGGATCAACTGTCAGAGATGTCTGACATGTGGCTCGCGAGGTGTCGGAAAATGTATAAATATACAAGTTTTGAAGTAAAAAAAATTGACAAAATAAAATCTCAAAATAGAAAATCGGGAACGTCCAAAATAGGCATTTTCGTCTGTATCCGTTTTTCGTCGCATGGCGTTTACCCCTTTACGTTCCTATGTCTCCAACGGGTCCGCTTTGCGGAAAGCACCATATCTGCATGCGGAATAGGCTCTATCAGAGCATGATATGGTTGATTTTATGGCATGAAAAACACCATATCGCACCCTGAAAAAGGCTCTTTCGCGGCGCATTAAATTCGGCTTTGCATGACGAAAAAGCATAACCTGTTGTGCTACAATTATTTACCGTAAGTGCTCAGAATTCGCGTATTTGCGACCGGATGCGCACTTCGTCACCGCTACGCGATTCTCGTGAAGTTGCCGTTGCATAAATATTCATTGCTCTCGGATTTCTGCATATTTATGCATTCTTGTCAGTACGACTGTCGGTGACGGCGGTGTCGGCCTGGCACGGAGCTGCTCACTGTATGTCGCGCCCGTAATTATAATGTGTGTGAAAATGTTTTGCGCTTTGCCCAAATTGTCTTATCTTTGCACACAAAAAATGTGCGCAGGGATAACATTCTGCTTGTCTTGGGCGGCATTTTGTGAATTAAAATATCAGCTAATATTTATACAATGGCACAGGAAGACGTTTTTAAGAAAATCGTATCACACTGCAAGGAATACGGCTTTGTGTTCCCGAGCAGCGACATCTACGACGGTCTGGCCGCCGTCTATGACTATGGACAGAATGGTGTAGAACTGAAAAACAATATCAAGGAATACTGGTGGAAGAGCATGGTGCTCCTGCACGAGAACATCGTGGGCATTGACTCAGCCATATTCATGCACCCCACAATATGGAAAGCATCGGGACATGTCGACGCTTTCAACGATCCGCTCATCGACAACCGCGATTCTAAGAAACGCTATCGTGCCGACGTGCTCATCGAGGATCAGATAGCAAAATATGAGGAGAAGATAAACAAGGAAGTGGAGAAGGCACGCAAACGCTTCGGCGAGGCGTTCGATGAGGCCAAATTCCGCGAGACCAATCCGCGTGTATTGGAGAATCAGAAGAAGCGCGACGAACTGCACGAGCGCTACAGCGTGGCTATGAATGCCATGAACCTTGAGGAACTGAAGCAGATAATACTCGACGAAGGCATCGTAGATCCTATAAGCGGAACAAAGAACTGGACCGACGTGCGTCAGTTCAACCTCATGTTCTCAACAGAGATGGGCTCTACTGCCGATTCTGCAAGCAAGATATATCTGCGCCCGGAGACTGCCCAGGGAATATTCGTAAACTATCTGAACGTACAGAAGACAGGCCGCATGAAGGTGCCTTTCGGTATAGCGCAGATAGGTAAGGCATTCCGCAACGAGATCGTTGCCCGTCAGTTCATCTTCCGTATGCGCGAGTTCGAACAGATGGAGATGCAGTTCTTCGTTAAGCCGGGCACCGAGCTTGACTGGTTCAACAACTGGAAGCAGACACGTATGAAGTGGCATCAGGCACTGGGCTTCGGTGCAGAGAACTATCGTTTCCACGATCATGAGAAGCTGGCTCACTATGCCAACGCAGCAACCGACATCGAATTCCACATGCCGTTCGGCTTCAAGGAGGTGGAAGGCATACACAGCCGCACCGACTTCGACCTTTCGCAACATGAGAAATTCTCGGGCCGCTCTATCAAATATTTCGATCCTCAGACCAACGAAAGCTACACTCCGTATGTCATCGAGACTTCAATCGGTGTCGACCGTATGTTCCTTTCGGTTATGTGCCACTCGTTCTGCGAGGAGAAACTCGAGAACGGCGAGACACGCACCGTGCTCCGTCTGCCGGCAGCGCTGGCTCCTGTGAAGCTCTGCGTCATGCCGCTCGTGAAGAAGGACGGACTGCCCGAACTGGCACGCAAGATCATCGACGACCTGAAATTCCACTTCAACTGCCAGTACGACGAGAAGGACACCGTGGGCAAACGCTATCGTCGTCAGGATGCCATCGGTACGCCTTACTGCGTGACTGTGGACTACGATTCGCTCAAGGACAACACCGTCACTCTGCGTTTCCGCGACACCATGGAGCAGGAGCGCGTCAGCATAGACGAACTGCGTAACATCATAGAAGACAAGGTGAGCATACACAGCTTGCTGAAAAAACTGCAATAATATAAATATGAAGATACACCTTATTATATTATATCTGCTGGCACTGCTCGCTCCTGTGGGCCTGCTGTCGTCGTGCAGTGAGAGCGACAATGAAGAGGAGGAATTCCCCAACTGGAAGAAAACCAACGAGCAGTACTTCAATAACCTGTACGCCATGGCCAAGTCGAGTGCCGACATGGGTGACAAAAGCTGGAAGGTGATACGCCAGTGGTCGCTGGAGGAGTCTACAGCCAAGGATCCCTACGATTATATCGTGGTGAATGTGCTTGAGAACGGCACGGGTTCTGGTTGTCCGCTTTACACAGACTCTGTGAAGGTACACTACGAAGGACGCCTGCTTCCGTCAACTTCATATCCCGACGGATACGTTTTCGACAAGTCGTTCACGGGTGAGTTCAATCCAGCCACGGCCTTACCGGCAAAGTTTGCTGTGTCCGGCATGATTGACGGATTCACCACCGCGCTGCAGTATATGCACATAGGCGACCACTGGAAAGTGTACATCCCATACCAGCTTGGTTACGGATCGAGCGCAAGCGGTTCTATTCCGGCTTATTCTACACTGGTGTTCGATGTGACGCTCGTGAGCTATTACAGGGCCGGTGTTGAGGTACCGGATTCCAAAGCACGCCCGGCTACGGGATGGATAGAGGAATGACATTGTTTAACGGCTGTTTTCATACAGCCTCAGAAAGAATACAGGCGGACTCGTAAAAGTCCGCCTTTTTTATTGAAAAAGTGCGTTGTGCGCGCACACAGCGACTGATATTTCTGTTGAAAAAACGTATTGTGTGCGCACACAGTAATGAGTATTTTAGTCGAAAAATGCGCTGTGTGCGCACACAACAATTGATTTAAGTCAAAAATAAGGCGTTTTTTGAGAACATATACTACAAAACTGTTGCAGAAAATTGTATTCGTTTGTAATTTTGCAGTGTCAAAAGAAATCTACCGCGAGGTAACAATGGAAGAACATTACAGAAGATGAATTTGAGAGAGATAAGATCTTCATAGGTAGTGAAAAGAAAGAGAGGTTCGGGAGGACCAAGGTAAAGATTGAAAAGGATAATATAGAAAAGGTTAGCTAAGTTAGGAAAAGTATTAGTCTAAGGTACAAGATTGAGGATAACAACGAAAGGTATTAGATTGAGGATAACACAGAAAGAAAAGGTATTAGCAGGTATAAGATTGAGGGATAACATAGAAGAAAAGGTATTGGCAAGGTAAAGATTGAAGGATAACAGATTTGGGTATTAGTTGTAATGGTTAATAAAGAAAGGTTGTTCAGGAATTTCAATAGGTAAAAGTTTGAAAGTGTAGAAAGATGGTAGAAGGATTTTGATGCATGTGAGATGACCCTATTTGCAGCGTTAGCTGCAATAGGTATGGAGGTGAGGAGAAAAAGACAGAAGACCTCCGACGCATCAAGGGGAAAGCATAGAAAATAAGAAATAAGTTTAATTATAAAGAAATAGAAGTTAGAAAACTTGAGGGAGATGAGGTCATGTGCATGACTTCATCTTTTTTTATCCCTCTTTTTGTTGTCACCATGTTTTTATAATGTGGCGGCAATTTTCGTTTTACCGGAATTTTTGAAGTAACTTTGCAGACAGTTTGGGACGTATATTTTCATTGAAAAACAGTGACGAGCTTCTCGCCGGCATACGCGAAGGACGGCCGGTGAGCACAAGCGAGAAACTCAGTCTTATTGTAGGACTGAGTATTCCGTCTATTCTCGCACAGGTGACGTCGGTGCTCATGTTCTTCATCGACGCTTCGATGGTGGGGCATATAGGCGCTGAGGCTTCGGCTTCCATTGGTCTTGTGGAGAGCACCACGTGGCTGTTGGGCAGCATCACCAATGCCGCGTCGCTCGGATTTTCGGTCCAGGCCGCCCACTTCATAGGTTCCAACGACTTCGCCAAGGCCCGTCAGGTGTTCCGCCACGGACTCATCTGCACCGCCATCATAAGTTTTCTGGTGCTGCTCTCGGCCGTAGCCGTTCACCGTCAGCTGCCTTACTGGCTCGGCGGAGGTGACGACATAGCCCACGACGCCTCGCTCTATTTCCTCATTTTCTCGCTTGCCGTGCCGGCGTTCCAGCTTTCCAATCTTTGCGGCGCAATGCTCAAGTGTTCCGGCAACATGCGTATCCCGAGCATAGTGAGTGTGCTGATGTGTGTGCTCGACGTTGTTTTCAACTACATATTTATATTTGTCATGGGACTGGGAGTGGTCGGTGCAGCTGTAGGCACGGCTCTCGCTGTGACTGTGGCCGCATCGTTGCAGGCCTATTTTGCCATTGTCCGCAGCAAGATGCTGGCTCTGAGACTCGACCGCGAGCGTTTCCGCTGGATATTGTCTTATGTGCGCAACGCCCTGAAGATAGGCACACCCATTGCCCTGCAGTCGGTTCTCATGAGCGGTGCACAGATAGTGAGCACCATGATTGTGGCTCCGTTGGGCAATTTCGCCATTGCAGCCAACACCTTCGCCATAACAGTCGAGAGCCTGTGTTACATGCCGGGCTACGGTATCGGCGACGCTGCCACAACGCTGGTCGGGCAGACCAAGGGTGCGCAGCGGCTCGACCTGTGCCGCAGTTTCGCCCACATGACCGTCGGTCTCGGTATGGCCGTCATGGCCGTCATGGGTGCGGTGATGTTCATTTTCGCACCCGAGATGATGGGTATTCTCACTCCTGTCGAGGAGATACGCATCCTCGGTACACAGAGTCTGCGCATCGAGGCATTCGCCGAACCCATGTTTGCTGCCTCCATCGTGGTCTATTGCGTATGTGTGGGAGCCGGCGACACACTGAAACCTGCGCTCATCAATCTGTTCAGCATGTGGTGCGTGCGTCTGTCGCTTGCGGCTTTGCTTGCTCCGACATACGGTCTTCGGGGTGTGTGGACGGCCATGGCACTCGAGCTTACGTTCCGCGGCATACTGTTCCTTGTGCGTCTTTTCCGCGGCCGTTGGCTTCATCACAATCTCTAACTGTGGGGTGACGCACCTTCTTGTCCGCATGTCCGCCACTGTTTCTTCCACCCGTGCCGCGCACGTTTTTGCAAATTTCCTTTAACATCCGTTTGCAATTCCAATTTCGGATTTAACATTCCATTTTTCTAAATCCAGAGCGATGCCGCTTCATATTTGCTTCCCGGAAAGCCCGTTTCGTCTTGACCGCAGAGCGTCCGCACGTCTTCCGGTTTCTGAAACAGCCTTTACTGCATCGCGAAACAGCCTGTTTCATGGTGTGATATAGGCTGTATCAGGGCCTGAAATGGTGCATATCGTGCCTTGAAATGGTGCATATCGTGGCCTGAAACAGGCTCTTTCGCAAACCGGTGCGGGACATATCAAATCACGATAAAATGTAAAGGCTTGTCCGTCAGCGATTTATCCGAACTCTCTGTTTTTGCAAAATTTCGCGCAAAACCACTCCCTGTACGGTTCTACGCGGATTTTTCGGGATTTTCACGACGAAGATTTAACATCCGGGGCTTCCGTTTTTTGTCTTTTTATGCGTCGGCTCTGCGCCGCCAGGTATGTCCGCATGTCATCCCGCTCTGCGCACAGTGTCTTATCGTCCGCCGGCTTTCCGGCTTCCGTCTTCCGCAGTATGGCACGTCAAACTGCATTTTACGCCCAAACAATGGCTATTTCATGGCTGTATAACGCGCTTTTTAGTAAACAAACGTTAAATACATACCTTTTTCCAATTTTTTCATAAAAAAATCGCCGAAAAGCTTGCGTCGTATTATAAAATACCATACTTTTGCAGTGTACTATTAAAGTAGTACACTAAAACAGTAACCAAATAACAAAAGAATAAACAACAAATTAAAAACTATACGACTATGGACGCAATCATCACAGCAGCAACCGTAATGGCAATGTATCTTAATTCGCTCGGCTCAGAAAGCAGCCGTTATCTCTATAATGCCGAAATGCAGAACGGCAAGGTGGCATCAATCAACGTGTATGACAATTCAGAAAAATATCTCTCCCAGAAACTTCAGTACCGCTTCCTTTACGACTCAGACAGCCGTCTGGTGTCTAAGGAGGCCCTGAGGTGGAACGCTGAGGCACAGCAGTGGCAGCCTTCATACAGACTGAACTACATGTATGAGGCCGACGGATATACTCTCGAACTCCAGAGATGGGACGCCGCCAATTCGGCTTACGCCATGGCTGAGGAAAAGACAGAATACCGCATGGTGCTCGGAAACGTGACTGCTGTCACCACATACAGATGGTGTGACGAGGCAAACAGCTACGAACTGGCCGACAACATGCTCATCATGCAGCCGCATACCGATTATCTCATCGCCCAGAACACTTTGGCAAAGTGACACGGAAATTCATTTATTAAGGAAACATAAACACAGAACATAAAACAGATAAAATCATGATAACAGTAAACAACATAACATTCAGTTATCCGGGAACAAAGAGAAACGTATTCGAAGACTTCAGTCTGAAATTCGAGGAAAACCGCATCTACGGCCTGCTCGGCAAGAACGGAATGGGCAAGAGCACGATGCTCTATCTCATAAGCGGCCTTCTCCAGCCGTCGCGCGGGGCGGTGATGGTGGACGGAACCGACGCACGCCGCCGCACGGCAGAGATGCTTCAGGAGATATTCCTCGTGCCTGAGGAGTTCGATCTGCCGCGCACCACGCTCGAGGAATATGTCCGCATAAACGAGCCTTTCTATCCGCGCTTCAGCCGTGAGGTGCTTCTCAACTGCCTGAAAGAGTTTGAGATGCCTCTGTCGCTCAAGCTCAACGCCCTCTCCATGGGCCAGAAGAAGAAGGCATACATGAGTTTCGCCCTTGCCGCCGGCACACGCCTGCTGCTCATGGACGAGCCAACCAACGGACTGGACATACCCTCCAAGAGCCAGTTCCGCAAGGTGGTGGCCAACAACATGACCGAAGACCGCACGCTGATAATATCCACCCACCAGGTGCACGACGTCGAATCGCTGCTCGACCACATCGTGATATTCGACGAGAACGGAGTGGCTCTCGACTCGTCCGTGGGCGATGTGTGCGACAAGTACGTCTTCGAGACACGCCGTCCGGGCGAACCAACCGACGACGTCATCTATTCAGAGTTCTCCATCCAAGGCAACGCCGTCATGGCACGCCGCGGCCGTCATGAGGAGACACCGGTGAACCTGGAGCTGCTCTTCAACGCCGTGACAAAGGGAATGATTAAATGAACCGACAAGAAAAAGAAAGGAGAAAATGATCATGAAATCGTTTGAATGGAACCGTTTCCATAAGATGCTCTTATGGACGTTTGAAAATACAAAAGGCAATCTGCTGCGTATGGGTATTATTATGACCATCGCGTTCTTCCTGTGCGAAGAGTTCGTGCTCAGTATGGCTACTTTCTCAACCGGAAACGGAAGTGAGAATGACCTCGCAATTGCAATGGCCCTTAGCGTGTCCGGCTTCATGGTGGGATTCACGTGTCTTTATTTCGGAGCGAGCACCATGTTTGCCAACACACGTCACAAGAAGCAGGCAATCTCGTTTCTGATGCATCCTGCGTCTAATCTGGAGAAATATCTCTCTCGCTGGACTTACGTTACGATAGGCTGGCCAGTTGTACTGATAGTGTCGTTTTTTGCGGCCGACTATTTCAGAGTGCTGTTCAATATGCTCATGGGGTGGGACGCCACCACCAGTTTCATAAGTATGTGGTGTGACGACTCGGTGTTCGGAGGCGGCAATCTGATGAAATTCATAAGTTATATGTCGCCTTCACGCATTATGGCCGGCATCATTCTGATGCTCACAATTATGTGGACCCACAGCTTCTATATCCTTGGCAGCGCATTCTTCCGTCGCCATCCGTTCATCCTTACATCGCTTGTGCTTATGGCCATTCAGATATGCCTTGCTGTCGCAGGACATGGAATAGATAACTATGATATCGACGTTTCGCTCACAATAATAGACAGATGTACCATCATTGCTATGGAACTGGCACTCATTGCATTGAATTACTGGGCGTCGTACAGGCTCTTCAAGCGCACCAATGTGATAAACAACAAATGGATAAACATCTGATACGCCCCGTGCGTACACATAAAAACATGATAAATATGAGCAATTTCAATATATCGAGAACCATGCGTCTCGTCAGGTGGAGCTTCGTGGAGGAACGGGGCTACGCCATACGCACAACGATAATAATCACCTTGCTGATGACGCTTTTCATGACAATGATGTCTATAGGCAGCGAGCCCATATTCATGGCAAATGCGTCCAATCCCGAAACGCAGCGCGCTGTGCTGCTCAAAATGTCGAGAAGTTTCTCCTTCGTATTCTTTGGTGCCTATTGGTTTGTCATTCTTATGGGCGGAAGCATGATGTTCCGCAACATGCAGACCAGACAACAGCGTATAGCCTACATGATGCTGCCGGCGTCTAACGCAGAGAAGTATGTCTGCCGTGTGGTGCTTGTCGTACTTGGCGGAATACTTATGTCGGCAGTGTCGTTTGTGGTGGCCGACCTGCTTCAGCAGCTTTTCATGCACCTCATATTCGGCCGGTCGCACATGGGTTCCTATGCCGTGACCTTGCTGACAACGCTGTCCGACATTGCCCAGCGTGGCGTCAGAGCGTTCGACGAGCTTGGTCCTACCTTCAGCAACTACGTGTCGCAGTCAGGATTAAGGGACATTTTTGCCGGCACATCCATCAATCCCGGCCTGTTCGTTATATTCTACTACTGTCTGGGCGACCTGTTCGATCTGTCGGTATTCATCTTCATGGGCACGCTCTTCCGCCGTCATGGCTGGCTGTTCGCATGCGTCATCTATTCGCTGATCAGGGCTCTGATCTACCTGATCTTTCCCGAATTCAACGTCTGGTTATCTATGTCGGTAATGCTTGTAGGCATGGTAGCATTTACATGGCTGTCCTTCCGACTGTTCACAAGAATGCAGGTTATCAACAATAAACTCTTGAACATATGACATTCAGTAACGATAAGGCAATATACATACAGATGGCCGACCGTCTGTGCGACGACATTCTCGCAGGCGTTTATGCCGACGACGAGCGCATACCCAGCGTACGCGAGTATGCCGTGAAGCTCGAAGTGAATACCAACACCGCCGTGAAGGCCTACGACTTTCTGGCACGCGACGGTATAATATACAACAAACGCGGACTGGGATATTTTGTCACCGCCGGAGCGCGCGACCGCATTATGGAAGCCCGGCGCAAGGACTTCATGGAGAACATCCTGCCCGACATGTTCCGCAACATGCGCCTGCTCGGTGTCGATATAAAGGACGTCGAGGCCGAGTGGCAGCGCTATGGCGAAAGTTTATAATATGTTATTTTTGACGGTCATATTCGGCTGTTATGCGCATATTTGTTACTTTTGCATGTGGTTTTCAGTGTTTAACACGTTAATACAGACATAATTAACATATAAGAAGATGAAGACAAAAACATTATTGGTGTCGTTCTCGATGGTGGCTACGGCCGCTTGCGCCCAGAACCTGTCGTCGGGTATCGACAAAGCCAACATGAATCTTGACGTAAAACCGGGTGCTGATTTCTATGAATACGCTGCCGGAGGATGGCTGAAGACCCATCCCCTCGACGCAGAGCATCCGACAAACGGTGCTTTCGTAGACCTTGAAGAACAGAACCAGAAGCGCATCAAAGGGCTCATAGAGGAATATTCCTCGACAAGTCAGCCCAAAGGCTCGCTCGGACAGAAGATAGGCGACCTCTACAACCTGATGATGGACAGTGTCCGTCTGAACCGTGAGGGAGCCGCACCGCTCAAGCCCGTGCTTGCAAAAATAGAGGCAATAAAGAACAAGAAGGAATATCAGCTCGTCACGGCACAGCTCGACCGTCAGGGTGCGAGCGCCATGATGTTCGGTATAAGCGTGGGAGCCGACCAGCGCAATGCATCGCAGAACATCGTCGGAATATCGCAGGGCGGCATTGGTCTGAGCGAGCGCGACTACTATTTGAACGACGACGAGCAGACCGTTAAGGTGCGCAATGCCTACAAGGAATACATCAAGACCCTGTTCCAGCTTGTTGGCGACGACGAGCAGACGGCTCAGAAGAAGACCGACGTGCTTCTCGCCATCGAGACACGCATAGCAAAGGCAAGCTACGACAACGTGAAGCTGCGCGATGTAAATGCCAACTATCACAAGATGAGTTATGCACAGCTCATAAGCGACTATCCCGGAATAGACTGGGGCAACATCTTCCTGGCACAGGGTTTCCCTCCGTTTGCCGAGGTGGATCTGGGACAGCCGGAGCCGATAAAGGAGGTTGAGAAGATATTGGAGGAGACTTCTCTCGACGATCTGAAGACCTATGCAGAGGCTAAGATCATCAGCGGTGCGTCGGGTTATCTCAGCGACGACTTCCGCACCGCGTCCTTCAAGTTCAGCCAGACCCTCAGCGGCGTTAAGCAGGACCGTCCGCGCTGGAAGCGCGCAGTGAGTCTTGTGAGTGGCGTAATGGGTGAGGCCATAGGCAAACTCTACGTGGAGAAATACTTCCCTGAGAGCAGCAAGCAGCGCATGCTCGACCTTGTTCACAATCTGCAGGCAGCACTTGCCGAGCGCATCGACGAGGCATCGTGGATGGAACAGGTCACAAAGGAGCAGGCAAAGGACAAGTTGAGCAACTTCATCATCAAGATAGGCTATCCCGACAAGTGGCGCGACTACTCCGGATTGCAGATAGATCCGTCGCTCTCACTGTACGAGAACCTCAGCCGTGTGTCGGAGTTCATGACCAAGGATTACATCGACCGCAAGGTGAACAAGCCTGTTGACAAGAGCGAGTGGCACATGACGCCGCAGACAGTCAATGCCTACTACAACCCGACTACCAACGAGATATGCTTCCCGGCAGCCATCCTGCAGCCGCCGTTCTTCGATCCTGAGGCCGACGACGCTGTGAACTACGGAGCCATCGGCGGCGTGATAGGCCACGAGATGAGCCACGGTTTCGACGACCAGGGATGTCAGTTCGACAAGGAAGGCAACCAGAACAACTGGTGGACAGCTGCCGACAAGGCCAACTACGACAAGCGCACGAAGGTGCTCGAAGACTATTTCGGCAACTACGAGGTGCTGCCCGGCAAGAAGATAAACGGCAAACTGACTCTCGGCGAGAACATCGGCGACAACGGAGGACTGAACATTGCCTTCCGCGCCTTCAGCAATCTGATGAAGACCAAGAAGCTGCCCGTCATCGACGGATTCACTCCCGAGCAGCGCTTCTTCCTCGCATGGGGACGCGTATGGGCTGCCAACACCAGCGACGAAATGACCGACTATCTGCTGAAAGTCGATCCGCACTCACCCAACAAGGCACGCGTGAACGCCGCACTGCCTCACATCGACGCATGGTACGACGCCTTCAACGTGAAGAAGAGCGACAAGATGTACGTGCCGAAGTCGAAGCGTGCCCACATCTGGTAATATGATTTCACAGTACAAACCAAACAGTTTATATTATGATTAAAAGATTCATCGCAGCAGCCTTCGTGGCTGTATTCACAGTGGCGGGCGCAAACGCCCAGCTGCTCTACAAGATATCTGGTAAGGACCTAAAGGCGCCTTCTTACATCATCGGCACACACCACCTGGCCAACGTGGGCTTCGTGGAGAAAATACCGGGTGTGAAGGACGCGCTGACCAACACCGAGCAGGTTTACGGTGAGCTGAAGTGGGAAGTCATGAGCAATCCCGACAGCCTCAAGGTAATGCAGGCCGCAATGGTGCTCCCCGAAGGAAAGACACTCAAGACGGTGCTTTCGGCAGAACAGTACAAGAAGCTTGACGCCGCCATCACACAGATGATGGGTGTCGGACTGAGCAATCCGCAGGTGGCAGCACAGATGGGATCAATGTCGCCGGCAGCCCTCACCACACAGTTGCAGGTGCTCATGTTCATGCAGAAACACATGGGCGAGTTCGACCCGTCAAGCACTTTCGACCAGTACTTCCAGGCACAGGCCAAGAAGAACAACGAACCGACGGGCGGACTGGAGACCATGGCCTTCCAGACAGAACTGCTCTACAAGGGCACGCCTCTGAAGCGTCAGGTGGAGCAACTCATGTGTCTGCTCAACAACCAGGAGTTCAACGAGGAGGTGATGGAGAAGATGACAGACGCCTTCTATGCCCAGGACCTCAACGAACTGAAGGCTGTCATGGACATGAAGATTGGCAACACCTGCGACAGCACACCTGAAGAACTGGCACAGCTCATCGACAACCGCAACGCCGACTGGGCCAAGAAGATGCCCGCCATCATGGCCGACAAACCCACATTCTTTGCCGTAGGCGCAGGCCATCTGCCCGGAGCAAAGGGCGTGCTCCAGCTTCTGAAGGACGCCGGCTATACGGTTGAGGCCGTGAAGTGACGCTTGTTCCACTTCTGAATATATTTACAGACCTGCCGCGACGATCTCATGTCGCGACAGGTCTTTTGTTTTCTGTGTCCACAGCCCGACTCATTCGTCGCGCCTCGTTGCGATGTTTAAAAAAACGGAAAATCCGGTCCGCAAGGTTAAATCTTTCCCCCGAAAATCTCTGAAAAATCGTCTCGCAGCGCACCGCACGCAAAATTGTCAGAAAAATCGCAAAAATCATGATATTCTGCAACTTTCTGTTTTTCAGCTGCTTACACCGTCCTCTGTTCCGATGTTCCATTCCCGGCCTTGCAAAATGCACCATATCACACCCTGATTAAGCCCATATCATGCTCCGATTCAGTGCATATCACCCCCTGAAACAGTGCCTGTCGCACCCTGAAACGGCCCATTTCGCAGCATCATTTTCTCTCACCGGTCTGCCCGTCTGCCCTAAACGGACATTCCGAAGTGCAAAAACCGTATGGCGCGGAGCTGGATTGAAGAAAACGGAATGTTAAATGCGAAACTGTAAGTGTGAATGGATGTTAATTAAAATTTGGAGAAACGAGCGCGGGGCGGGTGGGGGATTGTGCACCAGTCCGACGCCCGTGATTTTGTATTATTGCACTTTAGCAAAAGTATTATTTAAATAGGTGTTGAGTAAGTTGTTTATATCTGTAAAATTATGTGCATTTACATATTTTTTCTATTTTTGTAAACAGGAAATTCATATTCTCCAAAGAGAAACACTCATATAGTGTAATGGAAATTATAGATAATATCAATAAAAGCTGAATTCAAATTAATGATATTGTATTAACAAATTGAATTCAGCATATAAGAATAAAAGAAATATATAATGGATAGATTGAAAATGCAGAGCCTTAACGTTGTTAGCTCAAACATAAATAAGATAGCGCAGTTGTTTCCTAACTGTGTGACAGAACGAAAGGGAAAGGACGGCAAAACAGAGTTTGCTATTGATTTTGAGAAGTTGCAGGCAGAATTGTCTGATGATATTATAGGCGAAGGTGAGGAACGTTATCAGTTCACCTGGCCAGATAAACGGGCGGCAAACCGTTTGGCTAATACACCTACGACTATGACGCTTCGTCCGTGTCGTGAAGACAGCGTTGATTTTGACAATACACAGAATATTTATATTGAGGGCGACAATCTTGATGTTCTCAAGGTATTGCGTGAAACTTATCTCGGTAAGGTGAAGATGATTTATATCGATCCTCCGTATAACACAGGTAATGACTTTGTATATAATGACGATTTTGCACAAAGTCGTGACGAATTTGAAGAGATAAGTGGAATGTTCGATGAAGAAGGCAATCAAACCATCGACCCAATGCAGCGCAATACCGAGAGTAACGGCCGATTTCATACAGATTGGCTTAATATGATGTATTCCCGCTTGAAAGTAGCCAAGGATTTACTATCACAGGAAGGATTGATTTTTATAAGTATTGGTGCTACAGAGTTGAGTAATTTGATTAAAATTTGTGATGAAATTTATGGTTACACAAATCAAGCCGGAATAGTTAGCCGACAAATGAAAACTGGGAATAATCAGGGTAAATTTTTTACACAAAATACGGATTATATTGTTGTATATGCAAAGAACACCATTTCGGCAACTGTCCTTAAGGATGAAATAAGTGCAGATTTAATTGACAAAGTTTATAATAAAATTCAGGAACAAGGAAAACGAAAAGGTGAGAGATATCGTACAATGGGATTATTTCAGGCATCTTTAAAACATGGAGGATCAACATATCCTATTATTTGTCCTGATGGAGAGGAAGTAATACCTCCAAAAGGACTTCCTTGGAGATGGAATAGCGATAGATTTAATAGAGGCATAAAAGAAGATGAAATTGTTTTTATTAAATCTCAAAATACTCCATTAATTAATTTCCATACAAAAGAAAAAGCTCATTGGAATATATATACAAAAATATGGCTAAATTCCCGATTAGAAGAAGGACAACTTCCATCCGATTTAATAGTTAAGTTTGAAAATAGGCATGCCGCGAAGGAACTTATAGATATAAATATTCCTTTTGATTTTCCTAAACCTATTAATTTAATAAAATATTTGGTAGGTTTAATACCAGATAAAGACTTGATTATTCTTGATTTCTTTTCCGGTTCAGCAACAACGGCTCACGCAGTGATGAAACTTAATGCCGAAGACGGAGGCAACCGCAAGTTTATTATGGTGCAGCTACCCGAGAAGACCGACGAAAAGAGCGAAGCCTACAAAGCCGGATATAAAAACATCTGTGAGATAGGCAAGGAACGTATCCGTCGCGCAGGAAAGAAAATTAAGGAAGATAATAAAGATAAGGAAGGTATTGAAAAGCTTGATATTGGTTTCCGTGTGTTCAAACTCGACACCTCGAACATGGAAGACGTTTACTATACTCCGCAAGAGTTCGACGAACAGAATCTGTTTGCAGATAATGTTAAGCCTGACCGCACAAACGAGGACCTGCTGTTTCAGGTGATGCTGGACCTTGGCAAAGAGCTTTCTGTAAAAATAGAAGTGAAAGAAATAGCCGGTAAAACTGTTCACATGGTTGACGGCAACTATCTTATAGCTTGCTTCGACGAGAACGTGAACGAAACAACTATTAAGGAAATAGCGAAACTGAAGCCTGTATATTTCGTTATGCGTGATGCCTCGGCTGCCAACGACAATGTTATTGACAACTTTGAGCAGATTTTCAACGCTTATAGTAAAGAAACTGTTAGGAGAATATTGTAGTAATGAAACAAATAACTAAAATAACAAGAGATAAAATTTTTGATCTTTTTTGTAATGGATATGATGAACCTTCATATTTAAGTATTGGTATTTATGATGAACCGATTCATATATATTATCCTTATTTTGGTAAGCTTAAAGAAGTTGATTTCTTAAAGAAGATATATTTGTTATCAGAAATGTCTTGTTTGGATAAACAATATTCAAATGCAGAATTAGAAATTTACCATCATACAGAAAAATATAAAGATTGGAAAGAAGGATGGATATTTTATGATTCTCGTTTTGGATTGTGTGATGGAGATGATGAGACTCTTTTGAAATTTTTATGTTCTGTTTTTCATCCGGAAAACAGAGATGAAAATGGATATTGGAAAGAGTATCTTGGAAAAATACAAAAAATTCTGCGACCGGATGGTTATGAATTATATGTAGAAGATTATATTTCAAATGAAGAAGTTTATAATTGTCGAGAGTTAACGGAAGTAGAAAGAAAGTTAGACAAGTTTATTCCATTTTCACAGCGCTATAACGAAGATATAAATGTTCCAAAAATAGCAAGAAAAAAACGTAATGCTATAATAGAACTAATGTGTCGTAATGATGAAAACATCATGGTAACCTCAGAAACAGGGTTTAATAGTTATAAATTCATTAGTGAGATCGTCTTGGATGAAATAAGTGATTTTTATATACCGAAGGCATTTAATGAAGAAGGCGTATATTGTAAAGAAGATAATTTTTATAAGTTTATATATGGAACATCGCCAAAATACGTATTTGATGCAATAGAGTTGTATTCAAAATATGGAGATAAAGAATTTATTATAAAGTTGAATGAAATTTTATCAGATATTGGTTATAAATTATGCAGTAACAAAATTATGCCTGTAAAATCATTCTTAAAGATTGAAAATACATCAGAGCCCAATTTAAATCAATTAATTCAGCAGGCGGAATCTTTTTATAAAAAAGAAGGTGATAGTAATAAGCAATTAGCATTGGAAAAGTTATGGGATGTTTTAGAAAGACTGAAAACATATTATTCTACAGATAAGAAAAAATCAATAGGAATATTGTTGGATAAGATTAGTAAAAATGATATTAATTTAAAGAATATCTTGAATGATGAATTAAAAAAAATAACAGATATAGGAAATGATTATCAAATAAGACATTTCGAAAAAGGTAAGATTCTAATAAGTGATGTGAAGATTAAAGAATATTTGTATGCAAGATGTCTCGCGTTGATAAACTTATCCATAAAATCTATTAACGATGAAATTCAAATTTAAGATACAACAATATCAGACTGATGCTGTTGATAACACTGTAGCAGTGTTTGCCGGACAGCCTTCGCATACGTTTGAAAAATATCGTAGAGACCTCGGACGGTATAAAGAGACGAAGATTGAATATGATGGCGACACAGGCTATCGCAATCATCCGATAGAACTTAGTCAGGTGACGTTGCTCAAAAACATAAACGCAGTACAGAATCTGTATGACATAGCTCCGTCATCAGCACTTGCAAAGGGTACGGCTGATGTGAACCTCGACATAGAAATGGAAACGGGAACAGGGAAGACCTACGTTTACATAAAGACAATGTTTGAGCTTAACAAACAGTATGGATGGAGCAAATATATTGTCGTTGTGCCGAGTATCGCAATACGTGAGGGTGTGGCAAAGAGCTTTAATATGCTGGAAGACCACTTCATGGAATATTACGGGAAGAAAGCCCGGTGGTTTGTCTATGACAGCAAGAACCTTCAGCAGCTTGACAGCTTTTCAGCAGATTCAGGTCTGAACGTGATGATAATCAACACGCAGGCGTTCGCCGCATCGATGAAGGAAGGTGGACGTAGCAAGGAAAGTCGTATTATATATTCAAAACGCGACGAGTTTGGTAGCCGACGTCCGATAGACGTGATAGCAGCCAACCATCCCATCATAATAATGGACGAGCCGCAGAAGATGGAGGGCAACGCTACGCAGGCAGGTGTCAAGCGTTTCAATCCGCTGTTTGTGCTGAACTATTCGGCCACGCACAGGACAAAGCATGACACAATATATGCACTCGATGCACTCGACGCTTACCGACAGAAACTGGTGAAGCGAATACAAGTAAAGGGTTTTGAGGTGAAAAACCTGCACGGAACGGGAGGTTACATGTATCTTGACGACATAGTGCTATCACCAAAACATCCGCCTATGGCTCGCATTGAGATAGAGACAAAGACAGCTTCGGGCAGTATTGTGCGTAAGATAAGGACATTCGGAGTGGGCGACAGCTTGCGCGCGGAATCGGATCTGGCGGAGTATGAAGGTTTTGTCGTGTCTGAGATAAACGTGAACGGATATGTGGTGTTTCTTAATGGTGAAAAGATACGTCGTGGCGAAGTGGTGGGCGACACCAACGAAGAGAGAATGCAGCGTGTTCAGATACGCGAGACAATAAAGTCGCACTTTGCAAAGGAACGTCAGTTGTTCAAGCGCGGTATAAAGTGTCTGTCGCTGTTTTTTATAGACGAGGTGGCAAAGTATAAAAGCTACGACGAGGACGGTAACGAAGTGAAAGGCGTGTTCCAGAAAATATTTGAGGATGAATATGCACGCCTGTTGAATGATGAACTGCAAATCTTTGATGAAGACTACAACAAATATCTTCTGCGTTTCACTCCGCAAGAGGTGCACCGAGGCTATTTCTCAATAGACAAGAAGACAAACCGTGTGACGGATGGAAAAATAGAGAAGAAGACCGGTATGTCTGACGATATATCGGCTTATGACCTTATTCTTAAAAACAAGGAACGACTGTTGAACTTTGAAGAACCTACACGTTTCATCTTTTCACATTCTGCTTTGCGCGAAGGTTGGGACAATCCGAATGTTTTTCAGATATGCACATTGCGTCATTCTAATTCTACAACAGCCAAGCGTCAGGAGGTGGGACGAGGCTTGCGTATCTGCGTTGACAGAAACGGTACGCGCATGGATGTGGAACTGTTGGGCGAGGATGTGCACGAGGTGAACAGACTTACTGTAATAGCCAACGAGAGCTATGCAGACTTTACGTCGGCATTGCAGCGTGAGACACGTGAGGTGCTCCGTGAACGTGCGGTAAAGGCTACAGTGGCTTACTTTACCGGCAAACAGATCAAGATTGGTGAGGATATACATACGGTCAGCGAAACAGAGGCAAGCCGTATAATAGTTTATCTGGAAGATAATGGGTATATTGACGAAAACGGTGGCATAACATCGGAATACAGACAGGCTGTGACGGATGGAACGGTGGCAGCGTTGCCGCAAAAATTGCAACCGATAGCTGAGGGTGTGATGAAACTCATTAATTCGATATTCGATCCTAAGGCACTTGACGACATGATTGTTGAGGACAAGACAAGTATCCCGGAAAACAAACTGAACGATAACTTCAATAAAGCGGAGTTCCAGGAGTTGTGGAATGAGATAAACCATCAGTATGTTTATACGGTGAGCTATGACAGTAACGAACTGATAAAGAATGTCATACTGAAGATTAATGCGGAATTGAATGTAACGCGGTTGCGTTATGTCATGATTGAAGGTACGCAGAACGAAAAGGACGTTACGGAGTTTGGTGATACGCATTCACAGTCGCACGAATTGTCTGATGTCTGCACATCAACAGTTGCATACGACCTTGTAGGCGATGTAGCCAAGGGTGCTAATCTGACCAGACGCACAGTAGTGAAGATTCTGAAAGGCATAAATATCAGTAAACTGTATCTGTTCAAGAACAATCCGGAAGAGTTTATACGTAAGGTAGTGCGGATAATAAAGGAGCAGAAATCTGCTATGATTGTTGAGGCCATACATTACAATATGACTGAAGGCAGGTATGACAGTAGCATATTCACAGCAAAGAACAAAATTGACTTTGACCGGGCCTATGAAGCAAAGAAGCACATTGCCGATTATGTTATCACGGACAGTAAGGGTGAACGTAATTTTGCACATGATCTTGACGAGGCGGATGAAGTGATTGTCTATGCAAAACTGCCACGTACATTCCAAATACCGACACCTGTAGGAAATTATGCTCCAGACTGGGCCATCGCAATGACAAAAGACAAGGTGAAGCATATTTTCTTCATTGCCGAGACGAAGGGTTCTTTGTTGTCAATGAATCTGACACAAATAGAAAATGCAAAGATAAGTTGTGCCGAGAAGCTGTTCAATTCGATATCGACAGCTAAGGTGAAATATCATAAGGTTGAGAAATATCAGGATTTGCTGAACATAATGAATTCTTTAGGCTGATATATTTCTTATATAATATATAGATAGGTGTACGTCTGCCCATGTATGGATGTGCACCTGTTTTTATATAAAGATATTGTTTCCTCATCGTAGGATTGCAATATTAATGGTGTAATAGTTTTGAGAACCCAAATGGATAAGTTGACCGAAGAACAACGCCATCGCAATATGGCTGCAATACGCGGAAAGGATACGAAGCCGGAACTGTTGGTGAGGAAATTCCTTTTCAGCCGTGGCTTCCGCTACCGGCTCAACCATCCCCGTCTGCCCGGTCATCCCGATATTGTATTGCGAAAATACAGGACTGTTATTTTTGTGAACGGATGTTTCTGGCATGGTCATGAGAATTGCAGGTATTTCCGTCTGCCCAAGACAAATGTTGATTTCTGGAAGAACAAGATAGAGCGCAACAGGGAGCGTGACAAGGAAGAGCAGCACCGGCTCGCGGAAATGGGGTGGCATTGCGTCACGGTGTGGGAGTGTCAGTTGAAGCCAAAGGTGCGCGCCAGGACGCTTGAATCGTTGGCTTACACACTGAATCACATATTTCTTGAGGACAGGAAAACGCGGACATTCAGTTTGCCGGAGTGTGATGACAGTCGCATGGCTGCAGAGCCGGTGGCTGAGTATGGAAAGGCGGAAGAGTGATAGGCCGTAATGTATATGTTGTGATTGCTGATGTGTAGAAAACACAAAGATATGGTATGATAAGTTTTGTGTATGTATCCATATGAAAAACTGCTGTAACAACAACGTGTCGCAGCAGTTTCTACGCGTATGAGAAAATTACCTTTATGTAGTTATTATATTAAAAAAGAGAGATGACTGTATGTGTATGGGCGTGTATGTCTGTTGTCATCTGGCTTTGCTGTGCACATGTTTCCATATCTGTGACAGGCGGAGCATTTGACTGGCTCTTGCGCCCAGGTGGTATCTGTAGTCGGATAGCAGTATGGCGATCAGAATGATTATGGCGATGATAACAGCCCAGCCATATACCTCTTTTATACTTACCATCAGTACTTGCCGTTGGAATTCGCTGTATAGTGTCTGGAATGAGCCGGCATAGTGGTACATTGGGTCGATGTAACTGCCGAGGTCGGCTGTGTTTGCCTGTCTGACGTTGTTGAATATACGTGTCATGATGGCTGAGCAGAGCGGACCGCCGAAGCTTGTTCGTATGAAACCTATGACGCACATGGCCTCGAAGTAATATTCGAACGTGACGCAGCCGGCGAGGGCGTAGGTGAGCGAAGTGTACACAATGCTCACACCGGCACCCTTGAGAAGCATCGGCAGATAGAACATGTATTTCTCGGCGGAGGCGTCGATGAGAAAATAGAGCATGACCTGATAGAGCAGGAAGGAGACAAAGCCGGTGAGAACGATGTCCTTGATGCGCCATTTCCATCTGGTGAGGGCAAGGAAGAATATGCCCGTACCGACGGCAATGCCGGCGGTAATGCCCCAGTTGAGGTCGGCGTTGTGGCGGGCGTCGTAGCCGAGGATTGAGCTTGTGAAGATGTTCTGTGTCGATGTGGCTGTGGCCGACATGAGGGTCATGCATCCGAATAGAAGAAAGATGTAGAGCATGTTGTGCTGCGAGAAGGTCTTTATGTTGATGTAGGGATGCCTTATGGTGGCGGCACGCTGCAGACACATGGCGAGCAGTATGACGGCAAAGACGATGGCGGTGCGTATCTGTTCGCCGTCGAGCCAGTCGTAGTGTTCGCCATAAACGCAGATGAAGATGATGCAGAACAGCCAGAGTGTCCAGAGAATGCCGCCGAGATAGTCGATGCCTTTGAAGGGAATGTATGGACCCTGGCGGAAGTTGTGGCGCATGCAGAAATATACAAGGGCGAATATGAGGATGAACGCTCCTATGGTGATGCGGTGCATTGCCTGCCAGTCGAAGGCGTATATGCTGTAGCCGGTGGCTATGTTGACGAGTTGCACGCTACCGAGAACAAACGTGAAGAGGAACGGGAAAAACACTGCAAAATCTCTTTTGGGTGTTATCTTGAGCTGAATGTTGCTCCAGCATACGAATGTCCCGACAATCTTGAAGAAGCCGCTGGCAAAGGAGAGTAGCACGACGAGTGGCAGGAAGTCGCACACCATACAGATGTAGTCGCACACGATGAACAGGCCTGCCGAGAACAGGAGCAGTTCGCGTGTGGGGAAGCGGAACAGAATTCTGAATAGCAACGGGAATGCCATTGTAAGGCCGGTCATGGACGCGTAGCCGGCCATCATGACATCTTCGTTTATCCATGCCCACGTTCCGGTCATCTCGGCGACGGCCGACATATACACGCCGCCGGAGAACATGTAGACGATAATGATGAGTATGATCAGCGGAAAGCGCAGTGGCTGGGGGACGAAATCCTTCCATACCATTATGCGTCTTGCGGCTGCTAATTCTTCGGGTGATGGTGTTGCTGGCATAGGCTTCAGTATTTTACCTCGCACTCCACGTTCATTCCAGAGCGCAGTCGGTTGATGTCCTTCTTGTTGTTCTTATCCGTGAATATTATCTTTACAGGTACGCGCTGTTCTATCTTCACGAAGTTTCCGGCGGAGTTGTCCTGTGGTATGACGGAGTATTGCGCTCCGGTGGCATGGGACAGTTTGTCCACCCTGCCGTGGTATTCAACTCCCGGCACAGCATCCACCGTTATGCTGACGGGCATTCCTTCGCGTATGTTGGCGGTCTGTGTCTCCTTGTAGTTGGCCATTATCCACACGTTGTCGTATTCGACAAGCGAGAGCAGAGTCTGTCCGGGCTGTATGAACTGTCCTTCCTGCAGTGCTTTTCTTGAAGTCACGCCGTCGCACGGAGCAACAATGACTGTATATGAGAGATTGAGCTCGGCAAGATTCTTTGCGGCTTTGGCTACGTCGATGTTTGTTTGGTTCTGTTCGAGACGTTGTGTCTGTTCGTCTTTAACGAGCGAGGTGCTGCGTTTCTGTCTTACGAGCATATCGTACTTGGCTTTTGTGGCTTCATAGTCGGCCTTGGCGTTGTCGTACTGTTGACGGGTCACTGCTTTTTGTGTGTATAGCTGACTGTAGCGGTGAAAGTCGGTCTCGGCCTGTTTCATTCGTATTGCCAGTTCTTCTATGTTGGCGTCGGACACGCTGAGGTTGTTGGCCGTTGTGGATATGACGGTCTGCATGGCTGTGTTCTCCATAAGGGCTTTCTGGTAGCCGGCCTTGGCTTGCTCTACTTTCAGTTTGTATTCTGAATTTTCTATGATTACGAGTGTGTCGCCTTTGTGTACGTACTGGAAGTCGTCGAAGCAGACTTTCTGTATGAATCCCTGCACTCTGGAGTTTATCGGGATGATGTTACGTCTTATCTGTGCGTTGTCGGTATATTCCACCCTGCCGAAGTGCAGGAACTTGGAGCAGACCCAGAGAAGACCGCTCAGAATGATTGCGATGACGATAATGTTGCGCAATATCTTTTTGTTTTTCTTGTTCATATCTGTATCAGTTGTTTGTCGTATTCAGATTTCCTGTTGTGTATATAAGTTTATAATAGTTGTATATTATGTTTATTTGCGCGTTGACGTATTGCACTTCGGCAGACAGTCTGAGGTTGTCTGCATCGACAAGGTCGGTTACGAGCACAAGGTCATTGGCGTAGCGGTTGGCTATGACATCATAGTTCTCGCGTGCAAGTTGCAGGCTTTTCTCTTGTGTCTTGAGCAGTTCGAAGGAATCGAGATAGCGTATGTAGGCCGACCTGACGTTGAGTGTCACGTTCTCCTGTGAGGTGGTAAGGGCCGATTGTGACTGTGCTATGGAACTTTTCAGACGCGACAATTTTTTTGGTGTCTTGTACAGATTCCCCAGATTGTATTTCAGGCCCACGCCTACATACCATACGTTTATGTTGTTGTCGATGACAGGAATTTCGTATGTTATCGGGCCGTTGAGGTTGTCACCTGCAATGATGCTTATCTGTGGCATGTATCCGGCTGTTGTTACTTTCTTCTGTCTGTCGAGCATGTCGAGGGTAAGTCTGTTCTTGTTGAGGAGCGGTGAACTGTTGAAAGCCATGTTCTGGAATACTCTTTCATCTGGTTTCGGCATCTTGTCTGAAAGCAGAGTCGTATCTGGATATATTTCCGTATCGGTCGGAAGATTGAGCATGGTCACAAGTTTGTTGTTGTATATTTCGATTGAACTGAGAAGTTCGGTACGTTTATATTGCAGGTTCTGGTATTGCACCTCATAACGTGTTATATCGTTGTTCAGAGCCACACCGGCCTTCTCTCTTGCATGCATGTCTTTTATCACTTGCTTGGTTTGTTCCATGTTTCTGTCGTATACGGTCAGGAGATTTCTGTACTTGTATAAGTCGAGATAATATCCGGTTAGGAGAAAGTAAACGTCCTGACGGTGTTCGGTAAGGTCCCATTCTGCTATTTTCTTCTTTATTTCGAGTGCTTTGATGTTGTTATGTATCGCACCACCGGCAAACACCACCTGCGATGCTTCCAGAGAGAAGCTGTTGCCGAAATGTGGTGACGTGTAAGTCTGACCATTGGAGAAGTCACGGTCGGACACCCATGCGTTACCGTTGTATGTGGCAGATGCCGAAAACTCGATGTTGGGGAGTAGGGCCGTCTTTGCGACAGATATGTCTTTGTCGGCTCCTGTTACTGCCGATTCATAGATTTTGATGCTTTTGCTCTGTGAGTCAGCAAGTGCAAAAAGTTCGTTCAGAGTCATTGTGAGGTCTGACGATTGAGCTGATGCGGATATGGCACAAAGCAGAAGACAGTACACAAAAATACTTCTTGTGATATGTTTCATATATTATAATTAGTTTGATACATAGATAGTTTACAATAGCAACTATTTTTTTAAAAAAAGGATCATAAAGAGTTGGTCCTTTTTGAAATGAGGTCAATCACCTCGAAGAATGTATTCACTTTCTCTTCCGGGATTCCTTCCAGAAGTTCGTATGAAAGTTTCTTTTCTATATCATGATATTGAGCCACAACATTGTTGCCTTTGTCTGTGATGCTCAGAAGGTTTTCACGGCGGTCTTCTGGATTTACCGTGCGTTTTACCAGTTCCTTGTTTTCCAGCGAGTCTATCATTCTCATCACTACAGATTTGTTCTTGCCTGTTGCGATTGCGATGTTCTGTAGTATTTGATCGGTCTTCGCTTTTATCATGGTGAGGAGTATGAATTCCTCAACTGTCATTTTGATGTCAGCTTCAGAAGCATATCTCTGCTTCATGAGTCTGTGAAGTTTATTGCGCAGTTTGCCGACGGTAGTTCCTAAAAGTTCTTTTGTCATGTCGATTAAATTTTCCGCAAAGATAATATTATATTTTGAAATAGTTGCTAATGCATACTATTTTATTATGTTAAATAATGGTTTTCTATAATAGAATGGGATATATGGTAATGCACAGACATACAGTACTGCATATTATGAACCTGATAATAGAGCGCAGAAATATCGTTTGTGTATGATGAAAGAAATGTATATTTTCAATTAAAGTCAGATGTCTGTTTTTATTGATGCGTGCGAAATAATATGAAATATAAAAGAAATGGAGAAATGTGACATGTTTCTTTTGTTTAATGATTATCTTTGTATATCCTTACCTAGACAATGAATGAAATCATGCATCTAATTTGTTGACAGACTTTCTTTATGAATATGTGTGGAAAATATGAAATATTAATCATATAGTATGATGATATATGTTTCATGGACTGCGATATAAATGAGTGTGTGATGAATTCCGGTGTGGAGATATATTAGATATTAATTGTATAATACGTGTTATCATTATGAGATTTCTTTTTTCTTGCATTTTGTCTTTGATGTTTCTTTGTGCCTATCCTTCTCAGATGACATTGGGAGATGTAAACAGACCTTGTTTCGGAATAAACGGGAAAAATCTTGTGTATGCTCCGCAAGAAGGTTTATGGTCGGTTGCTACAGGTTGGGCGAACGACTGGCCATGTTCGTGGAAACACGCAAATCCTAAGTCTGTAACTGAAAGTGGTGATTGGAAAATTCTTTCGGGTGAAATGGTTTTTCCGGAAGGTAAACTGCTTTTGCGTGACAGTTACAGGACACTTGACTATGGATTGATACAATGTAAGAGACGTTATGAATGGCAGGGTAAGGAGACTTTGTATCATGTTACGTTGGCAATCCGTCTGCAGGTATGCGGTCATGAGTTGTATCCTTTCCTGCCGGGCATATTGTATTACGGCAACCAGATGGGTGCTCGGATCAATCCTGACATCATACCGGTATACGATGTGAAGAAAGAGAAGGAATTTGCCGTATTCGAAGAACATCGTTATCCAATGCCGTTCGCCATGTTGGAGGATACGGAGAATATGTTTGGAATAGCATTGCATTCAACTCCAAGTCCTGTCAGAGGAGCTGTATTGCAGGACCAGTGGTGGTCTTTAGGAGTAGAAAACATAAACAAGGATACGACAGAACTTGTAATGTATTCGGGCCCGATAGGATATAACAGACTGCATGGCGTTGCGAAAGCCCGTCAGTTCCAACCGATGAAATATACTGACACATATTTGAATCTGGAACCGGGACGCATTATTGAAAAGGAGTTTTTCATCGATATGTATGGCATTTCGGAGCGTGGAACAGCCTTCCAGCATCCTATTTACACATCATTGGATCTGCACAGGCCTTACAACGCAGATCTCTTTCCTACGATGAAATCCATAATCAAGGACAAGTATGAATTTGCCAAGAAACGTTGGATAGAGAATGAGAATGCATGTGGTTTTGACATGTATGAGAAGAATTATTCTGAAGACATAGTGATGGGATGGGCCGGACAGTCTGATGCGCCGGGCTACGCATTGCAGGTGCTCGAACCGATGCTTGACGATCCGGACGTAAAGTCTATGGTACAGCGTTCCATGGATTTTCTATCGTCAACACATATAGACTCAGTGACAGGCATTTTCCCTGTAGGTTACAGTTTCAAGGAAAACAAGTATTATGGTGGCGATCATGTATCGTGCGGTCAGGCCATGTACTGTTTTGCTAAGTCGATAGAGCAGGCACAGAAAAATCATGACTATAAGTATAAGAAGTGGAAAGAATTTCTGCGCAAGGCATGCGACGCTCAGACAAGAAGAATCCTGAGTAAGGAATGGGTGTCAAAGTCCACATCTGAGTGTTTTTATATTGCACCTCTGGCACTGGCATCGAAATTATTCAAGGAGAAATCGTACGCAAAAGCTGCTGAGAAGATAGCGGAGGACTGCTATCAGAAGTATTACGATCTTACAAAGGGATGTTACTGGGGAGGAACCCTCGACGCCACATGTGAGGACAAGGAAGGTGCATGGGCTGCTTTTCAAGGATATCTCTCATTGTATGAACTGACGAGAAAACCCTATTATCTGCAAAGAGCCAAGCATGCGATGGACGTATGTCTTTCTTATGTTGTGGTATGGCGTATTCCGCTTCCGGCCGGCAGACTGGCCGATTTCAACTTCAAGACAGAAGGTTGGACAGTGGTTTCGCCACAGAATCAGCATCTGGATGTCTACGGCGTGGTGTTCGCCCCGGAAATATTCAAGATGGGAGTTTACCTGAAGGACGAACGTCTTAAGAAACTTTCAGAAGTCATGTTCCGTTCATGCTATCAGTTGGTGGACGAATATGGCAGTCAGGGCGAACAGGTTACGCATACAAATTTTGCCCAGCATGGTGATATGAGTAATGTGTTCAAGCTCCGTGGTGGTTATTCAGAGCGATGGACAGTGTTCTGGATAACAGCCCATTTCCTCACTGGTGCAGCGAAGTTTGCTGAGATGAATGTGGATTTCATGCAGTGAGCTGATCAGTCATAAGGTTTTAGGCTGTTGCGTTTGAGCCTGATATTATTTATAATAAAATATTAGTTGTCAGCCATTGATTATACAGATAATTAATGGCTGACAGTATTTTGTAATAACACTTACCGTGCTATGTTATAATATATAAGTATAGGCTGGTTTATTTTAATGAATTATAGAAAGCAGCTATATCCTTATCATCTATAATGGACGAGACTTGTCTGTTATTTTCAGCAATTTGTTTCAATTGCTGTTTCTGCAGCGCAGTCCATGCTTTATGTTTGTTTAGTTTTGATATTATAGAATGTGTTCGTGCAAAACTATTACTGTTTTCTAAATCTAAGATAAGTTTTTCTTTCTCTTTTTCTTCACAGTTCTCAATAGTTTTGCAATGATTCATTTGTTCTTTTTTACTTTGATAATGAAAAGATACTAATTTTTCGTTCGATGCGGTTCTGTCTATTATTGTTTTCACCAATCGGTCTAATTCTGAATTCTCTGTATAATCTGCTGGCGCAAAATATCCGATTCTATTATCCTCCATCATCTTATATACTTTTCTTTTGTCTTTGCTTTGTGGATTGTAAACACCTATAGAATGACCGGAATTGGAATTTACAAGTTTCATACATGGAATATCAGTATCACTGTCTCCGATGTATATCATATTTCTAAAAGGTATACGGATATTCTCCGGTTCAAAATAATCATTGACCGCAGCATCATTCATATCTAAAGTTCCTTTTTCTATTCTGAAAAGAAATTGGGTCTTGCTGGTATAATTTATGGCTTGTGCCGGCCATAAGGCCACACCATCTTTATCGTAATAAAACGAACTTGCATAAATCTTTTCAAATTCATTTGCAACTTTTGTCCCTTCGATCATTTCTTTAAGACCGGAAGAAATGATATAATGTTCAACAATTACACCTTTGCTTTCGCCATATTCTCTCATTCTTTTGAACCAAGTGTCAACGCCGGGGAATAATTTTACACGTGAACCGTATTTTATTAAAGCTTGTTTGTTTAATACGAATTTGCCATGTGCTTTTCTCTTCATCGTAAACATATAGGCAAGGTTTTGGTCCATCTCATTATCTTCAGCCAGACTGTTGGATTCTTTCCAAAAGTCTTCAATCTCGCATCCGACAGATTGGATATACCCTTGAGCTTGCATGTCATCAGGTGATAATGTTTTGTCAAAATCGTAGCATATAGCGATGACAGGTTTGTCTTCTTTAGGTTTTCGTATGAATTCTTTACCCATAAATCATGATATTAAAAAAATGAGGCATAATTATCGATAATTATGCCTCATTATAATTATTGTTTATATTCTGTCAGTTAATTTTATTACTTGACTTCCTCAAAATCGGCGTCCTGGATATTGTCGTCAGCCTTTGCGCCGTTGTTCTGAGCCTGCTGGCCTGCCTGTGCGTCAGCACCCGGCTGTGCGCCCTGATACATCTGTGCGCTTGCGCCCTGCATTACGGTGTTCAGATTGTTGATGGCGTTGTCGATTGCTGCCACGTCGCCACTCTTGTGAGCGTCCTTCAGCTGCTGGAGTGCAGACTCGATTGCCGGTTTCTTGTCAGCCGGGATCTTGTCGCCGTTGTCCTTCAGGAAGTTCTCTGTGGTGAATATCATAGAGTCTGCCTGGTTCATCTTGTCCACGCGTTCACGCTCTTTCTTGTCGGCCTCGGCGTTCTGCTCAGCCTCTGCCTTCATGCGGTCGATTTCTTCCTTGCTCAGACCAGACGAAGCCTCGATGCGGATTGCCTGCTCCTTGCCTGTAGCCTTATCCTTGGCGCTTACGTTCAGGATACCGTTGGCGTCGATATCGAATGTCACCTCAATCTGCGGAACACCGCGGCGTGCCGGAGCTATGCCTTCAAGGTTGAACTGACCGATGCTCTTGTTCTGTGCGGCCATCGGACGCTCACCCTGCAGCACGTGGATAGTTACGGCTGTCTGGTTGTCCACAGCGGTAGAGAATGTCTCACTCTTCTTGCAAGGTATAGTGGTGTTGGCCTCGATAAGTTTTGTCATAACGCCACCCATTGTCTCGATACCGAGTGTCAGAGGAGTTACGTCGAGCAGCACGATGTCGCCTACGCCGCCTTCCTTGTTGAGGATGGCACCCTGGATTGATGCACCTACAGCTACAACCTCATCCGGGTTAACGCCTTTTGAAGGCTCCTTGCCGAAGTAGTTCTTAACGAGAGTCTGAACGGCCGGTATACGGCTTGAACCACCCACGAGGATTACTTCGTCTATCTGCGATGTAGAGAGTTTAGCGTCTCTCATTGCGTTCTGGCACGGAACGAGGCATGCCTGTATCAGGTCGTGAGCCAACTGTTCGAACTGTGAACGTGTCAGAGTCTTAACGAGGTGCTTTGGCACACCGCCTTCAGCCGAGATGTACGGCAGGTTGATTTCTGTAGATGTTGTGCTTGACAGTTCTATCTTAGCTTTCTCTGCTGCCTCTTTCAGACGCTGCATAGCCATCGGGTCCTTGCTCAGGTCGATGCCTTCGTCAGCCTTGAAGCTGTTTACGAGCCAGTCTATAATAACCTGATCGAAGTCGTCACCACCCAGGTGAGTGTCACCGTTGGTAGAAAGAACCTCGAACACACCGCCACCGAACTCAAGGATTGAGATATCGAATGTACCTCCACCAAGGTCGAACACAGCGATCTTCATGTCCTTGTTGGCTTTGTCAACACCGTAAGCCAGGGCTGCTGCTGTAGGCTCGTTCACGATACGGCGAACGTTGAGGCCTGCAATCTGTCCGGCTTCCTTTGTTGCCTGACGCTGAGAGTCTGAGAAGTATGCCGGCACTGTGATTACGGCGTCCGTAACTTCCTGGCCCAGATAGTCCTCTGCGGTCTTCTTCATTTTCTGGAGCACCATGGCTGAGATTTCCTGCGGAGTGTACTTGCGGCCGTCGATGTCAACACGCGGATAACCGCCTTCGTTCACAACGCTGAACGGAACGCGCTCTGCCTCTTTCTGGCTCTGTGCGTAGGTCTCACCCATGAAACGCTTTATAGAGTAAACGGTGTTCTTCGGATTGGTGATGGCCTGACGTTTTGCAGGGTCGCCCACCTTGCGCTCACCGTCTTTTACGAATCCTACAACTGAAGGAGTGGTGCGCTTGCCTTCGCTGTTTGTGATTACTACCGGTTCGTTGCCTTCAAATACGGCAACGCAAGAGTTTGTAGTACCTAAGTCGATTCCAATAATCTTTCCCATAATGTTTATCTTTTTTTTGTTATTATTCTAATTTAATGTTATCTTTGAACATGCGTTCGCTATCATAATAACAAATGGTATGCCAAACGCAGGGCGGACAGCAGAGGCTGACAGCCTGTGTGACAAAATGGCACGTTCGTGGGCAGAGTCTGACGCATTGCGGCGGGCGTGACATTATATAATATATGCGCGACAGTATTGGTTTTATCGCCGGTATGTGGCAGGTGCTCAATTAGCAGAGAATCTTTCAGCACATCTGATGTATTTTAGAGCGTATCCGTTTTCTATTTCGCGATTTTCTGTTGTCAAGATTCTTACCGTCCGGAGAATTTCCGCAGTTATTCAGAGTGTGCCGTTTGCCGTTTGCAAAGAGTGGGGAAGAGGATGCGGAAGGAGAATAATGTTAATGTGTGTTAATCGTGTTTAGAAATCGCACCTTCGTTCGTCTGATATAATGAAAGCCTGAGGCAGAAAGCCATTGACCAGTGAGCATGATGCCGCGGCGACTCCTTCCCGGATTGATGATATGATGGGAGGAGAAGAACGAGAAAGAAGAAACATAACCGAATCAGAGTGGAGCAGAACGAGTTTGAAAATATTGCCGTCGGCATAAGGACGAAGGTGCTTGGCGTGGCCCGCCATTACGGGCTTTCGCCCGAGGAAGCCGAAGACACAGCGCAGGACACCATGCTGAAGCTATGGGCCATGCGCGACGAACTCGACCGTTACCGCTCGGTTGACGCTCTGGCAAAGTGCATCGCCGTTCATCTCAGTGTGACTACGCTGCGACGCCGGCGCACAGTTCCGATAGACGTTCGGCCTGCAATGACCGACACCTCTCCGGGCCCCGACACACAGCTTGAGATGATGGAGAACGAACAGTGGCTGAGCCGCAGGCTCGCACGCTTGCCGTCATCAGAATATCAGGTGCTGCACCTGCGTCAGGTGGAACGCAAGACCAACAGCGAGATTGCTGCCATAATGGGAATTGAGACAACGTCTGTGGCTACACTGCTCTCACGGGCACGCCAAAGACTCATGCAGGACATCAGAAAAAGAAAACAACAAAACGAACTACTCTTATGACAAACGAATTTGACGACATAAAAAAGCTCACCCAACGCTTCATGGACGGACTGACCACCATTGAGGAGGAAGACCGTCTGGCCGCTTACTACCGCACACACGACGTGCCGGAGGAATGGCGTGAGTATAAGGAGATGTTCGCTTACTTCGACGCCGGCATGCCGCAGGGTGGGGATGAAGTTGCCGCCCGACCCGTGCGCCGTGTCCGCCGTCTGTGGCTTGGTGTGGCGGCTGCTGCGGCCGTGGCCGTACTGATGGTCATGGTGTGGCCGCGTGGTGAGGAACTCGCGCCCTCAGTCCAGCCTCCCACAGCCATGAGTGACGCCAAAACGCAGCCCGACAGTGCCGCATCGGCCGAAGCCGACACCGTGAACTTCCGCCCAGAGCGTCCGGCTCCCAAACCTGTACGCCGCCGCATCGACCGCTATCGCTACAAGCCTGCTCCGCCAAAGGTTTATCTGGCAAAGACTGAAAACATGGAGTGCACTGTGCCGGCAGACTCTATTGCCGCCGCCGATAGGCTCCTGGCTGAGAAGATGCACGAGATAGAGGCTGTGAGCGAGGCGCTGCTCCGTAACATCGAAACCCTCAACGAGGTGAAGACACTGGAGTTGGCCGGAATGGATTATGGAGATGAAACGGATGGTAGCGACGGTGCGTCTGAAGACGATCTGATGTACTGATGTTGTTGATAAAATGAATACGATATTGTTGAAAAACAAAAACAATAAATATATGAACACCATATACCGATTATTTACCGCGTTGACGATAATGTCAGTGACGTTGTCTGTATCAGCTCAACGACGCATAGACAAGGCCATAAACGAATTTCTGTTAGACAAGAAAAGCTCCGAGTATGTCATTTCGAATACGAAAGAACAGGAGTTCGTGACAGCAGACGGCAAGAATACTTTGTATAACGAGATTGGTTTCAGAATCAAACATTCAGACGCTGACATTCTTGAGAAATTGCGCAAGGCCTTTCTTTCTGAAAGCGCCAATGCTTATAATATGATGATGAGAAATGCCAACAGTGGTAGTAACGAACAGATGAAAATTGCATACGGGGCTGATCTTAGTAAAACTTTTACCTTCGGAACACGCAGCGATCGCAATTATATTGTGCTTAATATAAAAGAGCCCGGTGACAGCACATGGCGGTGGTGTTACGCTTTGGTGTGGTATGAGAGCAAAGATAGAATCAGCCGTTCGAAAGACACTTATATATCAGGTTCCATTTCCATCATATATAGCCGTGACCCGAAGGTGAAACGCAGTACGAGTGAGAATGTGTCTGTGCGTACCACGATATTGCCGGACGGAACAGTTGTAACTTATAACAGCGACAATGATACGAAAACAGTTGTCTATAAGAACGGAAACGTTGTTGGGAATAGTTCGGCAGAATATAGTGATGTGGATAGTTCGTCGAGATTTCTCGTGATATTTGGCAATCTGCGCTCGGTGTTCCTTGATGCCAAACGCGAAAAGTCCGGACTTGCCATGCAGACTACTATTGCCAATCGCATGCTCGACCTGTGCAAGAACAAAGGCAGTCTGTTGTCGAAGGACGAACGGTCATTGTGTCGCACCACGCTTATTGACATGAGCCAAGGATTGAATGACAAATATGTAATAGGTATTCTGAAAATGGCAGCAGACGCGCTGAAATAATCAATATTTTCATAAGAATGTTTCTTCATCAAAGGAAAGGGGCGGCCGTGAGGTCAGCCCCTTTTGTCGTTATGTGCGGTGTGCCGTGCCACCGCAGGCGGATGTTGTGTATCATACCGTACATCCTGCACAATACGCTAAATCTTTCCGTCATGCCGTCCGTGCATATGCTGTTGTATATATGTGTCCGGCGGAAATTCTGTAGGGAATGGCTTGAATAACAAGACTGCTGTTGTCTGTCCAAAATCATCGTTTCCACCTTCGCTTGGACAGGGTATCCGAAAAGGTCTTCCCGCACCCCTTGCATCCTGCGATTTTCTGTCTGAGTTTTCTGTTCTACCCCGTTTATTTTTCGCGGATTTGCGGGCGGACTCTCCTTCGGCTGCAAATTCGCGAAAAATCAGGACCTTGTGCAAATTGTTGAAAATCAATAATTTATAATTACGACAGCTTTTTCGCCATGCAATAAGTACCGTTTTAGAGTCTGATTATGCCCGTTTCAGGGCATGATACGGGCGATATCAGCCCCTGAAACAGAGTTTATCAGCCCCTCAAACGGGCTTAATGAGAGTGACGGACAGAATCTCCGGCGTGACTATACAGGGTAGAGGGTGGCAGGCATCGGGTGTAAAGAGCCTTAAATGTGGTGTGTTTAACATTGGTTAACATCTCTTTTGCGAAAATTTTTTGTCAAAAAAAAGTCAAGAAATCGGGTGAATTTTTCTCTTGAGTTTTCTGAATCCTAGCCTTGTTTTTCATGAAAAATCCATGCACGGGTGCATGAGTGGAAAAGCTGTATTTAGGTGTGCTGTCTTATGTGGACAACTCACGGTCTATGGCAATGCCTGTCTGTTCTTACATGAATAAATGTGCTGCCACTGTTCTGCCGCTCTGTATTGTCAGAGTGTTTATGGACTTTCATCGTGTTTTATGAATTAGAATGAATCCCGGCATTATTTCTACAGAGTCCGAATATATCGTGCATCAGACAATTCCATACAGAAAGCGCGGGGCGCATCAGTCTGTGCCGATAACGCCCCGCGCCATTTTCTATTCGTCTCTTTTGCCTGTTCCGTTGCATGTGCTGCACTCCAGTTTTCCTTTTCCGCCGCACCACATACATGTCGTACTGTACCATCCGAACCCTGAGCTGCCCGTTCCCAGACAATAACTGCATGTCTTATCGCCCTCGCCGTGGCAAACATTGCAGGTGCCTCCCTGCACTACAAATACAGACTGCGACACGTTGTCCTCGCTGAGAACTATTGTTCCTGTGCGGTATTCGTCGTCGTTCTCGTCACATTTTATGCTCAATGTGCCGTCCTTCTCTTCGTCCACGCTTATCCAGTCGGGGCAATCCTTCTGCAGTGCACATCCGTCTGTGTCCAGTTTGAGCTTCTGGCTGCCTCCCGATGATGAGAAGTTCAGACTGTATTCGTCTGTTTTCAGCCTTGTGGCATATCCCAGCTGGCCTATTGCCACCTGCGCCAGCCGTTTGCCGCTCTGCACTGTTATCGTGCCCTGACGGTCCTGTCCGGTGGTGTTTGGCATGACGGTTATGTTGAAGTATTCGTCCCTCTCGTCTATGTTCACCCAGTCCGGCTTATGGTTTATTGTCCACACATAGCCGTCGTAGTCAACGTCCACCTTGCATTCGCCGCCTGCCTTGACAACCTTTATCATGTTAGGTTCCACCCGCAGATAGGTCGCGGCGTTCATTATATAGTTGTAGAAGGCCACAAGAGCTATTATCAGCAGAACCACGCTCACTACTATTTTCTTCAGACATCCGCCCTTCTGCTTAGGTCTTAGGGGCGGATTGTTTTCCGAAACAGTCGCGTTGCCCGGTTCTATAAGCCGGCATCCGTCTTTTGTGCAGAAACTCATTGTGTCATCATACTGTGTATGACACTTCGGACATTCTTTCATTTCTTCCTTTTATTTTTTGTTATACTATCTTCTTCTGCTCACTTCCGCCAGTCCCATGTTTATCAGAATCATCACGACAACCCATACTACGACAATCAGGGCTATATATCCTCCGAACGGGAAAATTTCGTTTATCCACATGGCCAGAGGCGAATCCCACAGGCAATGCAGCACAACCGGTATGGCAAACAGTTTCAGAAATATCGAGTTGGAGAATACTGACGTGTCGATGACACCCGTGGCTTTGGCCGTGATGACAAACGCCGCGCCTGATATCGCAGCCCATGCCACGTGGCCGCCCGGTGCAAGCACGGCACGCAGGAATATCGTGTTGTTTATGGCGTCCATCATTTCCTGGCCGTCTATGTTCTGTCCATAAGCGGCCGCATAGCCCGTTATCTGCTGCAACTGTATGAAAGGCTGCAACGCATATCCGGCCGACTCGAATGCCGCGAAGCCTGCTCCTACGGATGCTCCGATGAGAAGACCTGTGAGAATGGACAGCTTTCCGAGTTTCCTCAGTATGGCGAAGACTATCACGGCCTTGCCTATCTCCTCAATAAGACCAACCATGAACGCACCGAAAAAGTCCATCTCTTCCACCGCATAGAAGGAGAACAGCAGCAGTGTGGCTACCAGCGAGGCGCATCCTCCGATGAAGAATGTTCTCAGTACGGTGTACATGCTGACGTTGCGCCATACGTTTGCCTCCATAAACAGAATCATGGTGGACAGCGGTACGGCGAAAGAGCCTATCACAATCATTCCCGGAAAGGCATTGAGATTGCCGAAGGCATTCACGCATATCCACAGAAGCACGAAGGTGATGACAAACATCAGCAGCACTCTGCTGTACAGCCACGGACGTGGCCATCCCTTAGATATGCTGGCGGCATCAGGAGTCGTTGTCTTCGTACCGCAGATGAATATCTCCTCGGCCTCCTCTGTCGTGTGCGGTTTGAACACGTCGGAGAAAAGCACTTTCCAGTTAATGTCGGCCGGTCTGTCGTTTCCCACATAGTCGTTTATGGAATCTATCCATGAACTGCCGCTCCCGCTGTGCGTCTTTTTCTGCGAATTGTTGTTTGAGTAATTGTTCGCTGTATTAGTGTTTAACGGTTTTCCGCAATGCCCGCAAAACCTGTCACCCTCATGGTTCGGGCAACCGCAATAGTTACAATATATCATAATAAAGTGAGTTTGCTATAAGGAAAGATTTCAGATTCAGTAATCTTGTAGTTGGTTTGTTCTTTTCCATAGTTGTAAATCAGCTATTTGCAAATAATAATAGCGGTGAATTAACGAAACAAAATTACTGCTTTTTTTCAATATAACAGATGTGTTTGGTGGAATTTTTTATGTCCGGTGTTGTGAGAACTGCCATTTCTTAGACCGTCACCCCGTAAAGGCGTTATGTTAATGGGAATGACATGCTTTATTGTGTTGGCGGTAGTGGCTTGTTTGTATGCACGGTTTCCGTACTTTTTCTTCGCTGCATACAACTTCGTCCGAAGGGTAGGGGCGCTTTATGATTGCAGTTCCCACATTATATGATATGATTTTCTGTCGGACGGAAACATCAGAACGAATATTTGTTCAGCCCTCGATTTGCATTATCTCTTGATAGGATAAGCTTTATCCCGGCACGAAAAATAAATAAAACTATTTCTTTTATTTATTTTGTTCTGCTCTCGATTTGCATTATCTTTGCATATATGAACGATATGACAGACAAAAGCGTGAAGTGGAGTGAGAATGTGATTATCGCCGACGCAGGATATATAGACCGCGTGGCTTTCAATCTCATAGTGAACTTCGAACGCATGATAGGCCGCCGCATACCTAAGGCCGACATGGCGCGGTGGATAGACTGTGTGGCTCTCGACGGCGGAGTACGCGAGGGAGACAATGATGTGCAGGTGGTGCTTATACACGACCGCGGACGCAGCGAGCTGGAGAACTTTGCGCCGGGCAATCTCGCCGAAGAACTCAACGGCAAGGCTTTCAAGGACAATCTTGGAGAGTTCACCATCTCTGCATTTCCGGTTGAGGACATCGTGAGCCGCGACGACTTCTTCGCTGATGTGGTGGAGGCTGCTTGTGCCGGCAAAGAGACAAAGCGCATCATGATTGTACCCGATACCGAGCGCGCCGGACTCTATGACAGTCTGTGCCATATCCTGCGCCGTGTTGACGACGAGAAGCGTGTCACCATGTTTGCCATGCAGCCCATGACCGGCGGCAACTTCCGTCAGGAAATACTCGGTTATTCGCTCATGAGTGCGCTGGGCATAAGGTCGGACGAACTGAAATGACATGCCGCACGGCCTGTTCGCCGTTTCATGTGACGGTTTCGGACGCTGTGGCATACACATACATTATATATAATATACTTGAAAACAACTAATATCTGAGAAAATATGGGAAAAGTGTTAATGATTGGCGCGGGAGGCGTTGCCACCGTCGCTGCGTTCAAGATAGCGCAGAACGCTGATGTGTTTACCGATTTCATGATTGCAAGCCGCACAAAGTCTAAGTGCGACAAGATTGTCGAGGCAATAGGCAATCCTAACATCAAGACAGCCCAGGTGGATGCTGATGACGTCGAACAGCTCAAGGCGCTCATGAATGACTATAAGCCGGAGCTGGTCATAAACCTCGCACTGCCTTATCAGGACCTCACCATCATGGAGGCATGTCTTGCCTGCGGATGCAGCTATTTGGACACCGCGAACTACGAACCGAAGGATGAGGCTCACTTCGAATATTCTTGGCAGTGGGCTTACAAGAAACGTTTTGAGGACGCCGGACTCACAGCCATTCTGGGATGTGGATTCGATCCGGGTGTGACAAGCATATTCACTGCCTATGCCGCCAAGCATCATTTTGACGAGATACAGTATCTCGACATCGTTGACTGCAACGCCGGTGACCATCACAAGGCTTTCGCCACCAACTTCAATCCTGAGATTAACATACGTGAGATAACTCAGAAAGGTCTTTACTGGGAAGATGGCAAATGGGTGGAGACCGAACCGCTTGAGATACACAAGCCGCTTACATATCCGGAAATCGGACCGAAGGAAAGTTACCTGCTTCATCATGAGGAGATAGAAAGCCTCGTGAAGAACTATCCAACAATACGTCGCGCACGTTTCTGGATGACTTTCGGACAGGAGTATCTCACTCATCTGCGTGTCATTCAGAACATAGGTATGGCAAGCATCGTGCCTATCGACTACGAGGGCAAGAAGATTGTACCGCTCCAGTTCCTCAAGGCTGTGCTGCCTAACCCGCAGGACCTCGGCCAGAACTACGAAGGTCAGACAAGTATAGGATGCCGCATCCGTGGACTGAAAGACGGCAAGGAACTCACCTATTATGTATATAACAACTGCTCACATCAGGCAGCCTTCAACGAGACTGGTATGCAGGGCGTAAGCTATACGACGGGTGTGCCGGCTATGATCGGTGCAATGATGTTCTTCAAAGGCCTGTGGCGCCGTCCAGGTGTGTGGAATGTCGAGGAATTCGATCCAGATCCTTTCATGGAACAACTCAACAAACAGGGACTGCCGTGGCATGAGATCTTCAACGGAGATCTCGAACTCTGATGCCCTTCCGGCAGCATTTCTTATCGCTTAAGACATCACGCGCCTGTCGTGAACAGCCTTTCCTGATATGGAACAGAGGCTGTGTCATGACAGGCGTGACATTCATTCATAATTGAAAACAGAACAGAAATGGCAAAGGAAAAAGAAAATACAGGCGCTGCTGCACTGAACGAAGGCAAGCTGAAAGCACTTCAGGCGGCAATGTCGAAAATAGAGAAAGACTTCGGCAAGGGGTCTATAATGAAACTTGGTGACGAACATATCGAGAACGTCGAGGTAATACCGACCGGCAGTATCGCTCTTGATGCCGCTCTCGGAGTGGGAGGCTATCCGCGCGGACGTATCATAGAGATATACGGTCCGGAGAGTTCGGGTAAGACAACACTCGCCATTCACGCCATTGCTGAGGCGCAGAAGGCAGGCGGTATAGCCGCTTTCATCGATGCGGAACATGCTTTCGACCGCTTCTATGCTGCCAAACTCGGTGTCGATGTGGACAATCTCTGGATTTCACAGCCAGACAACGGTGAGCAGGCTCTCGAAATAGCCGACCAGCTTATACGCTCTTCGGCCATCGACATTATCGTTGTCGACTCTGTTGCTGCCTTGACTCCGAAGAAGGAGATAGAGGGCGACATGGGTGACAACAACGTGGGATTGCAGGCCCGTCTGATGAGTCAGGCGCTGCGAAAACTCACGTCAACCATCAGCAAGACCAACACAACGTGTATCTTCATCAACCAGTTGCGTGAGAAGATCGGTGTGATGTTCGGCAATCCGGAGACAACAACGGGTGGTAACGCGCTGAAGTTCTATGCCAGTGTACGTCTCGACATACGCAAGGTGACGAGTCTTAAGGACGGCGACCAGGTGGTCGGCAACCTCGTGCGTGTGAAGGTTGTGAAGAACAAGGTGGCACCTCCATTCCGTAAGGCAGAGTTCGAGATTCTCTTCGGAGAAGGTATTTCGAAGATAGGAGAGATTGTTGATCTCGGCGTTGAGTGTGGTATCATCCAGAAGAGTGGTTCATGGTATTCGTACGGAAGTTCCAAACTGGGACAGGGACGCGACGCTACAAAGGCGTTGCTTAAGGACAATCCTGAACTCTGCGAGGAACTCGAGGCTCAGATAATGCAGGTTCTTGCCGACAAACAGTAATCCGGCGGCAGAGCATAAAACATAAAATAAGCGGCAGACAAAGTTCAAACCATAGTGTTGAACGTGTCTGCCGCTTTTATTATATTAGGTTAACAAAGGAAAGAACCGGTACTCACAGAAATTGCTGACTCATGTTCCGGGACCGGTTCTTCAAGTTTTTTTGAGTGTCAGAAATCAATAGTCTGCGTTCTGCGGATCGAAGTTGGTCCATCCGTTAAGCCAGTTGTCGCCGGCTGCGAAAGCTCCGATGTAGTCCACTGCAGTGCATCCGTTGAGCAGAGCGTCTGTGAATGAAGCTGCACCGATGAGCGGACTGCCTGCTGCAGGAATGTATCCTGTTGCGTCGAACCATCCGTTTGCAGATTCGAAATACTTGTTATTGTTGTCAGCCAGTTCGAAGAATGTGTGAGAGAATGAATTCTTCGTTTTGTCTACTGTGCCGGTCTCATAGTCATAAAGTCCGTCTTCGTATATCTTGTTGAAGTCTGTTCCAAGTACGTCCATGTTGGCGAACCAGATGTTTCTGAGTTTCAGTGCGCCTGAAGTTGCGGCACCCTGAGTGTCACCTTTCTCATTGTCGAGAATCAGACCGACAGGCCATCCCACAGCAACAGAGTTGAAACAGTTGAGATGAGAGTCGCGGCGTATGTGCATTGCAGCCTGGAAACGTCCCAGACCAGAGCCGTTGTTGGGGAAGTACTCACCACCGGTGATGTAGTCAACATTGTTCTGGAAAGAAGCGTCAACAGCTTTCGGGCCGATGAATGTGATGTTAGAGAATACTGCAGAAGTGTGAGGCTCGCCGTTTGATCCGTTGGCGTTGTTGTCGCTTTCGAAGCTGTTGCTCTGTGACTTGTCTGCAATCTTTGAGTCGCGTACGGCCAGACCGAACTGCACGTTTCCGCTGAATCCGTTGTCTGTATCGAAGTCGTCGTCCCATCCTTTGTATGCAACGAGATACTTGCAGTCAACAGTTCCGCCGAACCACTCGTAAGAGTCGTCGTTAGAATAAGACACCTGTACGTGGTCGATCTTTGTGCCGGAACCTACAGCACCGAGTGTGAGACCGTTGATCTCCTGGTCGGTCTGGAATGGATATCCTGCGAACTCGATGCGCACATACTTCAGAACACCAGAGTTGTCAGCATCGTCGTTGCCACCGAATTTGGTACGCGGACCACCTTCTATCTGCTTCTCACCTTCGTTGGTCACAGCTTTTCCGCAGAGGATGATTCCACCCCAGTCGCCCGGACGGCGGTTGCCTTTAGCCTCTTCAGATGTGAACACGATAGGAGCGTCAGCTCTTCCTTCGGCGATGAGTTTTCCGCCACGTTCTGCTATGAGTGCTGCCTTTGTCTGCTTGTCACCCTTTATCACGGTTCCTGGCTCAATAGTGAGTTCTGCGCCGTTTGCTATGTAAACCCAGCCTTTCAGGATATAGGTGCCTTTCTTCAGTGTCTGCTTTCCTGTGAATACGAATTCCTGGTCGCCGTTACCAATCTGTTTTCCTTCGTCGCTTACATTTTCTTTTCCGTCTGCGGTGAAGAGAATGTGGTTGCAGGCATTCAGTCCGCCATCCAGTGTCCATGTCACGTCAGTAGAACCACCGGGATTTTCATTGTCATCGTTGCTGCACGAGCTCAGTGTGAGCGACAGTGCGAGGATGCCCATGCATCCGTAGAATTTGAATTTTTCCATCTTTTTTGTTTTGTTAAACATCCGATTATATCTTAAATAATAACTCTTCATATTTTGAATGATAATTCCTTATGTTATGTTTTCAGAATTTGTAGGTGGCTGTAAGGCCGAAGTTGCGTCCCGGCTTGAAGGCGCGTGTCACCTGTTCAACCTCCTTGCGGCTTCCGTCGGCATAGTGGACATCGGCAAACTGCTTGTAGTAAACCTTCTGTGCAAGCAGGTCGCGTATGTTGAGTTTCACCTCCCAGTGCTTTCCGAAGCGCTTTGATGCGGAGAGATCTATCACGTCGCGTGGCATCTCATAGCTGTCCGGCACGCGCAGTGATTCGTTTCCGCTTGTGGTGCCTTCGCTGCGTCCCACACCGATGATGCGTTTTCCGATGCGGTTGTAGAGCACTGCCACGTCGAGCTGCATCTTCTCATTGTTGTAGAACAGGCCGGTGTTGATCAGATAAGGTGACTGTCCCTGCATCGGGCGATCCTCTTCCTTGGCACCCTTCTCAAACTTAACCTTACTCTTTATGAGTGCTCCGTTGAACGACCAGCTGAAGTCTTTCAGGCCGAGGAAGGCCAGATTCTTGCGTATGTCGAGCTCGATACCGTAGGTGTTGGCGCACTGCGCGTTCTTGTAAGAGTAGAGAAGGTTGGTTCCTCCTGTCACGATGTATGTCCATTCTATTGGTGAGTCGAAGTATTTGTAGAATGCTGCGATAGATATAACCTCACCTTTCGAAGGATAGAACTCATAGCGCAGATCCACGTTCTGTATGTAGCAAGGTTTCAGGTCGGTGTTTCCCTGTACGCTCGATGCAAGGTCGAAGTCGTAGAATACCGACGGTGACATCTCGCGGAATTCGGGGCGGTTGACTGTCTTGCCGTATGATAGGCGCAGCTGGTGCTCGTCGTTGAACTTATAGGTTGTGTTTATCGAGGGGAAGATGTCGTTGTATTCGTAGTTGTGACTGAACGGACTCTCCTCGTAGTCGCGTGTGTTTGATATGAGTTCCATGTGGTCATACTCGTAGCGCAGACCTGCATACACATTGAGTTTTCCGAACGGGAGCATTGCTGCAATGTAGCCAGCACCCAGATAGTTGTTACCTTTGTAGTTGTTGCGCATGTGCGGTTCCTCGAGCAGATAGAGGCGGTCGGCTCCGAAGTATTCCTGATTTGAGAGCAGAGTAGGGATGTCCATCTTACGGAAACCGTCGGGCAGGGTGTTGTCGGCAGCATTCCAGTTGTAGATGAGGTCGCGCGTTGTGTATTTGCGTGTGCGGTACTCGCCGTAGGCTCCGAACTTCAGATAAGGATTCCAGTCGTTGAACTTGAAGTCGTGTTTGTCGTTCACGGCGGCCGAAACTATGTGCTCGTCCAGCTTGGTCCACTCACGTGAGATGTCGTTAGGAGTCGAGAGCTGCAGCTCGCCTTTCTCCAGTGCGTCGTTGATGAGATAGCGGCGGCGGTCAGGTATGTTGCGGTTGGCGTATGAATAGCTTGCGCTCCAGTCCAGATTGTCGGCTGCGAAGGTGTGCTTTCCGGTTATCTGTCCGTTGTATGTTGTGCGGCTGCGGTAGTAATACTCGGCCGAGTGTTCCGTGTCAGACTGCGCGCTCACGCCCTCACGCCATGTGTAACGGTCGTTGCCCAGCTGGTTGAAGATGTTCTTGAACTGATATTTGCTGTTGCCGTCGGCCGAGAGAAGGGTGAAGTTTGCCATTGCTCCGAGGCGCACGTTGTGGTTGTACTGGTCGTCCACCGAATAGCGCAGATAGTTCGACTTGTCCTTCACTGCGTCGTATACACCGAAGAGGTTGTTGTCCATGTCCTCATACTTGCGGTACTCATTGGTGTAGTTGAGTGCGGCAATCATTCCCACCTGGCGGTCGCCTATCTTCCATCGGCGTCCTATCGAGGCCGAGAACTTAAGGTCGCCGGCAGGATTCATGTTTCTGATGCGCCAGTCGTTGTTGAATCCGTTGCCCATGAGGTCCACACCGTTGCCGGCTATGCTCTTCAGAGTTCCGTCCATGCCGCACGACAGGCTGCGCATGCCGCTGTCGAATCCGAGGAAGTCGGTGCCGGAGCCTTTGGCATACTTGAAGTTGGAGAAGGCCGTAGCGTCGTTCCAGTTGCCTCCTATCATTATGTCGGCTGTATTCTCCGACGGTATGTCCTTTGTGTTGATGGTGATGAATCCTCCGCTGTAGTCGGCCGGATATTCGGGCGACGGAGTCTTCACTATCTGCATGTTGTCAATCTGAGAGCTCGGTATGATGTCGAAGGAGAAAGCCCTCGAGTCGGCCTCGCTGCTCGGTACGGCACCGCCGTTTATCCATACATTATTATATCTCTGCGACAGTCCGCGAACCATTACGAACTTGTCCTCTATGATGCTCACGCCCGGCACGCGTCTCACCACCTCTCCGGCGTTGGAGTCCTGTGTGCGTTTAATCTCCTGGGCCGACACGTTGCTCACCACCATCTGGCTGTTGCGTGCCACCTGAAGCATCGCCACGTCGGTGTTCTGTTTCATTATTCCCACCACCGAAACTTCGCCGAGTGTCTGCTGGTCTGTTTCCATTTCTATGGTGAGGGTGTTTTCCTCGGCGTCTTTCAGTGCCTCTATGTTGTTGAGGGTTTTGGTTTTGTATGATATGTAGTTTATGGTGATGTTGTACTTTCCTGCCTTCAGTCCGTTTATCTTGAACTTTCCGTCGATATCGGTTATGACCTTTATGTCGGTTCCGGCCACCTGTATCGTCGCTCCGATGAGCGGCTGACGGTCGCTCTTGTCGAGCACAACACCTGTTATTCCTTCTGCGTAGGCTGCGATAGTCGAGATGAGCAGCAATGCCGTGATGGCAACAAATCTTTTCACTTTAATCATTTTGAAATACATTATACCTTATTGTCCGGGTGCAAAATTAAAGGTGTGATGTTGCGCCTGCGTTGCCCGACGGTTATAAATGTTTTACAATGATATTTCGTTGGTGTTTCTTTGAAAACATGACTCCCAATATATAATAATGTGGAACTAAGGCCGCCTGCGGAGGTCATCGTAAATGTGCGGATACGTTGTCGGCATGATGGCGGAAACACGTGATTGTCGTGCTACAAGGATGAGGCTTGATGTGCCTTATATCATACCACCCGGGCCGCGCTGGTTTTTGCAAATTTTCTTTAACATCTGTTCACGTATGATACACGCTATTTAACATTTCATTTTTTACATTCCAGAAAAATGTAGCCCCGAAAATGCTTCCCTAAAAGCCTGTTCCGCATGAAGCGCATACCGGACACATGCCGACGGTCTTGCGAAACGGCCTTTATTGCACCCTGAAATCAACTGTTTTAGGGCGTGATATGGGCTATATGACCGCTCAATATGGCCCATATCAGAGGTCGAAAGAGGCTCTTTTGCAGGCACACGGAGAATATATCGAAACTCAACGGTGTTCAAAACGCTGTGCGTCAGATGTTTATGCGAATGTCAGGATTTTGCGATATTCCGCACAAAAATGTTGTCTGCCGGATTTTACGAGAATTCCGCGCTGTTTTCAAGATGAATATTTAACTTATCCGTCTCTGTTTTCTGTTTTTTTATATATTCAGACGTCATGCCAAGCCATACTCTCCTTTGTGTCGTTACTGCAGCACAGGTCCTCGTACGGACAATCCTTATGGGGCAGTGCAAACAATTATGATAGATGCTGAAAAAAACAAAAAATAAGAACGGCGGGCATGGACCTATGGGCTTATATTCGTACATTTGAGATTGAAAACCGGAAGACTATGAGAGTGGGGCCGGACTGTATGATGTATCGTAGCCGGACGTATGTAGGCGGACGGCACGCACACCGGCCTGATCTGAACAATGTTTACGAAAATGCCTGTAATCCTGTTTATAATCATATTGGTTATGACTGCGTCGCGTTCGATGGCGCAGTCGGGCGGATTGGTGGCCGACATGTCGTCGCGCAAGCCTCTGCGCGACGCTGTGATAATGACCGATGGCGGAGAGCGCGTCACCACCGACTATCGCGGACAGTTCGTTCTTAGCGGCAAGTTCCGCGGAGCCACCATATTGTGCAAGGGCTACATAAAGCGCAACATGACGGCCGAAGAGATGCAGCGCGACACCATATTCCTCATTCCCAACATCAACACGCTCAAGGGTGTGGAGATTATAGCGCCCAACGACGGTATGGGTGCGCTTAAACGGAGCATGGATTCGGAGGCCAAGGCCATACCCATCAAGCCCAAGACTGGATTCAGTTTCGACTTCTTCAGCCTGTTCGACCGCAGCAAGCGTCGCGTGTCGAAAAAGGAACGCGAGCGTCAGAAACGCATACTCGACAACTACTGACCCGGTTTTTGCCGCATTATTTTAATGTTAAAACATGAGGCCATGGTTGTTTTCCATTTTATTTATTATCTTTGTTCACATCTTAGACCGTACTATTCAGACACAGCGGCCGGTGGCGCATGCCTTTCGACGGTGGCGTTGCGGTGTCGTGCATGCCTTGATAACGGCAATGGCAGAGTGTATTTGAAACAAAAAACATAAACAGTCAATTATTTTTTACAGACAATGACAACATTAACGTTGACGATAGTCCTTATTTTCGTGGCCGGCTATGTGTGCATAGCGGCCGAGAGTTTCACCAAGGTGAACAAGGCAGCCGTGGCGCTGCTCATGTGTGTTTTGTGCTGGACGGTCTATATGATAGATCCCGGCCAGTATGTTTCCGCCGCAGTGGGCGATGCCGCAACAGGCGTGCAGTCGCTGGCTGTGCAGGTGGGTGAGTCGTTGAAGATGCACCTCGGCGACACGGCCGAGACTCTTTTCTTCCTCATGGGAGCCATGACCATTGTCGAGATTGTCGATACTTACGGCGGTTTCAACTTCGTGCGCGACATCATGAAGACCCGCAGCAAGCGCAAACTGCTGTGGCGCATAGCTTTCATGACGTTCTTTCTGTCGGCCATTCTTGACAACCTTACGACGTCCATAGTGATGATAATGGTGCTGCGCAAGCTCATACGCGACAACAAGGAGCGCATGATCTTCGCATCGATTGTGATAATTGCGGCCAACTCGGGAGGCGCTTTCTCGCCCATCGGCGACGTTACGACCATCATGCTTTGGATCAAGGGTATGATAAGCACCGGCGGTGTGCTGGGCGAACTGTTCCTGCCGTCGCTTGTGTCGATGGTGGTGCCTGTGCTCATACTGCAGTTCGGACTGAAGGGTAAACTCGACTGCGCGCAGAATCTGCCTAAGGACAACGTGAGCACATTCACCCGCCGTCAGCGCCACACGGTGTTCTTCCTTGGTGTGGGCGGACTTATTTTTGTGCCGATTTTCCGCTATATGACCGATCTGCCGCCGTTCATGGGCATTCTGCTCGTGCTCGGTCTGCTCTGGACCGTCACCGAGTTCTTCTACCGTTCAACCTCTGAGGACGACACTATGGCCCGCCGCGTCAGCCAGTTGCTGTCGCGTATCGACATGTCCACCATCCTTTTCTTCCTCGGAATACTCATGGCCGTTTCATGTCTGTCGGAGATAGGCGTGCTCACGGCGCTCGGAGCTACGCTCAACGACGTGTCGGGCGGCAACCACTATCTTGTCACCGGAGCCATCGGTGTCATCTCGAGCATTGTCGACAATGTGCCGCTCGTGGCAGGATGTATGGGTATGTATCCCATCGCTCCGACCGGCGACATGGCTGTCGACGGACTGTTCTGGCTGCTGCTGGCCTACTGTGCCGGTGTGGGCGGCTCCATGCTCATCATCGGTTCGGCGGCCGGTGTGGTTGTTATGGGACTGGAGAAGATAACCTTCGGCTGGTATCTGAAGCACGTTTCGTGGGTTGCCCTTGTGGGCTATCTGGCCGGAATGGTGGCCTACTGGCTTGTACAGATGATTTGAAAAGTTGAAATAAAAGTTTAGTATAGCTTATGAGAAAATGTTTGCTGATGTTTGTCCTGATCGTGGCGTGCCGGCTTGCGGCTTTCGCACAGACGCCTTCGGTCTTCGACACCTATTTCGCCCAGGCGCAGTCGTATGCCCAGGCGTTTCCGAGAGAGAAAGTATATCTGCACTTCGACAACACGAGTTACTATCAGGGAGACACCATTTGGTTTAAGGCCTACGTGCTCACTGCTGCCGACAACATGCCGAGTAAGATAAGCAAACCGCTGTATGTGGAGTTTGTCGATCAGCTCGGCAATGTGATGGACCGCCAGATTGTGAAACTCGAAAACGGCGAGGGGCACGGACAGATATCGCTGGCAAACACTTTTTTCACAGGATATTACGAAGTGAGGGCATACACAAAGTGGATGCTCGCCTTCGGTGACGACCCGCAGTATTTCTCGCGCACGCTTCCCATCTACCGCAAGCGCATAAACAACGACGAGCAGAGCCGTAGCATCGCTACCTATAATATGGACAAGAGCATGAAGCAAAGGCCGAAGGAAAATCTGAAGGAACTCAACGTGAGATTCTTCCCCGAGGGCGGACAGCTGGTGCAGGGCATGCCTGCAGTGGTTGGATTTGAGACGCTGAGCGAGGACAGCGGATGGGTGAATGTGAGCGGATATCTGTTGTCGGAGAGCGGCGAGAAGATTCTGCCCATTGCCACAATACACGACGGAATGGGCAGCTTCACCTACACTCCGGGCGAGAAACCTGCTTCGGTGGAGCTGATATACAACGGCAAGACACGTAAGTTCAAGCTGCCGGATGCACAGCCTGCGGGCTACGGCATCATGGTGAACGTGCGTGAGGAGTCGCTCGACGTCACGGTGTCGCGTTCTGCCGGAATGGCCGGCGGTGATGTGGCGCTGTTCCTTTTCTCCGGTCTTACGCCGTGCACCTATGTGCCTGTCGATTTCGGCGAGGCCTCCAGCAAGCGTATAAGGATTCTCACTTCCGACCTTCCAGGCGGAGTGGTGCGTCTGTCGCTTGTCAACTCGTCGGGCGCTTCGTTGCTCGATCGTTTCTGTTATGTCTATCCCAAGGATACACTCAGCCTGAGCGCATCGGCCGACAACGACCTTTATGCACCGTTCAAGAAGGCCGTGTGCCGCCTGAAACTCACCGACGCGTCCAACGCTCCTGTGAGCAACGCGCGCATATCTGTTGCTGTGAGGGACGGATTAGACATGGACTACATACAGTATGACAACAACATCTTCACAGATCTTCTGCTCACTTCCGAACTGAAAGGCTATATACGGCAGCCGGGATTCTATTTTGTCGACAGGTCGGTGGCACGCCGCAAGATGCTCGACAACCTTCTGCTCATACGTGGCTGGCGCCGTTATGATGTGCAGGAGAGTTTCGGCCTGAAGCAGGTGGAACCGAAATATCTGCCGGAACCCAATCTCAACCTTTACGGACACATCGACTCTTGGTACGGAAAGGCGCAGGCCAACATCGGCATAACCGTCATGGCGCATAATGACTCGGTGGCCATCATGGGCTCAACACGTGCCGACTCGCTCGGCAACTTCACCATTCCGCTTGATGATTTCTACGGAAAGATGGAGGCACTCATACAGACCAAGCGCGACGGAAAGAAATACAACCGCAACGCTCTCGTGAGTCTGTTCCGCAACTTTGAGCCCCCGCTCCGTCAGCTCGACTATTCTGAGCTCAATCCGATGTGGAGTACTCCTGTCGATACGACCCGACTGGATGCTGACATCAGCGTTTTCGAGGACTCGCTCGTGGGAGATGAGAAGATACTGAAGCTCGGTGAGGTTGTTGTAAAGGGAAAATACAAGAACAAACGGCTCTTGCAGGACACTGAGACTTTTGAGCGCGACATCCTGGGATTCTACAATATAAGACAGTATGTGGACAGACTGCGCGACAACGGAAAACTTGTTGTTGATGACATTGGTTATCTGATGCATACTCTCAACGATAGAATAAACCGCGAGGGAACGCTCTATGGAGTGAACGAGATGAAGTATAGTGCCAATGGAAAGGACATTGATCAGGTGCATCTTGTGGGTTGCATCGACATGATAGAGACAGCCATGCTCTATATGGACCATACGGGCATGATGTCATATAAGTTCAATGACAAGGACTTCAGGGTGGATGTGGATGAGCTTCGCGACATTTACACAGGTCAGTTCAAGATGGACACCGTCAGTCAGACCGGTTTACGGCAGATCTTTGTAAGGTGTGCTTTCCAGATGCAGGAGCGTTGGAACGCCGGCAAGAGCTACAAACCGACTCATGGTATAAGAAAGACCGAGATACAGGGATACAGTATTCCGGCCGAGTTCTATTCCCCGCAATACAGTGAAACGATGCTTAATGAAGGAATAGACGACCGTCGCCGCACTCTGTACTGGAACCCGGAGGTTGTCACAGACGAGAACGGCGAGGCGGTGATAGAGTGTTTCAACAGCAGGAACACCACTTATATGAATGTCAGTGCGGAAACCGTTGCCGGCGGAAAGCCGGCTTCGGTCAACTTCAATACTTATTCGGGGCAGTAGCAGCGCATGTGTTTCATCTCATGCCCGCCCCACATTTTATCGTTTACATATCTGAATCCCAGTGCCGTGTACAATCGTTCGGCATTGGGATTCAGCTTGTCTACGAGCAGGCCGGCAGGCAGCCCGTTTTCGTGGGCACGCTTTATGGCTGCGCGTAGCAGTGATGATGCAATGCCCATACGCCTGAATTCAGGATATACGGCAATGCTGTCTATGTAGTATTCGCCGGCTTCCGTCTCGTCGGGAATGTTGTCGAGGTCGCGTGCCAGTTGCTCTTTTGCTGCGTGCAGGAATGCCTTGCGTAGAGTGTGGAGGTCCTCGCCGCGGTATGCCACTACGGCTCCTGCCACGCGATTGTCATCGTTCAGTGCGACGAGCGTATTGAGATAACTGTACTGTGAGCATTCTGATGCTGCAAGATCTGTCATTACCTGTTCGAAGTCGGCCAGCGTTTTGCCCGGTCCGACAAGGTTCATGCAGCATTCATCCGACATTGCCTGCATGATGAGCAGTGCTATGTCGTGTGCATGTTCCTTCTTAGCCTGTTCTATTTTCATAATTTCCTTGTTTGTTATATGGGCATTGCCGTGTTGTATTTGTTTTCGTTCTGTTTTTAAGAAATGTAATGGCATGCTTATGGCAAAGATAATACAAATTTGCAAGAAGACAAAATCCGTGTGGACGTACGGTGCAGATTACATCATGACAAGGTTTGTCCACACTGTCTGCGGAGTGTCTGGTACTACATGGGAAAGCTGGTTCCGCCATGCCGGCGGCATAGTGTATCATGATGAAAACAATGTCGTGAAATTGTTGCGGCGAATTAATAAAATTACTATTTTTGTAGAGTATAGGGCTTGGCTCGGCAATATTCAATCACTAAAAACTCCGTTTTCTCTGTTTGTTGTCGTTCTTGGCCTTCGTCATATTTGAACTTGTTGTACGTTAAATCATAAATATCGGTTTCTGTCCTTGATATTCCTGATATTAAAGAGGAAACACATAAAAAACAAACAATATGGAAGAAAAAGATCAGAAGATTGTCGGTGACGGCTTCAAAGGCACAGTCCTGCGCCTGACCGGTTCGTTGAAGAAGTATTTCAACGTATCCACCGACAGAGAGAAAGAGGAAGACACTATTGCCGCTATCCGCAACGGTGTGTCGTTTCATGGTTCAAATCTTTGGATACTTGTGTTCGCGATATTCATCGCCTCGCTTGGTCTGAATGTCAATTCTACTGCTGTCATCATCGGCGCGATGCTTATATCGCCGCTCATGGGGCCTATCATCGGCATGGGATTGGCTGTGGGCATCAACGACTTCGAACTGTTGAAACGGTCGGTTAAGAACTATCTTATCGCCACACTCATAAGTGTTGTCACGGCGACAATATACTTTTTGCTGACACCTCTCAACGAAGCGCAGTCGGAACTTCTTGCCCGTACGTCGCCGACGCTTTACGATGTGTTCATCGCTCTGTGCGGAGGTGCGGCCGGAATTGTGGCCCTCAGCTGTAAGGGCAAGGGCAACGTATTCCCCGGAGTAGCCATTGCCACGGCACTCATGCCGCCGCTTTGTACTGCCGGATTCGGCATAGCGACAGGCAATATCTACTATTTCTTCGGTGCGTTTTATCTGTTTTTCATCAACACGGTGTTCATCAGCCTTGCCACTTATCTGGGTGTGAGGATGATGAAGTTCAAGGAAAAGCAGTTCCTTGACCAGGGACATTATGCCCGGGTGAAACGTTATATCATAATAGCAGTTGTTGTCACGATGGTGCCGGCGGCATTCATGACCTATGGCATTGTGCGTTCGAGTATATTCAAAACCAATGTCAGCCGTTTCGTGAAGGACCGCTTGGAAAGCAACGGTACACGCATCATATCATACGATGTCAATAAAGACAGTCTCACCCTGCGTGTTGTGGCTGTGGGACGTGAGATTTCGGACAGCATGATAAAGCGTGCGGAGAACAGCATGTCCGACTACAAGATGGCTCATTACACGCTTCAGGTGATACAGGGTTCGCAGTCTGATTCCGTGATGTTGCTCAACAACCGCCTTTCCAGCGTGCGTACAACGAGCAACAATTATGCTGCCATGTTGCGCGAAGAGGCTCTCAAGGCTTCCGCTTTGCAGAACCGACTGAACGAATATACGCGTTATGACGACCTCGCTCCGGCTGTTGCTGCTGAGATGAAGACGCTGTTCCCCGGTGTGCGCGACGTAAGTCTGTCGCTTTCGGCCACAGTTCTGGCTGACTCCACATCCGCTGTGCGTCGTCCGGTTGCTATAGTCGGTCTTGGTGCAGGTGCGAGGTTGAGCACTGCCGAGCACGAGAAGATGAAGAAATGGCTTGCCACACGTGTCGGTGCGGACAATATACAGCTCGTCACCCACACATCGGGAAGATGATGTAATACTTATGAACAGGAAATGCGGGGCAGGACATCTTTAAATGATGTTCTGCCCCGCATCTTTTTATAATCAGTCCGCAATGTCGCGGAACGGTGCTTTTGGCTTGCCTAAGTGGTTTCTGGTGTTTTATGGAAGAGATCTATCTGTGTTTTCTTAGTGAAAATTCGAAGCAAAGCCCTCCGCTCAGCAGGTTGTGTGCTCTGACTGTTCCGCCATGCATCAGTATGGCGTTCTTTACAATGGCGAGTCCCAGTCCTGTGCCACCCATTTTGCGACTGCGTCCTTTGTCCACGCGGTAGAAGCGTTCGAAGAGCCGTGGCAGATGCTCGACCGGCACTCCCACACCATTGTCGCTGAACGAGAAAGCCCAACAATCATCCTTTTCTTCGGCGTTCACTGTTATCGTAGTGTGTTCTCCGGCGTAGGCTATTGCGTTGTCGGTAAGGTTTCTGAAGATGCTGTAAACCAGACTGTAGTTGCCTTCTATTATGATGTCCGGTTTCACGTTGTTCACGAATGTCATGCCTTTTTCCGAAAGCTGCATTGAAGTATCCCTTTCTATGTCGGCTATGATGTTCGACACGTTCACTTCGGAGAAGTCTATCAGCTCCTGTGCATCGTCCATTCTGTTGAGTGTCGAGATGTCGTGCAGCAGCGATGTGAGCCTTCTGCTCTGCGCGTAGCTACGTTCCATGAACTGCTGTTTCACCTTGACGTCCATGTCAGGATTGCTGAGTATTGTCTCCAGATAGCCCTGTATGCTTGCCACGGGTGTCTTCAGTTCGTGTGCTATGTTCTGTGTGAGCTGGCGTTTCAGAATGTTCTGTTCCTCGCGTGTGCTCTGCAGACGTTTGTATATCTTTATTATACGTTCGGCAATCTCGCCCAATTCATCGTCCGGGAAGTCTGCCAGATCCTCCGTGTCGAGCGATTCGTTGTTGTCGGCACGGCTTGCGAATATCTTCAGTTTGGTGATGTTGGCACCCAGTCTGCTTATGAAATGATAGAGAATGAGTGTGAGCAGAACCATGGCCGTAATTGCAAACCAGATGTAATGCTGGTCGGCCTGCAGCGATTTAGACAGATTGTCGTCATAGGGCAGGGCGCTGCGTATGATGATTCCCTTGTCCTTAAAGTATGTGGCAGAGTAGAAGAAGTTGCCCTCCACGGTCTTGCTGCTTCTGTCTATTGTGGAACCGTGTCCTCTTCTCAATGCGTCTATCACCTCAGGGCGATCGGAATGGTTGATTACGTTGGTGTAACTGCTCAGGTTACTGTCGTAAACCACCTTACCGTTTTTCTCTATCAGAGTTACTCTGAGGCCTGTGAACCCATGACTCCGGACATAAATGTTGAGGGTGTGTTCGTTGATACTGTCGGTGTAGCTCATCCATTCGTTCATTCGCTCGTTGTAGTCCTGCAGCCTCATGTCGAGCGTTTCTATCTTATACTGATTCTCTCGCACCTGCTGGAATACGATGAACGCAATGGCGAAAAGCAGGAATACGGACAGCACGCTGAAGTAAATCCTGTTGCCAACGCTAATGTTCCTGATACACCGTGATATCATTATGTTCTGGTTTAATGGTCTAAGCATCGAAATAATAGCCGAATCCGAGGCGGGTGACAATACATTTTGAGAATCTGCCTATCTTTTTGCGCAGTCGTGTTATGTTTACATCGACGGTACGGTCGAGCACGAGCACGTCCTTAGGCCATATGCGATCGATAAGTTCCTGGCGTGAGAACACGCGTCCGCGCTCCTCAAGCAGCAGATGCAGCAGTTCGAATTCGGTCTTTGTGAACGGTATCTCCTCGCCGTCGATGCTTACAGTTTTCTTGCCAAGATTCATCTCGATGCCCTGATAGTGTATCACCTGTGGCGCCTGCTGTTCGGAAGGTGAGGCGGTGCGTCTGAGCACGGCGCGTACCCGTACGAGCACTTCACGGATGGAGAACGGTTTTGATATGTAGTCGTCAGCACCGAGATTGAATCCCGTGACGGTGTCGTTCTCCGTGTCACGGGCAGTGAGGAAGATTATTGGTATGTGCGCTGTGGCCGGGTCGGTCTTCAGTCTTTTTGCCATTGCGAAGCCCGACATGCCGCCCATCATCACGTCGAGCAGCAGCAGGTCGAAACTGCACACGTTGAGCGTCAGAGCTTCTTCGGCCGAGCATGCGGTAGATACCTCATATCCTTCAGTCTCAAGATTGAATTTCAGAATTTCGAGCAGGTCCTGCTCGTCGTCCACAACAAGAATTCTGTTTTTATGTTCCATTTTGGCTTTTTGTTTTCTGCAAAATTATGCATAAGACTGTTCACATCTGTTGCAATGGCGTTACAATTATGTTACATGTACGGCGCGCTGCCATAGAGGCTGCGGATGCAGAGTGCGTTCCTCAGGCAGTCTATTTGGCTGAATTGTAGTATTCCAGTCCCTTTTTCATATTACCGATGAGCGCATCCGATGAATATGTGGCTCCACTCACGGCGTCCACCTTCATCTTTGCTGCGGTTTTCGGGTCTTTGCCTATGTATGCCGACAGCAGTTTTTTAGCTCTTGCGAAAAAGCCCGGCGCCTCGTTGTTTGCCAGCGTTTCTATTTTTGTTATCTTGTTGTTGCTGATGTATATTTTCAGCGGTGTTGTTCCGCCGTATCCTTTTACGCTTTGGGCTATGGATGCGGTGTTCACCATGGTGGTGCTGCCCTTCTTGCTTATGGCCCCTTTGTTCTGTATGGCCGATGCAAAGGTCAGGGCCATTGCCGTGCAGAGCAGTATTGCAGCTATTGTGTTTGTTGTCTTCTTCATCTTCTGCTGATGGTATTGTGTTTGCGTATGTTGCCTGTGGATTGTTTGTTAGTATGGTTCCCTAATAAAAAATGAACCGGCAGACGGCAGCAACATGACTGTCCGCCTGCCGGCTTTCACATCTCAGTTGTGTGGCATTATACAAGATGTGATATGAGTTCTTCGCGGTCGCCTTCGAGCATGTCTATCACCGGAATCTCAATCATGGTGTAGCATCCCGGCTGCTGGCGCATAGAGGCACGTGCAACGTTCACGAGCACCTGGCCTGTGAGTGCCGGATTGTTGATGCTCATGTTGAATTCCATACGCTGATTCTGTGTCTTTCCGCTCACACCCTTGCGTACGAGGTTCACGCCGTGACCCATGTCGCGCACGTCGTCAACTGACGGAACTGCGAACACGTGTGTCTCGTCGCTTGCGAAGTATGGGTCTGCCTTTATGGCCTTTGTCACTTCCTCGAGGCTTGCACCTTCATCCAGCTCTACGTACACCATGCGGCGGTGCAGTCCTTCGCCCTTCGGAATGGTCATAGACAGAGCGTTCTTCACGCCCTCCTTACCTCTAACGCATACGCTGTGTCCCATAGACATACCCGGTCCGAAGTTGGTGTAGCTCAGTCCTTTCGGTGCGAGGCTCTGCATCAGAGTGCGCACGATAGAGTCCGAACCCGGATCCCAGCCGGCTGCAATAACAGCCACTGTGCCGTGCTCCTTGCATATAGGCATGAGCGCGTTGCGGTAGTCGAGAATGGAAGTGTGTATGTCGAAGCTGTCCACAGTGTTGATACCCATGGCCAGTATTTTCTTTGCGTATTCCTCACAGCTGCGTGTCGGTGTGGCAAGAATGGCCACGTCTACGTCTTTCAGTTCGGTTATGTCCTTCACCACATCGTATGCGGCGAGCTCTGCCGGTTTGTTTTCTGCGCCGTTGCGGCGTACTATTCCTGCTATTTCGAAGTCTGAGGAAGCCTCAAGTGCCTGTACTGTGTAGTGTCCGATGTTGCCGTATCCCACTACGGCTGCTCTGATCTTTTTCATCTTTTCTTGTGTTTATAAATTGTGTTTGTATCCTGTTTCCGCACTTCCTTTGCCGGCATTGCCTGTGTTTCATGCCGCGGACAGTGCATATTTATCTCACGCAAAGTTACAAAAATATTGAAAAAGCCGCATCTGAGAAAATATTTTTTTAGTTTGTTTATGTCTTCTTTATCACATGTCAACTTTTCTGCCATATATTGTGCACGTCCGTAAGACCACGTATATAAGGCATAAAGGCCGGATGCCATGCGGTTGCATAAATATACACATCCTGTGTTCCGCCTCTGCATATTTATTCAACGCCAGTCCCGTGATAGTGCGTTTTTTGCGTTGACAGTGGCATGTGACCGCAAATTTGTGAGTTTTGAGGAATGAATGTAATGCGTTGCCACACAATGTTTTTATTGTTTTATCGATCCGTCGGTGCCTTTCTTGTTCTTCGGGAAAGCCTTTTCAGCATTGCCGTAAAGCCCTTTTGATGTGTCCGTGGGGGGCAGACGTGTTGTGTAGTTTATTTTTATGCATTCTTACAGGTCTGTGTATGGTATTATGAGACATGTTTGTATATATGTCGCATATACTATAAAAGCTCAGCCGGAATACGATAAGGAGCAGAAATCATGTCGGACAGGCAACTGCCGGGATGTAGAATTTGTGTGGCGGTTTATTGTTTTTATGGAATAATATATTATCTTTACGGCGCTAATTTTTCAAAACTATGAAACATGTAATCATTGGCGGAGTCGCCGGCGGAGCCACCGCGGCGGCACGCATAAGACGAGCTGACGAGAACGCTGAGATAGTTCTCATCGACAAAGGTAAATATATATCGTATGCAAACTGTGGTCTTCCTTATTATATAGGTGGTGTCATAAAGAGCCGCGACAAGTTGTTCGTGCAGACGCCGGAGGCCTTCTCCCGCCGTTTCAACATAGACGTGCGCACGCAGAACGAGGCACTGGCCATTGACACTGTCAAGCATGAGGTGAGCATAAGACGCGCCGACGGCACCACATATACAGAGACCTACGACCGTCTGCTGCTCTCGCCGGGCGCCGATCCTGTGCGTCCGCCGCTCGAGGGCATCGACACCGAAGGCATATTCACCCTGCGCAACGTGGACGACACCGACCGCATACACCAGTATCTCACCACTCATCGTGTGAACCACGCCGTAGTTGTAGGCGGTGGTTTCATAGGTCTGGAGATGGCAGAAAACCTTCATCATGCCGGAGCTGCGGTGTCTATAGTAGAGATGGCCGACCAGGTGATGGCTCCAGTCGATTTTTCTATTGCCTCACATGTGCATCGTCATCTTATGGACAAAGGCGTAGGACTGCTGCTGGGCAAGGGAGTTGAGAAGTTCGCGCAGGAAGAAGGCCGCATCAAAGTGTTCCTCAACACTGGCGAGACGCTCACGGCCGACCTCGTGCTGCTGTCCATCGGCGTGCGCCCTTCTACCTCGCTGGCCAAGGAAGCAGGCATAGAGCTGGGAGCGCGCGGCATAAAGGTGAACAAATATCTGCAGACATCAGTACCCGACGTTTACGCCGTGGGCGACGCAATAGAGTACGAACATCCCATAGCCGGCGGTCCGTGGCTCAACTATCTGGCCGGTCCTGCCAACCGTCAGGCGCGCATAGCAGCCGACAACATGGTATTCGGCAACCGCGAGGAGTATGAGGGCGCCATCGGAACATCCATTGCCAAGGTGTTCGACATAACAGTCGGTGCCACCGGACTGGCCGCCAAGCACCTCAAACGCATGGGTGTACCATATCTGACATCGGTCACCACATCTTCGTCGCATGCCGGTTACTATCCCGGAGCGTTCAATCTCACACTGAAACTCACCTTTGCCCCCGACACCGGACGCATCTACGGAGCTCAGTGTGTGGGCGTGGAAGGTGTGGACAAACGCATTGACGAGATAGCCATGCTCATAAAGCAGGGCGGCACCGTGCGCGATCTTGTGAAGACCGAACAGGCCTACGCTCCGCCGTTTGCCTCGGCCAAGGATCCTGTTGCTATTGCCGGCTATGTGGCATGCAATACGTTGGACAAGGTTATGCCCGTCATTACATGGCGCGAGCTTGCGGCTGCCGACAAAGCTGCCGTGCGACTGGTGGACGTGCGTACGCCGGAGGAGTATGCGCTCGGTACGATAGACGGAGCAGTGAACATACCGCTCGACGACCTGCGCGGACGTCTCGGAGAACTTGATAAAGATGACGACATCGTGGTGTTCTGTGCAGTCGGATTGCGTGGATATCTGGCGCAGCAGATTCTTCTCGGCCGCGGCTACAAGCAGGTGAGAAATCTCTCGGGTGGATACAAGACCTATGCGCTTGCCACACAGAAGGTGGAGTCAGTGGCAGAACAGCCGTGCGCGTGTGACACAAACCGTCCGGAAAGCTGCGGCAACATGGTTCTGCTCGACGCATGTGGCCTGCAGTGTCCCGGTCCGATAATGCGTCTGAAACAGACAATGGACGGTATGTCTGTCGGACAGATGGTAGAGGTGAAGGCCACCGATCCGGGATTCGCACGTGATGCCGAATCGTGGTGCCGCTCTACGGGCAACAGATTCGTTTCGAAAGAGTCGGCCAACGGTTATCATACAGTCGTGATACAGAAGCAGGAGGCATGCTCTGCGCCTGAGACACCGGCACAGGGCGCACGCCGCGACAAGACACTCATCATGTTCAGCGACAATCTCGACCGCGCGCTTGCCACATTCGTGCTGGCCAACGGAGCGGCTGCAACGGGTGGCAAGGTGACGATATTCTTCACCTTCTGGGGCCTGAACGTCATAAAGAAGCGCAACAAACCGAGTGTTGCCAAGGACTTCTTCTCGCGTATGTTTGCGTGGATGCTGCCGTCAGACTCAACAAAACTGCATCTCTCCAAACTGAGCATGTTTGGCATGGGCGACCTTCTGATGCGCCATATCATGCGTAAGAAGAACATATCGCAGCTCGAAGAGCTCATGCAGCAGGCCATGGACAACGGTGTGGAACTGATAGCCTGCCAGATGACCATGGACATGATGGGCATCAGCCGTGAGGAACTCATCGACGGAGTGACCGTAGGCGGTGTAGCCACATACATGGACCGTGCCGACAATGCAGGTGTAAATCTCTTTATCTGACAATCAGTTGAAGGTCTCACGCTACGTCTGATGAAAGGTCAGCCGTACGTTGCCGGACCTCACACATTATTATATATCCGTCCCGATTACGATTACGTGTGTCGGGACGGATATGTTTTTGCTGTGTTTTCCTAAGTAAGTCGTTACGTCGTCTTCGGCACAATAGAAATAATGTGGTGATTGGTTTGAATAAAAAATGTGCCTCCAACCTTGAATCAGCATTGTTTCCTTCTGTTGAGATGATGGTAATATGGGCCACTTACAGATTTTCATTATTCTGCGATTTTTCCGTCCGAGTTTTCAGTTCTACCCCGAAAAATAAGCGAGTATTTGCGGGCTGACGCTCCTTCGGACGCAAATTCGCGAAAAATAAGAGGCTTATGCAATTTGTTGAGTGTCAGTGGCTTATGTTTGAAGATAATTCTTTCGTCCTGCAATAAGCACCATATTGGCACGTGATACGGTCCATTTCAGTGCCTGATATGCACCATAACACACCCTGAAACAGGCATAACCAGACCCTAAAACGGGCTTAATCGGAATACAAGATGAATCATAAGGCATTCCACTACGTGGTATACCACAAGGCGGTACGGCCCGAATAGGCCTTTCTTATACGTGATTTAACATTCCTTTACATCTCTTTTGCGGAAAAATTTTGTCAAAAAAAAGTCAAGAAAAACTGTAAGTCCGCCTGCTGAGTTTTCTTTAAAAGCATGGAGATTTGGTGTGATGAAAAACACGGGAAGGGTGTGCCGGCTGCGGGGTGTGCGGCGGACGGCAATATGTTAAAACTGCATTTTATGCACAGCTGTAACAATAAAACGCCGCTGCATACGTTAATATATTTGAATTAATGTGTTTTTCTGTCCGCACCGCGCGGCATTTTCCGCGTACATGGCACATCACGCCGGATGCCGGGCACGAATCAGGCATAACATAAGTAAAAGACAATGATAGAATACATAAAAGGCGAACTGACCGATCTGACACCCGCTCTGGCGGTGGTGGAGGCGGCCGGTGTGGGCTATGCTCTCAACATTTCGCTCAACACATACACAGCCATACAGGGCAAAAAGGAAGTGAAACTCTATGTGCACGAGGCTCTCGTGGCCGGCGGACGCGACGATTCGTTCACGCTCTACGGATTCGTATCGAAGCAGGAACGTGAGGTCTACCGGTTGCTCATCACCGTGTCGGGCGTAGGAGCCAACACCGCGCGCATGATACTTTCCACCATGTCGCCCGCCGAACTGAGTTCAGCCATATCCACAGGCAACGAAAGACTCATCAAAAGCGTGAAGGGCATAGGACTGAAAACGGCACAGAGAATAATAGTGGACCTTCGCGACAAGATGCTGTCGCTGGGAATTGCGACGGAGGAGAAGTGCGATGCGGCGAGCGCTGTTGTCAACGTAGAGGTGAGAGACGAGGCCGTATCGGCGCTCACCATGCTCGGATTCTCGCCCGCACCGTCGGCCAAGGTGGTTGTAGCCATACTGGAAGAAAATCCCGACATGCCTGTTGAACAAGTCGTTAAGTTGGCCTTGAAGCAGATAAAGTGAAAATAAGAAAAATCATATACGGACTGTTTATTTCATTGTTTGCCGTAAGTCTGGCAAGCTATGCTCTCTCCGTACCTTATTATCAGGACCAGAATCCGCGGAGGAGAAACAACAACCAGCCCGCGCAACAGACCGAGAAGAAGGATACTCTGGCCATAAAGGCACAGCCGATAATAGACAATGAGGATTCCATTCCCGATTCGTTGCTCAACGCCAGATGGAAGATTCAGCGCACATTGCCCATCACCATCGATGACCTTGACCAGAATGCGGCCGACCTGAAACGTCCCGACAATCTGAAACAGGAGGTGGAATACAACGATTCGCTCGATCTTTACGTCATCGGTTCTAAGATGAGTGACTCCTATATCAACACGCCCATATACATGACGCCGGCCGAATATCGCAAGTGGAGCGAGAAAAAGGCCATGCAAAGATATTTTCGCGAGAAGAACGACGAGATATATCAGGCTAAGGGAAAGGAGAAGTTCGATTTCACGGACATGCACTTCGAACTCGGACCGGCCGAAAAGATATTCGGCCCGGGAGGCGTGCGCATCAAGACACAGGGTACGGCCGAGTTGAAGTTCGGTGCCACGCTGAAGAGCATCGACAACCCTTCGCTGCCTATACGCAACCGTAAGACCACGACCATCGACTTCGATGAGAAGATAAACCTCAACGTGAACGGTAAGGTGGGTGATAAGGTCAACATGAACCTTAACTATAATACCGACGCCACATTCGACTTTGACTCGCAGAACCTCAAGCTCAAATACGACGGCAAGGAAGACGAGATTATAAAACTCGTTGAGGCCGGTAACATATCGTTTCCGTCCAATTCGTCGCTCGTGAAGGGCGCTTCGTCGCTCTTCGGTATACGCACCGACCTGCAGTTCGGCAAACTCAAGCTGCAGCTTGTGGGCTCGCAGAAGAAGTCGTCCACCACAAGTGTGTCGTCGAAGGGCGGCGCGCAGCTCACACCTTTCGAGATAGACGTGGCTAACTATGAGGAAAACCGCCACTTCTTCCTTTCTCAGTATTTCCGCGACAAGTATGATGCCGGCATGCAGACACTGCCAACAGTGGCTACGGGTATCAACATCAACCGTGTGGAAATATGGGTTACCAACAAGACGGGAACCACAACCAACACCCGAAACATCATCGCTCTGACCGACCTCGGTGAGAATGCAAAGATATCCAATCCGCTGTGGGCGCCGATGGGACAGAACGTTCCGTCGAACAATGCCAACTCGGAGTACTCGTCGATGGTCAATCAGTATGCTGCGGCACGCGACATTGATCAGACCTCTACGGTGCTCGATGGTATATCGGGATTTGTAGGTGGCGTCGATTATGAGAAACTCGAGAGTGCAAGACTGCTCAATTCGTCTGAATATACAGTAAATTCCGCACTCGGATACATCTCGCTCAAAACCACCATTCAGACCGACCAGGTGCTCGCCGTGGCCTATGAGTACACTTATGGTGGCGTGACCTATCAGGTGGGTGAGTTTGCGTCGGACATCACCGACGTCAATCAGGCTCTCTTCGTGAAGTCGTTGAAGAACACGAGCAACAATCCGCAGCAGGGCAACTGGGACTTGATGATGAAGAACGTTTACTATCTTGCTTCGTCAGTGGAGAAGGACAAGTTCCGTCTCGACGTCAAGTTCCAGAGCGATACTACGGGAGTTTATCTGACTTATATACCCGAACCGCAGGTCAAGGACCAGACCATCATAAAAGTGCTCGGTGCCGACCGCCTCGACAACAACATGAAGACAAACCCTAACGGTTACTTCGACTATGTGGACGGATACACCGTGAGCGACGGCCGTGTGTTCTTCCCGAAGGCCGAACCGTTCGGAAGCTACATGTACAATTATCTTGTCGGCAAGGGCGTGGCGGCTGCACAGGCTTCCAAATATGCCTTTACCGAACTGTACGACTCGACAAAGACTGTTGCCAAACAGATAGCCGAGAAGAACAAGTACATGCTTATGGGACAATTTCGCGGTACGCTTGCCAATGTCATATCGCTCGGAGCGGTGAACATTCCGCAGGGTTCTGTCGTCGTGACGGCCGGTGGAGTGGTGCTGACCGAAGGCTCCGACTATACCGTGGATTACAATCTCGGCGAGGTGACCATTCTCAATCAGAGCATCATCGACGCCGGAACGTCTGTCAATGTTTCGCTTGAGAGCAACACGGAATATGCACAGCAGCGCAAGACAATGTTCGGAGTGAACTGGGAGTACGACTTTTCAAAGGACTTCCAGATAAGCGGTACGCTCCAGCATCTGTCCGAACAGGCGCTCACAACAAAGGTGGCGATGGGGTCGGAACCGCTCAACAACACCATATGGGGACTCAACCTGAACTGGAAAAAGGAAAGTCAGTGGCTGACAAACCTGCTTGACAAGATACCGTTCCTGCAACTCACGCAGCCTTCAAACATATCTTTCACGGGTGAATTTGCGCAACTCATTGCCGGACAAAGCCGTGGTACGCAGGACAACGCGTCCTATCTCGACGACTTCGAGAATACCAAGAGTGCCATAGACGTGAGCACTCCGACATCGTGGCTCATATCGAGTGTGCCGACAATGTTCCCGGAATACAGTGACAAAACAACTCTTCGAAGCGGTTATAACCGTTCGCTTCTGGCATGGTACACCATTGACCCGCTGTTCACAAGGCGCAGTTCGTCGCTCACACCGGGCCATATCAAGGGCGACCTGGAGCAGTTGTCCAACCATTATGTGCGCGAAGTGCCGGTGAGAGAGCTTTATCCAAACCGCGACCAGAGCTCATACAGTGGAGCTACTTCTACACTGAGCATTCTCAACCTGGCATATTATCCGAACGAACGTGGTCCTTACAACTTCAGCACCGACCTTGCTTATGACGGAACATTGAACAATCCGACAAAGCATTGGGGCGGTATGATGCGTAAACTCGATACAAATGACTTCGAGACTGCCAACGTTGAATATATTGAATTCTGGATGCTCGATCCGTTCATTTATACTTCGCGCGACGGTACGGCGTCTGATTATGGCGGCGATTTCTACATCAACCTCGGCGAAGTGAGTGAGGATATCCTCCGCGACGGCAAGAAATTCTACGAAAGCGGAATGCCTGTTGACGGTTCAAATAGCTTCATCACCACTCAGTGGGGAAAGGTTCCGACGCAGGCTACAGTGACTTATGCCTTTGCGACAACTTCGGGTGCACGTGCGCTTCAGGATGTCGGATTCAATGGTCTTAACGATGAGGAGGAGCGTAACTTTGAAGCTTATCAGGAGTTCCTCACTTCTATACAGGGCAAGGTCAATCCTGTTGTGTTCGATTCTATATGGAACGACCCGGCCAATGACAACTACCATTACTTCCGCGGCCGCGATTACGACCAGATGGAAGCATCTATCCTGCGCCGCTACAAGTATATAAACAATCCGCAGGGCAACTCTCCCGACAGTGAGTCGCGCGACGAAAGCTACGATACGTCATACAAGACGATGCCCGATGTGGAGGACATCAACCAGGACTATACCCTCAACGAATATGAGAAATACTTCCAGTATCGCGTCTCTATAAGGCCGGAAGACCTCGTTGTCGGCCGTAACTTCATTGTGGACAAGCGCATCGCGTCTCCCAAACTGCGCAACGGCAAGACGGAGGATGTGACGTGGTATCTGTTCCGCATACCTCTGACAGACTATGAGGAGCGTGTAGGTTCGATATCAGATTTCACGAGTATACGTTTCATGCGTATGTTCATGACTGGCTTCAAGCATCCTATCATTCTGCGATTCGGTTCTCTCGACCTTGTGCGTGGCGAATGGAGAGTTTACGATCAGAACCTCGACAACTCGGCATCGCAGCAGGGCAAGATTTCCGTGAGTGCCGTTAACATCGAGGAGAACAATGACAAGACACCGGTGAACTATGTGCTTCCGCCGGGCATAACACGTGGTCAGGACCCGACACAGCCACAGCTTGTGGAGGACAACGAGCAGTCGCTCGCACTCACTGTGACCGATCTGGGCAGTGGCGAATCGAAGGCCGTGTATAAGAATACAACATTGGATCTGCGCCAATACAAGCGTTTGCAGATGTTTGTGCACGCCAATATGATGGAACCCAACGTCACTAACCTTAAGGACGACCAGCTGGCTGTGTTCATCCGCCTCGGAAGCGACTATAAGAGCAATTATTACGAATACGAGATACCGTTGAAACTTACGCCTAACGGCAATAATTACGACAAGTATTCGCGTGCCGATTGCGAAGCCGTATGGCCCGAAGAGAATATGCTTGACATCCCGCTCAACGTGTTCACCGCCTTGAAAAAGGAACGCAATAAGGCCAAGTCGGAAGGACGGGCATCGTACAGTCGTGTGTTCAGTGCATACGATGAGGATAAGCCTGCAAACAAGATCAGCGTCATGGGTAATCCTACTTTGGGTGAGGTTAAGACCATGATAATCGGTGTGCGCAATAATTCCGGCGAGATAAAGAGCGGTGAAATATGGGTCAACGAACTTCGTCTGAGAGAATATAACAACGAAGGCGGATGGGCTGCACAGGGCAATCTGAATGTGCAGTTGTCCGATCTTGGTTCGGTGAACGTTCAGGGACGCTATATCAGTGATGGTTTCGGAGGACTTGAGGACGGTGTGGCACAGCGCTCAACCGATGATTACAAGACCTACAGCATCACTGCTAACATTGAGCTTGGTAAGTTCTTCCCGGAGAAAGCAAAGGTAAGTGCGCCGTTGTATTATTCTATAACGAAAGAGTTTACACGTCCGAGATACAATCCGCTTGATACGGATATGGAACTTGACGATGCGCTTGAAGCACTAAACAAGCACGAGCGCGACTCGGTGGAAAGCATCGCTGTGACAAAGACAACGAGCACCAACTTCTCTCTTTCCAACGTAAGAGTGGGCATACAGAACAAACGTCACCCAATGCCTTACGATCCGGCGAACTTCTCTTTGACCTATAGCCACAGCCACAACTTCTCGAGTGGTGAGACAACGGTTTACGAAAAAGAAGACAACTGGCGCGGAGCCATGAACTATTCGTGGACACCTGTGTACAAGCCTTTCGAACCTTTCAAGAAGATGAAGAACAAGAGCAAGTGGCTGGATATTCTTCGTCGCTTCGGTCTGAACTGGTTACCGCAGAACGTCGGATTCAATACTGAGATAACGCGTAGCTACTACGAGTTGCAGGAACGCGACATGGAGAGCATGGGCGACTCCGAACTTCCGCTCACGTTCAGCCAGCAATTCCTTTGGAACAGAGACTTCACGCTGCGCTGGGACCTTACGAAGAACCTGCACATGAATTTCCAGAGTGCGACGCACGCCGAGATAGAAGAACCTTACACACCGGTTAACAAGGAATTGTATCCTGACCGTTATTCGGCGTGGAAAGACTCCGTGTGGACGAGTATCAAGAATCTTGGAACACCGTTGGACTACAACCAGTCGTTCGCCTTGTCCTACCAGTTGCCGCTCAACCTCATTCCGGCTTTCGACTGGGTGAATTCTGACGCCAGCTACAACGCGACATACAACTGGGTAAGAGGTACTGAGCTTGAGGATGGAACATCGCTCGGCAACACTATTTCGAACAACAGAACGCTCAATCTCAACGGAACGTTCAATATGGAGAAACTCTACAACCATATACCTTTCCTGAAGAAAGCCAACGAAAGGTTCAATAAGGAACCGGCGCGTACGGCAAACAACACCCGCAACAAGAACAAGAAAAAGGACGACGACAAGGCGAAGAAAGATGCAGACGGCAAGACCGCCGATGGAAAGGACGACAAGGCAGCCCAGCTCAAGAAGCAGTTGCCTAAGAACAAACGCAGTTTCGAGAGTGAGGTGGTGCTGCGTCCCGACAGTGTGATGAAACTCACGCACGGCAAGAAGACCAAGCGCATCATTGTGTCTGCAAAGACTGCCGACGGCAAAGTGTTCGATCTGAAGTACAAACGCATCGACGAGAACAGCATAAAGATAACAAGTAAGGTTGACTCGCTCACCAAAGTGAAAGTCACCGTTACGCCGAAGGAACCGCTTGAGGACAAAGGTTGGTACCGCACCATGCAGAGTGTGGCACGCGTTATGATGATGGTGCGCAGTGTGGGCATATCCTACCGCAACCAGTACTCGATGTCGCTGCCTGGCTTCATGCCTATGATTGGCGACGCGTTCGGCCAGACACGTCGTGTGGGAGCCATGTCTCCGGGTCTCGATTTTGCGTTCGGTGTTATCGACGACTCATACATCGACAAGGCTCGCGACAAAGGATGGCTGCTCATGAACGACTCCGTGGCCACACCAGCCACCACTAACAAGACGGAAGATCTGCAGTTGCGCGCTACGCTCGAACCGATAAAGAATTTGAAGATAGACCTCAATGCCAACCGCACCATGACAACTGCCAAGAGCATACAATATATGTATGAGGGCAATCCGACCACACAGAGCGGAACCTTCTCGATGACAACCCTGTCGCTGGGAAGTGCGTTCGAAGGTTCGGGTAATGCAAACAACGGCTATCATTCTTCCACTTTCGAGAAGTTCTGCAAGTCACTCGACGGTTTCCGCCAGCGTGTCGAGGCACGCTATGCCAACGCCGTCTATCCGGACGGAACACCGCTTGCCGGCCAGAAATTCGATCCGGCGAACGGAGGAGTGAACAAGTACAGCTCCGATGTGATGATTCCTGCCTTCCTCTCGGCATACACCAGCATGGGCGGTTCGTCGCTCGACATATTCCCGTCGCTTGCCCGTCTGTTGCCCAACTGGTCGGTACGCTACAGCGGACTAACGCGTCTGCCGTGGTTCCGCGACGTATTCAAGAGTGTCAACATCAACCATGCATACAAGAGTATCTACGCCGTTGGTTCATACAGTTCGTACAGCACCTTCATGGAATATATGAACGGACTGGGCTTCGTGACCGATGCCACCACAGGAAACCCGATTCCGAGCTCTATGTACAACGTGTCAACGGTGAGCATCAACGAGTCGTTCTCGCCGCTGCTCGGTATAGATGTTACGTTTGAGAACAATCTTACGGCAAAGCTTGAGTACCGTACCACCCGCGTGCTCAGCCTCAGTATGACGAGTGTACAGATAAACGAGGCCACCAGTAACGACTGGGTGCTTGGTATGGGATATACCATCAACAACTTCAATCTGTTCGGAGGACGCAACCACCGGCTTGTGAAGAACAAGGGAAAGAAGTCTGACGATGATCAGAAGACAACCACACAAGCCACCGCCCGTACCACTTCGGGTACCAATAACGACTTGCGTCTGCGTCTCGATCTGAGCTATCGCAAGCAGGCGTCCATAAGCCGCGACATCGCATCCATGACCAGTGCGGCAAGCAGTGGCAACAATGCCTTCAAACTGTCGTTCTCTGCCGAGTACACGTTGTCGAAGCTCATATCCATGAGTTTCTACTATGACTGCCAGACAAACACTCCTCTGCTCGCCAGCAGCAGCTATCCTACGACCACACAGGACTTCGGCCTCAGCCTGAAATTCTCGCTCACCCGATAGGCCGTGAACTGATATAAGGTCTGCACGATACGCGCCGAGGCATTTTGTCGGAGGTGTTATCTTTGGCCGGAATATATGAAAAAATAAAACCGGACACGTTTCTGAGAGCGTGTCCGGTTTTCCTTTTTATGTGTGTTAGAGTGTTTCCTGTTTATTTCTTGTCGTAGGCATGGAGCGGATAGTCGGTTGTGAAGTGTAGTCCGCGGCACTCCTTGCGCTCTATGGCCTGGCGTGTTATGAGGTAGCCCACGTTTATCATGTTGCGCAGTTCGCATATGTCGCGGCTCGCTTTCACACGTTTGAACAAAGCCTCAGTCTCTTCGTAGAGCAGGTCCAGACGGTCCCACGCTCTCTTGAGTCGCAGGTCGCTGCGCACGATGCCTACGTAGTTGCTCATTATCTCGCCCACTTCCTTCACGCTCTGTGTTATGAGTACCTTCTCCTCGTTGGTCATTGTGCCCTCGTCGTTCCACTCCGGTACCTTGTCGTTGAAGTCATACTCATCCACATGAGCCAGTGAGTGGCGTGCCGCAGCGTCGGCATATACCACGGCTTCTATGAGCGAGTTGCTCGCCAGACGGTTTCCTCCGTGCAGTCCTGTGCACGAACATTCGCCTATGGCATACAGTCTGTCGATGCTCGACTGTCCGTTCAGGTCAACCTTTATGCCTCCGCACATGTAGTGGGCTGCCGGTCGCACGGGTATGTAGTCGGTGGTTATGTCGATGCCTATCGACTTACATTTCATGTAGATGTTCGGGAAGTGACGTTTGGTCTCCTCCGCGTTCTTGTGCGTCACGTCCAGACACACATGGTCCAGACCGTGTATCTTCATCTCCTTGTCGATGGCTCTGGCCACGATATCGCGCGGAGCCAGCGAGAGACGTTTGTCATATTTCTCCATGAACGACGAACCGTCAGGCAGGCGTAATATGCCGCCGTATCCGCGCATGGCCTCGGTTATGAGGAATGCCGGATGCGTTTCGCCCGGATGATAAAGTGCAGTGGGGTGGAACTGTACGAACTCCATGTCCTTCACAGTGCCTTTGGCTCTGTACACCATTGCCTCACCGTCGCCCGTGGCTATTATCGGGTTGGTGGTTGTCTGGTACACAGCGCCGCATCCGCCGGTGCACATTACGGTCACCTTACTCAGATATGTGTCCACCTTCTGTGTGTCGGGGTTAAGCACGTAGGCACCGTAGCAGTTGATGTATGGTGTGCGTCGTGTCACGCGTGCGCCCAGATGGTGCTGCGTGATTATCTCTACCGCAAAATGGTTTTCCTTTATCTCTATGTCGGGATTGGCTCTCACAGCGGCCATCAGTCCGCGCTGTATCTCGGCTCCCGTGTCGTCGGAGTGGTGCAGTATTCTGAACTCCGAGTGTCCGCCTTCGCGGTGCAGATCGAATGTTCCGTCGTCCCCGCGGTCGAAGTTCACACCCCAGCTCACGAGTTCTTTTATCTGCGCAGGCGCGTTTCTCACCACCTGCTCCACAGCCGCGCGGTCGCTTATGTAGTCGCCGGCAATCATTGTGTCCTCTATGTGTTTTTCGAAGTTGTCCACTTCAAGGTTGGTGACAGAGGCCACTCCTCCCTGTGCGAACGAAGTGTTGGCTTCGTCGAGCGTGGTCTTGCATATCATGCACACCTTGCCCTTCTTGGCTCGGGCCACTTTCAGGGCGTAGCTCATACCGGCCACTCCCGAACCGATAATCAGAAAATCGTATTTGAAAACCATGTTCTTTTGTTTTGAATGTTATGCAAAAATACATAAAATAATCGAAGTGTGTCCACTTCGCTGGGCATAAATTGACATATTGTCACTTACAAATTGACACATGTTCAGAGTGCTGTGCCGGAAGCACTGGGAAGCGTGTATGTGACTGTGTTAACAAAGTTTATACTATGCTTCTTCGGGCTTTAACACTTGCGGTGTTGTGAGACAGTTTTCCGACGAAGCTCTGCACCGCCCGGAACGGCCCCGGAGCGTCCTCCGTAGTATCGCTTTCCTACTGATGAACTTCGGAAAACCCTGTTCCGTGTATCAATAAAGCCTATTTCATGCCTCAATAAAGCTTATTTCGTGCCTCGATTATGCCTTTTTCATGTCCTAATAAAGCCTTTTTCGGGGCATGAAACGTACTGTTCCGCAACGCTATATTGGCTGTTTTGCAGACTGACGTGCGGGAGTGTATGAATCGATGCGCATATGACAGTCCGACATACAGTGTTTTTGCGTGATATGTCTGAAACTTCTGAATCTCGAGTAAAATAAAAGAACGGTGTACAAGACTTTAAAAACAGCATCTTATTTCATGATGGTTTTAACATTTTCAATCAGTTTTTCTGCTAATAAAGTATAAAATAACGCCGTCCGTCGGACTCATTTACGTTTTATGTCATTTTGTTGTTGCAGAGGGGCTTGTGGCTTTTCGTCTGTCTGAATAATTATTTATAACTTTGCATACGGAAAAGTTGTACCCGCGTGTATGGGGACGGCCGCCGTCTTTCCGTGCGTTTTCCGCAGTGTGCGGTGCGTGCGGTTGTGGTGTTGTGTGCCGGGTGCGCCGTTGCCGTTTCCCCAATCCTATCGTGCCGGGTGAGCTTGCGGCATGTCCGCCCGATGCGGCGTGCCTGTGACTATTGATAATTTTATGGACAGGATATTTCACAAACGTGTAGGTGTCCGCGACTTTGTCGTGGTAGCGGTGTTTGCCATTGTCGGACTCTGGGCACTCATGCACCGCAATGTTCAGTCGGGCCTTGTAGGCCTGGCCATGATGATGCTGGCCGCGCTCACGGTGGAGCGTGCCGTTCACACCATCTATACGCTCACCTCAGACGGCCGTCTGCTGATAGACTGCGGACGTTTTGCACGCCGCCGCGAGGTGTCTCTGACCGACATACGCAGCGTGTATCGTGTGGAGGGACGTCTGTTGCTCAGGTCGTATGTTGCAGTGGAGTGTGCCTCGGGAAGCGTGATTGCAGTGCAGCCCGGCAATGAAGAAGGATTTGTGAAAGAACTGCGCCGCCGCATGGAATCCGCACGGCAGTCCTCCGTCCAAGATGCCGCTCAGGACTGACTATGCCGCGCTGAAGAACCGATGGACGTAATGCCGGTTGTGCAGGACGTGCCTGTCATGATACATAAAAGACCTTACCTAAAAAAGAAAATGAAACGACTGTTATATCTGCTTCTCATTCCGGTGTTGTTTTTCACACCGGCTCATGCTCAGGAAATAGTAGACGACGATGACGAGTACGCGTCAGGCGCCGCCGACACCATACGCACCGACACCGCGTCGGCCGTCATACCGTCGCTGCCCTGGCCGCAGTCGGTGCAGCAATCGCTGACATCGCTGCTCGACGCACGTATGTTCGAGACCTCCCAGGTGGGCATTATGGTGTATGATCTCGATGACGATTCGGTCATATTCCGTCACAACGAACACCAGCGTCTGCGCCCCGCATCGACCATGAAGCTCATCACTGCCATCACCGCCATCGACAAGCTGGGCGGCAGCTATCAGTTCAAGACCGAGCTGTGCTACACAGGTCAGGTGGCCGACGGTGTGCTGCGCGGCAATGTATATTGTGTGGGCGGATTCGATCCGCGGTTCAATTCCGACGACCTCCGCGCCTTTGTGGAGAGCATCCACAAAATGGGCGTTGATACCATACGCGGCAATCTCTATGCCGACAAGACCATGAAGGACACCGCACGTCTTGGAAAGGGCTGGTGCTGGGACGACGACAATCCCGTGCTGTCGCCGTTGCTCATAAGCCGCAAGGACAACTTCATGACGCGTTTTGCCGAGGAACTGCGCGAGTATGGCATCGTGGTGGAGGGCACAGTGTCGGAGGCCATGAAGCCGGGCGACGCTTTCTGCATCTGCCGGCGTTTCCATACAATGGACCAGATACTCATGAACATGATGAAGGAGAGCGACAATCTGTATGCCGAATCGATGTTCTATCAGCTCGCGGCCAGCACCGGCAATCATCCGGCCACGGCCCGCAGTGCGCGCATGGTGATAAACAGGCTCATAGAGAAAGTAGGTCTTGACGCCTCGCAGTATTCCATTGCCGACGGCTCTGGGCTGTCGCTCTACAATTATGTGACGGCCGAGCTGGAGATAAAACTGCTGCGCTACGCATTCAAGAACAATAACATATATCTGCACTTGCATCCTTCGCTGCCGCAGGCAGGCGTTGACGGCACACTCAAGAACCGTATGCACGGCCCGTTCACACGTGGCAACGTGTATGCAAAGACCGGTTCTCTGACGGGTGTGAGCAGCCTTGCCGGCTACTGCATGGCGCCCAACGGCCACCGTCTGGCCTTTGCCATAATAAACCAGGGAGTGAGACACAGCCGCGACGCGCGCGCCTTTCAGGACCGTGTGTGCCAGACGTTGTGCCAGCCCTGACGACATAACATCCAGTAAAGAACTATGTACGACATTGTCATTCAGACCGAACTGCTTTTCGCACAGACCGGATTGTCCGGCGAGATGCTCACGTTCGTAAGCCGCATGGCTCTGGCCCTGCTTGTGCTCGGAGCCGCGTGTGTCATCTATCTTCTGTGTCACAGATTCATAGTGCCGCTCATGGTGCGCATAGCGGAGAAGACCGTGGTGGAGTGGGACGACATTCTGCTCAACGAAGCAACGCTCCGTGCCGCCTCACATATAATTCCCGGACTGTTCGTGTGGATGTTTCTGCCCGATGTGTTTGCCGTCTACCGTTCCGTGCCGGAGATTCTTTCGCGTGCCACGGCCTTCTATGTGGTGCTCATGTCTATGCGTCTCGGCATTGCTTTCATCGATTCGTTCAAGGGTTTCGAGGGCGAGCGGCGCACAGCCCTGCAGCAGTATTTCCACACCTTCTGCGGTGTGCTGAAGATAGGAGTCATATTTATTTCGGTCATAGTGATGCTGGCCGTGGCTATAGGACGCAGTCCGCTGACGCTCCTTGCCGGTCTCGGTGCCACGTCGGCCATACTCATGCTCGTGTTCAAGGACACCATAACGGGTCTTGTGGCGGGCGTGCGCCTGACGAGCAACGACATGTTGCACAAGGGCGACTGGATAACAGTGCCCAAGACCGAGGTGAACGGCATAGTGGAAGACATAACGCTCACAACGGTGAAGGTGCGCAACTTCGACAACACCATACTCACCGTCTCGCCGCTGACGCTTGTAGACGGTTCGTTCCAGAACTGGATGTCGATGCGCAACGGAGGCGGACGAAGGGTGAAACGCATGGTGTATTTCGACTTCCGCAGCGTACGTCTGGCCGACGACCAGATGAAACAGAGGCTGGCGCATAAGTACGGCATGAGGGAGACGGAGATGAAGGGCGAGGTTGTCAACATGACGCTCTTCCGCCGATATGTGGAACGCTGGATAGCCGGGCGCGACGATGTGAACAGCGATATGATGTTCTTCGTGCGCCAGCTCGAGGCCACAAGCACCGGTCTGCCCATGGAGTTTTACTTCTTTCTGAAGCAGAAGGACTGGAAACCTTATGAGCATCATCTCGCCGAAATAATGGAATACATCTACGCCATTGTGGACGATTTCGGCCTGAAGATATATCAGCGCCTCTGAGCCGTGGCTCCAATCACGGATGGGCAATGGCTCGGCGTAAATTCAACGGAGACAGGTCGCAATAGAAAACTGCGGTATCAATACCTTATAGGCTGCGTTGCCCTCTGTTGAAGGAAAACAATATGGGCCACTTTCAGATTTTCAGCATCCTGCGGTTTTTCCGTCTGAGTTTTCAGTTCTACCCCAAAAATCCAGTGCGTATTTGCACGCAGACTTTCCTTCGGACGCAAATACGCGAGAAATGAAAGCCGTGTACAAACTGTTGGATTCCAACGACTTACATTCAGAAGTGATTTTTCCGTCATACGAAATGCACCGTTTCAGCACGTGATATGGCCCGTTTCATGCCCTCAAATGCACCATAACACACCCTAAAACAGGCATAACCAGACCCTGAAACGGGCATAATCGGAATGTCGGATTAATGATTCCGGATTACACTACAGGATATATGGTAATGCGGTACGGCCTGAACCGGCCTTTATAAGTCGTGATTTAACATTTCTTCACGCCTCTTTTGCGATTTTATTTTGTCAAAAAAAAGTCAAGAAAATCTGTAAGTACGCCGCCCGGGTTTTCTTGAAAAACGCCTGCATTACGCGTGAACAGACACGCGGGAGACATGCGTACTTATTGTGGTGTGTATTTACCGGCGGTGGCAGCGTCTGTTTGTTGTTATCTCAGCAGACGTTCCGCCACTGCTCATAATACCCTGCGTTGTCCGGAACTTTTGCTTCATTCCGTGGTTATTCATAAATAAAACCGGTCTCAATGGAATTTCAGCAGAACCTGTGCTATAGTTCCACGACGTACAGGCTACAATAAAACACCGGCCCGCAGCGACGTTGGTGTAGTGCTGCGGGCCGGTGACGTCTTGTCTCTTGCTATATTGTGGTAGTTGCTGTCAGTCGAGTTTCTCACCCGTCAGGTCCTCTATCTGCCGAATACATTCCTTCAGTTCGCGCCGTCTTTTCATGTATATGATCGCTGCTATGACTCCTCCAAAGACTGCGCCAAAGCCGCACCCACGATAGAATGGAATGCTGTAGGATAATTCTGGAGTCACTTCGAGATACATCCATGTAAGAAGTATCACCGAGATAGGGATGCTTATGCGAAGCCATCTGGCTTGAAGGCGTTTCAGACGTATCAGTCTGCGGCCCGTATCCACAAGCCTGTCGGTGCCCACAGTCTTGTTGTTAAGTCCGCGTTCCGCATATAATGTGTATGCCATTGCCGCAATCATATACAGTCCGAAAACAAAAGCGAAGACCATCGACATGTTAAATTCTGTTACGAGCACATATATAAGGAATGGTATGAAAATGAGAATGAAAACCAATGACAACATACGTTCGCGTGTCAGTTTTCTGACAGTCTTCTTTATTATGGAGCGCAGCATCTTCTCGCTCACCATCTGCTCCTTGTCGAGCTTCTCCTTGAGCAGCGCTACCTGTGCGCGCATCATTTCCAGTTCGTTGTTGTTTTCCATCTTCTTGCAGTTTTAGTTGTTGGACATTTGTTTTAGTTCCTGGCGTATGCGGAACAGTCTCACCGACACGTTCTTGGCCGTGATGCCCACTATGTCGCCTATTTCCTCATAGCTGAGATTCTCGAGCCACAGCAGCACTATGGCGCGGTCGAATGGTTTGAGGCGGTGGATGCGGTCGCGCAGCATGCGTATCTGCCGCGTGTCGTCGTCGTTGTCCTCATAAAGGTTGGCCTCCATTGCCAGCCTCACAGTGGGTTTCCGCTTGCGTTTCCTGTCGCTGCTTATGCACGTGTTCAGGCTCACACGCCATATCCATGTGGACATATCGCTCGACTGTCTGAACTGTCCGAGTCCGTTCCATACGTTCAGCAGCACTTCCTGAAACATGTCGTCGGCGTCTTCGGCGTTGTCGGCGAACATGTAGCACACGGTGTATATGGTGCTTTTGTGCTGCCTGACTATACGTTCGAATTCTTTTTCTGATACTTCCATTTGGTTATATTTGAACATTACTGCAAGTTAGACGCAAAGGTAACACAAAAAACTACATCGATTGAGAATTATTTTCAGTATTGTCGCAAAGTTTCTGTTTCTGACGGCACATTGTCATGTCGCAGGGCCGTTTTTTTGTCGCGGGGCTGGGAGAAACCATATTTTATCCGTATCTTTGCACCATCGAAACATAGAAAATACAGTCCGGCCGTGTGTGTCGGGATGGAAAAACTTTAAACGTCAAGTGTTATGAGTGTCAATATTCAGAGAAACGAGAAAAAACGTATTGTGATTGTCGGAGGAGGATTCGGAGGACTGCGCCTTGCCATGGAGCTGCGCAACTCTGGCCTGCAGGTGGTTCTGGTGGACAGGAACAACTATCATCAGTTCCCGCCACTGATATATCAGGTGGCCTCGGCCGGCATCGAACCCGGACACATATCGTTCCCCTTCAGAAAGATATTCCGCGGTAAGGACGACTTCTATTTCCGTATGGCAGAGGTGCGTGCCGTCTTTCCGGAGAAGAAAATCATCCAGACTTCTATCGGAAAGATGGAGTATGACTATCTTGTATTTGCTGCCGGTACTACAAGCAACTTCTTCGGAAACAGCAATATAGCCGATGAGGCAATGCCTATGAAGACCGTGGCGGAAGCCATGGGACTGCGCAACGCGCTGCTGAGCAATCTGGAGCGTGCACTGACGTGTGCCACAGAGGAGGAGCGTCAGGAGCTGCTCAATGTGGTGATTGTAGGTGGCGGTGCCACCGGTGTGGAGATTGCGGGTGCTCTCTCGCAGATGAAGCGCTACGTGTTGCCTTACGACTATCCTGACATGGACGCTTCGCTGATGCACATCTATCTCATCGAGGCCGGCGACCGTCTGCTTGCCGGCATGTCGCAGGACTCGTCGCAGAAGGCAAAAGAGTTCCTCGAGGGCATGGGCGTGGAGGTTTGTCTCGGCAAGATGGTGACCGACTATCGTGACCGTAAGGTTGTGATGAAAGACGGAATGGAGATTCCTACACGTACGTTCATATGGGTTTCGGGTGTCAGAGCCAACACCGTCACCGGTATAGACGGCGATCATCTCGGACGCGGACAGCGCATCATTGTGGATGAGTACAACCGTGTGAAGGGCATGGACGGTGTGTTTGCCATCGGCGACCAGTGTCTGCAGACAACAGATCCGGCCTATCCCGGCGGTCATCCGCAGCTCGCGCAGGTGGCAATACAGCAGGCAAGAAATCTTGCACGTAACATAAAGAAGATAGCGGCAGGCGAAGAGAATACTCTCGTACCGTTCAGATACAACAACCTCGGATCCATGGCTACAGTGGGACGTAATAAGGCTGTGGCCGAGATAGGCAAGTTCCACTCGCAGGGTTTCTTTGCATGGGTGCTGTGGCTTGTGGTTCATTTGCGCTCCATCCTTGGCATACGCAACAAGCTCATGGTGCTTCTCAACTGGTTGTGGAACTATGTCACCTACGACGAGTCGATAAGAATGATTGTCTATGCCACCAAACCGAAAGAGGTGAGAGAGCGTATGGAGCGTGAGCGCGTGACTCACCTTGGCACTGATATGTTGGCAGAAGCCGAGATGCTGAGAAAACAGAAGGCTGAGGAAGAGAAACAGTCATAATAATTGATGATGCCCGGCGTTGTGGCGCGGGCATCTTTTCATGCAATCATATTGCGTGTTTGGCTTCACATATTCATGTTATGTGTGAGCCGGTATGCGTAAAACAGCCGGGCTGCTGCATGAAAGCAGCTGAGCGCTCATATGATAATTATAGAGTCGCTATATATAAATGATTGCGCCGGTACGTGAAAACAGCCGGTCAATCATATAAAAATAAGAAAACCGTTATACACAAATAAAAGAGCCGCTTTCCTCATTCGGACGGGAAAGCGGCTCTTTCTTGTATTGTTGTCCGGGCTTATGCTTCAGCCTCAGCCTCTTTTTCTGCCTGACGATAATATTCTACGTCTTCTACGCGCAGGTTCTTTATGAACGAGTGGTGAGCGTTTACCTCAGCCTCTGCATAGCGTACATACACGTTGGCGCTCTTCTCGAAGAGTTCCGGAGAACGTGTAGCGTCGTCGAGGATGAGCAGCGACATGATGGTGTCGGCTGTCATTTCGTACAGACGGCGTGCCACGAAGTCCTGCAGTTCCTGGCTTCCGGCTTCCTTCACGGCGTTCACAGCGTCTTCCAGTTTCTCAGCCATGAGAGCCACGCGCACCTTGAGTGCCTTCATGCTGTCGGCAACCTCGTGCTCCAGCATATCCTTTATCATGCCCATGTATGTGCCGTTGGTGATGTAGCGTATTGCGGCAACCACCTGGAGCTGTGTTGTTCCTTCATAGATGGAGAAGATGCGTGCGTCGCGGTAAAGACGCTGACACTTGTACTCCATGATGAATCCTGAACCGCCGTGAACCTGTATTGCGTCGTATGCGTTCTGGTTGGCGTACTCGGAGTTCATACCCTTTGCCAGCGGAGTGAAGGCATCGGCGAGGCGTGCATATTTCTTCTGCTCCTGACGCTCTTCGGCTGTGAGCTTGCGCTCGCGTGCTATGTCGTCGAGGGCTTTGTATATGTCGACGTATCTTGCTGTCTGATACAGTATGCTGCGACCTGCGTCGAGCTTTGCCTTCATGCGTGAGAGCATGTCGTAAACAGCCGGGAACTTGATGATGGCAGTGTCGAACTGCTTACGGTCCTTAGCGTATGAGAGAGCCTCGTTGTAGGCAGCCTGGCTCACACCTACCGACTGAGCGGCGATGCCCAGACGTGCTCCGTTCATCAGAGCCATCACATATTTGATAAGACCCATACGTGTACTTCCGCACAGTTCTGCCTTTGCGTTTTTGTAAACAAGCTCACATGTCGGTGAACCGTGGATTCCCAACTTGTGCTCTATGTGGCGTACTGTCACGCCGCCCTGGTTCTTGTCGTAGATAAACATTGACAGTCCGCGGCCGTCGTGTGTACCTTCCTCAGAACGTGCGAGCACGAGGTGTATGTCAGAGTCGCCGTTGGTGATGAATCGTTTCACACCGTTGAGCAGCCAGCAGCCGTCTTTCTCGCTGTATGTAGCCTTGAGCATTACGCGCTGCAGGTCGGAACCGGCGTCCGGTTCAGTGAGGTCCATACTCATGGTCTCGCCTGCACAAACGCGCGGAATGTATTTCTGGCGCTGCTCTTCACTGCCGAACTCATAGAGAGTCTCGATACAATCCTGCAGTGACCAGATGTTCTGGAAACCGGCATCTGCGGCAGAGATAATCTCCGAAGCCATAGAGTAGGGAGTGATCGGCATGTTCAGACCGCCGTAACGGCGCGGCATTGAGATGCCCCACAGTCCTGCCTTGCGTGTGGCGTCGAGGTTCTCGTATGTCTTTGATGCGTAGTGCATGCGTCCGTCCACGAGATGCGGTCCTTCGAGGTCTACGTCCTCACTGTTGGGTTCGATAATGTTTGCTGCGATGTCGCCTGTTATCTCGAGCACGTTCTTGTAGTTCTCGATGGCGTCGTCGTGGTCAACTGGCGCGTCCTCATACTTGTCCTTGTCTTCGAAGTTGCGCTCCTTGAGCTCGACAACACGCTTCATCTCAGGATGATTGAGATAGAAGTCGAACTCCGGATGATCTGTATAATAATTAGCCATTTTGTTTACTTGCTGTTCTGTTTGTAATATTTGATTAATTTAGGAACGACTTCCTCAACGGTACCATTGATCACGTAGTCGGCAATCTTGTTGATAGGAGCGTCAGGATCGCTGTTGATAGAGATGATGATGCCTGAGTCCTGCATGCCGGCGATGTGCTGAATCTGTCCTGAGATACCGCATGCGATGTACACTTTCGGATGTACTGTCACACCGGTCTGACCGATCTGACGGTCGTGGTCGATCCATCCTGCGTCCACAGCGGCACGGCTTGCGCCAACCTCACCGTGGAGTTCCTTTGCCAGTTTGAAGAGCATGTCGAAGTTCTCTTTGCTTCCTACGCCGTAGCCTCCGGCCACAACGATTGGCGCACCTTTGAGATTGTGCTTTGCAGCTTCCACGTGGCGGTCGAGCACTTTCACTACGAAAGCCTCTGGAGAAACATATTTTGCCACTTCCGGATAAACCACTTCCTCTTTTGCCTTGCCCTCGTAGAGAGCTTTCTGCATCACTCCGCTGCGCACGGTAGCCATCTGTGGGCGGTGGTCAGGGTTGACAATGGTTGCCACGATGTTGCCTCCGAATGCCGGACGGATTTGATAGAGCAGGTTGTCATAGTGCTTGCTTACCATCTCACCGTTCACTTTCACCTTGGCGTCATAGTCGCCTATCTCGAGCTGTGTGCAGTCTGCGGTCAGTCCGCTTGTCAGAGATGAGGAAACTCTCGGGCCGAGGTCGCGGCCTATTACGGTTGCGCCCATGAGCGCTATTTGCGGTTGCTCTTCTTTGAAGAGGTTCACCAGAATGTCTGTATGAGGTGCTGATGTGTACGGGAACAGACCTTCGGCGTCGAAAACAAAGAGTTTGTCAACACCGTAGGGCAGAATCTGCTGCTCCACCTCGCCCTTGATTCCTGTGCCAGCAACTACGGCATGGAGTTCCACACCGAGTTTGTCGGCCAGCTTGCGGCCTTTGGTGAGCAATTCCTGAGATACTTCGGCTACTGTTGTGCCTTCTATCTCGCAATATACAAATACGTTGTTCATATATTCTTGTTTGTCTTTTGAGCTGCGCATCCGGCGTCTTCCGTATTGCCGTATGCCGTGCAGCTTTTATTTTTTACTGCTTCGGATGAATATTATCCTATAATTTTCTCTTCCAGCAGTTCCTTCACCAGTCCTTCGATGTCGGTGTCGCTGCTGCTCAGTGTTTTGCTTTCCTTAGCCTGGAACACAATGTTCTTCACGGCCTTCACCTTTGTAGGCGAGCCGCTGAGTCCGCATTGAGCCGGATCACCGTCAACGTCGGCCACAGACCATTGGTTCAGAGTGAGATAAGGCCGCTCCTCATACAGATAGTTGTATTTGTTGTCGGCGGTACGTTCCATCGGCGCTGTGGCGCGCTTGTATTTCATCATCAGTTTTGCGTTGCACGGACGGCACGGGTCTGCGCTTCCCGTTACTGTCACGACGAGAGGCATCGGTGCCTCGACAGTCTCCACGCCTCCGTCGATGTGGCGGCGTATTGTGAGCTTACCGTCTTCGCATTTCAGTATTTCCTCTGCGTAAGTTACCTGTGAGAGGCCCAGCTTCTGTGCCACCTGCGGACCAACCTGTGCGGTGTCGCCGTCGATAGCCTGGCGGCCTCCGATAACGATGTCAACATCGCCAATTTTCTTTATGGCCGTTGCAAGGGCATAAGATGTGGCGAGTGTGTCAGCTCCGGCAAAAAGACGGTCGGTCAGCAGCCATCCTGTATCAGCTCCGCGATAGAGTCCCTGACGTATGATTTCAGCAGCGCGGGGAGGGCCCATGGTCAGTATTCCTACGGTAGAACCCGGGTTCTGCTCTTTCAGACGCAGAGCCTGCTCAAGTGCATTCAGATCCTCCGGATTGAAGATTGCGGGCAGCGCCGAACGGTTGACTGTTCCTTCAGCAGTCATGGCATCCTTGCCCACGTTTCTCGTGTCGGGTACTTGCTTGGCAAGTACAACAATTTTCAAACTCATAATATAGTAATAATAAATTGTGAAATTTCAAATCGCAAAAGTAATAACTTTTTGATAGCCAGCCAAATTAACACATTTAAAAAATGTGTATTTAAGCTCTCTCGTGCTCTATTTTTGTTATTATTATCTGATGTATCTTTGCTTTCTGTATGTATATATGATATTTTATTTTGAAGGTTTAAAATCGGAATGTGATAGAAACAGTTATACGTTCTGCACGGTAGTCCGGCTTACCTGTAATTTTTTACAACGACAGAAAGTGACGCCTGAAAACTCCGGAGGGCTTTCGTGACAATATATGCGAAGTGATATTTTCAAAGATATATATGAATGAGATATGCGGATAAAATGAACATGGGATTAAGAAATACATCATTTATGTGATGATTTTTACGAATACATTATTTATATTTGCGTATGTCTTTTTTACTTTATACAATAGTTCGTTAAAAATTAGCCAAGCCTAAGCGGCTTTGGCGGTAAATAA